>CACMBZ010000026.1:0-2890 GCA_902612095.1 uncultured Pelagibacteraceae bacterium | reverse complement strand
TGAAAAATTATTTAACGTCGACGATGTGGATGTTAATAATTTAACTAAACCTCGATTAGCTCCATCAACAATCTCAATGGTACCAAAATCTATGGAAGCAACTGTCGTGATGGCATTGTCAGGAAATAGAGATTTGCAAATTGCAAAAATAGATGTTGAGACAGCCAAGAATGATTTAGCGTCTGCTTTGGCTAATTTTGGACCAACTGTTGATGCAGAAGCGAAGTATTCAGACAAAACAGATGCATCTCATACAGGCGGTAACCATTATGAAGAACAGATTAAAGTCACAGTCGAATTTCCAATTTCAGGTCTTTATATGGAAATGCCAGGTTATTTAAATGATAGATCAGCTCTTGATAGAGCTATCAACGATCTTGCTCTGAAAGAAAGAGACACAATCAAAGCTGCAAAAGATGCTTGGGTTGAGTATGCGAATGCAAGAACAATGCTTTCTTACAGTGAGAATGAGGCAACAATTGCAAAAGAACTTCTTACTATTGCTCAAAAAGAAAGAGCTGCAGATCAAACTGATGCAGCTGCCGTATTAGCTGCAGAAGAGGCACTTGAAGGAGCATTAAAAGATTTATCTGATGACAGTATGTCTCTTTTAACAACTGTTTATGAAATTTTAGATGTCATTAACCTATTAGAGCCTGACATGGTTGAAGATACAACCAGAGTAGGAACATTTAATACAGCTTCATAATTTTAAAAAAGGATAAAAAAATAAGGCTATAAATTTTTGGAAAGGAATAATTAAATGCCAGTAACGCCAGCAGAAGCACAAGAGTTTTTTCAACAGGTTGCCGCCGCGGGATCACCTGAAGAACAACAGGCTTTAATTCAAGACTATGCAGCCAATAATGATAATCCAGATGAAATGTTGGCAGCCGTTGTACAGGCTAACCCTGCAGCAGCTCAACAAATCGCATCTGCAACTGCACAAGCAATTCCAGAGCAAGCAGCCGAAATAGCTGGCGCAATCGCTGCTGCTTCTCCGCAATCTGCTAATGCTACTGCAGCCGCAATGGCAAGTGCTGCACCTGATATAGCTGAAGATGTTGCATCCGATGTTGTTCAAAATGCTCCAGCTGCCGCTGGTGCTGTAGCTGCATCTCTAACACAAATTAATCCAGAAGGTGCCGCTGAAATGGCTGCAGCAATTGCTGAAGTTGCTCCTGCAGCTGCAGGCGCTGTTGCAACTGCTGTTGCTCAAGCTGCACCTGAACATGCCGTGGATGCTGCTGCATCAATGGCCGCTGCTAACCCTGCTGCCGCAAGTGGAGCCGCAAGTGCTGTAGCTGCTGCTGACCCTGAAGCTGCTTCTCAAGTTGCAACTGCAATGGCTCAGGCCGCACCTGAAGCTGCTGCTGCTGTTGCTGCCGGAGTTGCATCTGGTGTTGCGCAAGCTGCTGTTGCGGAAGTTAATCAAGAAACTGCTCTGGCAAATGCTGAAGTCCAGGCTGATGCACAAGCACAAGTTGCTGAAGCTGGTCAGGAGGGCATTGCTGATATTCAAGCTGATTTACAAGGTGCGATGATAGAAAATAATCAAGCAGGTCAAGAAGCTGCACTTGAAGCATCACAAGCTGCAACGCAAGAAATTATTGCAGAAATGATTGAAATGAATCCAGACGCTGCTGCTGAAATTATCGCTGGTACCGCTGCATCAAACCCAGAAGCCGCTGCTGAAATGGTTCAAGAAATGATGGCATCTAATCCTGAAGGAGCCGTTGAATTATGTGCAGACATAGCTGAAGCAAATCCAGCCGCTGCTGCACTTGCTACAGAAGCAATTATTGAAGCAGCTCCTGAACAAGCAATTGAAGCAACTGCCGCGATGGCTGAAGTTGCACCTGCTGCTGCGGGAGCCGCTGCTGAAGTGATGGCTGAACTTGCGCCTGACCAAGCGGGTGATGCTGCTATGGCAATGCAAGAAGCTGCTCCAGAAGCTGCCGCCGCAATTGCTGGTGGAGTTGCACAGGGTAATCCTGAGGTTGCTGCAGAAGTAGCAACAGAAATGGCCGCTGCTGATCCAGAAGCTGCCGCTGATATTGCAACAGGTGTTGCTGTTGCTGCTCAAGCAAGTGCTGCTCAAGAAGTTGCTGCAGCTCAGGCTGAAGCACAAGCACAAGTTGCTGAGGCAACTGCAGACTTGCAGGCAGATTTAACATCTGACGATCCAAACGTAGTAGCTCAAGCTCAAGCCGCAATAGCTGAAGTACAAGCTTCTGCCCAAGAAGCAATCGCTGATGCGCAAGGCGCTGCGGCAGAAGTTGCACAAGAATTAGCTGGCGATATTGCTGGCGCAATGATGGAAGCTAACCCTGAAGCAATTGGAGATATTGCTGAACAAATCGCCGAGTCAGCACCTGGTGCTGCTGAGGGGGTTATGGGAGCAATTGCAGAAGTTGCACCTGAACAAGCTGTTGAAGCAGCTGCAACAATGGCTGATGCCAATCCTGCAACTGCAGGCGCTGCAGTTGGAGCAGTTAGTGAAGCTTTACCTGAACTGGCCACTGAGGCTGCTGTCGCTATGGCTGAAGCTGCACCAAGCGCTGCTGCAAATATTGCTGCAACCGTCGCTCAAGCAAATCCCGAAGCCGCTACGGAAATTGCAAGTGAAATGGCAGCCGTTGCTGCTGGAAATGAAAACTTTTCTCAAGATGAAGCTTTAGCTATGCAATCAGCAATTGCAACTCAAGTTGCAAGTGCAGCACCTGAAGCTGCAGCAGAAGTTGCAGGAGCAATGGTAGAAGCTATGACGGCTGTTGATGGTAACGCAAGTGAAGGCGCTCTAGCAGAAGCAGCTGCTGCAATGACAGCAAATGTTGCATCTGCAGCAACTATTGCTGATCCAGAAGGTGCAGCTGAACTGGCTGGAACG
>CACMBZ010000025.1:0-2990 GCA_902612095.1 uncultured Pelagibacteraceae bacterium | reverse complement strand
TTTAAAATACCAAATTGACCTTTCATTCCAGCTTCTTCTAAAACACCAGCTATCTGCGGAGCTCTATTTAAGAAATTAAGTAAATCTGTAACATTAATAAATGAGTACCATAAAGTCTGCCCAAGTTGTGCTGGTTGATAATCCACATCAACACCAGGAGGTGTTTCAAATATTGCATTGCGCGCACTTTCAGCATCAAACTCAAATGGATCAAACCATTGTTGATTAGCGGCAAATATTTCGTGCGTTTCCATCATATCGCTTGCATTTTCATAAATTACAGCAAATGTAAACTGTTCTCTATAGCCGTCACCTCTGATCTTAACATTTAGTGTAAAATCAATCCATTTGGCTCCACCATTAACAGCATTTTCTTTAAAGCTGTTAAATCCTTCAACCATTTGAGCTCTTTTAGCTTGAGTGTCTACACCGTCTATTGTGTATACATCTAGTACCAATGCCTTACTTGTAGTGATGCTAAAACCAATAAATGTAAGTGCAATTAAAAGTTGCTTGATAAGTTTTGTCATAGAAATCTCCTTTTATTCAATTAAATTGTATGGGATTTAGATAACAAAAATATGATATATATTATCATTAATAGATAGTTTCATAATTTGGTAACAGTATTAACTATATGTAATTATTAGCATATTCTAAATAGTGTAAAACCAATAAAAAAATATATATAAATAAATTGATGGATAAAAAATTTACACCATTTTTAAAACCTAATGAAGTTCTTTTAGATGAACAAATTGATCATTTAAGAGAGAAAAGCGATCTAAAGGGAATTGGATTACTTGCTCATGCTTGGATGATTATTCTTTTATCAATTTTTATTTTTTCAATATTCCCAAATATATTTACTTTTATTGCCGCGGTTTTAATTATCGCTGGAAGACAACTTGGTTTAGCAATTTTAATGCATGAGGGAGCACATGGTCTAATTACAAATAGTTCAAAATTAAATAATTCCTTATCACAATGGGTTTGTGCTTTTCCAGTATGGTCTGATACATATGGCTATCGTCACTATCACCTTGCACATCATAGAAATACTCAATTAGAAGATGATCCTGACCTAAGTTTATCAAAGCCATTTCCAGTTGAAAAAAAGAGTATGTTAAGAAAAGTACTTAGAGATATTTTTGGTATTTCAGGACTTGTTCAAAGATATGAGTTGATTTTTAAAACATTGCTAAAAAGTGACACAAAAAAGAATGATGGAAAAAAAATTAGTGGTTTTGAATCAAGAAATACTCTTTATGGCATATTAATTTCAAATCTCATTATATTTTTTATTTTTTGGCTCATGGGTCAATGGTGGTATTACTTAGCATTCTGGTTATTGCCACTATTTACTTTTTTTCAGCTATTTTTAAGAATAAGAAATATTGCCGAACATGCAGGAGTAAAATCTGAAGATGATTTTAATAATGCTCGAACGACGTATGCAAATATTATAGAAAGAACCTTTGTTGCACCATACTATGTTAATTATCATCTTGAGCATCATTTATTTATGTTTGTTCCGTGCTATAAGCTCAAGAAAGCACATGAGATGATACTAGAAAAACATAAAAATGAAGATCTAGAAATTAAAAGTGGGTATGTTTCTATGCTCCGTTCTGTATTAATTTAAATTATTTAGTTAAATGACTGCTGATTTTGAGGAAAACATTCTAAAAAAAGCATTTGGTTCGTTTGCAACAGGAGTTGCAGTGGCTACATCGCATAAAAGTGGCTTTACAATTAATTCATTTGCATCTTTAAGCTTAAAACCACCACTGATTATATTTAATATTTATAAGTCTGAAACTGATCACGTAGACTTTTTAAAAAATAATTCATTTGTTATTAATTTTCTTTCAAATGAACAAGAAGAAATATCACGTTTATTTGCTACGAAAGACCCTGAAAAAGTGAGTAAAACAAACCATACTCTATCATCAAGCAATAATATCATTCTCGATGACACTTTAGGTCACATTGAGTTATCGGTTTATCAGCAAATTGATATTGCTGATCATGTTTTAGTAATAGGTAAAGTTGAAGATTTAAAAATTGATGATAATAGAAATCCGCTTATTTATTATAGAAGCAATTATCAAACCTTAAAAAATGACAAATAAAAAGCATTTATTAATTATCATTCCAATGTTTATTCTATTGGGACTTGCAACACTAAGTTTGTTAGAAAAAGATATTGAAAAAGAAGTTTTAAATGAAAGTTCAGGGTGTAGTAGCTGCAGCGGTCCAAAAGCATTTAAAGCAAAAAATAAGTCAAACGAAAATTAAGAGGAAACCTCTCCAAAATCATTACTGCCTTCAGTTCCTTTTAAGCACATAAAAAAAATAATAGTAATTATTCCAATAAAAGGAACCAGTACAATTAAGAGCCACCAACCTGAACGATTTACATCATGCAGTCTTCTTATGTAGAGAGCGAAACTTGGAATAATAAAAAGAAAATACAAAAAAATATACATTGGCCCAAGCATTATTGAATCTGTTGAATTAGCTAATTCAATACCGACTAGTTGTAATTGAAAAAACATATCAAGCTGCAATCCAACAAAACCAACAGCTGTTGTGAACAAGTAAAAGTACCAAAACTCAGCCCTGTTGGCTCTGGTCTTAAAATCAAAACATTTCACGAAAGCATTGTTTATTGATTTGAAAAAACTCATAATGTATTAGACAATTTAATTATTTAACTAATTATAACAAAAATAGATATAATCATTCAAATGTCAAAAAAACTTAGAATAGGTGGGGCAAGTGGATTTTGGGGCGATTCCGTTATTGCAACACCTCAATTATTGAATGGAAACGATCTAGACTTTATTGTTTATGATTATTTGGCAGAAATCACAATGTCAATTATGGCAAGGGCTCGAGCAAAAGATGCCACAAAAGGCTATGCAGTAGATTTTGTATCAAGTGTATTAAAGTTAAATTTGCGACAAATAGCAGATCAAAAAGTA
>CACMBZ010000024.1:0-3117 GCA_902612095.1 uncultured Pelagibacteraceae bacterium | reverse complement strand
ATGATAAGTAAGCGATTTTCAATTTTTTCAATTTTTTTGACACTATTTTTAACAATTGGCCACAATTCTTATTCTCAAGGTGTATCAGACAATGAAATCATTCTTGGCATGCATACAGATATAAGTGGGCCTGTTTCTTCATTTGGCAAATATTCAGTTGAAGGCGTTCAAATGAGAATTGATGAAATAAATAAAGCAGGAGGCATTCACGGAAGAATGTTAAAAATTATCGCAGAAGATCATCAATACCAGGTTCCTCGTGCAGTTCAGGCAGCAAACAAGCTTCTAAATAAAGATAAGATATTTCTGATGGTTGCAAGTTTAGGTACGCCAATGAACAATGCTGTGTTTGAAGCTCAAGAAAAAAAAGATATACCAAATTTATTTCCTCTATCATCAGCAAGATCAATGACTGATCCTTTACATCGTTTAAAATTTGGAGCTCTTTCAAGTTATTACGATCAAATCAGAGCTGGAGTTAAGTGGGCAATCAATGAGAGAGGAAAAAATAAAATATGCGTTCTTTATCAAGACAATGATTTTGGACAAGAAACATATGAAGCGACTGTAGACCAACTCAACGAAATGGGTTTAGAGCTGCATGAAAAAGCAACTAATAAGCCAACTGATACAGATTTAACCTCTCAAATTACAAAATTAAAAAATTCAGGCTGTGAAGCTGTTGCAATGGGTACAATTGTTAAAGATACAATTCTTGGTTATACAAAAGCTAGGCAGATGAAATGGGATGCATTATTTTTTGGCCAGGTTGCAAGTTTTCATCCTGTTATAGCATCGCAACCTGATGGTGTTACAGATGGATTTTACACATTTGCTCAGTTTGATACTCCAAGTAAAGCAAATTGTTCTCCTGAGATTTGTGATTGGATTGATACCTATGAGTCGACTTTTGGAAACTTGCCAAATATAGGTTCAGCTTATGGTTATATGTACATGGATATAACTGCTAGAGCATTAGAAATTGCTGGTCGTGACTTGACAACAGATAGTTTTCTAAATGCATTAGAAAGTATAAATGATTATAAAATACCTTTTGGCGAGACAACACTTTCTTGGTCCCCAGAAAAACATTTAGGTGCAAATGTTGCTTATTTATTTGAAGTTCAAAATGGAACTTTTATTCAAAAGGATAATAAAGAATATACATACTAAATGAAAATTTTTGTTTATTTATTTCTTTCATTACTTTTTTCTGGGTTATCGTTTGCTGACCAAGGGATTACAGAAGATGAGATCCTAATTGGAATGCATACAGATCTAAGTGGACCTGCCTCTATGATTGGAAAGCAAAGTGTTGACGGTGTAAACATGCGAATTGATGAATTTAATCAAGCGGGTGGAGTTCATGGCAGAACAATAAAATTTATCGTTGAAGACCATCAATACACTGTCCCAAGAGCGGTGCAAGCGGCTAATAAACTGTTAAGAAAAGATAAAATTGGCTTTATGTTGGGCTCTCTTGGTACACCAATGAATAATGCAGTGATGTCTGATCAACTATCAATGAATATTCCAAGTTTATTTCCCCTTACAGCTGCACGGTCAATGTTTGAACCCTATGATCGTTTGAAGTTTACATCGGGTTCAACATACTATGATCAGATCAGAACAGGATTGAAATATCTTATTGAGAATAACAATCGAAAATCAGTATGTGTTTTGTATGAAGATACTGATTTTGGGCAGGAAATTGTTGATGCTGTTGATGATCAACTTGCAGCAATGAATATGACATTAGTTGAGAGTGCGTCAGCAAAGCCCACAGATACTGACTTCACCGCTCAAATAAAAAAACTTTATAATGCAGGATGCGATTTAGTGGCCATGGGAACAATTGTTAGAACAACTATATTACCTTTTATGAAAGCGAAGGAAATAAATTGGACAGATGTTGATTTTGTAACAACTTCAGCAAGTTACTACACAGTTGTGGCAGAACAACCAAATGGAGTAATGAATGGACTGTACTGTTTAAATTCTGTCGTATTTCCTTATTACGATACGGCTAATGAAATTGAAAAAAAATGGTGGGATAAATTTAAATCTATTTATGCAACAGACCCTAATACTGGAGCCATTTATGGATATATTTTTGCCGATATAGTTGTTGAAGCTATCAAAAGAGCCGGAAAAGATTTAACAGTTGATAGCTTTGTTGAGGCAATGGAAACTCTTAAAGATTACGAGGATCCATTAAAACTAGGCACGGTAACGTTTAATCCTGATCAAAGACAAGGAAGTAATATTTCTTATTTCTTTCAGGTTCAAAATGAGAGATTTGAAGTAATTTCTGGACCAATTAATTACTAATTACGGTATAAACTTGATAAAGAGCGCTGTCTTAATTGCAAACGGAAATGTTTCAAAAACTAATTACGTTAAAAAGGTAATAGATAGTAACGATTACTTTATTAGTATTGATGCTAAATCGGAAAATTTAAAAGAATTAGGAGTTCAACCTAATCTAATTTTAGGTGATCTTGACTCCTCTGCAATTGATGAACTTGATAGTAAAATAGAAGTTGTTGAATTATCCGATCAGAACAAGACTGATTTAGAAAAATCGTTAGATTATTGCAAAGAGAATAGTATTAAAAAAGTCGTGATATTAGGAAGTACTGGTTTGAGGGAAGATCATTCAATGGCAAATATTCTAATAGCCAGCACTTACTCAGATATTTTGCAAATTGAACTGATAACAAGTTTTTATCGAATAATCTTTGTGAGAGAAAATACAAAAATAAACGCTCATAATGAGACGGTATCTATTATTTCATTGTCGTCAGATAATAAAATTACAACAAGTGGATTAAAATATGATTTGAATAACGAAAAATTGAAATCTTTTTCTCATGGCATAAGTAACGAAGTAAATGGAGATAGCTTTACAGTGAAAGCTGAAAGTACAATTGTTGTTTTTATAGGAATTAAGTAGTGAAAAAAATTGGTATAATTGGCGGAGGAATATCTGGTCTTACTTTAGGTTGCGTTCTAAAGGGATCTGGAAAAGAATGTGTAATTTTTGAAAGATCAAGCGCACTAAGTGAACATGGCGCAGGCATATCATTAACTCCCAATGCTTGTAAAATACTAGAT
>CACMBZ010000023.1:0-3553 GCA_902612095.1 uncultured Pelagibacteraceae bacterium | reverse complement strand
TAAAAATCAGGCTTTTATTAATGGAAACTATATAAATTCAGTAACAGGCAAAACTTTTGAGAGCATTAGCCCTGTTGATGGATCAATAATAACTAGCGTTTCAGAATGTGACGTTGAAGATATAAACATAGCTGTCAAAGCTGCGCGCGATGTATTTGAAAAAGGGTCATGGTCTAGAATGGCTCCTTCAAAAAGAAAAAAAATTCTCTTTAATTTCGCTGACTTAATGAAAAAAAATATTTTAGAGCTTGGCTTGCTAGAAACCTTAAACATGGGTAAGCCTATAACTAGAGCAACAGGCGACATAGCGGCATGTATTAATTGTACAAAATGGTATGCTGAGGCAATTGATAAACTCTATGATGATGTAGCGCCAACAAGTGATAATTTGATTGCCACTATCACAAAAGAACCTCTGGGTGTAGTTGGAGCAGTTACTCCTTGGAATTTTCCTTTGTTAATGGCTTGTTGGAAATTTGCACCTGCGTTAGCGACTGGAAATAGTTTTATTTTAAAGCCTGCAGAACAATCACCTTTATCTGCATTAAGAGTTGCCGAACTAGCAATGGAGGCTGGTATTCCAGAAGGAGTCTTCAATGTAGTACCGGGTTATGGTCCTACTGCAGGAAAAGCATTAGGGACTCACATGGATGTTGATAAACTTGGATTTACTGGATCTACTGAAGTTGGAAGATATTTTTTATCTTACGCAGGTGAGTCCAACATGAAGAGGGTTTCACTGGAGTGTGGAGGAAAGTCTCCAAATATAATATTTGCAGATGCACCTGATTTAGACCACGCTGCGAAAATGGCAGCCGATGGCATGTTTGGAAACAGTGGTCAGGTATGTGATGCGCCCTCAAGGTTGCTGCTTCAAAAATCGATAAAAGACGAATTTTTAGAAAAAGTCGTAAGCTACTCTCAACCTTGGATGCCAGGTAACCCGTTTGATCCAAACACTTTAATGGGCTCAATAGTCGATAAAACCCAAACTGAAAGAATCATGAATTATATAGATAAAGGTAAATCTGAAGGTGCAAATGTTATAACTGGTGGTGATCAGGTGCTTCAAGACTCAGGTGGCTACTATGTCAGTCCTACGGTCTTTAAAGATGTTCAAAATTCAATGACTGTTGCTAAAGAGGAAATTTTTGGACCAGTATTATGTGCCATAGATTTTGAAAATGAAGATGAAGCTCTTCAAATAGCAAATGATACTCATTATGGACTTAATGCAATGATATGGTCTAATGATTTAAATAAAGTACACAAGCTTGCAAAAAGAATTAAAAGCGGAAAAGTTCTGATAAATAGTTTGAGCGATGGAGATATGTCTTTACCTCACGGTGGATACAAGCAGTCAGGCTCTGGAAGAGATAAATCTCTGGAAGCTCTTGGCCAATATACTCAAACAAAACTTACATTGATAGAAGTTAAGTAATTAGTGTCACATAAGCTATCTGATGGCCTTCAAAAGCAAATAAACAAAGCTACCCTTTTAAAGGATAAACCACTGCTTATAACTGATGCTGATGAAGTTTTATTAAATTTCGTAAAATGCTTTGAAATTTATTTAGAAAAAAAAGGATTTTGGTACGACCTAACTTCATACGCTCTTTTTGGAAATATAAAACAAAAAGGAACTGATGAAGTTGTATCTAATGAAGTTATACTTGAATATTTAGACGATTTTTTTCGAACAGAATCAAAAGATATAACTTTTGTCGAAGGATCAATACACTTTATCAATAAACTTTTGGATTCTAATTTTCAAATTTTAGTGCTGACTAATATTCCATTCAAATATTTGGATGATAGAAAGCATTGTTTTCAAAAGAATGGTCTTAATCTTCAAATAATTGCAGGAAACGGACCAAAAGGGTTGGTAATTAAAGAATTAATTAGAGACTTTAATGAAAAAATTTTTTTTATAGATGATTTAGCTCCCCACATATCCTCCGTAAAAGAAGAAGTATCAAGATCTAAAACTATTCATTACATATCTGATGAACGATTATCTAAACTTGCAGTTTCACCGAAAGAGGCGGATTTTCGTGCATATAGTTGGAAAGATATATATAATTTTCTTATTAATGAAGTTAGCGGATAAAATACTCGAAGTAGAAAAAGATTATAAGCAATTTAAGCTTGTAACTCTTGGAAATTATTTGCCTTTTAAAAAAATAGGCAACTTAGTTTATGTATCTGGGCAACTTCCTATAAAAGATGAAAAAATTATAACTGGCAAAGTTCCATCAGAAACTGATATTAAGGAGGCATCATATGGATCACGTATATGTATGCTTAATACTTTGTCTATATTAGATCAACTAAACCCTTCATGTGAACTTAGTGATTTTAATTGTATTCATGTTGCTGGTTACGTAAATGCTGATCATTCATTTTCTGACCATCCCTTAGTCATCAATGGTGCATCAGATGTTATTTGCGATATTATGGGAGAAAAAGGAAAGCATTCAAGAATTGCAGTGGGAGCAAACTCTCTTCCAAAAAATGCTAGTGTTGAAGTTGCATCAATATTTGAAATTCTGAAATAATGAAACCTTTTCTTGATCGTCCGATTGCCCATAGAGGGCTTCATGATAAAAAATTAATCATTGAAAATTCTTTGGAAGCATTTGAAAATGCAATAGAACACAACCTTGCAATAGAATGTGATATTGTCTTATCTAAGGATAAAGAAATTGTAGTATTTCATGATTACGATTTAAAAAGGATGTGTGGAATAAATTCTAATATTAATGATCTAAGTACAAACGAAATAAGAAAACTAAAGCTTTTAGATACAGATTGTAAAATACCATCACTCGATGAGATGCTGCATTTAGTAGATGGCCAAACACCTATTTTAATTGAAATAAAATCTGGTTTTAATCCTGAAATTGAAGAAAGGTTAATCGAAATAATTCGAGCTTACAATGGGGAAATTGCTTTGCAGTCATTTGATTATAAAACGTGTGAATGGTTTAAAATCAATGCTCCATTTTATAAAACAGGCCTAATAACTAGTAATGACAACATCGGTTTTAAAGAGATTTCACATCTCGGCATTAATTTTTTAGCGGTTGATGTAGAAAAAATAAGTATGAGAAATATTCAAAGTATAAGGAAGAAAAATATTCCACTATTAACTTGGACAATTAATAATATGGAAAAGTATAATTTGTCAAAGAAGTTTGCGGATAATATTATTTTTGAAGATATACATAATGAAATTAGTTAAGAGTATAAAATATCTCGATAAAATCCTAAATCGATATAGAAGCGATGGTTTTAAAATTCACTTAACACCCACAATGGGAGCTCTACATGCAGGACATTTAAAATTAGTAAAGGAGTCAAAAAAACTAAAATCAATTGTTGTAGTTAGTATTTTTGTTAACCCTACACAATTTGGACCAAAAGAAGATTATAAAAATTACCCAAGGACGCTCAAAAATGATCTTAAAGTTTTAAAAAAATACGGTGCTGATATTGTCTTTACTCCAATACAAAAACAAATTCTCTCCCATAAAACAAAACATAATTGTCC
>CACMBZ010000022.1:0-3659 GCA_902612095.1 uncultured Pelagibacteraceae bacterium | reverse complement strand
GCTTTAACCATTACAGATAAATCCGGGGGATAAGCGCCGCCGTTTGCAGCTCTTCCTTGTTGTTCATTCTCATACGGACTAACAAACTTGTCAGATAATATTGCAGGACGCATTTCAACTTCTCCGTCGGCATTTGGAGCAGCTTTCACTTCAAATGCTGCAGCCATTGCTTTAGCTTGAGACTCGCTGAATTCAGGGCCACCCTCTTCAATTAGATTTCTATAACTTAAGAGGTTCATTGAATGACATCCTGAACAAACTTCGGTATAAACTTGATAACCTCTTTGAAGCGAAGCTCTCTCAAATTTTCCTAATGGTCCCTCAAATGACCAATCAGGATGCATAGGCTCTTTCATTTCACCAGCAGCATGTAATTGAGTGAAACTAAAACTCAGTAGCAATGAGAAAGATGCAAATAAATTTATAATAAATTTCATATATCAGCAGCTATGCACTGGCTCCAGAGGCAGCGGCCTTCATCTGTCTTTCCTCTGGAGAAAGAACAGGCTCACTCAAGCTCTTGGGCAAAGGTTTGGTTTTTTCAATATAGCCAAGTAGAGGTAGAATAATTATAAAATGAGCAAAATAATAAGCAGTAGCAATTCTTCCAATAATCAGAAATAGACCATCAGCAGTCTGAGCCCCTAGATAACCAAGTAATATTACATTAGCAAAGAAGAGCCATACAAACTGTCTATAGAGAGGTCTGTATTTTGCCGACCTAACTTTTGAAGTATCGAGCCAAGGTAAAAATGCTAATATAGCAATTGCTGAAACCATTAAAATTACTCCGCCAAGTTTGTCTGGTACAGATCTCAGGATTGCATAGAATGGTAGAAAATACCATTCTGGGACAATATGTTCTGGAGTTTGCAACGGATTAGCTTCAATATAATTGTCAGTATGTCCAAGTAAATTAGGGACAAAGAATACAAAGCCCGCGAATACAACTAAGAATACAACAAGTGCAAACATATCTTTTACAACGTAATGAGGATGGAAAGGAACTGTATCTTGAGAACCTTGAACAACATTAATGCCCTCAGGATTATTATTACCAGGCACATGTAGTGCCCAAACATGAAGTATAACGAGTGCAAAAATTAGGAAAGGCATCAAGTAATGTAATGTGAAAAACCTGGTTAAAAGTGGGCTACCAACTGCATACCCTCCCCACAACCAGTTAGTTACTGACTCACCTACCAAAGGAATTGCACTGAATAAATTTGTTATGACTGTAGCTCCCCAGAAACTCATTTGGCCCCACGGTAGTACATATCCCATAAAGGCAGTAGCAATCATAAGTAAAAATATAAATACACCAATAATCCAGATTAATTCTCTTGGTTCTTTATATGAGCCATAAAATAGCGATCTTGCCATATGAATATACACCGCCATAAAAAATAGTGATGCACCGTTTGCGTGTATGTATCTTAATAACCACCCATAATTAACGTCTCTCATAATATGCTCAACACTTGCAAAAGCCAAGTCGGCGTCAGCAACATAGTGCATTGCTAGTACAAGTCCTGTAATTATTTGGGTAACTAGACAAAAAGTTAAAATTCCACCAAATGTCCACCAATAATTTAAATTTTTCGGCGTTGGATATGGTAGTAAATGTCCATAAATTAAGTTTAAAAGTGGTAAACGGTCATTAAACCATTTCCCTACTGCCGATTTTGGTGCGTAATTTTCGCTCATACTTTTTTATCCAATTTTTATAGTAGTTTTGTTTAAGAATACATAATCCGGAATCTCAAGATTTGTAGGGGCAGGTCCTTTTCTTATCCTACCTGAAGTATCATAATGAGAGCCATGGCATGGGCAGAACCATCCATTGTAATCACCTTTTTGTCCAAGTGGAACACAACCAAGATGAGTGCAAATACCAACCATTACAAGCCACTCAGGATTTTGCGCTCGATCACTATCGGCTTCTGGGTGAGGCAAATCAGCTAAACTAACTTTATTTGCTTCATCAATTTCGGCCTGCGTTCGCCTTCGAATAAATACCGGTTTACCTCTCCACATTACAGTAATGCTCTGCCCAGGTATTATGGGTCTGAGATCAATTTCAGTAGATGCTAATGCCTTGACTGATGCATCAGGATTCATTTGGTCAACGAAAGGCCATGCCAATGAAGCTGCTCCCGCAGCTGCAAATGCACCTGTAGTGACATAAAGAAAATTTCTTCTTGTGACTTGTTTTTCTGACAACTTAATATCCTAAAGTTATATTGCTAATATACTTGTAAATCTTCCTTTTTTAAGGGAAAAAGACAATCTGAAGTGCTAAAAATTGTGTCATGATGACGCATATATTAGGACTAAAAAGTTATAAAATATTAATTAGATGAACTTAGCAATTTTTGAACCTGATATACCTCAAAATACTGGAGCAATGGTGAGGATTTGCTCTTGTTTCGGCGTCAATATTGATATCATTCATCCAGCTTCATTTGCAATGTCGGAAAAATCTCTAAGCAGAGTTGCAATGGACTATGGTAAAAATATTAATTTAACAGAGTTTGACGATTGGAAGCATTACGAGAAAAATAGAAAAGGAAGAAAAATACTATTGTCTACAAAAGGTAAACTTAGTCACTATGATTTTGAATTTAAGGATACTGATAATTTAATTGTTGGAAGAGAAAGCGCGGGAGTACCAGATTACGTTCACAAACAATCTTACCAAATAATAAGAATACCAATGAACAGTTCCGCAAGATCTTTAAATGTTGCCGTGTCTTCAGCTATAGTTATTTCTGAGGCAAACAGACAGTTAAAACTATTTTGAAATGTTAAATAAAAAAAAGATAACTAAAGCATGGTTCAAGGGATTGCAGGATCTAATCTGTGAGACTGTAATTGAACTCGAAAAAAAAAGTGGATCAAAAGCAAGATTCAAAACTAATAAATGGAAAAAAGGTGAATATAGAATAATTAAGGGAAATGTAATCGAAAAAGGCGGTATAGCATTTTCAAATGTAACAGGTACCTTTCCAAAAGAATTTGCAAAACAAATTCCAGGAACTGAAAAGAATAAAAAATTTTGGTCCACAGGAGTATCTGTAGTACTTCACCCAGCAAATCCAAAGGTTCCTGCATTACATTTCAATACTCGGCACATAATAACGGGTAAAAATTGGTTTGGTGGTGGGATTGACGCCACCCCATGTTTTAAAGACGCTAAATTAAAGAAACAATTTCATAATAAATTAAAAACAATGTGTGAAAATCATAATAAATCTTATTACAAAAATTATAAAAAATGGTGTGATGAATATTTCTATTTACCTCACAGAAAAGAAATAAGAGGAATTGGCGGAATATTTTTTGACTATAAAATGGATGATTGGAAAAAAGATTTTGATTTTATTAAGGACGTTGGCTTAACTTTTAATGATATTGTAAGAGACATAATAAGCCAAAAATGAATGAAAAGTTCACAAAAAAAGATAAAGAAATTCAGTTATTGAAACGTGGGAGGTACGTGGAATATAATCTTTTATACGATCGAGGAACAAAATTTGGCTTAAACACCGGTGGTAATATTGATGCAATTTTAATGTCAATGCCTCCTAATGCTAAATGGAAATAAAAATGGAAACTGAACCAATTACATCAAATGGTGCAAAAAAACTTCAAGATGA
>CACMBZ010000021.1:0-3726 GCA_902612095.1 uncultured Pelagibacteraceae bacterium | reverse complement strand
AGAGTTTTTGGGCAAACTACATTTTTGGTTAACTTTTATTGGAGTGAATATAATATTCTTCCCGCAACACTTCTTAGGTTTAGCGGGAATGCCAAGACGTTATGTTGACTACCCTGATGCTTACGCTGGATGGAATTATATTTCCTCAATTGGCTCATTCATATCAGTTCTTGGTTTGGCAGTATTTTTTGTGATGTTAGTACACGCTCTCATGAAAGTTAGAGATTGTGCCGACAACCCATGGGGTGAGGGAGCCACAACACTTGAGTGGACATTGCCTTCTCCTCCACCATTCCACCAGTTTGAGGAGCTACCAAAAGTTAAGTAGAAATTACAATGGCAAATATTACCTCAGTTTCTAACAAACAGGAATTTGGGCTAGGTTCTATTGCGACAAAACTAGTTCTATATTCCTCCTTGCTTAAACCAAGGGTCATGTCACTTTCTATATTTACAAGCTTTGTAGGGATGATAATCGCACCTGGAAGTCTGAGTTTTACAACGGGTTTGCTCGCAATTCTTGCTATCTCAATTGGTTCTGGCGCGTCAGGAGCACTAAACATGTGGTATGAGAGAGATACTGACAAATTAATGAATAGAACAAAAGATCGAGCTTTGCCAACAAACCAAATAAGCGCTAATGGGGCACTCATCTATGGCATAACACTCTCAATAATTGCTGTATCAATGCTTTACTTGGTTTCAAATTTAGCAGCTGCAGGATTACTTTTACTGACAATTTGCTTTTATATATTTGTTTACACAATATGGCTTAAAAAGAGGACACCTCAAAATATTGTGATAGGTGGTGCAGCGGGAGCCTTTCCTCCGATGATCGGTTGGGCAGTTGTGACAGGAGGAATCTCAACTGAGATTTGCCTTCTTTTCATGTTAATTTTTCTATGGACGCCTCCTCACTTCTGGGCTCTTGCACTTTATAAATCAGATGATTACAAAAAGGCCGGAATTCCAATGATGCCACTGATTGTTGGTGAGCGTAAAACGATAAATTTAATTATCGCATATTCGATTACCTTATTGCCACTTACTTTAATTATGAGTTCATACTATTCTTTGTTCTTTGGAGTTTCGTCAACAGCTCTAAGTATTTTTTTCATTTATTTGACATTTGATCTCAAAAGATCGTGGTTGAAAGATGGCTTACTTGAGCGAAAAGCTCAAATGCTGTTTTATTTTTCAATTATTTATCTGTTTAATATTTTCTCAATTCTATTAATCGATAATTTACTATGGAATATTTACTGATGGATAAAAAAATAAAAAAAAGAAATATTATAACTGCCCTCGTACTAGTTTTCTTTGTAGCTTTATTTTTCTCTTACACTGTTTATAAGTTGGGAACTATTTAAATGAATTTTATCAGGTCAAACAACAGCATCACTGCGATTGGACTAATAGGAATAGTTATCACTATGATCGCTTTAGCTTATGCGTCAGTGCCTCTGTATAATTATTTTTGTAAAGTTACAGGATTTGGAGGCACTCCAAATGTGTATTCTTCTGAAAGCATTTATTCTATCGATAAAACTATCAATGTTAGATTAGACTCCAACGTTGGTTCTACCCTCGACTGGGAATTCTATCCTGAGCAAAGAATTCATCAATTAAAGATAGGTGAAAATAAACTGATTAATTATGTGATAGAGAATAATACAGACCAAACTCTAAGCGGTACAGCTGTTTATAATGTATCACCAACTGAGGCAGGAAAGTACTTTAACAAAATTGAATGCTTTTGTTTTCAAGAAACGGAGCTCATGGCTAACGAAACTAAAATTATGCCAGTTTCATTTTTTATAGATCCTGAAATTGAAAATGATAAATACATTTCTGATTTATCAGAAGTTACTTTGTCCTATACCTTTTATGAAAACAGTGATACATAATTAGATATGAGTTCAGAAAATACAAAAAGAACACATGAATACCATTTAGTTGATCCAAGTCCTTGGCCCCTTCTTGCATCTATTGGAGCTTTAATCGCATGCGTTGGTGCGGTTGTTTATTTTAGGACCGATGACATGTGGACAATGATAATTGGTTTAGCAATTGTTATCTATGTCTCATACATGTGGTTTAGAGATGTGATTATAGAGGGCGAACATCAAGGTCATCACACTCCAGTTGTTCAAATTGGCCTTAGATACGGTATGACTTTATTTATTGCATCAGAAGTTATGTTCTTTGTTGCTTGGTTTTGGGCATATTTCAACGCAAGTTTATTCCCTACAGAACAAATAGGAGCTATATGGCCTCCACCAGATATTCATCTAATGGATCCATGGCATATACCTCTAATCAATACGTTAATCTTGCTTTTATCAGGAACAACAGTTACCTGGGCTCATCATGCATTGCTAGAAGGCAATAGAAAAGAGCTAATACAGGGACTATGGTGCACGGTAGGACTTGGTGTCGTGTTCACTGGTTTTCAGGTTTATGAATACATGCATGCTGATTTTTCATTTTCTGGGCACATCTATGGAGCAACTTTTTATATGGCGACTGGCTTTCATGGCTTTCATGTTCTAATTGGAACAATATTCTTAATTGTTTGCCTTGGTAGATCGATTGCTGGCCATTTTAAATCTGACCATCATTTTGGGTTTGAGGCTGCTGCTTGGTATTGGCATTTTGTTGATGTTGTTTGGCTATTTTTATTTGCAGCAATTTATGTTTGGGGCTCATATTAATAAATACTTTAATTGATTAAAAATCTTCTTTTCCACTTAATATTTATTTCAACAATCGTATTGCTTCTTTTGCTTTGTTTTTGGCAAACACAAAGGCTCGAATGGAAAAATAATTTAATAGATTCAATTAATTCTAATTATAATTCTGTGCTAGATGAATTTCCGTCAAACGACAAGAACTCTCAATATGAATTCATGAATACTTCGGTAAAAGGACAACTATTAATTGGTAAAAAAATGTTTTTTTATAAATTTAATCTTAAAGGAGAGTCTGGTTATGAAATTGTCTTACCAATGCAAATGATTAGCAAAAAATTTATTTATGTAATACTTGGCTGGATACCGTTTGACTCTAAAGATAATTTTGAATTAGATGAAGTTTTCAAAAATAGTGAGATAGAAATCAGAGGAGCTTTAATCTATTCGAAGGATCGAAAGCCGCTTATTCCAGAAAATGATACAATTGCAAATACCTGGTATTTGCTCAATACAAGTGAAATGGATAAATATCATAAATTAAATTCTAGTAAGTATATGATAAAATTATTAGACCAAAGCTATTCTGATAATGTTCTGATTGAATTTGAGCCATCTAATATAACAAATAATCATCTCCAGTATGCTGTCACCTGGTTTTTGTTGTCTTTTGTAATTATGATAATGTATATCTACTATATTAGACAAAAGGTGTAAAAAAATGAGGTATAGAAGCACAAGGGGCAGCGATTACTTTGGGTTTAGAGAAATTTTATTTGCTGGCTTAGCAAATGATGGAGGCCTATTTATTCCTGAAAATTGGCCAAATATAAATCATAAAGATATTAATCGAAATGTAAGTTATGAGGACTTAACAGAAATTATTTTATCTCCATTTATTGGTGACGAAATAGAGTCCGATCAATTGAAGAGGATTATTAAAGAAGCGTATTCAAATAACTTTACAGAAAGTGGCTGTGTATCATTCAAGGAGCTTAATACAAACGAAATAATCGTGGAGCTATTCAATGGCCCA
>CACMBZ010000020.1:0-3879 GCA_902612095.1 uncultured Pelagibacteraceae bacterium | reverse complement strand
TGAATACAAAGGAAATGTATTCAAATGAAGATTTTCCTGCTGAGGATAAAATAGCAAGCATTAATGCATATCTTGGTGCATTTCCTATAGCTGAAGCTCTTAAAAGTGGCGCCGATATAGTTATTACTGGGAGAAGTGTTGATAGCGCAGTTACATTAGGCGCATGTATTTATGCGTTCGGATGGAATGAAAAAGAATATGACAAACTTGCTGCAGGTAGTTTAGCTGGTCATATTATTGAATGTGGAACACAAAGTACTGGAGGTAATTTCACTGATTGGGAATTAGTATCAAAAGATCTGCATCAAATAGGCTATCCCATTGTGGAAGTGTCTGAAGATGGCAGTTTCGATTGTACTAAGTCAAAAAATTCAACTGGCATTGTAAGTTTTGGAACTGTCGCTGAACAGATGCTGTATGAGATAGGTGATCCTCAAGCATACATATTACCTGATGTTATTTGTGATTTTTCAAATGTAAAAATTGAAGAAACCGATAAAGATAAAGTTAAAATCTCTGGAGCAAAAGGTTATCCGGCTCCTAATCAATATAAAGTTTGCGCAACATACGCTGATGGTTTTAGGGCAGGTCATGTCTGTTCATTTGTTGGGATAGATGCTGCTAAAAAAGCTCGTACATATGGAGAAGCAATATTTGAGCGATCAAAGATGATAATGCGCATGATGAATATTGCTGACTTTGATGAAACGAGTATTGAAATTATTGGGGATAACAGTCAATACAGCAAGCAATCATCAAATGAAAATAATCGCGAAGTAGTTCTTAAATTTGCAGCTAAACATCAAGATATTAGAGCGGTAGGTATTATGCTTAAAGAATCTGTTGGCTTAGGCCTTGCAACTCCTCCAGGCTTGTCTGGTTTTGTTGGAGGGCGGCCAAAACCATCACCAATTGTAAGGCTGTTCTCATTTTTAATTGATAAGGATCAAGTGAACGTAACAATAGATAATGGTTCTTCAAAGAATGAAATAAAGATACCACGATCTGAAGAATTTGACTTGAACAGTATTGAACAAACAACAGCTCCTGATTTTGAAGATGCAAATGAAAAGTTTGTTGATGTGCCACTTATTAAAGTTGCGTACGGGCGAAGTGGCGATAAAGGCAATAAAGCGAACATTGGTATAATTTCACGTGATCCTAAGTTTTATCCAGCAATATGCAATTTTCTTGACGAAAAAGTTGTTAAAGATTGCTTTGCCGACTTTCTTGAAGGTTCTGTTGAAAGATACTTTTTACCCGGCTCAAATTCTATTAATTTTATTTTAAATGATGTTCTAGGCGGTGGTGGGCCAGCAAGTCTTAGAAACGACCCTCAAGGTAAAGCATATGCGCAAATACTTCTTGATCAGATGATACCAATACCTGAAAAGTTATTGAGTTAAAATATTAAATAATTTAATTAACATAATTGTCGGTAAGATATAAAAGTAAATTATGTCAAATCCTTTATTAAGTGTTGAAAATATTGAAACTTATTATGGGCCAATCATGGCTATTAGAGGTATTAGCTTTAAAGTCAACCAAGGTTCAATTGTAACAATCCTTGGATCTAATGGAGCAGGGAAAACGACAATTCTCAAAACTATATCAGGAGCAATTGATCCTAGAAAAGGGAAAGTTTATTTAAATGGAAGTGAAATTCAAAAAAAAGATCCTGATAAAATATTAAGACTAGGAATGAGTCATGCTCCTGAAGGTAGGGAAGTATTTCCTTATTGTTCTGTAATTGAGAATCTTCAAATGGGTGCTTATACACGATCAGATAAGAAAGAAATAAATAAAGATATTGAACAAGTTTTTGAATATTTTCCAATACTAAAAGAAAGGATGAACCAACCAGCTGGTTTATTGTCTGGTGGAGAGCAGCAAATGTTATGCATCAGTCGAGCTCTTATGAGTAAGCCAGAAATTATGCTTTTAGATGAGCCGTCATTAGGGTTGTCACCTAAGCTAGTTAAGGAAATATTTGAAATTATCATTAGAATTAATAAAGAGTTAAAAACGACAATACTTTTAGTTGAGCAAAACGCTAATATTGCACTTAGTAACTCCGACTTTGGTTATGTGTTAGAACTTGGTCGAATTGTAATGGAAGGAAACAGTAAAGAGCTTCTAGAAAAAGAAGATATCAAAGAATTTTATCTTGGACAGCAAGATGAAGGTATAAGAGGAGAGAGACGTTGGAAAAAGAAAAAAATGTGGAGATAAATACAATTCCAAGACTTTTTTGGGACTCAGTTAAATCTCGTGTAGAAAAAGTTGCCATGCGAGAAAAAGATCTTGGTATTTGGCAAGAAATTTCATGGACTCATTATGGAGAAAAGGCAAAGCTAACTGGTCTTGCTCTTCACACTCTAGGACTAGAAAAAGGTAATGTGGTTTCAATTGCAAGTGAAGGAAACCCTGAGTGGCTTTATACTGATATGGGTACAATCGGTGCTGGAGGAATTTCCAGCGGAGTGTATACAACAGACTCGGCTGCGCAGGTTAAGTATCTAGTAAATGATAGTGCGACCAAATTTTATTTTGCTGAAAATGAAGAACAGCTTGATAAAATTTTAGAAGTAAGAGGTGAGTGTCCTACATTAAAGAAAATTATTGTTTATGATATGGAAGGGTTAAATGACTTTCATGATGATCAAGTTATTAGCTATGAAGAATTTTTAAAAGTTGGTGAAAAAACTGATCAAGAAAACCCTGATCTTTGGAAGAGTTTAGTTAATAGTGTAAGTCCTGAGGACATTGCAATTTTAGTATATACATCAGGTACAACAGGGCCTTCAAAAGGCGCAATGATTAATCACACAAACCTGCTTTATTCTATTAATACTGGATATGATATCTTTGATGTTATGGAACACGAGGAGCAATTATCGTTTCTCCCGTTATGTCATATATTAGAGCGTTCAGTTTCAGTTATGATCCCTTTAAAAACAGGAGCAGTAGTCAATTTTGCAGAAAGTATTGATACGGTACCTGAAAATATTCGAGAGGTATCTCCGACAGTGTTTATTGCAGTTCCAAGGATTTGGGAAAAGTTTTATTCATCGATCACAATTTTGATGAAAGATGCAACTTTTATTGGCAAGTTCTTCTATCAATTATCAATAAATGTTGGCTCTAAATATAAAGAGTACTTTATTGATGGGAAAGAACCTCCTTTATCATTGAAATTATCATATTGGATATGCAATCAACTGGTTTTGAAAAATATAAAAAAACTTTTAGGTTTGAATAACTGTCGTTACGCACTAAGCGGCGCTGCGCCTATATCTCCTGATTTAATAAATTGGTATCTTTCTCTTGGTATAGATATGAGAGAAGGATGGGGTATGACAGAAACTGCTGGAGTTGGAACTGCATTTTATTCCAGAGAAATAAAACTGGGACATGTTGGCCGAGCCGTTAATGACTCTGAGGTAAGGATTGCGCAGGATGGAGAGATTTTATTTAGAGGTCCAGGTGTGTTTTGTGGATATTTAAATAAACCTGAACAAACAAAAGAAACTCTAATCGATGGATGGCTTCATACAGGAGATGTTGGTGAAATTGATAACTACGGAAATTTAAAAATTACAGATAGAAAAAAAGACATAATTATTACAGCTGGCGGAAAAAACATATCCCCATCTGAAATTGAAAATGAATTAAAATTTAGTCCATTTATATCAGATGCTGTTGTAATTGGTGATAAAAGAAAGTTTTTGTCATGTCTAATAATGATAGATGAAGAGAATGTCATGAAACACGCTCAGGACAATGATATACCATTTTCTAATTTTGAAAGTCTCTGTAAATCAGAGGAAATAGTTTCTTTAATCGATGATGAGGTCAATAAAGTAAATAAAAAATTTG
>CACMBZ010000019.1:0-4304 GCA_902612095.1 uncultured Pelagibacteraceae bacterium | reverse complement strand
CAATTCTAGAGCTTTGCCCATACTTAACTTCTCTTTTGAATGATATAATTTTACCTAACTCTGAAATTTTGCCTTTACTTATTGCTTCTTCAACAATTCGATTAGCTCGATGTGTATTTACCCCAACCATTGCCCCGTTTGATTGAATTGCTTCTAAAGTAAATTTTAGTTTTCGGTTAGGATCATCTGCTTCTGTTAAATAGACTAGATTATCTTTTTCAAGCAGCCCCATCATAGAGCCTGTATTAGGACAATGAGCTGAGACAATTTTTTTACTATCAAGTTGAACATCTACAAAAAATCTCTTATATCTCTTAATGAATTTGCCAGTGAGGAAATTTTTCGAATTTTTTGACATAAGATTATGAAAGCATCATTAATTATTATAGGTAATGAAATTTTATCAGGTCGTACACAAGATAAGAATCTATCATATCTTGCAAATTGGTTGAATGAAATAGGTATTCAACTAACAGAAGTCAGAGTAATTCGTGACGAAGAGGATGTAATTGTTGAGACAGTTAACCATTTAAGAAAAACTTATGACTATGTGTTTACCACTGGCGGTATTGGACCAACACACGACGACATCACTTCAGAGTCAATTGCTAAAGCATTTTCTGTTGATTTGAAAATAAATCAGGGAGCGCTCTCAATATTAAAAGAGTATTATAAAGATGGAGAGCTCACAGAAGCTCGAATGAAGATGACTAAGATGCCTGTTGGCTCAGAGCTCATTGAAAATCCAGTCAGTAGAGCGCCAGGGTTTAAAATGGACAATGTATTTGTTTTGGCAGGTATTCCAGGAATTATGCAGGGCATGTTGGAGGGGGCTCGTCAATTCTTAAAGAAAGGAGATGTAGTAAGATCTAAATCAGTCGATATTTTTACACCTGAAAGTAATGTTGCCGAGATACTCACTAACCTTCAGGCAAAATATAGCTCTGTTGAAATAGGCAGTTATCCATTTAGCAAGGAAAATAGATTTGGAACATCAATTGTTATGCGTTCAACGAGCGATGATCAGCTGTCAAAATGTGATATAGAATTAAAGGAATTAGTTAAAAATTATGATACAAAATACTAATAATTTTTATCCACAAATCTCTAAGTATCTGATTTTATTAAATATTATTATTTTTTTAATATTTACTTAAGAAGGATTCTCAATAATAATTGCCTAATTTTATAAAATTAAGGGGAAAATAAACATGAAAGTATTAATGCTAAATCCCGGAGATCACGTTGCGATTTCGTTTTGGTTGATCTCTATGGCCATGGTTGCCGCTACTGCTTTCTTCTTTCTTGAAAGAGATCGTGTAGCAGCTAAATGGAAAACGTCCCTTACGGTAGCTGGTTTGGTTACTGGTATTGCGGCGTGGCACTACTTCTACATGAGAGGCGTATGGGTTGCTACTGGTGACTCACCAACAGTCCTTCGTTACATTGACTGGTTGATTACTGTGCCTCTACAAATCGTAGAATTCTATGTAATTCTTGCAGCGATGACTGCTGTTGCTTCAAGCCTTTTCTGGAGACTATTAATTGCATCAATAATTATGCTTGTCTTCGGTTATATGGGTGAAACTGGAGCGATGAATGTAACTCTAGCCTTCGTAATAGGTATGGCTGGATGGTTATATATCATCTACGAGGTTTTTGCAGGTGAAGCAAGCAAGGCAAGTGCTGGTAGTGGAAACGCTGCTGGTCAGACTGCATTTAACGCATTGAGATTAATTGTTACAGTAGGATGGGCAATTTATCCAATTGGTTATGCTGTAGGTTACTTCGGTGGCGGCGTCGACGCTGGTTCATTGAACTTAATCTATAACCTTGCAGACTTTGTTAATAAAATTGCATTTGGTATGGCTATTTATGTAGCTGCAGTATCAGACAGCAACTAATTAACTGCAAAGTAAATAATAAAGAAGGGGCCCTTCGGGCCCCTTTTTTTTTATCCATTGTTAAAGTTCTGGAACTTAATTACACATAGAGTTATAAATTATTGTATTGGCCTCATGGCGGAATTGGTAGACGCAAAGGACTTAAAATCCTTTGGGATTTATTCCCGTCCCGGTTCGAGTCCGGGTGAGGCCACCAAATGTTAAGATAATTTTTATCAGTGTTATTAAATAAATTTTGGTTATAATCATACTTTATGAAAAATCTTAGGACTTTTATTTGCTCGATCTTTGGTATCTTTTTGTTAATAGGTATTTCAAATGCCTCTAATTTAGAAAATAGAGTTACTTCATATTTTAATGGTCTTGCTAATAGCTTAGGTACAAGTGTCTCTTCATTATTAGGAGAAAACAGTAGAGTTAAGTATCTTGATTTAAATTTGGGCGTACAAGAGCATTTTAAGCCAACAATCTCACTTACTAATGTGAATATGATTTCTGAGTATGGTAATAGCACAATATTTAATCAGAACTCTCTAAACCTTCATAACAATGACCAAACAATCAATTTAGGCGTTGGTCACAGAACTCTACTTAATGATGACAAAGTTTTATTTGGATTGAATGTATTCTTTGATTATGCATTTGATGACGCACATCAGAGAAATGGAGTGGGCCTTGAGGTATTAAGTAGTGTCTTTGATTTGAGATCCAATATTTATGATGCCACATCAGGTATCGAAACCGTTTCGACAGGAAAAGATGAAGAGGCGATGGACGGATGGGATATGCGACTTGACTATCATTTACCTATTAAAGTAAATGCGAGATTGTTTGCAGGATTATTTGAATTTGAAAATGCAGCTGGTTCTTATGAATTAGAAGGTGAGAAGTACGGTCTTAATGTAATTGGTAACAATCTCGATTTAGAAATTGGATATATCGATGACAATAAAACAGGTGATGGTTCATTTGCAAATTTAAGCTATGTTATTCCTCTTGGAAATAGTAGAACTTTTTCAAATGACACGTCTAATTATTTTGAATATGTCTCAGTTGCTGAAAGATTGTATGAGCCAGTAAAGCGGGAAAATAAAATAAAAGTTGTAACAACAACATTAAATGTAAAAGCGAGTGGATTTTAAATTATGGCAAGGTTATCTATAAAATACTTATATTTAATTATAGTTATGAGCCTCTCAGCCACATATTATTCTCATGCTGATAGCCACGTTGATAGTTGCACAATCACAGGAGGTATATACGACAAGACTCAAGTGATTGACAATGGATATTGTGCAAGTGCACCAGCTGCTTATGAAATTATTGCATATGAATTGTATTTATGTACCAGTGAACCAACTGCTCCTACTACAACAGCAGTGATGGATTTATCCAGTTGTTACAAAAACTGGGAATTAAGTTCAGGGGCAACTCTTTCTGTTCAACAGAACGCTACTGTAGATGTTCCAGGCACAATGACTCGGCCTCCAAATGGTACTTACACGCATGGAGTTATGTTGATAGATAATTCGTTTGGAATAACTGCTTCATTACAATTTGACGAAGCGGTCACAGATCAGGACGGTAATTCTGGTGTTTATTGTGGAACAAAAAGTGGTTCTGGCACATATGGTACAGGAGCAGTCCCATCGGGTACTTCTGAGTGTGGAGCTTCAGAAATAACTGCAGGAAAATTTACTGAAATGTTAACTAGTTTTGATAGTGGGTCTTTTCAGGGAACCGCAGAAGGAGAAAACCTTAATGGAACTTCAGCAAGTATTAAGGGCTATTTAATAGATACGAATTCTTATTTAGCAGAAAATGATGCGGATGTTGATAAACTAATTGGTGCAGCCACCTTTGCATCGCCAGTAAATTTTACAGAGTCTACAACTACGATTACAATGTCATTCAATGTAGGAGAAGGTATGTCAATGTATAATAATGGTGCAAATAGAATTGTTTTTGGCAGCGGTCCTTTTCAGGCAGTTATATCTACAGATTAAAACTTAAATTGTTCATTTAATATTCGTTCATCAAAAGAATGGTCCTCATCAAATAGGAGCTCTACAACTTGATCTTTACTTTGATGCACTTCAACAGAACTTATGTCTCTAAACTCTGTGCTATCAGCAACAACACTTACGGGTCTTTTCTTACTTTCAATTACTTCAAATTTCACATTAGACTCATTATTTAGTATTGCCCCTTTCCATCTTCTTGGTCTGAAAGCACTTATCGGAGTTAATGCAAGAACATCTGCATTTATTGGAAGTATTGGACCATGAGCAGATAAGTTATAAGCTGTGCTTCCAGATGGTGTTGAAATTAATACACCATCACAGATAAGTTCATCTAACCTTACTTTTCCATCAACTGAAATTTTTATTTTTGATGCCT
>CACMBZ010000018.1:0-4413 GCA_902612095.1 uncultured Pelagibacteraceae bacterium | reverse complement strand
AAAAAGAGAAGAAATAACCACTGAAGGCGGAATAGATGTAAGAAGTAATCATAATATTCTCGTACCAAAAATTGAAAAGATAAAAAAAAATAACATAAGGGTCTCTTTGTTCATAGACGCTTCAATGGACCAAATCAAAATGGCCAAAGAGATTGGCGCTGACATTGTAGAGCTTCATACGGGAGAATTTTGCCGTAAAATAAACTATAATGAAGATGCTTCATCAGAACTTGAACGAATTAGAGAAGCCGCAGATTTTAGTAATAGCATTGGACTTGAATTACATTTTGGTCACGGAATAACATTCGATTCTGTAGGGGAACTATCTAAGATAAAGGAAGTAAAAGAGTTTAACATTGGACATTTTATCATTTCTGAGTCAGTTTTTCTTGGACTAGAAAAATCAATAAGTAAATTTAGAGAACTGATTAAAAAAGGAAGGGAAATTCAGTGATAGGACTAGGATCAGATTTAATTGATATTCGCAGAATAGAAAACACGCTTTCAAAGTTTGGAGATAGGTTTAAAAAAAGAATTTTTACAGAAAATGAGATAAAAAAATGTGAAAGAAGAAAAGAAAGTGCAGCTTGTTATGCTAAAAGGTTTGCAGCTAAGGAAGCTGCGGCAAAGGCTCTTGGTACAGGTTTTAGAAATGGAGTATTTTGGAGAGATTTAGAAGTTACCAATCTACCCTCAGGAAAACCTACGATTACTTTTCATGGAAATTCTCAGCTTCAACTCAAAAAAATTGCGAACGATAAGGAGCCAGACATAAGTTTAACAATTACTGATGAGTTTCCTTACGCTCAAGCAATTGTAACAATTAATTAATTTAATGACCGATAAATTTCTTAGTAAATCATGGTTTAAATCAAATTTGTTAACATTGATTTATGCATTGTTAATAGCTTTATTGATCAGAACTTTTTTATTCCAACCATTTTTTATTCCCTCTTCCTCGATGGAGCCAAACTTACTTATTGGTGATCGGTTATTTGCTTCAAAGTACGATTATGGCTACAGTAAACATTCATTTCCATTTAGTCTTGGGCCAATATCAGATCGAGTTTTATCAACAAATCCAGAAAGAGGAGATGTTATAATATTTAAACCGCCTCATACTAATTTAGACTATATTAAAAGATTAGTAGGTATGCCGGGCGATATCATTAAAGTTAAAGATGGTAAATTAATCATTAATGGTGAAAGCGCTAAATATAAAGAATTAAGAGAGGATACGAAAATTTTAAAAAATGGACGCGTAGTAAAAGCAAGAGTTCTCGTCGAAACTTTACCAAATGGAAAATCATATGAAATTTATAATTATATAGACGGATCCCCTGGCGATAATACTAATGAAATAATTGTTCCTAACGACAGTTACTTTTTCCTAGGTGATAATAGAGATAATTCAAATGATAGCCGATTTTGGGGCTCTGTAAATTTTGATAGATTAGTAGGTAAGGCACAAATTATATTTTTTTCAACTGAAGGTGGTTCAAAATTTTATGAATTTTGGAAGTGGCCTTTTGATATACAATTTAAAAGGTTGTTTAAGCTAATAAGTTAATGGCAAAAAATTTATATATTTTAGAAAAAAAAATTTCCTACAAATTTAAAGACAAAACCCTATTAAAACGGGCAGTCACACATAAGAGTTTCAAAAAACTAGAAAGTAATGAAAATTTAGAATTTCTCGGTGATAGGGTGTTAGGATTAGTAATTTCAGAAAAACTTTTAATAGATAAACCAGGTAAACAAGAGGGTTCTCTCGACAAAATGCTAAGTAGTCTGGTAGACAGAAATGCCTGCCATGAAATAGCAAAAAAAATATCCCTTGGAGATTTTATTCTTTTAGGACAAACTGAAAAATCATCACGCGGTAACAATAAAAAAAGCATTCTATCTGATGCATGTGAAGCATTGTTGGGAGCAATATATTTAGACTCTAGTTTTACTCAAGTAAGAAAAGTTATATTAGCATTATGGAAAACAAAGTTTGATAATATTGCTGAAGATATTATTGATGCAAAATCAAGGCTACAAGAGTGGTCTCTAAAAAAATATAAAACCCTACCTAAGTATAAAACAATCAATAAAACTGGTCCTGACCATAATCCTAAATTTAAAATTCAAGTTGAATTTATGAATTATAAAAAAGCTATAGGAACTTCTTCATCAATAAAAGAATCAGAAAAAAATGCTGCACTTGCTTTCATAGAGAAAAATAAGATAAATTCTATTAAATGAAGAGTGGAAACATTGTATTAATTGGACCAACAAATTCTGGAAAGTCATCTCTTGTTAATAAAATAATGGGACAGCGGGTATCACTTGTTTCAAGAAAAAAACAGTCAACTACATTTAATCAAAAGGTCTATAAGAAATTCTCTGAAAACGAATTCATTATCCAAGATACTCCAGGCTTTTTTTCGAGTAGAAAAAAAATTAATAATAATATCATCTCATCTCCTCTTGCGGAAATTGAGACTTCAGATTTAATTTACGTTGTCGTAGATATTTCGTTAAGAATTAATAATGAATATAAAAAAATTATTAACTCACTAGAAAATAAAATTGAAAAACAGCATGTATTTCTAATACTAAATAAAATAGACAAAGTTAAGAAAGATAAAGTACTTAGCGCAATTAAATTTTATTCAAAAGAAAAAATATTTAGTGAAATATTTCCAATCTCAAGTCTCACAGGTGAAGGAGTTGCAAATCTCATAAAATTTTCAAAGAAATTTACTATTAAAACTTCAATAAAAAGCAAGCCTTCAAGTAATATACAAATTAAGAAGAAGCTATTTTACTCAGAAGTAACACGAGAAAAAATATTAGATAAGATACATAGAGAGATACCTTATCAGTGTGATGTCGTAACTGAAAAGATTAATAAGGTTGCAAGTCAAATCAAAATATACCAATCGATTATAGTTAAAAGACAATCACATAAAAATATACTTGTTGGAAAGAAAGGTTCAATGTTGAAAGAAATTGGTCAAGCTTCAAGAAAAGAAATTGCAAGATTTGAAAACAAAAAGATTCACCTATTTTTATTTGTAAAGCTGGCTAAAGAAAAGAAAATATGAGGTGGTCTGGAACAGGATTTGTATTAGGATTTAAAAAATATAATGAGTCATCCTATATTTTAGATGCGTTTACAGAAGACCATGGAAGGCATAAGGGATTAATTAGAGGAATACATTCAAAAAACTTACGTGCAGTAATAGAACCAGGAAATGAAGTAATGTTAAATTGGTCTGGACGTTTAGAAAGCCACTTGGGTAATTATACTGTTGAACCTATTAAATTGTGGTCATCTTATATACTGAATCGTAAAGTAAATTTGCATGGCATAAATTCTATTTGTTCAATAATTATATCTACTATGGCAGAGAAACAGCAAAATGCGTTTATGTATGAAAAGTCACTAAGTCTAATAAAAGATATATGTAAAAATAAAGAAGATTGGATCAAAAGTTATATTTTTTGGGAAATTGATTTACTGTCAGATATCGGTTACGGGCTAGATTTAACTGAATGCGCAGTAACATCTGAGAAAAAAAATTTAAAGTTTGTTTCACCAAGTAGTGGAAGGGCTGTAACCATAGAAGGAGCAGGATCTTATAAAGATAAATTATTTAAACTACCCAACTTTTTAATCAATAGATCGTCTGAATATAATAATGAGGATTTAGAGAACGCACTTAGTCTGACAGAGCATTTTTTTCGCAAGAGATTTTATGAGCCTAATAATCTTAATTTCCCAAAAAGCAGGAATCATTTAAAAATTTCAATTATAAAATGAAAATCAAAAACATTAACTTCACTGACGCGTTAGAAGAAAAGTATCTAGCTTACGCACTTTCAACAATTACTCATCGAGCGCTCCCAGATATTCGTGATGGGCTAAAGCCGGTTCATAGAAGGCTATTATTTGCAATGTTTCAATTAAGGTTAAACTCAAGTTCTGGTTTTAAGAAATCAGCAAGAATAGTTGGCGATGTAATTGGTAAATTTCACCCACACGGAGATCAGTCTGTTTATGAAGCACTTGTGAGATTAGCTCAGAATTTTTCAACGAGGTATCCGTTAGTTGATGGCCAAGGAAATTTTGGTAACATTGATGGAGATAATGCAGCTGCAATGAGATATACAGAGGCAAGATTGACTGCGTTAGCAGAGCTAATGCTAAAAGATATATCAGAGGATACCATTGATTATATTAATACATATGATGGCATCGATCACGAGCCAATAGTTCTTCCATCAGCGTTTCCAAATTTGTTAGCTAATGGAAGTTCAGGAATTGCAGTTGGAATGGCGACAAATATTCCTCCCCATAACATCAATGAATTGTTTAAGGCTTTATCAAAATTATTAAAAAATCCAAATTATAATAACTCA
>CACMBZ010000017.1:0-4866 GCA_902612095.1 uncultured Pelagibacteraceae bacterium | reverse complement strand
TTGCCCTTGTCCAATTATCCCCAATATCTTCGAAAAACCACAGGTTTTCCTTTTGTTTTGTCATAAAAGCAATTGCTTTACCAGCATCAAGAGAACTGCCTCCGCCAATCGCTATTACACCATCATTATTGTTAGACAAAAAGTGTTCAACGCCGTCCATTACGTTCTTACCTGTTGGATTTCCTTTTATATTTGAAAAAATTGAGTGTTTGATTTTATTATTTTTTAATAATTCAGTAATTTTTATAAAGTTTTTATTAGAGGTGAATTCTGGATCGGTAACAACTAAAGGATTTTGCATACCTTGAGCTTCTAAGGCATTTGGGATCTCTAGGGAACGGCCTAAACCAAACCATATTGGGGTAGGATAATTCCAGCTAACATTATCAATATCACTCATACTTTTCTATAGCGTTGGCGGTGTGGTTTTTTTTGTAGTACCAAAAGCATAAAAACTTATAGCAATGATAATTACCAAGCCACCCATTAAAGTTATGTTTGAGGGAACTTCGTTTACTCCAAATAAAGGTATCCAACACCAAATTACTCCTCCCACAACTTCTGTTAAAGAAAGTAACATAAATTCTGCTGCAGGCAGATAGCGCGCACCTAAACTTAAAAGTATAAGTCCAATCCCTACTAAAGTTCCATGCAGCATACTTAATAAAATATTTTGTAACGGCATTGAGTAATTGTCAGCAAATAAAACAATCATAATCATTGAAAAAAGCGAGCAGGCAATACCAGCAATAATGATTGTCGTAAATTTAGGTGTGTCTGGTTGCCATCTGAGCGTTGTTGCAAATATTGCAAATCCAATAGAACAGAATAAACCAAATACCCAACCTAAAAAGGTTCCTGCATACCAGTCATTATAAGCCATTAGAAAAATTCCAAACAAAGATACAAAACACGCTATCGCAGTTGTGATTCCAATTTTTTCTTTTAGAAAGATATATGCAAAGAGCCCTGCAAATAATGGTTGTGTACCAATCATAAATAATGTGGTAGCCGCAGAGGTATAAGTCATTCCAAAAATAAAAAATATAAAAGCTGCAGCAAGACCAATACCACCCAATAAACCAGATGATCCAACTCTATTAAAATTATGATAGAAAGAAATTCCTTCGTTATAAATCAAATATATCAACAAAATTGTTGCTACAACTATACCTCTATAAAAAAGGTAATGCCATTGATAGACCTGGGCATCTACCATGTACCTAACAGTAGGAGCTCCAAAACTCCATATCAAACCAGCAGATAGTGCCAGTATAAAACCTATTAAATATGTTTTGTTATTCTGCTCTGTCATATAATCTACTGCAGAATATATAAATAATAGCCTTATGACACTATAAATGACCACAGAAAATGAGATAACAGCATTGGGTGAGTTTAATAAAAAGTTCGAAAACACTTACGAATTATTCAAGAAAAACTTAGAAAATGATGAGGAGGTGGGTGCATCATTTACCGTTTATCAAAATGGAGAAGTTTTGGTAAACCTTTATGGCGGCTATCGGGATCGTGATAAAAAAAACAAGTGGGACCAAAATACAATAGTAAATATCCACTCAACCAGTAAGGGTATTGTTGCGATGATTGTTGCTAAATTGATTGATGAAGACAAGCTAGATTTAGAGAAAAATGTTGCTGATTACTGGCCTGAATTTGCGAACGGTGGAAAAGAAAGTATAAAAGTAAAAACATTACTCTCCCATCAAGCAGGGATGTATGGATGGAGACAGCCTATAGATGAAACCGATTTTTACAAATGGGATTATGTAGTTGATCTGTTGGCAAATCAAGAACCATATCATAAAGCTGATGAAAAAATATGTTATCATCCAAAAACAATCGGTTTTTTGGTTGGTGAATTAATTAAACGAGTGACCAATAAATCAGTCGGTAAGAACTTGGAGGAGTTACTGAATAGTCCTCTTGAAACTAAATGTTTTATAGGTACACCTTCAGCATATCATGACAATATTGCTGAACTAATTAGTTCTGAAAGCCTAAGAAAAGCTTTCAGTGATCCGACAAATGTAGATGAGTATCTAATTACTGCGTTTCTTAATCCTGCAAACAGAACAAAAACAGCAAATACAGCTGAATGGCGACTTGCAGAAATTCCAGCTATGAACTGTCACTCTAATTCAAAGTCACTCGCAAAAATTTATGATTTTTTCTTATCACATTTATCAAATAAATTTATTTCATCAAATACTTTTGAATCTCTTACTACAGTTGCTGTAAGTGGAGACGATCATGTAATGAAGTCACCTATGCAGTGGTCACATGCAGGTTATAGTGTGGGTGGTGGAAAATTATTTGGTAAAAGCAGTAAAGCATTTGGTCATACTGGATGGGGTGGTTCTATGGCATTTGGGGATCCTGAAAATGGAATTAGCTGCGCTTACACAATGAATTTATTAACTGGTTCCATGCTCGGTGATCAAAGAGCACTTAAATTAGTTGAAACAATATATGATGTCCTATGAAACTAAGTTTTAGATCAAAATTGTTTTACGGCGGTGGTGATTTTGCCATTAATATAATGTGGCAGCTGACTGTCTTCTACTTACTATTTTTTTATACAGATATTTTTGGATTATCACCTGCAAACGCTGGGTTAGTTTTCTTTTTAGCAAAAATCTGGGACGCATTTACTGACCCGATTATGGGTTACATTGCAGATAATACATCGACCAGATGGGGAAAATTCAGACCTTATATCTTGTTTGGATCAGTACCTGCGCTAATCATGATTATTCTATGTTTTACCTCACCTGATTTGTCACAAACAGGTAAATTTTACTGGGCACTTTTCACATACATCACATTCACCACTTTATATACAATCATTGCTATTCCAGTTGGATCACTCATTCCAGCGATGACTCAAGACAGAGATGAAAGAACATCACTCGCATCATTTAGATATTTAGGAGCCAGCTCTGGATCAATTGCTGTTGCGGTTCTAACATTGCCTTTAGTTGGCCTTTTTAGCTCACCACAATTCGGATTTCCAATTGTAGTAGGTTGTTTGGCAGTGCTTGGAGCTATTTTTGCATTTCTTTGTTTTTTGAATACTAAAGAAGTTTATTCAAAGCCATACGAGGAAACCATTGGTATTAAAAAAGTTACTAAAATGGTATTTAACAATTATCCATTACATTTCGTAATATTGGCACTTTTAACAACTTGGGTTGCAAATAATATAAAGCAACTAACAGTTGTCTATTTTGTAAAATATAATCTTCAATTGGAGGCTTACTTTAGTCCAATTTTACTTGGTGTGATTTTACAAATTATGTTTGGTGCGTATTTAGTTAACTTAGTAAAACACAGGTTTGAAAAAAAGACTTTATTCATGATTGGAACATTCCTTTACGTAATCACAGATTTAATAATCTATTATATTACTGGTTATGAAAACTTTTGGTTATTAGCTTTTATTGCAACCTTTGGCTTCATTGGTTTCGGTATGGCAGGTGTCATGGCCTGGTCAATGATAGCTGATACAATCGAGTACGGGGAGTGGAAATCTGGATTTCGTGCTGAAGGAGTCTTAAACGCAGCTCACGTATTTGTTTTTAAATTAAGTGTTGGTTTTAGCGCATGGCTTGCTGGAGTAATTCTTGAAAGCACAAATTATGTGGCAAATGCAATAGATCAAAGCCCAGAAACATTGAATGGTCTATTTATTATGGGATATATTTTTCCAGCTGTTGCCGGAACTATAGCAATAATAGTTTCGTACTTTAACAAGTACGATAGTAACTTTTATGAAAGAATATTTGCTGAATTAAAACAAAGACAAAGTTAAGTTATGAGCACAGTCTCGATAGGTGAGGGCTTTGGCAGAGTTAACCTCATTGGAGAGCATTTAGACTATAATGGTGGAAATGTTTTACCGTTACAAATCAAGAACTCAATTATCTGTGAGATCGTTGAAAATAAAAATAGTGAATCTATTTCAATAGTTTCAGATAAATATAAAGATTCTTTAACTGTTAAGAAACTTGAAAAAAGAAATAATTGGGCAGATTTCGTTATTGGATCATGTCTTTATTTTGAAAAGAAGTTTTCAGTTAAGATTAACAATATATCAATTTTTATCAAAAGCAGCCTTCCATTGGGGGTCGGTCTCTCTTCCTCTGCTGCAATCACCGTTAGTACTTTAAGATCACTAAGTGATTATTTTCAAAAAAATTTGGCAGATGAAGATTTAATTAATTTAGCATTTGAGGTTGAAAATGATTTTGTTGGTGTGGGCGGCGGAGTTATGGACCAATTTGTATCGGTCTTAGGAAATCATTATGAAGCCCTTTTTCTTGATACTTTTAATAAAAATTATGAATTGATACCAATTTTTCAAGATTATCAATTTCTAATAATTGATAGCAATACACAAAGGATTTTATCAGATAGCGAGTTTAACAAAAAAAAAGAGCTATGTCTCAATGCTGCAAAAAAAATGAAAATTCAAAACCTCTGTGCGAAAACAAAAATTGATGAAAATGATATTCAATTACTGTCTGATGAAGAGCTTAATGTTAGTAAACATGTAATTGAGGAAAATTTGAGAGTTGTAAAAGCAGCTCAATATTTAAAAGATAATAAAGCTGAAGAATTTGGAAAATTAATGACAGAAAGTCATATTTCTTTATCACAACACTATAGGGTTTCAACTGATGATTTGAATAAGTTGGTTGATCTATCTAATTCCTTTGGCGCTTTAGGATCCAAACTTACTGGAGCTGGTTTTGGTGGGGCAATCGTAACTTTAGTAAAAAAAGAGCTGGTTGAAGAACTTAAAAAGTATATTCTTGATGGGTATCCAAATGCTAAATTTATATA
>CACMBZ010000016.1:0-6008 GCA_902612095.1 uncultured Pelagibacteraceae bacterium | reverse complement strand
TTATGATCACCGCAAAAGAGACTTGCGCAGTTCTTGGTAATATTTTTTCTGTTGTATCAGATGACTCTGTTCTAAATACCTGCATGCCTCCGACTTGCAATACAGGAAGTATACTAATAGCCATTACTATTATGCCAACTCCTCCGATCCACTGAAGAAGTCCTCTCCAAAGAAGTATACCCTCAGGCATAGACTTAATATTGCTTAAAATTGTTGATCCTGTTGTGGTAATGCCTGACATGGACTCAAAAATTGAGTCTGTGAAACTAATATTTAGGTTTGCTAAAAAGAAAGGCAGGGAACCAAAAATACAAATAAAAACCCAGGATAACGTAGTAATTAAAAATGCATCTTGGGTCTGGATTTTATTTTCTGCAGAATTTCTTGTTGAAATAAAAAAGGTAATACCAAATCCTAGAGTAATTATTGAACTTATTGTAAATGATTGCCATGTTTCGTTGTTAAATGCTAAGTCCAGAAAAGCTGGTATTAATAATATAAAACTTAATGCAATCAACAAATAACCTAATACATTAAGTATTATTTTAAAATTTATCATTCTTAAGATTTTAATTTTTTTTGAGAATTGATCCTTGGTTGATCATGCTGTAGAACTCTCTTCTTGTAGACGCGTCAGTTCTAAACTTACCTAATAATTGACTAGTAACCATTGAAATACCTGGTGTGCCAACACCTCGTGTAGTCATACATTGATGTTGCGCTTCAATAACCACGGCAACACCTTTTGGTTTTAAGACTTTATGTACGCAATTTGCAATTTGTGCAGTGAGCTTTTCTTGGATTTGCATTCTTTTCATATATATCCTAGTAATTCGAGCAAGTTTACTAATACCAACAACTCTTTTATTTGGAAGATATGCAACATGTGCTGAGCCAATGAATGGTGCAATGTGGTGTTCGCAGTGAGACTCAATTCTAATGTCTCTGAGCATTATTATTTCGTCATATCCCTCAAGTTCATCGAAAGTTTTTTTTAATACTTCCTCTGGATCTTCATTATAACCTGCAAACCAGTCTTCGTATGCTTTAACGACTCTTTTTGGTGTTTCAAGCACCCCTGGTCGCTTAACATCCTCACCCACGAATGCCATAAGAGTTTTAACAGCATCTTCTGCTTGCTGTCTTGTTGGTTTAACTACTTTTCTTTTTTTCATAAATTGCAGAGTGAGTACTATATGAAAAACTATAAAATTTATAGTTTTATTATTTGATAGAATTATTAATCAGTAAATTTAAATAAATTTGGCCAAAAAATTGTTTATTTTTCAGCGAATTGTAGGATATATATGCTAATGTCAATATCATGTTACTAAATACCCAAATTAGTGAGAAATCAAAAGCTTGGCCAATATTGGAAGCTAAAAAAATCATTAATCAAATTCAAAAAAAAAATAAAAAAAAAATAAGGCTTCAGACTGGTTATGGGCCAAGTGGACTTCCCCACATAGGGACTTTCGGAGAAGTCGCAAGGACCACCATGGTGCTAAATGCTATAAAAGCTATATCTGATTATGAAGTTGAATTGATTGCTTTTTCTGATGATATGGATGGATTAAGAAAAGTTCCTGATAATGTTCCTAATCAGGAAATTTTGGAAAAAAATTTACACAAACCTCTAACCTCGATTCCTGATCCCTTTGAAACGTCAAATAGTTTTGGAAACCATAACAATGAGATGTTACAAGCATTTCTTGATAAGTTTGGGTTCAAATATTCTTTTAAGAGCGCGACAGAGCTTTATAAATCAGGATTCTTCAACGACCAATTAATTAAAGTTTTAAATTCTTATGATGAGATTAAAAAAATAATATTACCAACATTAGGAGAAGAAAGAAAAAAAACTTACAGTCCTTTTTTGCCAATTTGTCCAGAAACAGGACACGTACTCGAAGTTGAAATTATTTCAATTAATACTGAAAAAAATACGGTTGTGTATCTTCAGAATAATAAGGAAATTGAACAGTCAATTTTAGATGGTAATTGCAAATTACAATGGAAAGTGGACTGGGCAATGAGGTGGTGTGCTTTAGATATTGATTATGAAATGTATGGTAAAGACTTGATACCAACTTTTCAACTTTCATCCAAAGTATGCCGTGCTTTAGGACACCAACCTCCCGAAAATTATTTCTATGAATTGTTTCTTGATCAGAATGGTGAAAAGATTTCAAAATCAAAGGGAAATGGTTTGAGTATTGAAGAATGGCTGTCTTATGCTCCCAAAGAAACATTAAGCTACTTTATGTACCAAAATCCAAGAAGAGCAAAAAAACTATTTCTTGATGTGATCCCCAAATCAGTTGATGAATTTTTGAGTCATCTTAATAAATTTAAGGATCAAAATGATGAGGAAAAAATTGAAAATCCAGTTTGGCATATCATGAATAGTCATAATCATATTGGTTCAATACCTATCTCTTTCAATTTAATATTAAATTTAGTTTCAGCAAGTGGAAAGAGTGATCCAGATTTCATTCTAGATTTTATAAAAAAATATGATGATTCAGTTGTCAATTCTGATCATAATTTTATGCTAGAACTTATAACTGGAGCAATATCATTTGAAAAGAATGTAAATGCCGATAAAATTCAGTTTAAAATACCAAGTGAAGAAGAGAAAAGTATTTTTTTAGATTTAATTAATCGAATTGAGCTTTTGCCAGACAATGTTGATGCTGAGACTATACAAACTGAAATCTATCAAATTGGTAAAGATTATAAGTTTGATAATTTAAGAGACTGGTTCAAACTTATTTATCAGATTCTTTTTGGCAAAAGTGATGGACCAAGATTTGGTACTTTTATTGCCATCTACGGCATAAAAGAGACAATACAGCTTATTAGAGAAAGAATAAAAGTGAGCAAGTGATGAGTTTGTTAACCGGTATGCTTCAGCTTTTGCCTCCAGAGACTGCCCATAACGTCACAATACAATTAACAAAATATGGAAGTCCCTTACTAAATAAAGGTTTTCAAGATCAAAGTTTGCATACAAATGTTAAAGGCCTAAGCTTCAGTAACCCACTGGGTATTGCTGCTGGCTTTGATAAAAACGCTGAATTAATAGACCCTTTATTAAAGATTGGGTTTGGATTTGTGGAATGTGGAACTGTTACACCGAAGCCACAATATGGAAATGCAAAGCCAAGAATTTTTAGGTTAAAAAAGGACAATGCCATAATTAATAAATTGGGTTTTAATAACAAGGGAGAAAAGAGGTTTGTAAAGAATCTTATGTCTGCAAAAGGGACAGGTATTGTCGGATCAAATATTGGACCAAATAAAGACACTAAAAATTTCATTGATGATTATCTAAAAATTTACAGAAAGATTTCAGTCTCTTGTGATTACGTAACCATTAATGTTTCATCTCCAAATACTGAATCCTTACGGGAATTACAAAGAAAAGAATATCTTGAAGTACTTTTAAGAGACATTTCTCAAATTAGGGATGAGGAGACAAATAGAAAACTAATCATGCTAAAAATTGATCCAGATAATACAAATGATCACTACAGCATGATACTTAATCTTGTAAATAAATATAATATCGATGGAATTATTGCCACAAATACTTCACTTTCAAGACCAGAAATTTTACAAGATCTCAATAAGAAAAGAGACGGTGGATTATCTGGCGCTCCGATAAAAGATTTATCAGACAAAGTTTTAAAATTTTTATATCGAGAGACTAATCAAGAATTAATTTTAATTGGTGTTGGTGGAGTTGGCAGTGCATTAGATGTATATAATAAAATCAAACTAGGTGCATCATTAGTACAAATGTATACCTCTCTCACTTACGGAGGCCCCCAACTAATAAATAAGATTTTGATTGATCTTGTTAAACTTATCAAAGATGATGGATTTGCAAATATTTCAGAAGCAGTCGGTGTAAATAATAAATGAATAGAACCATTGATCTTCCTATTAACAAAAGAAGGAGGCAGCTTAAAAAGCAACAGAATCGCGATTCCATAATTTTAGCTTCAAGAAAAGTGTTTACTGAAAATGGCCTTGACAGTTCTAATGTAAGAGAAATTATATCTGAGGCCGGTTTAGGTTCTGGGACATTCTATAATTACTTTGATGATAAAGTTGAAGTTTTTTTGGTTATTGTAAATAGGCTTATTAACGAATTTAGTCACTTTATCATTCCTGAAATTAATAAAGCTAAAGCCTTTGATGAATTAGTTAGTATTGCTTTTAATAGCTGGTTTAACTGGATATCTAATGATGCAGAAAATTATATTTTTTTTAAAAATAATAAAAAATATATATTAGATCTTAAATGGTTGGGTCAAAATTCAAAAGAATTCCAAAATTTTAATAAAAAACTGCTAGAAGTAACAGTAAACATGTCAAAAATTATTAAATTTCCTCAAAACGATATTTCGCTTATGGTAACTTCGGTCATTGCTGTTAGTGTTAATCTTGGCGATCAACTATTGGAAAGAAACGATTTGAAACCTTCTGAGGTAAGCTTATTTGCAACTAAATTATTTTTAAAAGGACTATAGTTTAAGATGACAAAAAGTATTTTTATTACTGGCGCAGCATCAGGAATCGGTAAGGCAACTGCAATATCATTTGCTGAAAATGGATGGAATGTAGGACTTTTTGATATCAATCAAGAGGCCCTGAAAGAGGTGGCTGAAATCATTGGTCATAATAAATGTATGTATCAAAAATTAGATGTAACAAATATTGAAGATTGGAATGAAGCAGAAAAAAGTTTCTCTCAATATACAGGTGGTAGGTGTGATATATTTTTTAATAATGCAGGTATAGCAAACTTTGCAGGAGCATTTGAGGATATTAAAATTGAGGAAATGAACAAAATAATTGATGTAAACTTTAAAGGTGTTGTTAATGGATGTTTTACAATGCTTGAAATACTAAGAAGCACGGAAAACAGCATGCTACTTAATACAAGTTCAGTTGCGGGACTTATTACAGCTCCAGGCATATCTGTTTATGGAGCAACAAAGCATGCCGTGAGCTCTCTTACAGAAAATCTGCGTATTGAGTTCGAGCGGTATGGCATTAAAGTATCTGAAATTAACCCTTGGTTTACCGAAACACCAATCTTAGATGCTGAAGCTGTTACAACTGGTGCAAAAAGTCAATTGGACCGTGAATTTGTTAATCAGAAAACAAAAGTTTATCCAGTTGAAAAAGTCGTAAGTTCAGTCTGGTCCGCTTATGACTCAAGTAGGATCCATCATCCAGTTGGCTTCGAAGCAAAATTTGCATCGTTTTTTATGAGACACCTGCCACCACTTATAAGAGGTTTGAGCAAAAAACTTTTTAAAGACTCTTTTATCTAGACAGACCTTTTTGCTTTATCAGCGTCATTTGAGGCTTTAATCATACTTCTGAGTTGTTCCCACTCTTGATCGGTTACATCTTTTAACATTTCATAGAAATTACCCGCATGATTCAACCATTGAGCCCCATCGATAGTAATAATTTCTCCTGTTAAGTAATCAACTCCATCCGCCATTAAGAAAGTTGCAAGATTTGCGAGCTCGCTGAGTTCTCCAGTTCTTTTCATTGGAATCGATTCCATCATATTTGCACCTTTACCACCTGGCGCTAATCTATCCCACGCACCTTTGGTCGGAAATGGTCCAGGCGAGATAGCATTTAATCTTATACCTCTATTCCCCCATTCAGCTGCAAGAGATCTAGTCATTGTCGCTAAACCAGACTTTGACATTGCTGATGGAACTGTATATGGACCACTGCTATCAATCCATGTAGTTAAAATAGAAATTATACTTCCTTTTAGATTTTCAGCTAACCACCTCTTACCTATTGCATTTGTCATGTAAAAAGTTCCATTGAAAACAATATTAGAAATAGCAGTAAATGCTCTTGGAGATAAATCTTCTGTTCTTGAGATAAAATTTCCTGCAGCATTATTTAATAACCCTGTTAGCGGACCTTCGGTCCAAATTTCATCCACCATATCTTCTATTGCT
>CACMBZ010000015.1:0-12005 GCA_902612095.1 uncultured Pelagibacteraceae bacterium | reverse complement strand
CCTCCTTTTAAATCATCAAGCCATATAGGAAATATATGACCAAATAGAATAAAAGTTCCAGATATAAAAAGTAAATTATCATTGATTGCCAGAGTAAGGGTTATTGGTATTAACGCTTTAAAGAAATCAACAAATAGTGTAATTCCTGCAGCTGAAAAGTTTCCTGTTCTTAATACGTTCGTAGCCCCAATATTTCCTGAGCCAATACTTTTAAGCTCCCCTAAATTGAATAACCTTGAAACCAAAATACCAGTTGGGATTGATCCTAGAAGGTAGGAAAAGTAAATTATTAAAATTATCTCGAATATCATTTTACCATAATTGATAAACAAGCCATCCTAACAGCTACTCCATTTTCAACCTGTTCAGTTATCACTGATTTGTTTACATCATCAGCTAGTTCATTCTCTATTTCTACACCTCGATTTATTGGACCAGGGTGAAGCACTAGTACTTCAGGCTTTGCTAATTTTAACTTTTCATAAGTAAGTCCAAAACTTCTAAAATAATCGTCTGCTGATGGAAGATTTAAATCTTTTATTCTTTCATTTTGGATTCTAAGCATCATTACTATATCAGCATCTTTTATGCCTTCTTCTAAATTTGTGAACGTTTCAACATCATATTTATCTAAATCTTTTGGTTTAAAGTAATCAGGAAATACGAATCTAACTTTTGATTTCATTTTATTTAGAAGATAGTAGTTTGACCTTGCTACTCGACTATGTTCAAGATCACCACATATTGAAACTGTGATATCATTAAGCTTTCGATTATGATTCATGATTGTATAAGCATCAAGCAATGCTTGTGTAGGGTGTTCATTAACACCTTCTCCAGCATTTATAACAGGACATTCTAATATTTTAGCAATTTCTTTTGAGGCATCATTTTCTCCATGTCTGATAATTACAAGATCAGGGTTCATTGCTCCTAAAGTTTGAGCGGTATCAAATAAACTTTCACCTTTTCTTAATGAAGATCCTTCAATATTCATATTAATTACATCAGCGCCTAATCTTTTAGCAGCTATTTCAAAAGAGATTAGTGTTCTTGTAGAGGGTTCAAAAAAAAGATTTATAATTGTTCTACCTTTTAAGATCGGTATTTTTTTATCTTTTTCCTTGTTGTGCTCTTTGAAAATTTTACTGAGTTCTAAAATATTATTTATATCCTCAATGCTGAGATTTTTTATGCCATGTAGATGGGTTTGAGAGATTTTAGGGATTTTAATGTTTTCAAGCATTAATTCATTCTTTTAATATAATTTAATGCACCTTCCAAGATAAATGCTGAAGCGAGACTATCAATTTCTTTTTTTTCATTATGGGCTTTTTTTCTGCTTTTAGAATTATCTGTATATAACCTGTCCACAGCAACAGTTGAAAGTCTTTCATCCCAAAAAGAATAGGTAATATTCAAAGACAAATTTATAGCTCTTGATTTATCACGGATTGATTGAGCACTTTTTCCCTCACTTCCATCCATATTTAATGGCAGTCCAATGATGAGGGCTTTAACGTCGTGAAGTTTAACTAGCTCATTTAATTCTTTCAGAAAGTCTTTCATGTTTGAATATTTAATAGTTCTTAATGGTAGAGCCCCCGTCATATCCGATGTAGAAATTGCAACTCCAATTCTTTTACTGCCAATATCCAATCCTAGAATTTTATGTTTACTTTCCACTAATGACTTAAATTCTGCGATATCTACTTCTTTTTTTGTTTCATTAGTCATTTTTTGATTGTATATCATACATTAATTTAAGTTAGTACCTCATATAAATATGGAATTTGATAAGAAAAGTCTTTTAAAACTTGGAAAGTTAGCAAGAATTTCAATCAGTGACGATAAACTCAATAATCTTAGTAAGGATCTTAATTCAATCTTAGAATTTGTTGATCAGTTAAAAGAAATTAAAACTGATCAAGTTGATCCAACATCTAATTCCCTTAATCAAAAATTAGAAGTTAGAGATGATAAAGTGGACACTAAGAATAGTGCTGAAGAAATATTAGAAAATGCACCTGAAAAAGAAATGGACTTTTTTGTTGTTCCAAAAGTGATCGAATAATGAAAGATAGTTATACATTAAAATCGCTGGCAGTTCTTTTGGAAAATAATAAAATATCATCGAAAGAGTTAACTTCAGAGTATTTAAAAAATATTGAAAATGGTAAAGAGTTAAATTGCTATAATACTATATCACAAGAGAAAGCTCTTATTGATGCTGAAAAGTCTGACGAAAGAAGAAAAAGTCAAAATCTCAGAAGTAAGTACGACGGAATTCCAATTGGAATAAAAGATTTATTTTGTACGAAGGGTGTGACTACTACTGCATCAAGTAAAATTTTATCAAACTTTGTTCCAAATTATGAGTCTACAGTTACTCAAAATTGTGATGATGCAGGCTTGATTAGTTTAGGCAAATTAAATTGTGATGAATTTGCAATGGGTTCAACTAACAAAACTAGTTTTTTTGGTTCGGTTAAGAATCCATGGAAATCTGTAAATTCTGATAATGAGCTTGTTCCAGGAGGATCATCTGGAGGGTCAGCAGCAGCAGTTTCAGGCGATCTTTGTGTAGCCTCTCTTGGAACGGATACTGGAGGCTCAATTAGACAGCCAGCTTCTTTTACAGGTACTGTTGGTTTGAAACCTTCATATGGAAGAGTATCCAGATGGGGAATAGTTGCATTTGCATCTTCATTAGATCAAGCGGGACCAATTACAAAAACCGTTGAAGACGCTGCAATCTTATTAGACATTATATCGGGTCATGATGAAAAGGATTCAACTTCTTCGGTTAATCCAAAAGAAAATTATTATCAAAATTTAAATTCAGATATAAAAGGGATGAAGATTGGAATACCAAAGGAATTTAGAAGTGACAAGCTTCCAGCTAGTACTCAAAAAAGCTGGGATGAGTGTGCAAATTTACTAAAAACTAATGGAGCAGAAATAGTAGATATTAGCTTACCTCATACAATGAGCGCTTTGCCCGCTTACTATATTATCGCACCTGCAGAAGCTTCATCAAATTTAGCTCGCTATGATGGAGTAAGATATGGACTAAGAGTCAAAGGAAATGATCTCATTGATATGTACGAAAAAACGAGATCAGAGGGATTTGGTGATGAAGTAAAGAGAAGAATATTAATTGGCACATATGTGCTATCATCTGGATATTATGATGCTTACTATATTAAGGCACAAAAGATTAGATCATTAATAAAAAGTGATTACGTTGAAGCCTTTAAAAAAGTTGATGCGATTCTCACCCCTTCAACACCTTCAACGGCATTTGAAATTGCAAATGAGCCTTCTGATCCAGTACAAAACTATCTAAATGACATTTTTACTGTTCCTGTAAATCTAGCGGGTTTACCAGGTATATCAATTCCATATTCAAATGATGAGAATAATTTACCAATTGGCTTACAATTGATAACAAATTCATTTGAAGAACAAAAATTACTCAATGTTGCTAGAAATATAGAGGAAACTATAAATTATTCAGAAACTCCAGAAAAATGGTGGCTCAAATGATAGAGGGTTGGGATTTAGTTATTGGAATAGAGATTCATGCTCAAGTTAATTCAAAATCTAAATTATTTTCATCATCACCAACCGATTTTGGATCTAAACCTAATAGTCAAGTCAGTTTAATTGATGCAGCAATGCCAGGTATGCTGCCTGTAATTAATAAATTTTGTATTGAGCAAGCCGTTAAGTCAGGGATTGGATTAAATGCAAAAATAAATAAAAAATCTATTTTTGATCGTAAGAATTATTTTTACCAAGATTTACCACAAGGCTACCAGATATCTCAGTATAAGAACCCAATAGTGGGAGAAGGATTTGTTGAAATAGAAACTGAAAACGGTCAAAAGAAAATAGGAGTTGAGAGACTTCATTTAGAACAAGATGCAGGTAAAAGTTTGCATGATCAGGATCCAAACTTCACTTTTGTTGACTTGAATCGTTCAGGAATTGCTTTAATGGAAATTGTATCTAAACCAGATATGAGCTCACCAGAGGAGGCTGTTGAATATGTTCGAAAAGTTAGAAGTATTCTAAGATATCTTGGTACATGTGACGGAAATATGGAACAAGGATCTCTAAGAGCCGATGTAAATGTTTCAGTAAACAAGCCTGGAAATGAATTAGGTACAAGGTGCGAAATCAAAAACTTAAACTCATTTAAATTTATTCATGCAGCTATCGTTTATGAAGCAAAGAGACAAATAAAACTTATTGAGCAAGGAGAAAGTGTTAATCAAGAAACAAGATTATTTAATACGCAGTCTGGTGAAACGAGATCAATGAGGTCAAAAGAAGATGCTCATGATTATCGATACTTTCCTGATCCAGACCTTTTGCCACTCACTTTGGATGATGACTGGATTAAAGGTTTACAAGACTCAATACCAGAGTTGCCAGATCAAATAAAAGAGAGATTTATTAATGAATATTCTCTTAGTTCTTATGATGCAAATATTATTGTTTCAGACAAAGCAACAAGTGAATATTTCGAAGACGTTGTAAAGAAGAGGAATCCAAAACTTGTAACAACATGGGTTACTGGAGAATTATTTTCAATACTAAATAAAAAAAATCTGATTATTGAGGATAGTCCTATTACTTCAAAACAACTTGGTGAACTGGTTGATAACATCGAAAATGGTAAGATTTCAAACCGTCAAGCAAAGGAAGTGTTGGAGGAAATGTGTGAAAGTGGCAAAGGTGCGTTAGAAATTATTGATGAAAAAGGTTTATCCCAAATTAGTGATGAAAATGAAATAGAAAGCCTAGTTGATAATGTATTAAATTCAAATCCAGAAAACGTTAAAAAATATAAAAATGGAAAAGATAAACTTTTTGGTTTTTTTGTTGGTGAGGCCATGAAACTTTCTAAAGGCAAAGCTAATCCAAAAATAGTTAATGATCTTATCAAGAAAAAGTTATCGCAATAAAGTAATTTCTTTTAATCAATATAAATTTGATATATTAAAACAATGTGTGGAGAGATGGGTGAGTGGTTGAAACCGGCTCCCTGCTAAGGAGTTGTGCGGGCTTATACCCGTACCGAGGGTTCGAATCCCTCTCTCTCCGCCACACTAATTTTATTTCGATTCTTTTTTCTTACTTGGTTTAATTAAGGTTTTTCCACCAACATAAGCACGATTAAGATTATTCGATAAAGTGTACTCAATTGGTTTCAATCCACTCTCAATAAATTCATATACTTGAATATTTTCCATTACTCTTTGAACATAGTTTCTTGTTTCTTTGAAAGGTATCAACTCTATCCAATTTTCACTTGTAATATCATCTTTTCTTGGGTCCCCATATTTTTTTATCCATCTTGAAACTCGTGATTCACCCGCATTATAAGCTGCAAGAGACAAAATGTATGAGCCATTGTAGTTTGAGAGTAATTTATCTAAATAAGCACTTCCTAAAATTACATTATACTTTGGATCTTCAGTTAATTTACTCTTTGTATATTTAAGCTTTAAACCCTTTGAGACCCTTTTTGCAGTATACGGCATAAGTTGCATTAACCCTTTAGCTCCTGCATAACTTCCAGCTTTAGGATCAAACTGACTTTCTTGTCTTGTTACAGAATGTATTAGACTTTGTTCTGGAAAAATAATTTTTCCAAATTCAGGTCTTTCAATTTGAGGAAAGCTTAGAGGGTCAAGAATTGTGTGGTTATAATATAAAATTTTACCTGCTTGAACTGCAAAATCATGTCTGCCTAAGTCATTTGCAGTTTTTACAGAATTTACAGAAGAACTTAGATTGTTACGATCAGCAAGATCCCAAATAAATTTTTTAACTAATTTAGGTCTATCAAATTCATTTAATAAAGAGATTGATAAATAAACTGGTCGATTTTCTTTATAATCAGTGTTGTTAGCATCGGAATACTCTACAAGCAATGGATTAAATAATTTCTTTTCTGATAATTTGCTCGCCGCGAGCTGACCATAAAAGGTAAGACTGTACAAAGAAGCCTTTTCATACCAGCGTTGCGACTCTTCAGAACTACCAACTTCCTCTAATGCATTTCCCATCCAATATGCGGCTCTTGCTTTTGAGATTGGTCTTGATGAAACATTCCAAATTTCCTGAAAATGAAGATAGGCTGATTCTGGATTAGATAAAAAAGTAAGAGCTATCCAACCAGCTAACCACTCAGCCTCAGCAATATCTTTACTTTCACTCAAACCGTGATTTATTGCAAGCGCGTATGCAGTTTCATATTCATGACGGTCAATTAAACGCCTAATAAGAAAACTTTTTTTATCCCAAAATTTGTCTGGGCGAACTAACTCACTTGAATTTGATTTATTGATATCTAATAATAATACTAGCGCACTATCATACTTTCTTTTTTTAATTCGCCAATTGATTCGATCATAAATAAGCCCAGGATCATTTTTCAATTCATCTGGAACCAGCTTTATTAAATTATCTACACCACCCGCAAATGATATTAATCCTATCCTGGCTTCAAATAGTTTTTGATAATCTTTATCAACATATTTTACCAATCTGGCTGCAGTCCTATATTTTCCGTCCCACAGTAATTTATTTATTCTTCTCAGATGATGATCTTTATTTAAAATACTTTTATAAGTTTTTATGATTTGAGATTGTTCTTTTCTTGTAAAGCTGCCACCTATATAGCCATCAATGATAAGTCTCTTCCCTTCTTCAGATTTTCCACTGTTTAGAAGTGCATTACCTAGATATATTCGACCCCAGCCTGTTTCTGGAGTATTATCGCTAAAGTAATCTATTAAATCTTCATAATTATCTCTAAATGTAATTTTTGATTCAGCTTTGAGTTTTATTTTTTCTATTTCAGGCCAATTTGAATTTTTCTTAATATATGTTCTGTAATCAGAAAATGTTAAATTACCTGCACCATTATAATATCTAAGCCATTTTAGAGTTTCTTTTGCCGTTTCATTATTAATATTTTCGCTTATTCCAACTACTCGATCCCATTTATATTCATCTGCCTTGTCGAGCGCTAACTCAAATAACTCATAGTCTTTATTGCTCAACAATTGAGACAGAGCAGGCTGTACGGGTTTTTTTATTGGGATTGAGAATCCAGGTCCTGGCAATTCAATATATAGACTTCTTTTTACAGGCGTTATTTCCCCAAAAGAAGATATTCCTGAAATAAAAAATAAACTTACTACAAAAATGATTAATTTTTTCACGAAATAGTTATTTGTTTGATTTGCACAAGTATATTTATGATTAAGGTTTTTTTAAATAATTAAAAGTGCTATTGTAAACAATGTTTAAAGGATCTCATACAGCATTAATTACGCCTTTTGACGGCAAATCTATTGATGAAAAATCATTTAGGTCTCTGATAGATTTTCAAATATCAGAAGGTATTCATGGACTGGTTCCTGTGGGCACAACAGGCGAGTCTCCAACTTTAAGCCATGAAGAACACAAATTAGCAGTTGAGATATGTGTTGAAGAAACAGCAAAACGTGTGCCAGTAATAGCAGGAACAGGATCAAATAACACCGACGAAGCAATCGATCTCACCATGCATGCTGAAAAAGCAGGCGCTGATGGAGCTTTAGTGGTTACACCATATTATAATAAACCTACACAACATGGTTTATACTCGCACTTTGAGGCAATTAGTAAGGCAACTACACTTCCAATTATTATTTATAATATTCCTGGTAGATCAATTGTTGATATGAATACAAAAACAATGAGGGATTTGTTCAAAATTAAAAACATTGTTGGAGTAAAGGATGCTACTTCAGATATACCAAGAGTTTATGAAACTAAAATAACAATAGGAGAAGATTTTAATCAATTAACAGGAGATGATGCAACTACGTTAGCTTTTATGGTTTACGGTGGTCACGGATCTATCTCAGTGACGTCTAATATTGCGCCAAAATTATGTTCTGAATTTATGAAATATTGTTTAGATCAAAATTTTGCTAAAGCTTCTGAGATAAATGACAAACTGATGCCGTTGCATCATGCTTTATTTGTTGAGTCTAGTCCTGCCCCAGTAAAATATGCTGCTTCTAAGCTTGGTTTATGTAAGGATGACATAAGACTGCCGCTCACAAGTATATCAGACGAAACTAAGCAATTAGTTGATAAAGCTATGAAGCACGCATCATTAATATAGCCTTGCAGATAGCAGTTCAAAACAGAAAAGCAAAGTATAATTATACATTTGTTGAGTTATTTGAGGCAGGAATTGAACTACAAGGAAGTGAGATAAAATCGCTTCGAAATGGAAGAGTTGAGATAGCCGAGTCATATGCAAGGGAAGATAATAGTGAAATATTTTTAATAAACTCACATTTCTCGAAATATTCTAATGCTTCATATCTAAATCATGTTGAAAACCGGCCACGAAAATTACTTTTACACAAAAAAGAAATCAGAAAAATCATTGGAAAATTAAATAAAGAGTCACTTACTTTGATCCCAACAAAAATATACTTTAATAAAACAGGTAAGGCAAAGTTGGAAATTGCTCTTGCTAAAGGAAAAAAACTACATGATAAAAGAGATGCTAAAAAAAGAAAAGATTGGGTTAGGGAGAAAAAAAAGTACGGATGATTTACGCTTTAGGAATTGGGTCAAATTCTAACTCAAGATTTGGTAATAAATTAAATACACTTAAATTTGTTTTAAAAGAGTTGGAGCGTAATAATATCAAAGTAATAAAAAAGTCTAAATTATATTCATCGCCACCTAAAAATTTTAAAACTGCTGCCGAAACCTTTTTAAACGCTGCTTTAGTTGTTGAAACAAAATTAAAACCTAAAAATTTACTAATAATTTTAAAAAAAATTGAAAGAATTACAGGAAGATACGCCTATCGTAAAAATACTTCTCGAACATGTGATTTGGATATTCTTTTGCTTAGTAAGTCCAGTAAAATATTGATAAATGAGAACAAAAATTCTGTTGAAATTCCACATCCAAGACTTCATGAGAGAAATTTTGTATTAAGGCCTTTATTGGACATTTGTCCTGGATGGCTCCACTATGAAAAAAAATCATCAATTATGAAGCTTCATAAAAGCTTGCATATTGAAGATAAATTATACAAAGTCTTGAATACTTTATAAATTGTCAATTATTTTGGGCTTCACTTAGTATATAATGTATGATTAATAGTGCATTATGGCACAATCAACAGTCTATAAACCTGCAAAACCAATTGATAAGAATCTTGATTCTAAATTAATAGAAAAAGCTTATTCTTTTGCAGTCGAGTGTCACAAGTCACAAAAAAGGCATTCAGGTGATCCTTATATATCTCACCCAGTTGCAGTTGCAGATATTCTATTAAACTTAAAGTTAGATACTTCCACAATTATAACGGGCCTTTTACATGACACACTTGAGGATACTCTTGCTACAGAAAATGAAATTGAAGAAAAATTTGGAAAAGAAGTCCTTCAATTAGTAAACGGCGTTACAAAACTGTCAAAAATTGAAACGTATACTGAAAATAAATTCCAGGCTGAAAATTTCAGAAAATTAATTTTAGCAATGTCGAAGGATATCAGAGTTTTGTTAGTAAAGTTAGCTGACCGTTTACACAACATGAGAACGATTCAATTTATTCCACAGGAAAAAAGACGACAACGTATTGCATCGGAAACATTAGAAATTTATGCCCCCCTTGCTGGAAGATTGGGGATGCATGAATTCAAGGACGAGTTGGAAGATTTATCATTTCAAATTTTAAATCCATCTGCATATTCCTCATTGATGACAAGAATTGAGTATTTAAAGAAAGATAAATCTAATTTAACTGATAAAATAAAGACAAGGATCTTTAGTCTTTTAGAAAAAAATGAAATTGATTGTCAAATAATAGGACGTGAAAAAAAAATCTTCTCTGTATGGAATAAAATGCAGAATAAGCAAATTGCTTTTAGACAATTGTCGGATATTTTTGCTTATAGGATTATCACTAATAGCATTGAAGATTGTTATAGTATATTGGGCATCATTCATAACCGGTGGTCTGCTGTACCAGGCTCATTTAAGGATTATATATCGACACCAAAAATTAATAATTATCAGTCAATTCATACAACAATTGTTGGCCCTGAAAGACAGAGAGTTGAACTTCAAATTCGAACAAATGAAATGAACACTATAGCAGATAAGGGTATAGCGGCACACTGGAGCTATAAAGAGAATTATAATTTAGTAGATAACTCTTCTTCAGATCCAGTTAATGTTACTTGGTTGAGAGATTTAGTAGAAATATTGGACAGCGGTGGAAGCTCTGAGGACTTACTTGAAGCTACAAAATTAGAAATGTTTCAGGATCAAGTTTTTTGTTTTACACCGAAAGGTGACTTAATTCATTTGCCTGCAAATTCTAACTCTATCGATTTTGCTTATGCCCTTCATTCTGAAATTGGAAATCGTTGCGTTGGATGTAAGATTAATGGAAAACCTAGACCCTTATTTACAAAACTTCAAAATGGAGATGAGATTGAAGTACTAACATCAAAAAAACCATCTCCATCTGAAACTTGGGAAAATATTGTTACAACTGCAAAGGCGCAGTCATCGATAAAAAGATTTTTTAAAAAGCAAGAAAAAGATGAATTTACAAGTCTAGGGTTAAAAATATTACACAAAGTCACAGGTAGAAATGAAGATATTTCAAACACAGAAATTAGTAATTTTGCAAAAATTTTTAATAGGAAAAGTCCTGAGGAGTTTCTTGTTGCAATTGGTAAAGGAAGTATAAAGCCACATCAATTATCAAAGCTTAAGCCCCGTTCAACTTTATCATTTTTTTCTCGATACAGAAGAAGAGACACAAACGATAAGATGCCTTTAGAGATAAGTAACTTCCAACCTGGAATCGCAATTCATTATGCAGAATGCTGTTTCCCTTTACCCAATGAAAATATTTTGGGACTTACATCAGAAGATTCAGGTGTAATCATTCACTCCAGTTTATGTAAGGAGCTAGATAAAGAAACAAAAAAAGAAGATTGGATCACTGCCTCATGGAAAGATGTAGATCCAAAGCAGTATTTTTCGTCAAGAATAAAAGTCTCAGTTAAAAATGAACCTGGATCTTTAGGTAAATTAGCAACCATTGTTGGAAGTGCAGGTGGCAATATAACTAACCTTAACATATCTGAAAAAGGCGATGATTATTTTGATATGATTTTTATTATTGACGTTCATAATCTTGATCATCTGGATAAGATTATAGAAACTCTCTCAGAAGTAGATATTGTAAGTTCTGTAAGTAGGCTTTTGATAAATTTATGAAGACTGAAAAAGAAATAAAAGATTTTTTTGAAAAAGTAGAAGCTATTCAGAATGGACATTTTATACTTTCATCGGGAAAAAGATCCAAAATTTACTTCCAGTGTTCAAAGTTATTTGAAGACCCTCGAAATGGAGAGATGGTCTGCGAAGAGTTAAAGTACAGGGTGCAAGAAAATATTGATGACAAGATTGATTGTGTGATTTCTCCTGCTTTAGGAGGTCTTCTCGTAGGGTATGAGCTTGCAAGATCTTTAGGATCTGAATTTATATTCTATGAGAGAGTCGATAACGAATTTGAATTGAGGAGAGGCTTTAATATTAAGGAAAATGCAAACGTCTTATTCGTTGAGGATGTAATTACAACAGGGAAATCAACAAATGAATGTTTAGAAAAACTAAAACTCCTAAATGTTAATTTATTAGGCATCGCAGCAATCGTTGATCGTTCAAATCATAAATTATTTAAAGATCACAATGTAATATCAGTCCTAAAACTAGATATTCCAATTTATGATCCCAACAACCTTCCAGACGATCTTAATAAAATACCTGCAACAAAACCTGGTAGTAGAGTAATATAAATGACCCTACCTCGTCTTGGTGTAAATATTGATCACGTAGCAACTCTTAGAAATGCCAGAGGAGAAAACTATCCAAGCCCATTAAGA
>CACMBZ010000014.1:0-12872 GCA_902612095.1 uncultured Pelagibacteraceae bacterium | reverse complement strand
ACAATCCTACAGACTATCTATTGAATGGGCTCGCATCGAAGAGTCCGAGGGAGAATTTTCAAAAGAGGCAATTGATCATTACAAAAAAGTTTTAGATTGTTGTCATGAAAATAATCTTCAAACGTGCGTAACATTCCAACACTTCACTTCCCCACTTTGGTTTACAGCTAAAGGAGGTTGGGAAAAAATGGAAAACGCAGATTTATATGTTAAATATGCTGAATTTGTAACAAAAGAGCTGGGCGACCGTATAGATACGGTTTGTACAATAAATGAGGCAAATCTAACTGCATGTTTTGCACATACATTTCCTAGCTACCCTGAGCAAGGAATGAAAACTATAATGCCATTTGTTGAAGATGCAGCTAAATCATGTGGGTCAACTTTAGACAATTTTGGCCCATTTCTATTTGGCCATCCCTATAAAATACGTGACTGCATGATGGCAGCGCATGTAAAAGCTTTTCCAGTTATCAAAGGTCTACTTACAAAAAATCAGCCTGTTGGTATTACACTTTCAATTATGGATTACCAAGCGGCAGAAGGAGGCCAACAATCACGCGATATTGCTCACGCTGAAACTGTTGATGTGTGCTTGGATCAAACTAAAGATGATGATTTCATTGGTATTCAAACTTATACACGACACACCTATGGTCCTGAGGGCATTATGAAGCCTAACGTCAATGATGAAAATATGCTTGTTATGGGATACGAATATTATCCTGAGTCATTAGAAAATGTATTGAGATATGTTGCCCCAAAAATAAATTGCCCGATGATTATAACCGAAAATGGGATTGGCACAGATGATGATAATCAAAGAATAAAATATATCACTACAGCATTAAAAGGACTTCAAAGCTGTTTAGATGACGGTTTAGATATTCGAGGTTATTACTATTGGTCATTTCTTGACAACTTTGAATGGATATATGGCTACAAGCCACGTTTTGGTTTAATCGAGGTGAATAGAGATACTTTAGAAAGAAAAAGCAAAGAAAGCCTAAAATTTTACGAGCAAGTTATAAGAAACTCTCAATCCTAAATTTCGTTACTTTCTGCCTGAGTAAGAAAACATCCATTAATCAGCCATTCACCATCTTCTTGTTGCTGCATTGAGTAAATTGCAGTTACGAATTCACCTTCAGGATCAACTAAATATACTTCAAGGGAAGGCACTCCATCTTTAAGTGATATCTTGCCAAAGTTGATACTTTTGGGACGATAAACGGCCTGATACTGACCTACAACCATTTCACCAAATACTTTTGAACTTGGAAATATTTTCTTGATAATCGGTGATGCGAAAGAATAGGCTTTCTCAAAATCATCATCTTGAAATGCCTGCAGCTGCTGACTTACTACAGAAATAATCTCTTGTTCATCCTCATCGGTAAGTGAAAACGCAGATGTGCTTATTAAAAGGACAACTAAAAATGGAAGTATTAATCCTTTGACAATCTTAATCGTCAACATCAGCAAATATTTTAAGCTTTCTCGCTTTTAATATAAGAACAGCTATAGCAATCAATAAAATAGCTCCTCCCTCGTATAGCAGCATGCTTGGATTCATAGTCTTGCCCTGTAAAATTATTAAACGTGCAACAGCAGTAATAGCGATAAACAGCGGTATGCTGATCCTGATTCTATTTAGTGTCCAATATTCTCTAATCATCTGTATAACTTCGAGATAAATAAATAACAAAAGTAAGTCTGCAAGTTCAACGAGATTTTTTTCATACATTGCGTATATTTCGTAGCCAATAGCTATAACTGTAGCAAAAATAATTATTACCAGAGCTATTTTTTCAATGTATTTAATTATATCTATCATAAAATCTCAAAAAGACCTGCTGCTCCCATTCCGCCACCAACGCACATTGTTACAACACCGTATTTAGCTTTTCGTCTCTTACCTTCGATTAAAATATGTCCTGTCATTCTAGAGCCGGTCATACCATATGGGTGTCCAATAGAAATTGATCCTCCGTTCACATTTAATTTCTCATTATCAATTCCTAGCTTATCTCTACAGTATAAAACTTGAACTGCAAATGCTTCGTTCAATTCCCATATATCGATATCATCTACCTTTAAGCCATGTTGCTCTAGGAGTTTTGGTACAGCAAATACTGGTCCTATACCCATCTCATCGGGCTCACAAGCTGCAACAGAAAGTCCTCTAAAAATTCCCATAGGTTCAATATTTCTTTTTTCTGCTTCTTTAAGATCCATTAACAAACATGAAGATGCTCCATCTGACAGCTGACTAGCATTGCCCGCAGTAATATATTTATCAGGTCCCATGACTGGCATTAAACCAGCAAGGCTCTCAAGTGTAGTTTGTGGTCGATTACACTCATCTTTATCAACTGTTACTTCTTGTTCGGTAACTTCCTTTGTTTCTTTGTTCATTACATCCATTTTTGTTGTTAAAGGAACAATCTCGTCTTTAAATTTTCCTGCGGTTTGAGCTGCAGCTGTTCGTTGTTGACTTTGTAGTGAATATTCGTCTTGGTATTCTCTACTTACTTTGTATCGATCTGCTACGACATCAGCAGTATTAATCATAGGCATCCATAATGCTGGACAAATTTTTTGAAGTTCAGGCTCAATAAGGTGTTTCATGTTCATGTTTTGCTGTGTCATTGATATTGACTCTACTCCCCCACCTATCGCTACTTTAATTCCATCAACAATAATTCTTTGAGCAGCTACCGCTATTGATTGTAAACCTGATGAACAAAAACGATTTATTGTAGTACCTGGCACAGTTACGGGGCATCCTCCTGCAATTGCAACATTTCTTCCAATGTTATGACCTGTTGCTCCCTCTGGTTGTCCGCATCCAAAAATTACATCTTCTACTTCACCAGCTTCAACTCCTGCTCTTTCAATAGCATGTTTAACAGTATGGCCACCCATTGTAATGCCGTGAGTTTTGTTAAATCCACCTCTCATAGCTTTTGCTAATCCAGTTCTTGCAGTTGAAATTATTGCAGCTTCTCTCATACTATATTGCCCTTATAAATATTTAGAAAACCGTAAGATAGACTTTTTATATAAAAAAAAAAGTTTAATTTTATTTAAAAAATACATCAAAAATACCCTCAATTTTGGCAAATATTTTTCTTTATTCTGCTTGACCATATCCGAATAGAAGTCTAGAAAGTCGCATTCTTTGAATTAGGGAGATTCTCTATGGTCATGTTAAAGACAGAAGTATCAGCACCAAGCTGGGTACCAGAAGGATACAAAAAACTTGGATGGCATGCTGGCTTTGATGTCTTAATTGGACCAATGTATTTTAAGCGAGAAGAGAATAACCAATATAAATTCATTACTAAAATTTTGGATAAACATCTCAATGCTCATGGTATTGCACATGGTGGCTACTCCATGTCATTAGCAGATATTTTCTTGGGATCTATGGTATTTGCTGCATGTGGAAAAAAACCTTGCAGTACTATTTCACTGAATTGTAACTTTGTAAGTCCAGGTCTTCAGGATGATATTGTAGAATGTGACGCTAAGGTTACAAGAACTACGAAATCACTCGTCTTTATTGAGGGTAATTTGATCTCACAAGATAAAATTATTTTATCTGCCTCAGGTATTTGGAAAATATTGAATCAATAATAATTCATAAATCGGTCGAGGCTGATATAAGTTTTCATATCGTTAATCTTATTTGTTTTAAGTAGTCTTCTTACTTCTTGGACTGAATATATTTTTGTCTCTAGAACCTCATCCTCGTCAAAATTTGTCTCACTCTTTTTATAGCAATGAGTTAGATAGCAGTGCACTACGCAAGTATTATATGCTGGGGTTGAAAAGTATTTGCCTATCATTTTCCAATTTTTTCCATGATAACCAGTTTCTTCAATTAATTCTCTTTTGGCACAACTTAATGGCCTTTCTCCTGGGTCAATAGTTCCTGCTGGAACTTCAAGCATAATTTGATCTGATCCGTATCGATATTGTTTGAGCAAAACTATAAATTTCTTATCAATTATTGGAACAATACAAGTTATGCCATTGTGTACAATAAGATCCCTAATAGTTTTATTTCCATTTACCCATTTAACTTCATCAAAATATAAATCAAAAACATTCGCTTTAATTTTTTTCTTGGTTTTAATAAATTTTGCTTTTCTTAAAGTCATTTTTGAAAATCTCTCATATTAATAAATTCGACTTTTGAATGATGCTGTTCAATCAGATTTATCAGGTCATTCGGAGCTATTGACACTGTTGACGTGTTGATTAAAGGATGGAAATTCACAATTTCATATTCCATAAACTCTTGATCAAAGAAAAATTTAACTTTTTTTTCTTTATCGTTCAATAATCCAAATGGAGATACTGATCCGGGTTTGATACCTAGAATATTCATTAAATAACCTTCATTTGCAAAAGACAATTTTTTGGAGTCTAAAGGCACTGATGCTTTTTTTAAATCAGCAATAATATCCTCAATAAAACTTACTAAAAAAAAATTATTTTTTTTATCTTTCAAAAAAAGATTCTTTGAATGTGCGCCATCAATTGAACCTCGAAGATTTTTAGAGTCCTCGACTGTAAACAGCGGTTTATGTTCAGTAATCTTATAACTAATAGACTTTGAGTCTAATAAATTAATTAATGAAATTTTATCAAACATTAAACAAGAGAACTTAATTTCTCTTTATATTTTGAGTTAGGCATTTGATCAATTAGAGTTCTAAGTTGTTTCTTTGTAATCCATCCATTTAAATATGAATCCATTTCAATAGACCCAAATAGCTTTTTTTCCTTTTTTTGATATTTGTGAATATAGTTTGAGGCTTCAAGCATTTCTTCTGCATCACCAGTATCAAACCACTGAACATCATTTTTTAATGCAAAAACTTTTAAGAGATTCTTTCTAAGATAAGATTGATGCACATCAACTATTTCTAATTCTTTTCTTTTAGAGGGCTTTAAATTCTTAACAATTGAAATGGAGTCTTTATCGTAAAAATAAAGACCAGGTATTGTAAGATTACTCTTTGGTTTTTTTGGTTTCTCAATAATTGATTTTATATTTTTTTCTGTATCGTATTCAATAACTGCTGATTTGTGTGGATATTTTGTTTTTACAGCTAAAACAGCAGCTCCATCCTTGAGCGACTGAACTTTTTTTAAAGTTGATGTGAAGCTCTTACCAACAAATAAATTATCAGCTAAGGCTAAAACAAATGGTTTTTTATTAATAAATTTTTTGGCAATATTAACTGCATCCGGAATTCCAACTTGTTTTTTTTGAAATGTGTAACTGAATTTCATGCCAAGCTGTTTTCCCGAGCCAAATAGTTTTCTAAATTCTGGTATATCTTTCTTTTGAGATATAAATAGCACCTCGCGAACACCAGCCTTAATTAAGTTTGATAACGCGTAATAAAGTAAAGGTTTATCATATAAAGACAGAAGAGGCTTCACTGTTACTTTTGTTGCAGGCGAAAGTCGAGTTCCTTTGCCGGCAGCGAGAATAATGCCTTTTTTAAATCTCATTAAAATTTAATTTGTTAAAAATACTATTTACTTGATTTATGTTTCAAGAAATTTTTATCTCTTAAATTTCTATACTCTGGCTTTTTCTTTTGCATTTTTGACATCATTGTAGTCATTACATCTTCTTTATGAAGCGTAGCTGCATTCCAAAGCGCTACATTATCTAGTCCTTCTTTAACAGAGTGGTCTCTTGAATAATTGAGAACTTCTTTTGTAACCCACATCGCAAGCGGTGTTTTTGATGCTAATTTTTCAGCCATTTCAAAAGCACTATCAATCATTTCTTCATGACTATCATGCATAGAGCTCACAAGGCCTACTTCTTTTGCTCTTTCAGCAGATATCTTTTCTCCCATCATAGTCCACTCACGCGCTATACCAGCAGGTATAATTTTTGGTAATCTTTGTATAGTTCCAATATCTGCTGCCAAACCTACATTTATTTCTTCAATTAAAAAAAATGCATCTTTTGTACAAAGCCTTATATCAGCGGCAGTGATTAAATCGATACCTCCACCAATACATCCTCCTTGGACAGCGGCAACAACTGGAAATCTCGCATCCTCCAAACATGAAGCAGCACGTTGCAGAAACTTTAACTGTTGAATAAAATACCCCCTACTTCTGCCAAGCTCTTGATTTGTTTCGTGTTCAACAACATCATCTTTAAACATGCTAAGGTCTATTCCAGCGGAAAAGTGTGGTCCCGTGGAAGATACAATTAAAGCTCTAATCTCACCACTATCATCTAGCTCTTCAACTTCCTTTGGAAATAATCTCCAGAAATCCTCGTTCATTGAATTTCTTTTTTCAGGCCTATTGAACCTGATATGAGCAATTGAATTATTTATTTCAACATCAAAGGGTTTTGGCATGTTTTTTTTCCTCGCTTTAGATAAGTGATCTATATAAAGTATATATACATTTAAAAATTAGAGAAATACATAAAAAATGGCTATTAATTACGAAGAAATAATGTCCATGACTTCAGAAAACATTGAAGTTTCCTATACTGATAAAGACTCAATTCTCTATAGTCTAGGCGTCGGTCTTGGGAATGACCCAATGAATTTAGATGAATTAAAGTTTGTCTATGAAAATTCACAAATTGCATTGCCGTCAATGGCTACTAATTTTCAATATCAATCACCATTATTGCTGAAGACAAATATTAATTTCATTATGGTTGTTCATGGTGAACAGAGATTATCAGTAACTAATCCTTTACCTGTCTCAGGAGATTTTATAACTAACGCAAAAGTTATAGGTTGTTATGATAAAGGTCCTGGTAAGGGTGCAGTTATTGAGGTTGAAACAACTGTAAATCTTAAAAAAGATAATACGGAAATCTGTAAGCTCGTTAGTACAACATTCGCTAGGGGAGATGGTGGCTTTGGTGGACCTGAATCTCCAAAAAAAGAATTAGTAAGACCTGAGGGTAAACCAGATTATGTGCATGAAATAAATACTAAACCTGATCAAGCATTAATTTTTAGACTTTCAGGTGATTACAACCCATTGCACTCTGATCCAAATTTTGCAAAGTCTGCTGGTTTTGAACGGCCAATTCTACATGGCATGTGCACATACGGTATCGCATGCAGATCAATTATTGAAAGTGTCTGCGACAAAAATGTAAAGAAGCTTAAAAGATTTGATTGTCGTTTTTCTTCACCTGTATATCCTGGAGAAACAATAGTTACAGAAATGTGGAAAGATGGTAATAATGTTTATTATCAGTGCAAAGTAAAAGAACGTGATAAAATGGTAATTAAAAATGGAGTTAGTGAAATAATATGATACCAAAAGTTGGAATTTCTGAGGGTAAAGAACCTCTTTTTTATAATGAGTCTCATCATGCATGGAGAGAAGAAGTAAGAAAATTTGTTTCAAAGGAAATAGCTCCTTTTGTTGAAGAATGGGAAGAAGCTGGTGAGTTTCCAAGAGAACTCTATAAAAAAGCCGCCGATGTAGGTCTAATGGGAATGGGCTATGATGAAAAGTATGGCGGTACAACAGAAGGTATTGATATTTTTCACGGCATCGTAACAGCTGAGGAATTCGCCCATGGATGTGGCGGTGTTTCAGCAAGTCTTTTATCACATAATATTGCAATACCATTGATACAATCTTTGGGTACAGAAGAACAAAAAGAAAAATTTATTCCTCCGGTAGTAAGAGGTGAAAAAATAGCAGCTCTTGCAATGACAGAACCTTCGGGAGGATCAGATGTTGCAAGTTTGAAAACAAAAGCAGTTAGAAAAGGCGACCATTTCATTGTTAATGGCTCAAAAATGTTCATTACAAGTGGAATGCGTGCTGATACATATGTAGTTGGAGTAAGAACTGGCGGTGAAGGTGCTACTGGAATATCAGTTCTGGTTATTGAAAAGGATACGCCTGGCTTCACGCAAACACCTTTAAAAAAAATGGGATGGCTAAGCTCTGATACAGCTGTACTTTACTTTGATGATTGTAAGGTACCTGTAGAAAATTTGATTGGCGGAGAAAACAGCGGCTGGATCGGCGTAATGAGTAACTTCAGTCAAGAAAGACTTGGTATGGCAGCTGGTATGAATGCATACTCTCAAATTTGTATTGATGAAGCAGTAGCTTGGGCAAAAGAGCGAAAAACATTTGGTAAGCCGTTGATTGATAATCAAGTTATAAAACATAAACTCGTTGATATGAACAGAGCAGTTAAAACATCAAGGGCTTGGACAGAATTGTTATCTTGGAGAGTAATGAATGGTGAAAGTCCAATTGCAGACTTGGCAATGCTGAAAGTGCATGCGAGTAAAGCGATGGAACTATGCGCAAGAGAAGCAATGCAAATCTTAGGTGGAGCAGGATATCTTCGAGCTAATAGCGGACCTGGAAAAGTTGAGAGAATTTACAGAGAAGTAAGGGTTAATGCAATTGGCGGTGGATCAGAAGAAATAATGTACGACTTGGCTGCAAGACAACTGGGATATAGATCTTAATTAAAACTCTGCAACTTCCATATCCATCATTGATGACTTACCTGCTTGTACTTTTTTTGAGTACATAGTTAACTCTGGCATAATCTTTTCAACAAAATAGGTTCCAGTTTTTATTTTATTTTTATGAATAGGTTCATTTTTGCCAATAGAGAACTTTGCCATGCGTGCCCACATATAAGTCATCGACGATAGAGCTACTAAATTGAGATAATCAGTAGCAGAAGCAAGAGCATTTTCAGGATCCTGCATACCATTTTGCATTAACCACATTGTTGAAGCAGTAACTTCATTGAGAGCATTCTCGAGAGGCTTAATAAATGATGAAATTTCCTCATTATCTTTATTTTCAGATAGAAATTTTTGAACTTCTTTTTGGAAATTTTGTAATAACCGCCCCTGGTGCATTGTTAATTTTCTTCCAACTAAGTCTAATGCTTGGATACCATTTGTACCTTCATATATCATTGTAATTCTTACATCTCGCATATACTGCTCAAGGGGATATTCTTTTGTAAAACCGCTACCACCTAAGACTTGTAAAGATTCTGAGCAATTTAAAAAACCTCTATCAGTGCAGTAAGCTTTAATTATTGGTGTCATTAATGCAGCAAAATCATCAGCTTCCTGTCTTACTTTTTCATCAGGATGATCTTCCGCAAGATCAATTTTCATTGCTGTATAAATGCATAATGCACGCATTGCTTCAGTTGTTGCTTTTACATTCATTAACATTCTTCTTACGTCAGGATGAACGATTATATTGTCAGCTTTACTATCTTTGTCTTGCTTATCCTTGACAACAGACCTCATTTGTTTTCTTTCTTTTGCAAATTCTAAGGCGTTTTGGTATGAGATCTCAGACATTGCTATACCTTGCAGTCCAACTTTTAAACGTGCATCGTTCATCATCAGAAACATTGCTTCCATTCCTTTATTTTTTTCTCCAACAAGCCAACCTTTTGCGTTTTCAAGATTCATGACGCAGGTTGGTGATGAATTAATTCCAAGTTTATGTTCTAAACCGCCACAATAAATTGTATTTCGAGAATTATCATCTAGTCGCTTTGGTACAAGAAATAAACTTATTCCTTTAATACCCTCGGGTGCGTCTGGTGTTCTTGCAAGCACAAGATGAATAATATTTTCTGTTAAGTCATGTTCACCAAATGAAATCCAAATTTTTTGGCCTGTTAATTCATAATGATCATCTTTAGGAACTGCAGTTGATTTTATTAAGCCAAGGTCAGTTCCACATTGTGGTTCTGTCAGACACATAGTACCCATCCACTCACCTGAAGTCATGTTGGGTAGATATTTATCTTTAAGTTCCTCTGTGGCTTTTTTTAAGATGGTCTTCATTGCACCATGACTTAATCCTGGACCCATATAGAATGCCATATTAGCAGCTATACCAATTTCACCTGCAAGTATGGCAGTCGTAAACGGTGCTCCACCGCCACCATATTGAGTGGGCATAGTGGCACCAACATAGCCTGACGACTTTACTGCATCATACAATTTTTTAAATCTTTCAGGGGTATGAACTTCAGGACCTTCTGCTCCATCAGTTACATATTTTAAGCCCTCTCTATCGCCAATTTTATTACTATCTATTACTTCTTGCTCATTAAGGCGCCCTATTTCAGAAACAACACTCATGAGTGTTTCAGAATCATATTCCTTGAACTTCTCTATGCCAGCAATGACCTCGTCGTAGTTAAGCATAGCCAGATTGTATTTGAAATCTTCTATTGGACTTTTGTACGACATAGGTTTAAGAATAATTATTGTAGTTTAAATATATATAACCTTTGTCTCATAAATTGCAAATTTCTAATTTTGTTGACCATATCAATGGGGAAAGTCTGAAAAGTTTAGAATTATGAGTATTTATCTGCCTATTGCAGAGCTCTCAGTTAACATTTTTCTATTATTGTCTTTAGGCGGAGTTGTAGGATTTCTATCTGGCATGTTTGGTTTAGGTGGAGGCTTTTTAATGACACCGCTACTAATATTTATAGGTATACCTACTAATGTTGCTGTTGCAACATCAGCAAACCAAATCGTTGCATCTTCAATTTCTGGAACATTGGGTCACTGGAGACAAGGTCTTGTAGATTTCAAAATGGGAGGAGTGTTGCTTGTTGGTGCCTTCTTTGGATCAATCTTGGGTGTTTGGATATTCAGTAGACTTGTTGCAATTGGTCAAATTGATACCGTGATCTCAATTCTATATTTTGCTCTTTTAACAGGTATAGGTTTATCAATGCTGATTGAAAGCTCCAAAGTAATAAGGGATAGAATAAGAAGAAAAAGTGTTAAACGAAAGATTCATTATCATAACTGGGCGCATAGATTGCCCTTCAAAGTTAGATTTTATAAATCTAAATTATACATAAGTGTTATTCCTCCAATTATAATTGGTTTTGTAATCGGTATCTTATCAGCGACAATGGGAATTGGTGGTGCTTTCATATTAATTCCTGCAATGATTTATTTTTTGGGAATGCCTACCTCAAAAGTAATTGGTACTTCATTATTTCAAATTATTTTTATAACTGCGCTAGTTACTATTCTTCATGCAACTACGACTTTTGCTGTAGATGCAGTCCTAGCTTTCTTTTTAATACTCTCCTCTGTAATTGGCGCTCAAGTCGGAGTATTAGCAGCTAATAAATTAAGAGGTGAAGAAATAAGAGCTTTACTAGCTATAATAGTACTTGGCGTTGCGACTAAAATTGCGCTTGATTTGTTAGTAGAGCCTAACGAAATTTTTAATTTATCTGTAATAAGATTAGTTTTCTAATGATAAGACAATTGATTATTTTATTTTATATTTTGATTGGGGCATTAACTCCCTCAATATCAATTGCACTTGTTATTGGCTCAGACCAGGAAGAAATATATATAGATGCAAACTTTTCAGGTGAAGAGCTTCTTGTGTTCGGGGCGTTTTATTCTGATCCCTCTCAGTCAAGAGATAGCAAAAGTGATATACTTATCGAAGTTGTTGGCCCTCTGGAGGATGTTGCATTGAGAAAGAAAGACTCATATTTTGGATTTTGGTTAAATTCTAAAAGTGTGACTTTCAGAGATGTGCCTGGATTCTATTATCTTTCGAGCACATCTGAACTTACAAATGAATTTTTAGCGAATAATCAGATCGGACTGCTTGAGAGGAAAAAATCAGAGATGATCGATTGGAGCTCACTTACTACTGATTGGGGAAGCGTTGTAAATGATAAGGAAAAAGAAGAATTTTATAATGCTTTAATTAGAACAAAACAAAATGATAATTTGTATAAACAAGTTTCTGATGAAATTGAAATAATTGATGGAAATCTATTTAGATCTTATATTGATATTCCTAATACAGTTCCTGTAGGAGAATACAATGTCAATCTTCATCTAATTATAGATAATGAGGTATCACAGGAATATTCATATAATTTTATGGTAACAAGAGTTGGAATTGAAGAGGCAATCTACTCATTTTCAAAAAACTATCCGTTCTTTTACGGATTGATTTCTTTAATAATTGCAATAATTATTGGTTGGAGTGGTGCTGAAATATTTAAGAGATTTAGAAAAGTATAGTGACTGAGATTTCATATTTGTATGTAGTTCTTGCGGGGCTCCTTAGTTTTCTCTCCCCATGTGTATTGCCAATTGTTCCGGGTTACTTGTGTTTTATGGCAGGAACTAGTTTAGATAAATTACAATTGGATGAAGGTGATGAAATTAAAATGAAGGTTTTTAGTTTTTCATTAAGCTTTGTATTAGGTTTTTCTACGGTATTTGTAATACTAGGTGCTTCTGCAACTTTACTTAGTAGCATAGTTTACGAATATCTCGATTTTTTACGTATTGTTGGAGGAATAATAATTATCATATTTGGTATTCATTTTATGCAAATCATACAAATACCATTTTTGAACAGGGAGATGAGATACCAAATCGAGAGCTATAGACCAGGTGTAGTTGGCTCTTATGTAATTGGGTTATCATTTGCATTTGGATGGACACCTTGCATTGGACCTATTCTAGGAAGTGTCTTATCAATAGCTGCAAGCTCAGAAACAGTTACATATGGGATTGTTTTACTGATGCTGTATTCAGCTGGCCTAGGCATACCTTTTCTAATAGCGGCCTATGCAATAAATGGCTTTATGAAATTTTTATCAAGAATAAGAAATTATATAAGGGTAATCGAAATTTTTACTGGTCTTTTGCTAATTTTATTTGGTATCCTCATATTAACAAACAGAATTCAAGAATTGGCTTTCTTTTTTATAAAGTATTTTCCATTCTTAGCGCAATTTGGATAAAGGAGTAAATATGTTTCAAAAGGAT
>CACMBZ010000013.1:0-14729 GCA_902612095.1 uncultured Pelagibacteraceae bacterium | reverse complement strand
TAACTCTTCATCACCAGCAATGATCACAATATCTGCACCTTTGCGATCGCAATACTTTAATTGCTTTCCAAGGTTTTTAGATCCAAATGATATTTCACATGCAATACCTTCATTTCTAATTTCTTTAGCCATTGAAATATAATCTGGCATATTTTGATTATCTAAATTTGCAATTACCACTAATGGATTTTTCTTATTATCTAAAAGGTCTAATTGATTTAACGCTACAATTAATCTATCAATACCTATAGATATACCAGTAGCTGGAACATCCTCTTTCCCAAATCTTGAAATAAGTCTGTCATATCTTCCACCACCAGCAACTGATCCAAATACAATTTTTTCGCCTTTCTCATTTTTAATATCAACAAGAAGCTCTGCTTCAAAAATCATTCCAGTGTAATAGTCGAGACCGCGAACAACTGATGAGTCAAAACGAATTGGATAATCTGGGAAATTTTTTATATAGGAATTGAATTCTTCCATCTGGGCGTTTGATTGGTTTGAATTGGTTATAAAAGAAATAATTTTATCAGCATCTGTCTCACTTAAGCCCACGCCCTCCATAAAGTCGCCAGACACATCTTTTCTCCCTTTTTGAAGCAAATCATTAACACCCTCTATACCTAATCGATCTTTTTTATCTACTGCTCTAAGAATTTTTGGTAAATCGTCCTCTTTAGTATCTAAGTTCGAAAAAAGTTCTGTCCAAATTTCCCTATTTGAAAATTTTATTTCAAATTGTGAAGTATTTAGGCCAAGCTCAATTAAAATATCACATACCATTACACACAGCTCCGCATCAATTAGTGTTGAATCAACTCCCACCACGTCAGCATCAAACTGAAAAAATTCTCTGTATCTACCTGGTCCTGGTTTTTCATTTCTCCAAACTAGTCCTGATTGATAACGTTTAAATGGCTTAACGAGGTCTTGATAATTTTGAGCTACGTATCTTGCCAAGGGGGCCGTTAAGTCATATCTAAGTGATAGCCATTTCTCATCATCGTCTTGAAATGAAAATACACCTCCACTAGGCCTGTCTACATCAGGAAGAAACTTGCCAATGCTCTCAGTATATTCAATTGTGGATGTGTCTAATTCAATAAATCCATACTTTAGACATTCCTTCTCTATTATCTTAGATACTTTTTTTCTAAGATTTAAAATTTCAATGTCACTGTCTTTAAAACCCTTCGGCAAAATTGCCTTTGGATTATTTTTAATTTTACTCATTTTACTCCCACTGTAAGTAAGATACTACAAAGTGTGTTTATTTAATATAAAAAGGGGTTATTGCCCGCTGATTGTTTTTTTCAGCGAACTTAGATATGATAGTGATGATGTTTAAATTTAAACATGAAGCTGAAATGCCTTATTTATTAATAAAAGTCAAATAATTTTAAATTTTTCTTAAAGTTTATAATAATTGCACTATTTTTATCGAAGTAGTTATGGAAAATGATAGCAAATTAACAGTCACGTATGCCGCCTTAGGTCACTTACTAATGCATATGTTTGCTGCATTCTATTTTGTTATAGTTCTAGCAATTGAAGACGACTGGAAGCTTAGCTATGATGAATTACTAAATCTTTGGTTTTTAGGATCTTTACTTGTGGGTTTGGGAGCCCTTCCTGCTGGATGGATCAGTGATAGATGGAGCCGTTCTGGAATGATTGCAATTATGTTCATTGGCTTGGGAATTAGTTCATTATTATGTGGCTTGAGCGGAAATAAAGTTTCTTTATTTATCAGTTTATCAATGCTTGGATTGTTTTGCGCTATCTATCACCCCGCTGGAATATCATGGGTTGTTAACACTTCAAAGGAAACTGGTAAGGCGCTTGGCTTTAATAATATTTTTGGAGGAGTAGGTATTGGATTAGGTGCCTTTTTTGCAGGTGTATTAATTGAACAATTCAATTGGCAAGCTGCCTTTATGCTGCCCGGATTGATCTCACTAGTAGTTGGACTAAGTCTAACTTATCATCTTAAATCAGGAAAAATATCATTAAAGAATATTTCTTCAGAGCAGTTTAAAGATAATCCTGAAAAAAATCAGATGCTAAAAATTGCAATTATTATGCTGTTGAGTATTACATGTTTGAGCTTTGTTTATCAAATTCTTCAGACAAGTCTTCCAAAGGCAATTGATATCAGACTTACCGATAGTCTTGATTTATCTACTTCAGATATCGGCTACATAGTTGCCGCCATATATATTGTAAGTGGTTTAATGAATTATGTTGGAGGAATTTTAACAGATAAATATTCTGAAAAACTGATTTATTCAATTGGAATAGTTGGCCAAGGACTTCTCTTGCTCTTAATTGTTAGTCTTTCAAATTACTGGTTAATTGCAATAAGTCTTGCAATTGTTGCGTTCAATTCAAGTATACTGCCTGCAGAAAATTTGTTACTTGCAAAATTTTCACCCGAAAAATATCAAAGCCTAGTCTACGGTATTAAATTTATTGTATCATTTACAGTTGGTCCTATTGCACTGATCATGATTTCGAGAAGCTATGATTTAACAGGAGAATTTGGTGTACTCTACTTAACTTTTGGGTTTGTGATGATAATTATGTTTCTGATTGTATTAACTCTACCTGTAAAAAAAGTAATTACTGGTACAGCTGGGTAGATTCGAACTACCGACCTCCTGAACCACAACCAGGCGCTCTAACCAACTGAGCTACAGCTGCATAAGTGGTGGCTCGAGGTGGAATTGAACCACCGACACAAGGATTTTCAGTCCTTTGCTCTACCAACTGAGCTATCGAGCCATTTAATTAGTGATCCTAGTCTTTTATTCTATAACATTAATTCGTGCAAAGAAAATATTCTGAATACACTTAATCCAGAAAAACCTTTAATCTACTGATTAATTGGTCAACATTATCAAATGCATTCATCTCATGGGAATTAATTATTAATTTAAATTCATCCTTCTCATTAATAAAGACACATGGAAGCTCTGTTTTCTCATCAACAAAATCAAGTTCTTTTAGATGATCAATATAAAAAAATCGGCTATGTGCATTTATATTATTAAGAAATTCTTTCCACTTTATTTCTTTACCTAAATTATTGTATGTAATTGAGCATAAGTTGCAGTCATAAGTTTTTGGCGATATTATTTTATGCGCCCAATCTATGAAGGCATTTCCGATACCACTTTTTGCATTATAAATAAAAATTAATTCAATCATTTATATCCAGCTGAAATAAGGAGGTTTTTCACTTCAAATAAGGGTAAACCGACTACATTTGAATAAGATCCATTTAGGGATTTGATAAAAGACTCTGCCATCCCTTGAATTTTATATGACCCTGCAACACCTTGCCAGTCGTTAGTTTTCATATAATCTTCTATATCTTGACCGCTTAATACTTTAAAACTAACAACCGTCGTAACAGTTTTTTTAAATATTCTATTTTCTAGATTTCTTATACAAACGGAAGTGCTGACTCTATGTCTTTTTCCCGATAGTCGAAGTAAGTTTTTATAAGCAATATTTTCGTCATCTGTTTTATCTATGAGTTTTCTACCAGTATAGGCAATCGTATCAGCAGTTAAAATTACTGAGTCTTTATACTTATCTTGAAAATGTTTTAATTTCTCATGTGCTATGCGTTTACAATATTTAAGAGGTAGCTCATTACTTTTAATGGACTCATCTATATTTGGGGAAATTATCTCACTTGGATTAATGTTAAGTTTGGCTAATAACTCAAGTCTTCGTGGAGATGCGCTGCCTAGAATTAGCTTCAAAATAATCTCAAACTACTTATATCGAAATATTATTCTGCCTTTGGTTAGATCGTAAGGTGTAACCTGAACAAGAACCTCATCTCCGGCAAGTACTCTGATTCTATTTTTTCTCATTCTTCCTGCTGTATGAGCTAATACTTCATGGCCATTTTCTAACTCTACTTTAAACATTGCGTTGGGAAGTAAATCTGTAACCTTACCCTTGAACTCTAGTATTTCTTCTTTTGACATAAATTATTTTTTTGTAAGCCTATACTCTATTGATCTTGAATGTCCGTCAAGACCTTCGTTATCTGCAATTTTAATAGCACTATCTCCTACTTGTTCAATACCTTCTTTTGAAAATTCAACAAGTGATATTTTTTTGAGAAAATCATAAACTGATAGTCCAGAAGAAAATTTAGCACTTCTAGAAGTGGGAAGTACGTGGCTTGGACCTGCTAAATAGTCTCCAAGTGCCTCAGGTGTATTTCGGCCCATAAAAACTGCTCCAGCATTTTTTATTCTTTTTAGAGTATCTTCTGGATTATCAACTAATAATTCCAAGTGTTCTGGTGCTAATTTATTTGATAATAAAACAGCTTCTTCAAGATTTTGAGTGATAATTATCTTTCCATTATTTTTCCAACTTGAAGCAGCTATGTCTTTGCGAGGAAGTGTCTCTATTTGTTTCTCAACTTCTTTGTTTACTGCATCTCCTAATTTCTGATCGGTTGTTATAAGAATACTTTGTGCACTTTGGTCGTGTTCAGCTTGAGCGATGAGGTCAGCTGCAACAACTTTTGGATCATTTTTTTCATCAGCAATAATGACTACTTCAGATGGTCCGGCAAACATATCAATGCCTATAAAACCTGAAACTTGTCTTTTTGCTTCAGCAACATAAATATTTCCTGGTCCAACAATTTTATTAACGGATCTTATGGTCTTGGTTCCATATGCCAGAGCAGCAACAGCCTGGGCACCTCCTATACAGTATATTTTTTTTATTCCACAAATTTTTGCCGCAAATAGCACTGATGGACTTATAGCGGTATTAGTCATTGGTGTGACCATGGTGATATCTTCAACGCCGGCTACAACTGCTGGTATTGCATTCATTATTACTGTACTTGGATAACTTGCAGTACCACCTGGGACATAAATACCTACTGACTCAACTGGACGCCAAACATATCCTAATTTTGAGTTAAGATTATCTTCATAAACTAAATCATTTGGTAATTGTTTTTCATGATAAATGCGAACACGATCCATTGATACTTTAAGCGCATCACACAGATCACTCGGTACATCACGTGATTGCTTTTCAATTTCATCTTCTTCAAGCAGTATGTTGTTAATATCAAGGCTATTCTTATCAAATTGATGAGTATATTTCAGAAGCGCTTCATCTCCGTTTTTTTTAATATCGTCAATGATTGCTGCCACGGTCTGAGTAACGTCAGAGTCACTTGATCTGTTCATTGTAAGAAGATTATTAAAATCATTCTCAAAATTTTGATTTACAGAATTAATTATTTTTGTCATTTTCTATTTTTTCAATATTCCAGGGTTCGCCCTGATCTTCTAACTTGCATCTTATTATTTCAGTTTCGAGCTTTATAATTGCATCATTTTTGAAAAGCAATTCAATTTCTATATTTTTAGAATTGTTAGGATAATAATTAAAAGTTACGAGCTCTAGTGTCTTATTTTTGTTCAATTGATCTATATTTTTTGAGTAAACCGATAAAACATCTTCAAAGCTTAGTACTGCTTTTATTCTTTGATCTACTTTATTTACTATTTTTTCCTCCCACATAAATCTAGTAATCATAAGAAAAAATGACCTAATCGAGGGTAAATATTTAATATCGTTTACTTCAATGAGTCCGTCTTGAAGTATGGTTGAGATAATTTTTAGCTCGTCAGTATCGATCGCATTAAGATTCATTTATCCTAATTTATTCTCCGAATATCTGCACCACAAGCTTGCAATTTTTGCTCTATTTTTTCATAACCTCGATCAAGATGATAAATTCGGTTCAATGTTGTTTCACCTTTTGCAACTAACCCAGCTAGAATTAAGCTTACCGAAGCCCGTAAATCAGTTGCCATGACTTGAGCTGAAATAAACTCTTTACATGGATTAATAATTGCTGTTTTACCATTGATTTCAATATTAGCGCCCATACGGTTTAATTCTGGAACATGCATAAATCTGTTTTCAAAAATATTTTCAGTTATTTGTGATTTGGATTTTCCAAGAGATAATAAAACCATCATTTGTGCTTGTACATCAGTTGGGAACCCTGGATATTCCTTTGTATTAATATCAATACCATCAGAGATCTCAGATTGATTAACAACAATGCTATTCTCACCCATTGAGTAATTAATGGATAGCTCATTCAATAATTCCAATACATTGCTGATATGCTCAAGGTTCAGATTTGTAATCTTGAGATCTTTACCAATAATAGTTCCTCCAATTATGTAAGTGATTGCCTCAATGCGATCAGGGATAATTGAGTGGACAGCACCTTGGAGCTGGTCAACGCCTTGAATGTGAACATTTCTGTTTTCTCCTAATTCGATTTTAGCGCCCATCTTATTAAGACAATCAATAAGATCCATAACCTCAGGCTCAACTGCGATATTTCTAATTTCACTTTCTCCTCGAGCAAGCGATGCAGCCATAATTATGTTTTCAGTAGCTCCTACTGATACTTTTGAAAAATTAATTTTATTTCCTTTTAAGCCATTTGGAGCGCTACATTTAATATATCCACTATCTAATTCAAATGCTGCGCCAAGTTTCGTTAATGCATTTATGTGCAAATCTACTGGTCGAGCACCTATTGCGCACCCCCCTGGAAGAGATACGCTAGCGTGCCTTTTACGTGCAAGTAATGGCCCAAGAACTAATATACTAGCCCTCATCTTTCTAACTAAATCGTACTCCGCTATTGTACTTTCAGAGTCTGAATAACGAAGTGTAAGACGATTTGTTTTAGCATCTTTTTTTGTAACATTGACACCAAGCGATGATAAAACTAATGACATTGTATTTACATCAACTAAATCAGGTACGTTTTCGAGTTCTAAATTTTCATTAGTAAGAATACTTGCAGCCATTATTGGGAGAGATGCATTTTTTGATCCACTGACAGGAACAGAACCCTGGAGAAGATTTCCTCCATTTATCAATATTTTTTGCATGAACGATTTAAAGTTTAGGTAAAGTAACCCCTGTTTGCATCATATATTTACCTTTACGATCTTTATATGAAACTTCTGGTGGCGCTTCTCCCTTATAGAATAAAAACTGGCACGCTCCCTCATTAGCATAAATTTTTGCAGGTAATGGAGTTGTGTTAGAAAATTCTAAAGTTACGTGACCCTCCCACTCTGGTTCAAGAGGAGTAACATTTACGATAATGCCACATCTTGCATAAGTTGATTTTCCTAAACAAACTACAAGAACATCGCGAGGAATTCTAAAATACTCAACGGTTCTTGCTAATGCAAATGAGTTAGGTGGAATTATGCATTCTTTACCTGGCCGATCTACAAACCCTTTATCATCAAAGTTTTTTGGATCGACTAAAGCAGAGTCTACATTGGTAAAAATTTTAAATTCTTCTGAAACTCTTGCATCGTATCCATATGATGAAAGACCAAATGAAATTGTGCCTTCTTTTTTTTGTCCATCAACGAACGGTTCAATCATTCCTTCTTCCAAGGCTTTTTTCTTTATCCAGTTATCCGACATGATTGTCATATTAATCTTCTTTCTTTTGCCTTCTTTGAAACTCTTTTCTTTTTCTTAAATTTTGCCTTAGTGCCTCAGCAAGCCTTTCTGTGCTGTCGAGCTTTTTATCCTTTTGCTCTTCCTTCGAGGAATTGTTTGATTTCATCTTTATTTAACCCTGCTTTTTTTAATTCTTTGATGAGCTTTTCTTCTTCTTTTTTATCCGTGTTATCAGAAAACTTAGCCTCACGTTTCTGCTGCTTGGCCATCGCTCTCTCCCCACGTTTTGATTTATAATCGTGATGAATACCCATAATTAACTCCATGAATTGCGCTACTTTATACAATATTTAATGGATTCTCTAGTAAAAACAAGGGACGCTCATTCCCAGTTATCTGCTACTCTTTTATGAATAAATCGCTTGAGAAATCTGAAAACTTTTCTGAGCCACTTTCTGTAACACGTAATGAGTGACTTGCCTCTACTCCCCAATCGCCAAATTGCATAACAGCAATCATATGAAATGTAACATTTGGTTGTAAGATAGTTGGATCACCTTTTGATATGTTTATCGTGTGCTCACCCCAATCAGGTGGATAACCAATTCCAATGGAGTATCCAGTCCGAGATTCCTTTTTGATATCGTATTTATCTAATACTGCCCAAAATTTTTGTGCAACGTCATCTGCTGTATTGCCTGGCTTTATGGCTGATATACCCTCATTTAGCGCCTCGTTAGTTGCATTTATGGCGTCAATTTTTTTTTGTTCTGCTTTTCCAAGCAGAACTGTTCTTGCAAGTGGTGCATGATACCTTTTATAAACACCGGCAATTTCAATTATTGTTGCTTCGCCTTTAACAAATCTTTCCTGCGTAGCCGTTAGATGTGAGGCAGAAGTCCCAGCTCCAGTTGGAAGTAAAGTTGCTATACTTGAATATTCTCCTCCATACTCTGGAGTTCCATAAAACATTGCTTTTTGTATCTCTCCAACTGCATCGCATTGTCTAACACCTGGATTGATAACATCAATTGCAGTTTGCATTGATTTATCAGTAATTAAAGCGGCGTTTTTCATTAGATCAATTTCTGCATCTGATTTCACAAATCGTACCCAATTCACAAGGCGCTCACAATCTTTCAGCGTGGCATCAGGAAGCCCGTCTAATAATTTTTTATAACAAAATGCCGTGAAATAATGACTGTCCATTTCAAGTCCAATTGAAAGTTTGTCCCAATTTTTATTTTTAATTATTTCAATCAAATAATCATAAGGATGATTTGGCCATGTATGTATATATTTTTCAGCGTAAACAATTATATTTTCTTGTGACCAGCAGTTTTGAAGGAATGCCCCTCCAGCATCTTGATCACGTACGAAAAGTAAAGGTTCTTCTAAGTCTATATGTATAATTACACATTGAGCATAATAAAAAGACCATGCATCATAACCGGTAAGGTAATTTATGTTTGCTGTATCTTGAGAGACTAATAAATCAATACCCTTTTCTTGCATTGATTTTTTTACTTTATTTAATCTTTCAATATACTCACTTTTAGAAAATATCATTAATCATTAAGTCTTTCTTCAACAAGTTTAGACCAAAATGATGAACCAATGACAAGAAGCTTGTCGTTAAAATCATAATTTGAAGAATGTAAAGATTGTCCATGAGTTCCTTCTGTTCCATTTCCAATTAAAATATAGCATCCAGGCTTAACCATTAGCATCTGGGCAAAATCCTCAGAAAATAATTTTGGATCACAATTTCCATCTACTTTATCCTCTCCAAATAGGTCAGCGGCAACCTTACTTGCAAAAGCTGCTTGATCTCTAGAATTAATTGTCATGTTTGTTCTTGTGAGGTAATTAAAATCATAATCGACACCATGTGCTTTCGCCGTTCCATCTACAATATCTTTCATGCTGCGTTCAATAATTTGATTGGCTTCTGGTGACAACGCACGTGCATCACCTGAAATGATAGAATGACCGGGCAGTATATTTTCATTGCCATCAGACTCAAATTTTGTGACTGAAACAACACCATTCATAGCTGGATTAATTTTTCTCGAAACAATTGATTGAAGAGCTGTTATTATTTGAGTACCTACTGTAATAGTATCAACGCCCATGTGTGGCAAGGCTGAATGACCTCCCTGACCTCTTAATTCAATTTTAAATAAACTTTCGCTTGCAGTGATAGTTCCTGCTCTTGTTGCAAAGGTTCCAAGTTCCATACCGGGCAAATTATGAAAAGCATATACCTCATCCATTGGGAACGTTTCAAACAGCCCATCATCTATCATTGCTTGAGCTCCCTGAGTTTTTTCTTCATCAGGTTGAAAAATAAAATAAACAGTTCCGTTAAAATTTTTTGTATTACTTAGATATTTAGCTGCACCTAGAGCCATTGCTGTATGACCATCGTGACCACACGCATGCATTTTACCTTCGTGATTGGACTTATACGTGCAGTCATTTTCCTCTGTTACCGGTAATGCATCCATATCTGCACGAATACCAATACTTTTATTACTGTTTCCATTTTTGAGAACAGCAACAATTCCGGTCTTACCTATGCCTTCATGTACTTCCAGTCCAAAACTCTTTAAAATATCTGCAACTTTTGATGAGGTTATATCTAAGTCAAAATTTAGCTCAGGATGCGCATGAAAATCATGACGCCACTCAAGCATTTCCTTCTCATAATTTTGTGTAACTGAATTCATGTGGAATAATTTATAGTTTTTTTCTTAGCCAGCTGTGAAACCTTTTAATTTCATACTCTTCAGGCATTAATGTTCCATTTTTTCTTGTTGGATTATGTATGCCTTTTTGATTCAGTTCGCAAGCTTCTGCATCTTGTTTCATGACTAATACAGCAAAATCAACAACATTTTTCATTGAATATTTTTTATCTTTAAGAGTTTCTTTTCTAAATACCCACTCTGCCGTAACTTCTGTAAGTTCCTCTGATAAAGGAAGAATACGAACCATTCTTATATGGTCAGTAAATATTGCTAAAAACATAGAAGGCCAAGTAGTCATGTAAATGTAACCAGGAAAATCGGTTTGATTTTCCAAGTACTCTACTCGATGACCTTGTGCGCTTCCATTCATTGACCAAGTTTCAGTACCTTTTTTCATTCCACCTTTGTACTTTGGATCATCATGATGAGTAAAACGTTTCCAGTTTGGATCATCTTTAATATCTACTAACCTTCTTCCATAAATAGGGACTAGGTCAGATAGTTCAGGATGAAGGTTGGGACAATGTAAGCATTCACTATAATTTTCCCAAAATATTTTCCAATTACACTTTATTTTTTTCTTCCAGGTATGGCCAATTTGGTAGTCACTGACATTCAATTGAGAAAAAGCATCACTGTAATCTGGAAATACTTTTTTTGCATTCCATTTAGCGTTTTTATTCATGTTAATAAAAACTAACCCATTCCAAACTTTAATTTTTACTTTTGTTAGACAATTTTCATCTTTTCTAAAATTTTTAGGATCAATAATAGATGTAGTTCGTACTAAATTTCCATTACTGGCGTTATACGACCATTGATGATATGGGCAAATCAATAAATTTGATTTTAGTTTGCCACTTTTTTCTTTTTTTAAAATTGAACCTCGATGACTACATGAATTATAAAAAGCATTTATTTCTCCTTCTTTATCACGAACAATAAGTATATTAAATTTGCTAATTTCAACTGTGTGAAAAGATAAAGGTTTTGAAATAGTATCCACGTGGCAAACATATAACCACTCTTTAGACAAAACTTTTGAAATCTCTCTATCAAATTGCTTTTGATTGAAATACCAATTTAAAGGTAGAGATTTTTCAGTTTTTTTTAAAATATATCCTTCTGACATGCTTGTAAAAATTTTATACCCTTATATTGTCTATGACTAGATATTATGAGAAAAATTCATTGGATTATTCTACTCAGTACATTAGGTTTTTTGATTTTAATTGGTTCTCTTTATTTATACAACTTATACAATGTACCTGTCTTATCAAAGGAAGATATTCAAAAACTATCCGAAGAGGCAAAAGAGCAAAGAGAGAATATTACTAAGCAAACCGTTTTTGAACCATTTGAGTTTAAAAAGCCAAGTAAAAATAAAAATGTATACTTTGGTGATCTTCATGTTCACTCCAGTTTATCATTCGACTCATATATTTTTGGAAATCGTTACGGCCTAGAAGAGACTTATAATTTTGCAAAAGGTGAACCAATGCAGAATATGTTTGGCGAAACAATGCAAATTTCAAGACCACTTGACTTTGCAGCTGTTACTGATCACGCCGAAACATTTGGCCTTCAAGAAAGTTGTGCTGACCCAGAAATTACTGATGAGTCACGACTTACATGTGAAAGACTCGAGTCTCCTAGCTATCGTTTTTTTATTGGTCTGCGTGATACTTCTGTTGCGCGACCACCGGTCAGTATCATGTCCGAAGCAATAGGAGATAAGGAAAAAGAAAAGCGTTTTGTAAGATCAACATGGGATAAAATTATAAAAGCTGCAGATCTTCATTATGAGCCTGGAAAATTTACAACTTTCGTTGCATACGAATATTCACCTACATTACCTGATGGTGGATACAATCACAGGAACGTCATATTTAAAAATAATACAGTTCCAGAAAAAGCTTATTCGCTGTTTGATGCACATACTGCCATTGATTTGTGGAAAAAATTGATAGAAAACTGCAATCATCCATGTGAATTTATGACAATACCGCACAACGGTAATAGATCATGGGGATATGCGTTTGCAAATCACACCATAGACAATGATAAATATACAATTGATGATTGGAAGCTCAGAAATGATAACGAACCGTTAGTTGAAATTTTTCAAGATAAAGGAAGTTCTGAGTGCAGTACATTTTTTGGAAGCACAGATGAAGAATGCGATATTGAGCAGTTTTATCCAAAGTGTAAAAAAGAAAATGATACTCTTTGTATTCAGGAAACTTCTATGGCGCGCGATGGTCTAAAAATTGGACTGACCCTCGAAGATAAAATAGGCTTTAATCCACTTGATTTTGGTATGATTGGTAGTTCTGACTCACATAATTCAAATCCTGGGGATACTGAGGAATGGGATTACAGAGGTCGCACTAGTTTTGTTGGACCATCTAAAGTGAGAGTGAAGGATGGTTTACTTTTAACTCAACTAGTAAATAATCCGGGCGGACTAGCCGCAATTTGGGCTGAGGAAAATAATAGAGATACATTGTTTGAGGCAATGCAAAAAAAAGAAGTGTATGCGACCAGTGGTACGAGAATTAAATTAAGATTTTTTCTAAATTTCAATGGTACCGAAGAATTACTAAACTCATTAGACCCAATAGCTGAGTCTTATAAAAATGGTCATCCAATGGGAAGTACAGTAATGAATGGTTCGATGCAGCAACCTAAATTTTATATCACTGCTGAGAGAGACACGTTGAGTGCACCTTTAGACAAAATTCAAATTATCAAAGGGTGGTCTGAGAATGGAAAAATAAATGAAGTTGTTTACGACGTGATTTGTAGTGATGATAGAGATATAAATAATAGAAACAACAAATGTAAGGAAACTAAAGCAAGTGTAAATTTTGAAAATTGTTCTTTCGATGAAAACTATGGATCTGATCGATTAGAAGTAATTTGGACTGATACTGAGTATACACCTGATCAAAATACATTTTATTATGCAAGAGCTATCGAAAATCCTACATGTCGTTGGTCAACTTATGATAGTATTAGAATTGATGAAAAACCTGCTAAAAATTATCCAAAAATTACGCGTGAGATGGCATGGTCTTCACCTATTTGGATAAAAAATAAATAAGTGAATGTTACCAAAAGATCTCATCAATAAATACAGAGACTGGAAAGAAAGCTCTTTCGCGCAAGAAAAAGATCACTTTGAAAGACTTGCAAAAGAAGGTCAGTCACCTAAATACATGATCATATCGTGCGTAGACTCAAGGGTTGATCCGAATGCTATATTCAAATCAAAAGCTGGTGAAATGCTAGTTCATAGAAATATTGCTAATATAGTGCCACCCTATAGTCAATTAACGGAACATAGCGGAACAATTGCAGCTATCGAATTTGGTGTAACGGCATTAAATATTAAAAATATTATTATAATTGGGCACTCAGGATGTGGAGGTATAAAGAATGGGTATCATATGTGTCATGAAAATAATTTTGATGATAACTCATCAATTTCTAATTGGCTTAAGTTACTAAAACCAGTATACGATAACATTTCAGGCGAAGAAAACGATGAGAAAGTTAAGTACATGGAGAAAGAAAGCATTATCGTATCATTAGAGAACTTAAGTAAATATCCCTTTATAAATACTGAAGTAAAGTCAGGTGAAATTATGCTTTATGGGGTTTGGAATGATATTGGATCTGGATCTATAGAGACGTATGATTTTGAGAAAAAAAAGTTTGATTTAATTTAATCTAATTTAATTTAAGAACTTCTGAAGAATATACAGAATTTAAATACTCCGGATGATCAAGTTTCATTAATATTGAAGGACCATTTAGAGCAGAATCAGGTGTGCGATGAAGTATACCATTGCTACCACCGGTAAATATTGCAATGTTCCATTTATCAATGAAATGTAATTTACTTTTATCTCTAACGATCTTTTCATTTGGTTCACCTGCCTCATAGGCTAGACGGTCAGCATCCTGATTTTGTATCCATTCTGTACCTTGTCCAGCATAAGTGACCAAAAGACGTCTTGGTACGTTATCAACATGATAACGTCTACACTCTCGTTTTGTCCCAAGCCAAAAGCAAAGTGTATCAGTTTTTTCAATCTGTAAGAATATTCTGCAAACGGTTTCCATATCTGCAAGCCAATAATTATAAAACTCAGTTGAACTTAACTGGTTAGGAATTATTTCCTGGACCAAATTTTTTAAATCTTCTTTCAAATTAATTGAACTAAGAGTGCCCTCAATTCCAAAGTCATTTTTCATTAATTTTTGAAAGAAAGAACCTGCACCCTCAGGTTGTTCACGCTCCAATATACCTAATTTATAGTCAGTATCCTTGAATTCTTTTAAAGATTCTAGATTGTCAGCTTTAAATAAGCTCATGAAAAATATTTTGTAGAATTAGCAATTTTCAAATGAAGATGCCATGTCACCTATTAGATCAAAATAAAGATCTTTTCCTGG
>CACMBZ010000012.1:0-15362 GCA_902612095.1 uncultured Pelagibacteraceae bacterium | reverse complement strand
TCCAAGATATGCATCGGCAGCCTCAATTAACAAATCATTTCTTGTGCCAATTAGTTCAAGTTCTTTTTTTTCAACAGCAAGATTTTTATTTCTTACATCAGCCAATGAAGCCCCAGAGTCCATAATTTTTTGCTTCCATGTCCAATCATATGTATCGAAACTATCAATTTGTGAATTTGATGAAGCGTTATATTTGTCGTTTTGACCAGCTTCGAGTTTTACAGAAAGATCTGGTGCATAAACTAACAAAGCGTCAGTGACATCACGTGAAGCTTCTTCGAGTTCTTTTTTTGAGTTTACTAAGTCTTCATGACTTTCAAGTACGCCTTCAACCATTGTTGACAGTCTATCTGCGCTGACTGGCAGAGAAGAAGCAAATAAAAAAGTAAAAATTATAAAAATTAAATTTGTCTTTTTGAGCAATAGATTCATTTTGGACTCCCTTAATCAATTTGCTAATAATAAAGAAAAATTATCATCTAAAAATTAGCGATATACAAGCTATTTCAACCATGATTCGTTTCATTTTTTCTAATATTTTTGGATAATCAAAAAGCTTCAAATATCGCTATAAACGTGGGTTTCTTTCTCAGCTCCAGGGTGAGTTACTGCACCTTTTACTGCAGAACCAACAGTTTGACTGTATTTCCAAAGCGTTCCAGAATTAAAGTCTGTTTTTCGTTCTTTCCATGACTTTTTTCTCTTTTCTAAAGTTTCCAATGGAACATTAATAGAAATTTCCCCATTTTCAGCGTCAAGTATGATTTCGTCACCGTCCTCTACAAGTGCAATCGGGCCACAGACAGCTGCTTCTGGAGAGACGTGTCCAACGCAAAATCCTCTTGTGGCACCGCTGAAGCGTCCGTCTGTAATGAGTGCAACTTTATCACCCATTCCTTGACCATAAATTGCTGCGGTTGTAGCCAACATTTCTCGCATGCCCGGACCTCCTCTTGGGCCTTCATAGCGTATGACAAAAACATCTCCTTCTTTGTAGTTTTCATTTTTAACACACTCAAATGCATCTTCCTCACAGTCAAAACACTTGGCATGACCCTTAAACTTCAAATTCTCCATTCCTGCAACTTTAACAATTGCTCCTTCTGGAGCTAAATTTCCTTTTAAACCTACAACACCTCCCGTAATGCTTAAGGGTTCATCATATGGTCGAATAACTTTTTGATTTTTATTAAACTCAACTGATTTTAAATTTTCAGCTATTGTGTTCCCTGTGACTGTCAAACAATCACCATGAATGAAACCGCCCTCATGTAAAGTTTTAATTATAATTGGAACTCCCCCCGCTTCATAAACATCCTTTGCAACGTATTGACCTCCAGGCTTTAAATCGGCTAAGTAAGGAGTACGCTTAAATATTTCTACAACGTCATCTAAATCAAATTTTATTCCACATTCATGAGCAATAGCTGGAAGGTGAAGTCCAGCATTTGTTGAACCGCCGGTTGCAGCTACAATTGTTGCAGCATTTTCTAATGATTTTCTTGTTACTATATCTCGAGGTCTGATATTCTTTTCAATTAAGTACATAACTTGTTTTCCAGAATCGTATGCGTATTTATCTCTTTCTTCATAAGGAGCAGGCGCACCAGAAGAGTACGGAAGTGCTAGGCCGATTGCTTCTGAAACACACGCCATGGTATTTGCTGTAAATTGACCGCCACAAGCACCGGCACTCGGACAGGCAACGCATTCAAGTTCATGCAGTTCTTCTTCAGTAGCGTTTCCAGATGAAAATTTGCCAACTGCCTCGAAAACATCAACTACTGTTACATCTTTGCCTTTATACTTTCCAGGTAATATGCTGCCCCCGTACATAAAAACACTTGGTACATTTAATCTACACATCGCCATCATTAAGCCTGGAAGCGATTTATCACAGCCAGCTAATCCGACAATTGCATCATAACAATGACCTCTTACAGTCAGCTCAGTTGAGTCTGCTATTACTTCACGTGAAACCAATGATGACTTCATGCCTTGATGACCCATGGCAATGCCATCTGTTACAGTAATTGTGCAAAATTCGCGCGGCGTTCCCTCTGCCTCAGTAACTCCTTTTTTAACTGATTGTGCTTGACGCATCAGAGCTATGTTGCAAGGTGCAGCCTCATTCCATGTAGAAACTACGCCTACAAATGGCTTATTAATGTCATTTTCGTCCATGCCCATAGCATAATAATATGATCGATGAGGAGCTCTTTCTGGTCCAACTGACACGTGACGACTTGGCAATTTGTTTTTATTAAACTTCATTGTTTACTCAAAATTTTGAATAGTTTTTGTTATTTTATCTTTAGACAATTGGTACTCTTTTTCTCTTTCTTTTTGTTCTAAGATTATTTCTTCAGGCGCATTATTTATAAAATTTTTGTCGTTTAACTTGCTGTGTATTTTAGTTAATTCTAGTTCAGTTTTTTTCAGATTTTTTTGTAGTCTTCTTTTTTCTTCTTCAAAATCAATAATACCCTTAAGTGATAAATATATCAAACCATCATTAAATATGACCTGAACCATGCCCTCATCTTTAGAAAATTCTTCTTTTCTAAATGAGTCAGATCGTGTAAGTGAAATAATTATTTCTTTATTTTTTTCAATTATTTCCTCTAAATCAGAACTAACATTTGAATAGCTTATTTTAACTTTGGACTTAGCGGGCACATTTAACTCAGCCCTTGTAGACCTAATTGATGATATCAAATTAATAAATAAATTTACTTTCTCACTATTATTAGATTCAAAATCTAATTTCTGCGGCCACTGAGATCGGCTAATTCTCTGAGACCCTTTCTCTAAGATATTTGTTGCTTGATCCCAAACATGTTCTGTAAAAAAGGGCATAATTGGGTGAAGCATAACTAAAATTTTTGAAAGCACGAGTGAGGTAATTTGTTTGGTCTCATTGATTACCATTTTATCATTTGAAGAATATATAATTTTTGTAATTTCGAGATACCAATCACAAAATATACTCCACGTGAACTTATAAAGAGCATTTGCCGCTTCATTAAACTTATAGTCCTTAATTGATTGTTCTGTTTTTTTTCTGCAAATTTCAAGTTCATTTAAAATCCACAAATTAAATATATTTTGGGTGTTTTTGATTTCAAAGTCTGCATAAAGACATTCATTCATTTCACATAACTTTACTGCATTCCAAATCTTAGTAATGAAATTTCTATAGCCTTCAACTCTCTGCTTTGAAAGTTTTATGTCTCTACCTTGAGCAGCCATTGAACAAAGAGTCATTCTTAAAGAGTCTGCGCCAAACTCATCCATCAATATTAAAGGATCTATTACATTTCCTTTTGACTTAGACATTTTCTGTCCTTTTTCATCTCTGACTAAAGCATGAACATACACTTCACTGAATGGAACTTTATTTGTAAAATATAAACCCATCATCATCATGCGAGCGACCCAAAAAAATATAATATCGAAACCAGTTACTAGAGCTGATGTGGGATAAAATTTTTCAAACTCTGGTGTTTCATCAGGCCATCCTAGAGTAGAAAAAGGCCATAAAGCTGAAGAAAACCATGTATCAAGAACATCTTCATCTTGAACAAGTTTTACATTTTTTTTGTACCTTTCCCTGGCTATCTTGTGAGCATCATCTGAATTTTCGGCGACAAAAATTTCTCCATCTGGCCCATACCAAGCAGGTATTTGGTGGCCCCATATTAATTGTCTTGAAATGCACCAAGGTTGAATATTTTCCATCCAATCAAAATATGTTTTCTCCCAATTTTGAGGAACAAATATTGTTGCTTTTGTTTTTACCTTATCGATTGCATTTAGAGACAATTTTTTTGCATTTACAAACCATTGATCTGTAAGCCACGGTTCCACCACTTCACCCGATCTATCTCCATATGGCACAGTATGAATATTCTCTTCAACTTTATTTAGTGCTCCAATAATTTCTAATTCATTAACAATTTTTTCCCTTGCTTTAAAGCGATCAAGATTTTGATATTCGATTGGGCAGTTTTCATTAAGCTCAGCAATCTCATTAAAAATATTTATTACTTCAAGATTATGTCTTTTTCCTATTTCATAATCATTAAAATCATGAGCTGGAGTTATTTTAACAGCACCAGAGCCTTGATCAACTTTTACATACTCATCAGCAATAATAATAATTTTTTTATTAATGATGGGAATATACGCATACTTGCCTACAAAATCTTTGAACCTTTCGTCTTCAGGGTGAACAGCAATTGCCGTATCTCCAAGCATTGTCTCGGGTCGAGTTGTTGCAATTGTAATTACCTTATCTTCATTTTCTAATTTGTAGTCTATATACCAGAGTGAACCTTTTACTTCTTTTTGGACCACTTCTAAATCCGAAATAGTCGTTTTTAATTTTGGATCCCAGTTACTAAGTCTTTTATCTTTATAAATAAGTTTATCATTATATAATTTGACGAATACAAATCTTACTGCTTTTGACAAACCTTCGTCCAAAGTAAACCTTTCTCTAGACCAATCACATGAACAGCCTAATCTTTTTAATTGATTAATAATTTCATTTCCAGATTGATTTTTCCATTCCCATACATGTTCTATAAACTGTTCACGGGATAAATCTTTTTTATTTATATCTCTTTTTTTTAATTCCCTTTCAACAACCATTTCTGTCGCGATACCTGCATGGTCTGTACCAGGCTGCCACAAAACACTTTTGCCCTGCATTCTATAAAACCTAATCAAGATATCCTGTAGAGTATTATTTAGAGCGTGGCCCATATGCAGTGTTCCTGTAACATTTGGAGGAGGGATCACTATGCTGTAAGCGTCACTTGAAGACTTTGAAGGTTTAAAATCTCCTTCATTTTCCCATGTTTTATAAATTTTATCTTCAACAAGACTGGGTTGATAATATTTTTCCAACATTAGTTTTTTTTGTTTTCTGTGCTAATGATGATTTTTGATGAATTTAATCTCTCTTGTATAATTTTTGTTAGCTCTTCATTAATGATTTGATCTAATTTTGACTGCGGTAATGAAGCTACTGCATCTCGCACCGCTCGTTTAATTTGTTCTTCATTTACTGTATCTGCAATACTTATATCTAATTTGGCTCTATCCTCGTCAATATTTTTTATTTTCTTATCATTAATTGGATTAGATAATTCTAGTATATCTATCTCCTCATCTTCTTTTTTTACCTCTTCATCAATTGGATTTGTGAGTTCAATTACATCTTTAGGTAATCCTTCATCATGATGTACAGATTTCTCCGACATCATATTTTTAATTGCGTCTAGTATCTCTTCTGTATTTGGACTATTTTTATTCATTTAATACTTTTATAGCGATAAGTAATTAGAAACTAAAGCTATTTTTTTTCATGAACATACTTAAGACAGGCATGGAGCAAGAAAATAACCTTTGCTCACTGATTGATTGTCCATACTTTTTAAACAATTTAGCTGAACAAATATCTCCTTCATGAACTATAGCAAAAAGTCTTCCCGCTTCATCCAATTGATCAAGAATATTGTTGGGGACTTCTTGAATAGCACCTTCGATTATAATTGCATTAAAGGGTGATTGTTCACTATATCCTCTCGCAATTTCATTTTTAATAAAAACTACATTGTTTATGTTATTTTTTTTTATTGCATTTTCAGAATTATTTAGGAGCCGTTCATTTTCCTCAACAACGATGACTGTTTCCGCTTGATGAGACAATATTGCGCTCAAATAACCTGTGGTTGCTCCTAAGATCAATACATTTTCATTAGCTTTCAAGTTAATGCTCAAAGCTATTTGAGCTATCAAGCTAGGCTTTAAAATAGTTCTTTTATCTTCCAATAAAATATTTTTTTCAATATATGACATTTCTTTCATTTTCTCAGGCATGAAGTCATTTCTATCGAGGGAGTAAAAAGCAGACAATAGTTCCGCACTCATACCATTTATTGGCCTTATTTGACCTTCAATCATATTTATATTGAGTGATGCTTCTTCCATAATTTTATTGACGCATTTTTTATAATATATGATTACTTACTTTTCAAAAGTATTCACGTTTTATGTTTATTAATGATATATAAAACTTACATTTTGGCCACGTGGCGGAATGGTTACGCAGAGGACTGCAAATCCTTGTATACCGGTTCGATTCCGGTCGTGGCCTCCATTCATTTTAAATCAGATGCTTTTTGAGTGATTGAATAATTCTTTCCGCTTGATCATCACGTATCCATGAATGAAAATTTTTTATCATAGGAGGTGAAAAATTTGGTAGCAATTGATTGAGCTTGCTTTTCATTGACCTGATTGACGTGCCTTTTTCATGTGAAGCAAGATAAGCAATGTAAGACTGTGGATATTCCGGTTGCAGTCTTATAAGTTTTTCTGAATATTTTTGAGCATCTTTTATTTTTTCGTCGATAAAGTTGAATCTCCATAGCTCATAATATGTTCTCCATTGTCCATAGATGTCCTCGTATAGCTCAAGCGCTTTTTCCATCTCCTGATAGGCCCTCTTTTTTTCATCTATTTGAAATAAAGATGAGCCAAACAATCGACGTCCATGTGCAAACTTCTTATTTAACTTGATGGAGTTATAAGAGTGATTCAAAGCTAAGTCGAAATTACCACCATAATAATATGATAACCCAAAGGCAAATTGACATAGAAAATTATTTTCATTTAATGAAACTGAACTTCTTGCAAGGTTTAAAAGTGTTTTTCTAACTTTGTTTGGATCTCTTACATTAAACATCCAAAGTTTATCAGCGTAAGACATAGCAATTTTTGAAATCGTAATAGCTAAATCTTCTTTTGGTATTGAACTACTTAATTTGTCATATGAGTTTTTTGATAATAAAAACCTAATTGTTCTTTTATCTTTTTGGTTTTTTGATTTTCTGATTACTCCATTTTCTTCAAGATATTTTAACCTCCTCCAAAGCGTTCTTTCAGGAGATTGAGTAAAGTATTGAATGTCATAAAATGAAAGACCTTTATAAAAATTAACATAAAGTCTAAATACTATTTCTAAATCTAATAAGCTTGTAAGCGCAAGTGATTTAAGTACTTTAAATAAGCCGCCGTACAAAAAGCTAAATACAGCCTCATCAAGTAAATTTACATTTTTAGAAACTTGATCACTTCTACCAAATCCAAACTCATAAATATTGTCTTTTTGTACTGTCATGGAGAATATTTATATCTTTCTTATTGAAGTAAAACTAGATATAAACTTTATCTTTTGTTATAAGAAACTAAATAATCCCCGGTAGCTCAGTTGGTAGAGCAAGCGGCTGTTAACCGCTTTGTCACTGGTTCGAGTCCAGTCCGGGGAGCCAAATTATAAAATTTGGCTTAAGAATGTTTTAGTTCGCTCACTTTCAGGATTGTCAAAAAAGTCTTTTGGATTTTTTGCTTCAACTATTTGCCCTTCATCCATGAAAATAATACTATCAGCAACCTCTTTGGCGAATCCCATTTCGTGTGTAACAACAATCATTGTCATGCCGCCTTGAGCAAGGCCAACCATCACATCTAATACTTCCTTAATCATCTCAGGATCAAGAGCTGAAGTGGGTTCATCAAAAAGCATAATTCTCGGCTCCATGCAAAGTGCTCGTGCTATTGCCGCTCTTTGCTGTTGGCCACCAGATAACTGAGCAGGATACTTGTGTGCCTGATCATCTATTTGAACTCGTTTTAAATATTCCATAGCTTTTTCTTTTGCTTCAGCTTTGGGTAGTTTGCGAACCCATATAGGGGCAAGCGAACAATTGTCTAATATGGATAAATGTGGAAATAAATTAAATTGTTGGAATACCATTCCAACTTCCCCACGAATTCTCTCGATACTTCTGCTGTCGTTAGTCAGCTCTGTGCCTTCTACTATAATATTTCCTCTTTGATGTTCCTCTAATCTATTGATGCATCTGATAAGTGTTGATTTGCCAGATCCGGATGGACCACAAATAACAATCTTTTCCCCTTTGTTAATTTCAAGGTTAATATCATTTAATACATGAAGTTCACCGAACCATTTGTGAACATTTTTCATTTCTATCATTAATTCAGAGCTCATACTTATCTTCCCGTATCTAATTTCTTTTCAAGACGTTGACTATACCAACTCATAGCATAACAAAAAACCCAAAACACTGCAGCAGCAAAAACATATCCCTCATGAGAAAAACCTAACCAATCTGGATTTGTTCCAACAAATTGAATAATACCAAGAAAATCAAATAAACCTATAACTAAAACCAGGGTTGTATCCTTAAATATTGCTATAAAGCTTCCTATAATTGCTGGTATCACCATTTTGAGTGACTGAGGTAAAATTACTAATGCCATCATTCTCCAATACGTTAACCCAACTGCTTGTGACGCTTCGTACTGTCCCTTTGGCATTGCCTGCAAACCACCTCGGACAACTTCTGCTAAATATGCAGCTGAAAAAAACATAACTCCAATCAATGCTCTAATTAATTTATCAAAGTTGACCCCCTCAGGCATGAACAGTGGAAACATATTTGAGGCCATAAATAAAACTGTTATAAGCGGAACACCTCTCCAAATTTCAATAAAGATTGTACACAAAAGTGAAACTACCGGCAGCTTAGACCTTCTACCCAGAGCTAGCATTACTCCAATTGGTAGAGATAATACAATACCAACTCCTGCAATCACTAGTGTTAAAAATAAACCACCCCACAGACGAGTTTCAACCGCTTCAAGGCCAAGTCCCCCTGACAACATAACCACACAAATGATTGGGAAAATTATAAGCAGAAAAGCACCTACCCACCCTTTATGCTTCAGATTAGGAATAAGAAGATATACACCTGATATAAATAAAATAAGATATACAAAATTTATTCTCCATAATTCTTCGGTTGGGTACAGTCCATAAAATATAAGCTTGATATTTTGTTGTATAAATATCCAGCATGCTCCCTCGTTTGTGCAGTCATCTCGGGTTGAGCCAACAAAATTTGCATCTAAAAATATCCAGTTCACTAAAGGAGGAATTAGAATGTAAAGTAGGTATAAGCCGGTAATTGTAAGCAAAGAATTATACCAATTAGAAAAAAGATTTTTTCTAAGCCACCCCATTACTCCTAACTCGATAACTGGAGGTCCAATCTCTTTTTTGGCAGCACTCATTTACCTTTCACCATCAACTTTCATAAATCTGTTAAATAGATTCATTATTAAAGATGTGAATAGGCTTAAAAATAGATATACACCCATCACCATTCCAATAATTTCAATTGCTTGACCAGTTTGCATTAATGCTGTTCCAGCAAATACCAAAACGAGATCAGGATATGCAATAGCAGCTGCCAAGGAAGAGTTTTTAGTTAAGTTTAAATATTGATTAGTTAATGGCGGCACAATAACTCGCAAAGCCTGAGGAATTATAATTAGACGAAGTATTAGATTTTGTTTTAGACCAACAGATTTTGCAGCTTCTGTTTGACCTTTCGACACCGCCATGATGCCACCTCGGACCACCTCTGCAATAAATGATGCTGTGTACATGGCTAGCGCAAAAGTTAGAGCAACTAATTCAGGTATTAACTTTACGCCACCTTTAAAATTAAAACCTTTTAATTCCGGGTATTCAAAAGAAACTGGAAAACCAGTAGCAGCTAAACTAATAAAGAATGTACCTAAAATTAATGCAGTTGATACATAGAAGGCAGGAAATCTCTCTCCAGTTCTATTTTGTCTACGTTTTGCCCAAATGAATATTCCAATTGAGATTATTATTGTTAACCAAAGCAAGTAAAATATTATTGAAGATCCCTCTCCGAATACAGTGTCAGGTATAAATAAACCCCTGTTATTTAGAAAAAATGAATCGTAAAGCTCTAAACTTTGCTTGGGTTTTGGAAGTGCCCTTAAAACAGCAAAGTACCAAAAAAATATTTGAAGAAGCAATGGGATATTTCTAAGAATCTCTACATAAGCCTCTGCAATCTTTGCAATCAACCAATTAGATGATAACCTCATGATACCTACTGTAAATCCGATTATTGTTGCAAATAGAATTCCTATTCCTGCAACCAGCAAGGTATTCAATAAGCCTACAATGAATGAGTCAAAATAAGTTGATGTTGGAGAATACTCTATAAGAGTCATGCCTATATCAAATTGAGACTCAACTCCTAGAAAGTGAAAACCACTTGCTAAGCCCCGTTCCAACATATTGCGAGCTGTGTTAGTAACAATGTAGTAAATACCAAGAGCTACTAACCCTAATGTGATAAGCTGATAGAAGACACCTTGAACACTTCTATTAAATATAAAACTTCCTATTTTTGATTTGTCCGTCTCCATAACCGCTAAAAACTATATATTGATTTGAATTATTTACACATAAAAAAAAGGGGGCCAAGTGGCCCCCTTTAAAGTGATCTTTGCTAGAAATTACTTTTTACTATTATCTAGCAGGAGGAGCATAAAGTACTCCACCATCTTTATAAGAAGCATTAGGTGATCCTGCTCTTGCAAGGCCTACAGGAGTATTTTCTCCAACGTGTTTTTCGTAAACATCACCGTAGTTTCCTACCATAGTAACGATGTCATATGACCAGCTTTCACCTAGGTTTAAGCCTGCGCCTGTTCCACCTTCTTTACCACATAGTCTTGCAACTACAGGATTTGAAGTCATTGCGCATGTTGTCTGAGCATTAGATTGAGTTAAGCCAAATTCTTCAGCTTCGATCATTGCGTTTAGCGACCATCTAACAACATCAGCCCAGTCTCCATCACCTTCTCTAACAACAGGACCTAAAGGTTCTTTAGAGATAGTTTCTGGAAGAACAACGTGAGCATCTGGATCAGCTAGTTTCGTTCTTTGAGCAGCAAGACCTGATTTATCAGTTGTGTATGTATCGCAACGACCTTCGTCATATGCATTTACAACTTCGTCAGCTTTTTCAAAAACAACTGGCTCATAAGCCATGCCATTTGCTCTAAAGAAGTCAGCCATATTTAATTCAGTTGTTGTACCAAGGTTAGTGCAGACACTTGCACCATCAAGTTCCATTGCACTTGAAATGCCAGAATCTTTTCTGACCATGAAGCCTTGTCCATCATAGAAGTTAACGCCAGCAAATTCTAAACCAATTTGTGCGTCACGCGATAATGTCCAAGTAGTATTTCTTGATAAAACATCAATTTCACCAGCTTGAAGTGCTGTAAATCTTTCTTTTGCAGTAAGAGGTACATACTTCACTTTGTCTGGATCTCCAAAAATAGCAGCAGAAACGGCACGACATACGTCTACATCAATACCACTCCAGTTTCCATTTTCGTCTGGGTTTGAAAAACCAGGAACTCCCTGACTTACACCACAGTTGAAAAATCCTTGTGATTTTACAGTATCTAAAGTTCCAGCAAATGCAGCCGGTACCATTAATACTGAGCAAACTAATCCAAGGAATGTATTTCTTATTGTATTCATAAGTGATTAATCCTTTATTTTGATTTAATTAATTAAATTATGGAAAATATAATCACAGTTTTAATTCGAAGAGAAACAAAAAAAATGAATCAGCAAAGTCAAATTGCCACTACTATATGTGGTGTCAAAATTTTATTGAACCACAATTGATCGTGCTGCAGTTATTCTTATATCTACTTCATCAATCGTATCTTCCACAAGTGACAGTGCGTAGTCTAATTCATCAGAACTCAACTCTGCAATAAGGTCATCAATTCCTTCTTTTCCTGCGCCGCATAATGAAGACTTATTACATTGCAGATACCATCTAACTGATTGAACAAGATCTTTTTTTACTCCGTCTCCAAACTCATACATGTTTGCAACATTATATTGAGCTTCGGGCACACCTCTCTCTGCAGCAAATAAATAATACTTAAATGCTTTTTTATAATTTGGCCAAAATACCCAGTGATTGTCGTAATATTCTCCAATAGCATATGCTGCTCTTGGGTCGTTATCATTTTCGTAAAGATCTAAAAAAATCTCATAAGCCTTTTTGTAGTTTGATTCATTCTCGTCTATGCAAAAGTCATCTATTTTACACAAGTTTATAGATGAGGCGTCATTATATAACAGTCCTAAAATATATTTAGCATCTCGATTTGAATCTGTTTTTACAATATTTTTTAAAATATTAATTGCTTCTTCTTTTTGTCCAGTGGCAAAAAGGTCATAAACATTTTCGGCTTTTAGTAAAACTGTAGAACTTAGAAAACCTATTAGTATGGTTATGATAGATAATTTACTCATTATTTTTATGGCGCGCCCGAGAGGATTCGAACCTCTGACCCACAGCTTAGAAGGCTGTTGCTCTATCCAGCTGAGCTACGGGCGCCTACTTAAAGTTATCTGCGTAAGATTTATTTATAACTTTCCTTTCCGAGGTTTCAAGAATTTCATAATCAATACTATTTTTTTTTGCATAACTGATCGCTTCCTCTTTAGATGAGAACTTTAATTCAATTTGAGAAACAGTACTACTACCACCATTCCAACCCATCATAGTATCTTTAAGTTGATTTTTTTGGTCCGAAAATTTTAAAACCCATTTATTATATTTTGATCTTCCTGACTGCATTGCAGTTTTAGAGGGTTTGTATATTTTAGCTTTCATATTCTCTATTCTGATCCATCTAGATTAAGAAGGCCTTTATAGAGTTCAGGTCTTCGATCTCTAAAAACCCCCCAAACGTTTCGCAAGGTCTCAGCTTCGGACAAATTAATTTTTCCTATCAGTACTTCTTCTTTATCTCTGCTTCCTTCTGCAATCTTGTCACCAACATGATTGGTAACGAAGGAACGACCATAAAAATAGTTTTCAATATCAATTCCTTTTTCAGTCCCAATTCTATTTGAAGCAATGACTGGTATTTGATTTGATGCAGAGTGACCTATCATTGCTCTTTGCCACATATCAGAGCTATCAAATCCATCATCTTCCGGCTCTCCACCAATAGCAGTTGGATATAGTAATAATTCTGCTCCACTTAGAACCATGGACCTTGCGGCCTCTGGAAACCACTGATCCCAACATATACCAACTCCAATCTTTGCGTATTTTGTATTCCATACTTTGAAACCTGTGTCTCCAGGATTAAAATAAAATTTTTCCTGGTAGCCTGGTCCATCAGGAATGTGAGACTTTCTATATTTTCCCAATATGCTTCCATCTGCATCTACAATCGCAACTGAATTATAATGAGCCCTATTTGCTTTTTCAAAAAAACTCACTGGCAAAACAACTTTCAGCTCTTTAGCTAATTCAGAAAATTTCTTTATTGTTGGATGGTTATCAAAAGGCTTTGATAATTCAAACAGTTCTTCTTTTTGGTCCATGCAAAAATATTGTGATTCAAATAACTCTTGAATTAAAATTATTTGAGCGCCTTCGGAAGCGGCCTGTCTGACAAGCTTTTCAGCATTACTCACATTCTTATCAGTTTCATTAGAGCAAGCCATTTGCGTTGCTGCAACGGTTACTTCTCTCACATTTTACTCCTAGGTTGTTGTTGTGTGATGCAGTGTACACCACCTCCTCCCAAAAGTATATGAGACCCATCAAGAGTGACTACTTTTCGATCAGGAAATGAACTTTTAACTATTTCTAAAGCATTTTGATCTGCCTTTTCATCTCCGAAAATTGGAAGAATTACAGCTGAATTTGCAATATAGAAGTTAATATATGAGCATGGCTCATCATCATTTGGGATTATTCTTTTATAAGACATTTCTAATTCAATTACATCTAAGTCATTTCCATTTGCATCTTTTGAAGTTTTTAAAATTTCTAGATTTTCATTTAGTAAATCGTAATATGGATCTTGTTTGTCTTGACATGTCATAGCCATAACTCTTCCAGGAGAGATAAAACATGCAACATTATCCACATGACCATTAGTGCCTTCATCTGTTCCATGTTTTAGCCAAATAACATTTTTAACACCAAAAAAGTTTTTAAGGTTTGACTCTATTTCTGATTTAGAAAGATTAGGATTCCGATTATCATGAAGCAAGCACTGTTCTGTTGTCAATAGTGTTCCATTACCATCTACATCAATTGAACCACCTTCAAGCACCATATTGTTTTTAAAATATTGAGCTCCAGATTTTTCAATCATCATTTTAGCTACTTTATCGTCAAGCTCATAATTTTCTTTGTAACCCCAACAATTAAAATCTGAATCCACTCCTGCTAATCCATGATTATGATCTAAAAGAAATATAGCGCCGGAATCCCTTGACCATGCGTCATTGATAGGAAACTCGATAATGTCTATTTTTTCACTTAGTAGACTTTTGGCACTAGTAGAGTCCTTTGGATGAACTATCATTTTAGTTTTTTCAAATTGTGAAATAGCATTTGCAACTTTCGCCCATGCATCTCTTCCCTTTTGATAATCAAAATGTGACCAAGATGATGTTACATCTGTTGGAAATGTCTCTGTTGGCCATTGCATCCAACAACACTCGTGAGGAAACCATTCAGCTGGCATTGAGTAAGAATTTTCGATTGGCGTGCTCATTAAAAACCTCATTGGTCGGGGCGGCAAGATTCGAACTTGCGACCCTCTGGTCCCAAACCAGATGCGCTACCAGACTGCGCTACGCCCCGAAACGAGTGAGAATGTATCTAAAAACAGATAAATCTTCAATCTATTTAAGAAAATCTAATAGTATATTATTTACTTCTTCAGGCTTCTCCTGTTGTACCCAATGACCTGCATTTTTAATTATATGATTTGAGACAAGGTTGTCATGTAGGGCTGGATTTATCAAACTCCATTTAGCCACAGGATCGTGCTCGCCCACAATAAAACATGAAGGAGGTGATATTTTTTTCTCATGAGTATCTTTTGTAATTTCCCAATTTTTGTCAATGTTTCGATACCAGTTAATTGGTCCGCGCATTCCTCCATTTTTAAATTCTTTAAGATAAAAATCAAAATCCTCTTCTGTCATAAAATCAGGAATTTTATTATGTTCGCCAAGTGATTCTAAGAAAGTCATCTCATCTGAATACGGCTTAGGTTCAAAAGTTTGGGACTCTTCTCCATCGCTTGTGAGAGAACTATATACTGCAATTAGAGATTTTCTCATGTCTTGCTCTAACTCCTTTTCGACACGTCCCTCTTCTTGGAAATAAATCATATAAAAAAATACGTCTTTGAATAAAAATTTCATTGTTTCAATCGGTGGCATTTTTGAAACTACATATGGCACACTCATTCCACAAACTTTATTAACTCGGTCAGGATGATACAATGACGTATTCCAAGCAACTGGCGCTCCCCAGTCGTGTCCGATTAAAGAAAAATTATCTTCATTCATCTCATCTGCTATAGCA
>CACMBZ010000011.1:0-22305 GCA_902612095.1 uncultured Pelagibacteraceae bacterium | reverse complement strand
AGATACATTCTTTGTAGATAACTCAGTATTAATCCCAAGACCTGACAGTGAAATTATAATTGAAACTGCTATCAAATACTTTCCTGATACAAACCAAAATCTTAAAATGTTAGATCTAGGCACAGGTTCCGGATGCCTGATAATATCGCTGCTAAGAGAATTTAAAAATAGTCAGGGTATTGGCATCGATTTCGATAAAAAGGCTTTAAAAGTAGCGAAGCAAAATAAAAGTAATCTACTAAATGAAAATAGATTAAAATTTTGCCATGCGGATTTTTCTAAATTCAATACAATAAATTATGATCTTATAGTTTGTAATCCACCATATGTTTCAACTTCATCAAAAGATAATATGCTCAGGGATGTTCAAGACTTTGAACCTGAAATCGCTCTTTTTGCGAAAGAAAACGGATTAAGGTATTTTAAAATGGTTTTAGATAATCTAATTAAATATGAAAATAAAAAACAATTGATCATTTTTGAAATCGGCTACAATCAATTAAAACCAATTCAAAAACTGCTAAAAAATACTGGTTTTCAGCTTATTTCAGTAGAAAAAGACATCTCTGATATACCAAGGTGTATCGTTACAAAAAGAATATAAATAAAAACTTGATTAATTTTGAACTTAACACTAGTTTACGTAATCTCGAATAATAAATTACCTAAAAATTAGGTTTAAATTTTCATAGTGAAAAATAGAAGAAGCCGACCTTTTAAAAGGTCAAACAATAGGAACAATGATAACTTTGCTAATGGTAATAATAATACCAGAGTCAGAGGCAATCTATCTACAGTTCTTGAAAAGTATAAGGTCTTAGCAAAAGATGCAGCAGCATCAGGCGATTATGTAGGTGCGGAAAACTATTTGCAGCACGCTGAACATTACAGCAGGCTTATCAATGATCGCCAAGATCGTTATAATGAGAAAAATGGCTCGATGAAAACTAATGGAAATGAACCCACTAGCGTTGATAAGACTGTTGAAACACTAGATCCTGCAAAGGCTATTGAAGAAGCTAATTCATAGCGTATAATTCAGATACTTCAGCGTTAATTCTTTCTTTCTCAGCTAAAAAAATTTCCAAGTTTTTGTCTTTAAGCTGTTTACCTGAAGGTAATTTCATTTTCATTGGATTAATTCTTTTCCCATTAAAGATTACTTCATAATGTAAATGAGGGCCTGTAGACAGTCCCGTATTTCCAACATAGCCAATTACCTGCCCTTGCCGTACTTTGACGTTTTTTTGAATACCGGAGGCATATTTGCTCAGGTGGGAGTAACTAGTTTTATATCCATTGAGATGCTTGATACGAATATATTTTCCAGCCCCCCCATTATTGCCAACAAATTCTATATGGCCTGTGCCTGCAGCCATAATAGGTGTTCCAGTAGGCGCTGCAAAATCAACTCCTTGATGTTTTTTATTGTAACCCAAAATTGGATGTTTTCTCATTCCAAATCCAGAGGATAGTCTTGCCCCATTAATTGGTGTTTTCATCAGTGCTTTAGTTGCACTCTTACCATCACTATTAAAGTATTCAACAAATTCATCCCCTTCTGATTGGAATCTATAAAGCTCATAGGATTCATCATCAAGAATAATCTCTGAAAAATTAATATTTCCAGATTTAATATAATTGTTTTGTGAGTCTGTATAAATTTCAAAAAATATTTTGATCTTATTTCCTTTTCTAATATCTCTTTGAAAATCGATATCAAAACTATACAACTGAACAAACTCCATTATAATTTCATCTGGTGTATCTATTTTTTTAAGAGACTCATAAATACTGTTATGGATTTCAACTTCATAAAGTTTTAACTTGCTGAATAGTTTTTTTTTGTCTTCACCAGCAACAAACTTATTATTAACTTTTTTTACATAGATTTTTTTTTCAATATCAGGATATATAATTATTTCATTAATTATCTTTTTATCATTAACGGACTTTGTGTAAGTTTCAATTAGTGTTCCTACATTTAATTTTCTTAAATCTATTTTTTTAGATATGATATTGACAACATCATTAATTTCGTCATCTTGAAGATCTGCTTGCTTTAAGGCTCCAGTAAAAGTCCCTCCTTCTTGCAGGTAGTATTTTTGGACGAGTGTAAAGTCAATTTCTAATTTTTCCTCAATATGGATTGGGTCTTCATCCGTTATAATTTTCTTAGAAACTTTTTTTTCTCTAGCTAAATTTTCTCCAAACGAAATAGACAAAAAATATGAAATACCGATTAACGAGATAAAGCTAAGTAACAGAATAATCTGATTTCTATTGATGAAGGTCATTTTGGGATATTGGTATAAACATTTTTAGAGTTTTTTCATAAATATTATTTTTGATTGATGCGAAACTCCTACTTAACCCAATAAGTAATTGAATTCGTTATATAATTATAATTCTAAAAAAATGTTAGTTTTCTGCCTTTTATGTCCTTTGCTGCTTGACTTTTTGGCTCTATACAGTAAAAAACGCTCACCCTTGTTCGGTGATGCTCTGAGCTTGCGGCATATGACTATTTATAGTCTTAATATAATCGATCTGGCATTTTATTCCTTATCTCAAGGGGTAAGGACCTTTTGTTTGCGCGATTATGCTATTGGAAAAGTAAATTGAAAGAGAAACGTGGGCGGTAATTCCGCAGTACAGAATAACCGTACACGTTTATTGGATTGCATAATTTATTTTATGCAACTCCGCCAATAAGTTTGTGTGCGTCATTTTTAAACTTGAGAGTTTGATCATGGCTCAGAATGAACGCTGGCGGCACGCTTAACACATGCAAGTCGAACGAGATCTTCGGATCTAGTGGCAGACGGGTGAGTAACGCGTGGGAACCTGCCCAGTAGTAGAGAATAACTTGGGGAAACTTAAGCTAATACTTTATACGTCCTTCGGGAGAAAGCTTTATGCGCTATTGGATGGGCCCGCGTTAGATTAGTTTGTTGGTGAGGTAATGGCTCACCAAGGCGACGATCTATAGCTGGTCTGAGAGGATGATCAGCCACACTGGGACTGAGACACGGCCCAGACTCCTACGGGAGGCAGCAGTGGGGAATATTGGACAATGGGGGCAACCCTGATCCAGCGATGCCGCGTGAGTGATGAAGGCCCTAGGGTTGTAAAACTCTTTCGTCAGGGAAGATAATGACGGTACCTGAAGAAGAAGATCCGGCTAACTCCGTGCCAGCAGCCGCGGTAATACGGAGGGGTCTAGCGTTATTCGGAATTACTGGGCGTAAAGCGAGCGTAGGCGGATTTGTAAGTTGGAGGTGAAATCCCAGAGCTTAACTCTGGAACTGCCTTCAAAACTACATTTCTTGAGTTTGGTAGAGGAGAGTGGAATTCCTAGTGTAGAGGTGAAATTCGTAGATATTAGGAGGAACACCAGTGGCGAAGGCGACTCTCTGGGCCAATACTGACGCTGAGGTTCGAAAGCATGGGTAGCGAACAGGATTAGATACCCTGGTAGTCCATGCAGTAAACGATGAGTGCTAGATGTTGGGAATTTAAATTTCCAGTATCGCAGTTAACGCGTTAAGCACTCCGCCTGGGAAGTACGGCCGCAAGGCTAAAACTCAAATGAATTGACGGGGACCCGCACAAGCGGTGGATCATGTGGTTTAATTCGAAGATACGCGAAGAACCTTACCGGCCCTTGACATACCAATCGCGGACTTAAGAGATTAAGTCTTTCACTTCGGGTGGATTGGATACAGGTGCTGCATGGCTGTCGTCAGCTCGTGTCGTGAGATGTTGGGTTAAGTCCCGCAACGAGCGCAACCCTTACCTTCAATTGCCAGCACATTATGGTGGGAACTTTGAAGGAACTGCCGGTGATAAGCCGGAGGAAGGTGGGGATGACGTCAAGTCCTCATGGCCCTTACGGGCCGGGCTACACACGTGATACAATGGTAACTACAAAGGGCAGCGAAGGAGCGATCTGGAGCAAATCTCAAAAAGTTACCTCAGTTCGGATTGCACTCTGCAACTCGAGTGCATGAAGTTGGAATCGCTAGTAATCGTAGATCAGCGCGCTACGGTGAATACGTTCCCGGGTCTTGTACACACCGCCCGTCACACCATGGGAGTTGGTTTTACCTGAAGCTGGTTCGCTAACCGTAAGGAGGCAGCCAACCACGGTAAGATTAGCGACTGGGGTGAAGTCGTAACAAGGTAACCGTAGGGGAACCTGCGGTTGGATCACCTCCTTTCTAAGAGTAATTTTTTGAGTTCTTAGGAATTTAAAAAATATTTTACTTAGTAATTATATGTGGCTTACCGTCCTCGTTTCTCTTTCATTGTTTAAAACTATAAAGCCTTACGTATGGGCTTGTAGCTCAGTCTGGTTAGAGCGCACCCCTGATAAGGGTGAGGTCGGTAGTTCGAGTCTACCCAGGCCCACCATGACGTGGTATCTCTTGGGGCTGTAGCTCAGCTGGGAGAGCACCTGCTTTGCAAGCAGGGGGTCACCGGTTCGATCCCGGTCAGCTCCACCAAGTTTTAAGCTTTTCCATTTACATCGTGAAGTGACATCAATACTAAATTAAAATTTTATTGAGAATTCAAATCTAAGTGTCACAAAAAACTATAAGTTTGTTTTTTGTACATAGAATAATCAAGCGTTTAAGAGCATTTGATGGATGCCTTGGCACACAAAGGCGATGAAGGACGTAGTACGTTGCGATAAGCTTCGGGGAGTGACGAACACACTTTGATCCGAAGATTTCCGAATGGGACAACCCAACTCTTTTGAGTTATTGCTAACTGAATACATAGGTTAGTAAAGCGAACCCAGTGAACTGAAACATCTAAGTAACTGGAGGAAAGGATATCAACCGATACTCCGTAAGTAGTGGCGAGCGAAAGCGGACCAGGCCAGTAACATTAATTGTACAACCAGAATTACCTGGAAAGGTAAACCATAGAGAGTGATAGTCTCGTATGGGTAATGACAATTAATGTTCTCGAGTAAGACGGGACACGTGAAATCTTGTCTGAATATGGGGGGACCACCCTCCAAGCCTAAGTACTCTTGTGTGACCGATAGTGAACTAGTACCGTGAGGGAAAGGTGAAAAGAACCCCGACGAGGGGAGTGAAATAGATCCTGAAATTGAATGCTTACAAGCTGTCGAAGCCCGTAAGGGTGACGGCGTACCTTTTGTATAATGGGTCAGCGAGTTAGTTTAAAGTGCAAGCTTAAGCCGTTAGGTGTAGGCGCAGCGAAAGCGAGTCTTAATAGGGCGACAGTACTTTGGATTAAACCCGAAACCGAGTGATCTAGCCATGAGCAGGTTGAAGATAAGGTAACACTTATTGGAGGACCGAACCAGTTGACGTTGAAAAGTCTTTGGATGACTTGTGGTTAGGGGTGAAAGGCCAATCAAACTCGGATATAGCTGGTTCTCCGCGAAAACTATTTAGGTAGTGCGTCATATGAATACCATCGGGGGTAGAGCACTGGATGGGCAAGGGGGGAGAGATCCTTACTAAGTCCAACCAAACTCCAAATACCGATGAGTACTGTATGGCAGACAGACTACGGGTGCTAAGGTCCGTAGTCAAAAGGAAAACAGTCCAGACCAACAGCTAAGGTCCCCAAGTTATTGTTAAGTGGGAAAGGATGTCGGACGACCAAAACAGCCAGGAGGTTGGCTTAGAAGCAGCCATCCTTTAAAGAAAGCGTAACAGCTCACTGGTCTAAATAAGTTATCCGGCGCCGAAGATGTAACGGGGCTAAACAATACACCGAAGCTTTGGACACAATTTATTGTGTGGTAGCGGAGCGTTCCGTACGTTGTTGAAGGGAGACTCGTGAGAGCTCCTGAAGATATCGGAAGTGAGAATGCTGACATGAGTAGCGACAAACAGAGTGAGAAACTCTGTCGCCGAAAATCCAAGGGTTCCTGCGCAAGGCTAATCCGCGCAGGTTGAGTCGGCTCCTAAGGCGAGGACGAAAGTCGTAGTCGATGGGAACAAGGTTAATATTCCTTGACCAGGTGAGATGTGACGGATGACGTAAATTGTCTTTTCTTATATGGATTGAAAAGGCAGTGAAGTTGTTCCAGGAAATAGCCTCACCATAGACCGTACCCGAAACCGACACAGGTGGATAGGTAGAGTATACCAAGGCGCTTGAGAGAACTATGCTGAAGGAACTCGGCAAATTGCCTCTGTAACTTCGGAAGAAGGAGGACCTATGTTTGGGCAACCAGATGTAGGTGGCACAGAAATGGGGGTAGCAACTGTTTATTAAAAACACAGGACTCTGCAAAGCCGCAAGGCGAAGTATAGGGTCTGACGCCTGCCCGGTGCCGGAAGATTAAAGTGAGTGGTGCAAGCTACGACCTGAAGTCCCGGTGAACGGCGGCCGTAACTATAACGGTCCTAAGGTAGCGAAATTCCTTGTCGGGTAAGTTCCGACCTGCACGAATGGCGTAATGATTTCCCCGCTGTCTCCAGCGTAGACTCAGCGAAATTGAATTCTCCGTGAAGATGCGGAGTACCCGCGGTTAGACGGAAAGACCCCGTGCACCTTTACTATAGCTTTACATTGGTATTAGAAATTACATGTGTAGGATAGGTGGTAGACTTTGAAGTGGAGGCGCCAGCTTCCATGGAGTCATCCTTGAAATACCACTCTTGTAATTTTTGATATCTAACTGAGGTCCATTATCTGGATCCAAGACAGTGTATGGTGGGTAGTTTGACTGGGGCGGTCGCCTCCCAAAAAGTAACGGAGGCGTGCGAAGGTAGGCTCAAGCTGGTCGGAAATCAGCTGTTGAGTGCAATGGCATAAGCCTGCCTGACTGCAAGACTGACAAGTCGAGCAGAGTCGAAAGACGGTCATAGTGATCCGGTGGTTCTGAGTGGAAGGGCCATCGCTCAACGGATAAAAGGTACGCCGGGGATAACAGGCTGATACCGCCCAAGAGTTCATATCGACGGCGGTGTTTGGCACCTCGATGTCGGCTCATCACATCCTGGGGCTGGAGCAGGTCCCAAGGGTTCGGCTGTTCGCCGATTAAAGTGGTACGCGAGCTGGGTTTAGAACGTCGTGAGACAGTTCGGTCCCTATCTGCCGTGGGTGTTGAAGAATTGAGAGGAGTTACTCCTAGTACGAGAGGACCGGAGTGAACGTACCAATGGTGTACCAGTTGTCGTGCCATCGGCATCGCTGGGTAGCCAAGTACGGACGGGATAACCGCTGAAAGCATCTAAGCGGGAAGCCTCCCTCGAAACTAATTCTTCCATGAGAGTCGTGGTAGACCACCACGTTGATAGGTCAGGTGTGGAAGTACAGTAATGTATGAAGCTAACTGATACTAATAACTCGATCGGCTTGATTTTCTATGTACTAGAAACATACTAGCAATAGTTAAGCAACACTAAGATTTAAGGATAAATAGTTTGGTATTGATTTCACGTTTTGTTGACCTGGTGGTTATAGCGGAGAGGTTACACACGACTCCATTTCGAACTCGAAAGTTAAGGGCTCCAGCGCCGATGGTACTTTGTCTTAAGGCATGGGAGAGTAGGACATTGCCAGGTCTACTAAACGTGAGAGATCTCACTTCACAATTTTCAAGATATCTTTTAATTTGTATAAAATTTCAATATAACTTAAGTTAGTTTTTATGAATTATGATTATGTAATAATTGGTAATGGTATTCTTGGTATTACCTTAGCTTGGAAGTTATCAGAAGCAAACAAGGATAGTCAAATTTGTTTAATTGGTCAATCTTCAAGACATGGAAGTGCGTCCGTTGCTTCTGGGGCTATGCTAAATGTATTTGGGGAGATAGAGGAGGGCTTTTTCGAATATGCGCCTTTAAGAAAGAGATTTGAGCTAGGTTTTGAAGCACTTAAAATGTGGCCGGATCATATCAAAGAAATAGAAATAAAATCAAAAAAGAAAATTGAAAAAAGATGGGGCACACATATTCTCAACTCAGCAGCAGGCACAAAATTTGAAGATAGCTTATTTGATTATTTATTGAATCTCATGCAAAAAAAAAATTTTAATAAATATTTTTCAGGAATTATTAATCCCGAGAGTATTGAGGGATTAAATTCACAAGCTTCATTCAGAACTATCAGATCCTTAAAAATTGGTGATGGAATATTAGATAGTTCACAACTAATTTCTGCTATTGATGCAATAGTTTCAAAAAGAGAAAATATATCAATACTTGATACAAATGCTGAGAAATTAAGAATTAATAAAAATGATTTTACAGTATATGTGAAGAATGAAAATATTATTGCCAAACAAGTAATTTTAGCTAATGGCTCATTTGCTCAGCTACTTATCGATAAGGTTCCTGAAATCAAAAAATATACACCTAGATTATTTTTTGGAGCAGGCACTGGGATTTTGCTAGATAGAAATGAAATTAGAAATAAGTTTTCTAATATTTTTCACCCAACTCCAAAAATAGCTATGAGGACTATGGATAGAGGACATGCCTGTGGTTTACATTGGCTACCTTTTAAGAGTCATACATATTTAGGTGCATCAAGTGCTGTTTATACAACCCCTGAACCATATCCAAGGTCCAGCACAATATCATTTTTATTAGGTGATGGCCTAAAACAACTAAGTCCAAATATAGGGCGATCGAATTTAAAGGGCATAACATATGGTTACAGGCCGGTGAGTGAAGATATATTTCCACTGATAGGACCTTCACATATAAAGGGTCTGTGGTTTCTTAATGGAATGAAAAGAGATGGGCTTACATGCTCCGCATACATCGTACCTGAATTAGTTCGTATGATATTAGGTAAAAAATCGAAATTACCAAAAATATTTTATCCATCAAGAAATTTGATATCTTACTATGACAAAAAGAAAGCTATAGAAAAAGCTATCATATCAAGATACAACAAAGAAAATACACATGGAATGATGTTGCCGGACTCTAATAACTTTGAAAAATATTACGAAGATATTAAAAAAGAAGTATCAAAAATATACGATAACCATAATTTAAAGAAATTTGGTATTCATCCAGAACTTTTGTCTTTGTATGAATCAAATAAAATTAATATAAGATTAATTAAAAAATAAATAATTTGACTCTTAGTAGAACAATTTCAGATTATTTTTCCGATAGGGGATATAAAGTAACATTTAGAGATGATGACAAAAAAAAATGGCTCAATTTTTTGAATAAAAAAGAAATCATAAAATTTTCAACAACAAATTACTGGTTAGACTATCAAAAGGAGTATCTATCCCAAGAACTGGATTTTCAGGAAATATCATTTATGGTTAATAATTCAAATAATATTGATTTTATATTACCTATTTTTTACTCTCAAAAACAAAATAAACTTTTATTAAGAGATAATTTTTACGAGTTGCCAATATTTAGAGATGGTTTAAATGCAAATCAAATAAAAGAATATTCCTTTGATGTATTAAAATTTTTTTTTAATAATACTAAATATCAAAAATCAAACTCTTTATTAAAACTAGATGAAGATAACGAAATTATAAAAATGATAGAAGAGATTAACCCAAGGATGAATTATAATTATTTTAATGAGTATTCAGTAAACACATGTTTAGATTTCCAAGAAATAAAGAAACAGGTAAGAAAAAGTTACAAGCAGTTTTCAAATAATAAATTTAAAGATGTAGAAATTAGAGAATATGACAAAAATATTGATGAGAAAACTTGGTTAGACTTCAAAAGACTTCACATTAAGGTTGCAGGTAGACAGACTAGGTCTGATAAAACTTGGAATATTCAATATAAAAACTTGAAAGAAAATAGCTCTTTTTTTATTGCTGCTTATGTAAATGATATTTTGGCTGCAGGGGCTTATTTTGAAAAAAGTATTTCAGAATGTTATTATTCTGTATCTGTATCTGACGAAAAATACAGTGATTTTAAACTCATGCATATGATTTTATTTGTATCAATTAAGAAGTGTATAAGCTTAAAAATCCTAAAATTAAATTTAGGTGATGAATATATAGCAAGTGATTTGAATTCAGTCGATGAAATCAAATTAAAAAACATATCTTTTTTTAAAAAAGGATTTTCAACTAATATTGATAAGAAAATAGGAGTAATTTTTTAGTTATGAAGGCTAGTAAGTTTTTTGAGACAAAATATCGTGTGGAAGGACTCATGGCTCAAAGAAAATATCCCAATGAAGAATTATGCAGATTTTTGGGAAGAAATAAAAAAAATTTTGATCGAAAAAAAAAATTAAAAGCCCTTGATATAGGTTGCGGTTCTGGTTCGAACATTCAACCCCTAATTGATATGCAATTTAAAGTTGATGCTATCGATTTCAGTGCAACTTCAATTAAATTATGTAAAAGGCTATTTAAAAAAAATAGTTCTATTAATTTTTTTGTTGCAGATATGAATAATTTACCCTTTAAAAGCCGGGAGTATGACTTGGTCGTTGACGTATTTAGTAGCTATGCGTTGAAAACATCGGAAGGGAAAGTATTTTTATCTGAGGTTAATCGACTTCTTAAACGAAATGGTATTTTTTTTTCATTTTTTCCAAGCAAGAATTCTTATACTTGGAAAAAAGCAAACAAAAATAATTTGATTGACAAAAATACTTTGAAATCAATCGAGGATAAAAAAGCTCCTTATTACGGCAATAATTATCCCTTTCGTTTTCATTCAAACACTGAATATATAAATTTAATTAAAGGAGCTGGATTTCAAGTGAAATTTAATGAAATATTAATTAGAAGTTACAATCAAAGAAAAATTACCTCTGAATTCATAATTATTGAGGCTCAAAAAATATGAATAAGATAGCCATTATTGGAAACAGTCCTATAATGTTAATACTCGCCAACTTTTTACAAAAAAAAAAGAAACAACATGTAACTATAATCAAAGACAAAAAAAATATTGGAGGGGCGTGGTCCTATTTTAAATTTAGAAATAAGCTTATCAGCAACCAAACAAATGTCATAGTTCCTGCAAATAAATACGAAGATAGATTTCAAGAAAGTCTAAATAAAACACTTAAAAAACATTTTTTTGTCAAGATTGAAAATTCCCAAGGCTTTCATAAGCCAAATGTTTATTTAGCTAAGAAAAATTATAGATATTTTTTGGATGATTTGTATAAAACAGAAAAAAAATTTGAAATAATAAATAAGTATGTAAAAAAGGTTAGAGCCTTTGATGATCGAGTTCAAATAGGTAAAGACAAATTTGATACAGTTTTTCTTCCCTATTTTAATGGTATTAAAGAATTAGATATAAACGGTAAAGCTATTATTTTAGAACCAAACATTATCAGAAGTAAGCATATAATGTTAATTTTTAAAAAATTAGAAATAGATGATTTTATATACACTGAAAATTTCGATGAAATCTTTGATAGAGCACAGATAACGAGATTTAAAAGTTTTGTATCATTTACTGCGAGAGTTCGAAAGCCTTATAAGGACAAAAATTTAAATTCTCTTATTAAGCTGTCAACTATTGATCGGCATGTTAGTAAAAACAATTTATTGCTTAAAAGAGTCTGTAAATACAAAAATTATTATAGAGATGAAAGAAATGTGGACATCTTGAAAAGAAATTTAGATGGCACAAGGATAAAACTGATCAATACATGGCAGTTCTATGAAGGGTTTCTTGAATTAAATAAAAAATATTTAAAATATTTTTAAATGTAAAAGTATGAAAAAAAAAATTACTGTAATCGGTGCAGGCTATGTAGGTCTTTCAATATCAGTGCTGTTATCAAAAGATAATATAGTCACATGTTATGATCTTGATGGCGTTAAGGTAAATCAAATAAATAATCACAAAAGTCCTATTAATGACAAATATATTAATGAATATCTTAAAAATGAGAATTTAAATTTAGTTGCAACAACTAATAAAAAAAATATTTTCAAGAAAAAGGATTTTATTATTATTGCAACACCTACTGATTATGATTTAGAAACTAATGAATTTGATACTTCATCAATTGATATCTCTGTAAAAAGCATATTATTAGAAAACAAAAAGGTACCTATTATAATTAAATCAACTGTTCCTGTTGGATATACTGAGAAACTAAGAAAAAAATTCAAATATAATCAAATCTATTTCTCACCTGAATTTCTGCGTGAAGGTAAAGCGCTATATGATAATTTATATCCTTCACGAATAATTGTTGGCTCTAGTTCAATTGAGGCAAGAAGATTTGCCAAACTCTTAAGAGATGCAAGTAATTTGAAAAAAGATATCAATATTCTGCACATCTCATCGAAAGCAGCAGAATCTGTAAAGTTATTTTCAAATACTTACTTAGCAATGAGAATTGCTTTCTTTAACGAGTTAGACAGTTACTGCGAAAAATTAAAAATTAATACGAAGGATGTGATTGAAGGCGTAAGTTATGATAAGAGGATTGGGAATTACTATAACAATCCGTCTTTTGGTTATGGGGGATATTGTTTACCTAAAGATACAAAACAGTTATTGAAAAATTACGAGAGCATTCCAAATAATTTAATTAAGGCAATTGTAGAAGCTAACTCAACTAGAAAAGATTTTATTGCAAACTCCATTCTTCAAATGAAACCAAAGCTTATTGGGATTTATAGGCTAGTAATGAAACAAGGATCAGATAATCTTAGAACAAGTGCGATCCAGGGGGTAATGAAAAGAATAAAAGCAAAAGGAATTAATATAGTTATTTATGAGCCAACTCTTAATAAAAAATTCTTTTTTAACTCTCCCGTTGTTAAAAGCTTAAGCAAATTTAAGAAAGATAGTGACGTAATTATAGCAAATCGCATTAGCAAAGAAATTTATGATGTTATGCATAAAACATATACAAGAGACGTCTTTAATAAAGATTAAATATTATAAAACTTTTTCGTTAAAGAATTTATAGAGTTCTTTCTTTTTTTTGATTTTATAATTCTTTTTTAGTGTAATATTTTTTTTATCAAAAATTGACCACATCACATCATTAAAACCCAACAATTTTCTAAAAATTACTGTACTAGAAAAACGAGGATTTATTTCAAAAATTACAGGAGTATTATTTTTCATTCTTAGTTGTATATTAATACTTCCATTCAAATCTAATTTTTTTGCAACGTCTATGCACAATGACTTTATCTTTTTATTTTCAACTATCTCAGCGTACATTGAAATGCCAAGAGACAATCTCCTTTTGAAAATTATTACTCTTACATCTTTTTGTGAACTCCTAAATACTCCACAAGTATATTCATTACGGGCATCTCCAATATTCTCTTGCCAGACATGTCCATGAAATATTTTTCTATATAAATTTAAATTTCTCGATTTTTTTATAATTTTAACATCGCTATTTCCAGAACTAAACCTACTTTTAAGAATGCAAGGCAATTGTTTGGGCAAACCTCTTTCCAAAGGTATAGTCCAAGGATAAGGTAAATTATTTTGTTTTAAAAATTCATATGTCTTAAATTTATCGAAACCTATATCCAAAGATTTTTTATTTGCCAGAATAATATCTGCACCAAGCAATTTTCTTGTTGGAACTAGTTCAGCTAAGCGCTTCTGTTCACTTTCAAATGTAGGAATAATACAATCTATTTTATATTTCTCAATTAGAAAAAGTAAGTTTTTAAAATAGTTTTTTTGTTCAACTTTTTTTGTAATTACAAATTTATCACAAAGTAATTTACCAATATGATTATAATGTAAATCTCCACCTAATAAAAATTTAATTTTCTTCTCTTTTTTCAAAATTTTACATATTGAAAAGCCTATATCGCCTGCGATACCTGTAACAAATACTCTCATTTTTTTCCTATTAGAATGTTTTTTAGATACGGTAATTCGGGATTAATTTTTTCAACCGTATCTAATAATTCCTCAGTATTATAAACTTCATTAAAAAATTTAGTTATACGATTTTTAATATCTATCATCGCCCATTGGGCTTTTCCAGACCCATCTCTTGGTTGTCCAACTGATCCTGGATTAATAATTATACTATCTTCATTTTTCTTAATCATAGGATAATGTGTATGTCCTTGTAATATCCACCTATATGGATAATCTCTGTATTTCTGCTTAAATTTGCAAAATTTATTAGGGTAAACGTATTCATTATTGTTCCATGGTGAGCCATGGCAAAGAAAAAATGTTTCTTTTCCAATATGTATTATTTTATTTTCAGGAAGATTAGTAAGCCATTCAATTTCTTTTTTCGAAAGTTTTTTTATTGCTTGTTCAATTCCATTGCCATATTTAATATTTACTTGATGTAAAAATTTCTTATCTTCTAGGGATTTTTTTAGTAGAAACTCATGATTTCCCGCAACTGCAGAACAATCAAACTTACTAAGCATATTTATCACTTTTTCAGGCCAATAGTAGTATCCAACAAAATCACCTAAAATTAAAACTTTATTAATCTTGAATGATTTGATTCTTTTCAAAACTGCTTTAAGACCAAAATGATTGCCATGTATATCTGATATTACTGCTAATTTCATGACTTCAAATGGTCATTTTTTATATCTTTGATCGCTTCAATAAATCTAGTTTGTTCTGTTAGTAAATTTGAGCATTTGTAGACTTGTGAATTGGATGTATTTTTACCCTGTTTAATCTCTGGAGAAATATTTGGAGTTAAAGTAGATGATATATCAATAATCATTTCCTCAAATGTTTTTATTTCTTCTCCTGACAAAATATGTATTCCTTCAATTTGATCTGCAACTGACTTATAAACAGCTTTTGCAACATCTTTAACATATATATAATTTCTTTTTAGAAACTTATTGCTATGTAATGATAGTCTTTCACCTTTTATAGCTTTCATGATTGAATTATTTAGACTTAAATGATTTGGTCCGTTGTGACCAAATACTCCGCTAATTCTATGTATGCAATATCTTACTCCTGATTGAATAATATATTTTTCACCTAACAATTTACTTTCTCCATAAGAATTAGATGGATTTGGTATAGTAAATTCATTTACATATTCTTCATCACTACTATAAACTATTGTTCCAGAAGCAAAAACAAAGAATGCGTCATGTTTCAAGGCATTTTCAACAATAACTTGTGTTGCTGTCACGTTTTCCTTTTGGAGTTCAGCTAAATTATTGTTAAATCCTATTTTCGCGCCAAAATGTATTACTGTTTCAATTGTATTTTCACTGAAAACTCGTTCAATAGAGGAAATATCAGATAAATTTAAATAAGTATAATTTTTTTCATTAATTATATTTTTATTTTTAGTCCCTTTAAGGAGTTGATGTCCTTTTTTTTCAAAATAGTTAGCAATATGAGATCCAATAAAACCAGTAGAACCAGTTATCAAGGTTTTATTTTTCATTTAATATTACTTTGCTAATACAATTAGTGAACATCCACCCAATATTCTAGCCATTAGATCAGGACTTATATAATAAATTATTTGTCTTAATAAATTAATCATTTTTTGTATTTTCGTTTTTGAATTTAATTGAGAAAAAGACTTTGTATAATAGTAATCAATTATTTCATAGTTAACGTCTTTCAGTGTTTCAAGCGCAGTTTCTTTTGTAAAATAGTGGAGATGGCCTACTTGTTTCCTTGTGTACATAAGCTGCCCCCTTAAAATTGATGATACAGAGATATCTAGGGGAATATGAAAAATTTTATAATGTGATTTTGTTTTTATCTCTTCAATAAATCCCATGTAATCTCTCACATGTTCAAATACATCAATACATAATAGAAGATCGTAATATTTTTCTATTTCATTCACTTCTTTATTCAGAAAGTTTATTTTTTTACTGCTAACATCTCTAGTCAACTTAATCGCGTCCGCTGAGATATCATATCCATCGAATGAACTATTGGGCATTTTGTGAGATAAATACTCTAATATTTTTCCAGCTCCACATCCAACTTCACAAATTTTATTCAGTGATAAATTATTTTTAAGAAGAATTTCTAATATTTTTTTGCCCTTCCAGGAAGAGTCTTCTGCATGCCATAGATTATTATTTTTATAGTAAGTTCCATCATTGTAAATAGAGCCAGGGTCATTCATTTTCATAATAGGTCCATTTTATTACTATTCAGTCACTTCAATAACTATCTCTTCAATGCATTACAAAATTTTACATAATTGACTATTAGTAACTAAGTCATTATAATAATATGTTTCTAATAATATTACAAAATTAATACAATTTGACTCGTTTGCAGTTGAGTGATTTATTAAGGATGTCTAATAATTCCAGATGTATTATCGCGGGGTGGAGCAGTCTGGTAGCTCGTCAGGCTCATAACCTGAAGGTCGTAGGTTCAAATCCTACCCCCGCAACCAATTATTACCTTTTAGAGAAAATGAATATATGTTGTATTTGATACAGAATTGTAAGAGATATTATGCAGAATAATGTATGTATTTGTTTATCACATGAAATTTATGATGAAAGAACTCTTAGTTTTGATTATGTAAGTAGATTACAAAAATCAATAGAGATATTTAATAATAAAAATTGCAATAAAATTATTTTAACTGGAAATTCAAATTCAGTAAATTCATTAAAGTCTGAAGCACAGATGGCAAAAGATTTTATTCTTGAAAATTCAAATATAAAAACAGATCAAGTTATTAAAATCGAAGACGCTAAAGAAACTGTTGGTGAGGCGATTTTCAGTAAATTGTACTTAGATACAATTAAGGTAGGAAAAATTTTTGTTGTTACTAGTGACTGGCATAAACAAAGAGTTATATCTATATTTTCAAGAGTATTTAATAATTCCTATGATATTTCATATTATGAAATTAATGGAGAAAAAAGTTTATTTTTAATCGAAAGTTCAAATAATTCTCTAAGGAAGTTCTTAGAATGGTTTAAAACAGACTATAGCAAAAATAATAAATTATTATTAGAAGCACTAATACAGAACCATAACTCTTATCAAAAAAATGATTAAAATTTATTTTCACGCAGATGATATTGGATTATCAAAAAGCATTACAAATCATATCTTAGACTCAATTGATAATGGCTTTATTAACAGAACATCTATAATCGTAAACGGCACATACTCATCTAAGGCTGCAACTGAATTAAATAAAAGAAAATTAACACCATATCTTCATTTAAATCTCACTGAGGGCAAACCTCTATCTAATAATGAAAATTTAAATCAGTTCATTTCAAAACATGGCCAGTTTAACAATTCTTTTTTATCACTTGATATAAAATGGTTACTTGCGAGAAAAACTGATAAGCAAAAATTGTCATACGCAATTACAAACGAGATCAAATCACAAATTATAAAATTTAAAAAATTATTTCCATCAGAAAAAAAAATTAAGTTAGATGGGCATCAAAATATTCATTTAAGTCCTTTAGTTTTCCGTCAGATACTTAGCTTAACTAAAGAGTACAATGTTGTTGAACTTAGATTGCCAAGTGAGAGGTATGAATCAATATTTAAATCAATATTTATTCCAAATTTATGGATTAATATTTTAAAGTCATTAGTTTTAAATTTTCTATTTCTTTTTTATTCAAATTTATTAGAAAAACATCTGATATTCTATGAAAGAAATTTTCATGGAACTTTATTTACTGGAGTTATGAACGAAAAATATTTAACTTATATATTAAAAAAATATAAAAAAACTTCTGAAAAAAATGCGTCAATTCTTTTTCATCCCGGCTATTCATCGAAAAATGAAAAATACTTATGGCATGACTATCGTAGATGGCTTTACTACAATAGTCAAAGTAGGCTAAATGAGTATTCACTTGTAAAAAATAAAAAATTAATAAAAAAAATAATGAAATGAATTTATTAATTGTACTAGATGAGACTTGTTTTTTTCATCCTGATTTTTTAGATAAATTAATTAATAAGTTAGATAAAAGTTATAACCAAAAAAAAATTTTAGTAGGTATAGTAAATAAGATACCAAAAAAAAATAATACAAATTTAGCTATAATTAGATACTTCTATCTGTTTCCTTTTGATCAAATATTTAGGTTATCAATAATTTACTTATTTAGAAATCTTATGAATATAATTTTTCAATCTGGATATAAAGAAAGTAATTTCTCAGTGAAAGGTGTTTGCAATAAGTACAAATTAAAAAGTTTCGATATTTATCAAAATATAAATCAAGATGTTTACATACAGAAAATAAAAAATTTTAAACCAGAGATATTAATTAGTTCAAATTCACTTATCTTTGGAAAAAAGCTACTCAACTTACCAGGAATAATTTTTCTAAATAGACATACATCACTTTTACCGTCCTATGGCGGTCCTTGGCCAGTATTGCGTGCAATTATAAATAATGAAAAAAAAATCGGAGTTACAGTTCACTTGATGACACAACAAATAGACGCTGGAGAAATAGTATCTCAAAATATCTATAATATAAAAAATAAGTCTTTATTTTCTATTTATAGCGAAACTTTTGAATTGAGTGCTTTTACCGTATTTCAAGCAATAAAAAAAATAAAATCTTCAAAATTACAAACAATTAAAAATGATTTTAAAAAAACTTATTATCGTATGCCATCAAAAAAAGACATAAAAAGTTTTTTAGACAAAGGTGGAAAATTAATTTAATGAATTATTTTACTATTTTTTCTTCAACAATATAATTTGGCTTTTCAGTCACAAATTCATAAATACGACCCACATACTCGCCAATAATTGCTATTGCAAACATATTTAACCCACCAATAAAATAAATTGGCAATACTGAAGACGCCCAACCAGGAACTACATGCTCGTATGTTAATCTCATAAATAAGATGTAAGTCATCATGGATAATGAAAAAAGTATTAATAGAAGTCCTAAAAGACTTAGTATCCTCAATGGAAACTTGCCAGTGAGAGTAACGCTGTCAAATGCAAGATTAATCATTTTAATTAGTGAATATCTAGATTTTCTTGATTTATTTACTTTAACATCAAATAAAATATCGGTTTTTTTAAAATTTAAATTATTAATACTTCCTCTTAAAAAAAGATTTTTGCCCTTCAACATTATTAAATGTTTCATTACATTATTGGACAAAAGCCTAAAATCAGCATGATTCTTTTTTATATTAGCTCCAGATAAATTAGATAACGCATAGAAAATATTTGATGTAATCTTTTTCAATAACTTGTCACCATCTCTATTTCTTCTCACACCTAATACTATTTCATTGCCCTCAAGAAATTTTTTTATAAATCTGGGTATAGCCTTAATGTCATGCTCTAGGTCTGCATCTATTGATATGGCACAATCAACTTTATTAGCTACTTCAGACATTCCAGCTAATAACGCGTTTTGATGTCCAAAGTTATTTTTCAATTTAACTAGTATAAAAGAAAATTTTTTTTCTTTTTTTAAAACAATTTTTTTTAGATTAAGCCATGTATTATCAGTACTTCCATCATCAATAATACAAAATATAACTTTACTTATGTTTTTATTTATAACATTACTTGATAGGTATTTTTTCAATTTTTTGATAGAGTCTATGATCTGATTTTCTTCATTGTAGCAAGGTATTATAAAGCCTAATCTCATTAAATTTTCATCTTCTGTTTAATAATAAATAATAACCCTCAGATAATAACATTTTCAATTGAAAAAATGTCCTGATTTTTTTTATTTTATCAATTATAAAGCTAAGTCTAAAATAAAACTTTCTATACGCTTTTTTCTGAAGATTTATTAATTCAATAGAACTTATGTCTTTGTTTTTTATAAGGGGCTCGCTGGATCCATCATAAGACCCATCAGTTTCTTTCACTAATCCTTCTTTCATCGAACTTTCTCTAAGATCCGTACCAATTATTGGTAGAGGAAGATTAAATGAAGCATAGTCACATCCAATTTTAACAGAATAATTTATAGTCCTATTTACATCTTCATATTTTTCACCTGGCAACCCTAAAATAAAGTACCCTACTGATTGTATTTTATATTTTCTACACAATTCTAAAGTACTCTTTACGTAATCTTGATCCTTTAAATTTTTATTATATGTATTCAAAGTATCTTCGTTGTTTGTTTCAATTCCAAAATGTAACGCATGGCATCCAGCTTTAGACATTAGCATTATTAATTCTTCATCAAGAATATCAACTCTGGAGTCTGAGACCCAACTAAATTTAAGGTTATTTTCTATAATTCCATTTAGAAGTTCCATATATTTTTGCTTATGAAAACCAAATATATTATCGCGAAAAGTTATTTCTTTAATGCCAATACTAATCAAATACTTGATCTCATCTATTATATTTTGAGGGTCCCGATACCTATATTTTATTCTGCCGGATACACAAAAACTACATTTATGGGGACAGCCGTATGATGTAATAACGCTTGTAAGTGGCCTATTTTTTCCATGAGATAATTGATATTTTCCTAAAGGCAATTGTTCGTGTTTGGGAATTGGTAATTTAAAACCCCATTCAGGAAGTTTAAGTTCTGTCTCTACTATCTCATCATTTTGTCTGTAAATTATATTATTAATATCTTTAAAATTTCCAAGATAGTAATTTAAAATATCATTTGTAGTAAAATTTAGAATGCATGCATCAATAAATTTATTTTTTTGAATTTCATTTAATGCATTATGATAAATAATACCACCTACCACTGAAATTTTTGAACTAGGATACTTATTGTTTAATAGTATTCTCAATTTTTCTATAAAATCATAGTCTTCTTTAAGAACTGATTTGCCAACAGCTACTACTGCTCCTGCAATATTATTATGCTTCAATACTTCACTAAAAGTTTCTTCTATATTGTATCCCATAGTATTTGCGTCAATTAATTGAGTTTCAAAATCTTGACCTAGAATTGCTGAAATACTTAATAAATCTGTATTTGGCCAGTTATATTTGCCTTTAGAGATTGTACTGCTATAAAAATCACGTAATACAATTTTATTATTAGGTGGATTTATTATTATAATTTGTTTATTCATTTATAATATCTTTGACTGTTTCTTTAATGCTTCTATTTCTAAATTTTAATTTCTTTGCTATTTTAGAGGAATCAAAGCAGGAATAACCATTTTTTAACCGCCATAATCGATAAGGATCAGCAAAATCTCTAATTTTTGAAAATGCTAACAGTTTATTTATAAATGTAAGGGAAAAATATATTAACCAAAAATTAATTTTCACAGCTAAATACCTATGATTATTGGATTCTTTAATTATTTTAATAAACTGTCTAATGCTTGTATTTGTATTGCCAGTACCAAATTTACCTTCCAGGTTATTTGATAGGCTTTTAATAGTTGTTTCTGCAACATCTCTTACGTCGACAAGGTTAATATAACCGTCAACAAAGAAAATAATTTTATTGAATGCAAAGTGTTTAACTAATTTTCCAATTGGTGTTGGACCTTCATCATTTGGACCTATCATTGCTGTTGGACATAGAATTATTAGTTTAGTAGTAATATTTTTATTAAGAGCAATTATCTTTTTTTCAGCCTCAAGTTTACTCTTCACGTATTGATCAATAAACTTATGATTGTCAAAGTTCTTTGACCCTTCATTAGATTTAAATATATCATTGCTTATGCCAAACGTAGCTCTAGTGCTTATAAAAATAAAGTATTTTATTTTATACTTTATTGCATATTCAAATAGCCTTACTGATGCATCTACATTTATTTCTTTTAAATTTTTATTCTGATTATCAAAAATAGCTGCAGAATGAATGATTGTATCACATTGGATAAGTTGATTTTTAAAATTATCAATTTGTCTTATATCCGAAGAAATATTTTTAAATTTGATATTTTTTATTATTTTTGGATGGGGTCTTTTATTTGAGAGTCCATAAATACTATATCCTTCCTGGTAAGCTTGATTTGCAATATGAGATCCTAAAAAACCAGTAATACCTGTAATAAAAATATTTTTATTCATTATTAATTTTCTTAAGAGAAAATAAACTTGTAAATACTAATACTAAAAGACCAAAATGGAAAATTGAATTATAAGTAGCTCCCAAATCTGAGATTATTAATCCTGGAATAGCAAGAGGAAGTGATGATAAGATAAAACTAAGTTCATCTTTTTTTTCGGTAATTAAAGGATTTAGTTTAGAATTAAAAAAGGCATAGATTGAGATTATTAAAAGCGATATTGCGCTGAAGACAAAAATTTTAAAACCTGTAATAAAAAAAGTTTCATTGATATAATCATCTTTAGAAGGAGGCAGCTCATTAAAAAATAACTTTTTAATGTTATATAGTGAATGATTTTTTTCACACCTTATGCACAAATAATTTGGATTCAAATGTATGTC
>CACMBZ010000010.1:0-22414 GCA_902612095.1 uncultured Pelagibacteraceae bacterium | reverse complement strand
ACCTGTAATTAAGACTAATCGGGGAGGAAAATATACTTATCATGGCCCTGGACAAAGAGTTGTCTACCTTATGATCAATTTAAATAATAGAAAAAAAGACATTAAGTTTTTTGTAAACCAACTTGAAAAATTGATCATAGAAATTTTAAGTAATTTTCACATTGTTGCAGAAGCAATACCTGATCATCATGGAGTATTCGTTAAAAAGGATAATGGTCAACTCTATAAGATTGCCAGTATCGGTCTAAAGGTAAAAAAATGGGTTACTTACCATGGTTTTTCAATAAATATAAATCCAGATTTAAGTCACTACGAAGGTATCAAGCCGTGCGGAATGAGTAGCAAATTTGTCACTAGTTTTTCAGATTTAGGTTATAATATAAAAAGTAAGGAAATTGATAAAACAATTGAAAAAACTCTAGTTAAATATTTTAATTAAAATGAACTTTACTTCTGTAAAAAATAATAAAAAAACTATCAATCTCAAAAATAAAAATAAGAAATATGAAGTAAATGCTCAATGGCTTTATGAGCATAGTACGAACAGCGAGATAAGAGATAATTACACAAATCAACTTTTAATAGAAGCGGCGGAGATAGATGAACATTTATACGTTAAATCAGCCAAAATAAACAAAAATGTTCTACAAATTCAATTTTCAGATAATTCAAAACATTCGTATCAATTTGACTATCTCTACAATCAACTAGAATCTGAAGAATTCAAGTCCAAAAAATGTTTATGGAATAAAGAAAGTATTAAAATTCCAAAATATAACTTTCTGCTAATAAATGAAAAAATGTTATCTGACATTTTATTATCTGTTGAAACATTTGGTTTTTGTTTAGTCAGAAATATTCCAAAAACTAAGAATGGTTTAAATGAGCTTCTGAAACTTATTGGGCCAGTTAAAAAAACAAATTGGGGTGGTATTGCTGATGTTAAAAACATAAAAAAAGCCTATGACTTAACTATGACAACAAGAGCACTCGAGAACCATACTGACAATCCATATCGCTTCCCTACACAAGGTTATATTTTTTTACATTGCATAGAAAACGCTTCAATAGGTGGAGAAAATACAATAGTTGACGGTTTTAATGTTGCAAAAATTTTGCGAGATAGACATAAGCAATTCTTTAATACGCTTACAACTTTCAATACCTTTTTTAGATATAAAGATGAAAATGCCTGGTTAGAAAATAAATGTAAGCTGATCGAGTTGGATGATATGAATAATGTAATACAAGTAAGGTACAACAATAGAACTGAATTAATTCCATTCGATAAAAATAAAAAAATAGACAATTATATTAATGCAAGAAGAAAGTTATGGGATTTAATTAAGGATAAAAAAAATAATATTCGCATTAAACAACGACCAGGTGACATGTTAATTTTAGATAATTATCGTGTATTGCATGGAAGGGGTGCGTATAGAGATACTAAAAATTGTCGCTACTTTAGACAAGGTTACATGGATAGAGATATTTTTCAGAGCAAATTAAAAACTTTGGTTATTTAGAAAATAGAATAAGCTCCTCATCAGCGCCCACGCTATCACCTGGCTTTATTAGAACTTTTTCAATTACGCAGTCTTTTTCACTTTTTAAAATATTTTCCATCTTCATGGCTTCAATAATTAGCAATTGATCTCCACTTTTGACTTTTTGTCCTTCAGATACGTCTATTGACTTGATTAGACCAGGCATTGGAGAAATTAATTTTTTTGATAAATCTTCTAATTTTATTTTTGGCATAAGCCTTATGTAAGTTTCATGTTGCTTACTTACAACTATGGTCTGACATCTACAATCATAGTAACTGACATCCGAAGAGTTAAGGTTTACAAGTTTATTTAATTTAAAATACTCTAGTTGCTGATTTATATTTATCTGACATAACCTCTCGTTTAGCTTTATAGATGTTTCAATCTCATACTCTTTTTTTTCTATTTTAAAGGTTCCATAAAATCTTTCTTTTTCAAACTTAGATTCTGTAACTTTGAGGTGAAGAAAATCTTCTCCTACCTTTATTACAAAATCATTTGAAGTTAGTATCTTGCTTTGTAATTGGAATATAAATAAAACCTGGGCAAAAATTGCAATTCTGTGTTTCTTATATTCACTTAAATTATGATTAGAATAGTAACCCTTAGGGAATTTTTCTTTGATAAAATTTGTACTTATTTTGCCGCTTCTAAATTTTTTGTCATCTAAAATTGAAATTAGAAATTCAATATTATTTTCAACTCCTGATAAGTAATAATTTTGCAGTGAATTGATCATTAAGTCTATTGCAGTTGCTCTATCCTTACTATGAACCGCTAGCTTTGATATCATAGGATCATAAAATAAAGAAACTTCAGATCCAGGGTTTATTCCTGTATCGTTTCTAATAGTTTGATCTTTATCCTCGATTTTTGATGGCTCTATGTATTCAGTCACTCTACCAATTGAAGGTAAAAAATCTTTAGTTGGATCTTCGGCATAAATACGAGACTCAACTGACCAGCCTTTAAGGTTAATATCTTTTTGTGATATATTTAATTTTTTATTATCTGCACAATAAATCATTTGTTCGACCAGATCTACGCCTGTAACAAGCTCAGAAACAGGATGTTCAACTTGAAGTCTTGTGTTCATCTCGAGAAAATAAAAATTTTTGTTAGCATCTACTACAAATTCTACGGTCCCCGCTGAGTCGTATTTAACTTCCTTTGCAAGGGTTAAAGCTTGTGCAGCCATTTCATTTCTCATTTCTTCATCTACAAATGGCGATGGGCACTCCTCAATAACTTTTTGATATCTCCTTTGAATTGAGCATTCTCTCTCACCTAAATGAACTTGATTTCCATGTTTGTCACAAAGAATTTGTATCTCAATATGTCTTGGTTGCTCTATATATTTTTCAATAAACACTCGATCATCCCCAAAGCTTTTCTTTGACTCACTCTTTGCAGCATTAAAATTTTCTTCTAATTCACTATTTTTTCTTACTATTCTCATTCCTTTACCGCCACCTCCAGCCGATGCTTTTAGCAAGACCGGGTATCCAATTTTATTTGAGATCTTTAATGCTTCTTTTGAGTTTTTTACTGGAGCGGTATGACCAGGTATTACGTTTAGTTTAAGTTTTATTGCAAGATTTTTAGACTCAATTTTGTCTCCCATTTTTTTTATAGCATTAGGATTGGGTCCAATAAATTTTATTTTCTCTTTAGCCAGTCTTTTAACAAAAGCTGCATTTTCAGATAAAAATCCATATCCTGGATGAATTGCGTCAGCCTTTGATTTTTTTGCAATATTAATGATTTTATTAATATCTAAATAAGACTCAACTGGCTGAGAGCCTCCTATATGGTAAGACTCATCTGCCTGTTTCACAAACAAAGAATCTTTATCAGCATCAGAATAAACAGCTACCGTATTGATATTCAACTTTCTTGCTGTACGTATAACTCTGCACGCAATTTCTCCTCTATTCGCAATTAGAATTTTTTTAATCATTAATTATAATGGTATATTATCGTGTTTTTTTAAGGGAGAAGATAATTCTTTATCTTTAAGATTTTCAAGTGCCGTCGCTATACGACGACGTGTTGAATGCGGTCTTATTACATCGTCTACAAATCCTCTCTTTGAAGCAATAAATGGATTCACAAACTGATCTGTATATTCTTGTGTTCTCTTATCAATTTTCTTTTTATCCTTAATTTCATTTCTGAACAAAATTTCAGTAGCTCCCTTTGCACCCATAACTGCAATTTCTGCACTTGGCCATGCATAATTAATATCACCCCGCAAATGCTTTGAAGCCATTACGACATATGCACCTCCGTAAGCCTTACGAGTTATTATTGTAATTTTAGGAACGGTTGCTTCAGCATAAGCGTATAAAAGCTTGGCACCATTTTTAATGATACCATTGTGTTCCTGAGATACTCCTGGCAAGAAACCCGGTACGTCAACAAAAGTTACAATTGGTATATTGAAACAATCACAAAATCTTACAAACCTGCCTCCTTTTTTACCAGAATCTATATCAAGACATCCTGCCAAAACTAAAGGCTGGTTTGCCACAAATCCAACTGTTCTTCCCTCAATTCTACCAAAACCAGTGATTATATTTTTTGCAAAGTCAGGCTGAATTTCAAAAAAATAGTTATTATCAACTACTTTATTGATTAGTTCCTTCATATCATATGGTTTGTTTGCGTTTTCAGGAACAAGAGTATCTAAAGAGTAATCTGGACTTAGGTCTTGAAAACTATCTTTAATATTTTTAGATTTTTCCCGATTGCTTGAAGGCAGCAAGTCAATAAGACTTTTTACTTCCTGGAGTGTTTCAATGTCATTATTGAATGCTCCATCAGCTACAGAAGACTTTGAAGTATGTGTTTTAGCGCCTCCCAATTCCTCTTGCGTAACAGTTTCTTGTGTCACGGTCTTTACAACATCTGGGCCAGTCACAAACATGAATGAGGTATTTTTAACCATAAATATGAAATCTGTCATTGCGGGTGAATACACAGCTCCACCAGCACATGGACCCATAATTACTGAAATTTGAGGAACAACTCCAGAGGCAAGAACATTTCGTTGAAACACCTCTGCATAACCCGCTAAAGAAGCAACGCCCTCCTGAATACGTGCGCCACCAGAATCATTTATGCCAATAATAGGAGCTCCAACTTTCATTGCCATATCCATTATTTTGCATATTTTTTCTGCATGAGCTTCAGATAATGAGCCCCCAAAAACTGTAAAGTCTTGACTGAAAACGTATACTAATTTTCCATTTATTTTTCCACTACCGGTAACCACTCCATCACCCGCATACTTCTGATCGGCCATGCCAAAGTCATTAGTACGGTGTTCCACGTACATATCGTACTCTTCAAAAGTGTCTTGATCTAAAAGTACCTCTATTCGTTCTCTTGCTGTTAATTTGCCTTTTGCGTGCTGAGAGTCAATTCGTCTTTTTCCTCCACCCAGTTTAGCCTCTTCGCGCTTTTTTTCTAATAATTTGATGATATCACTCATGAAGTAACTATATTATATAATATTTCTGAATTATCAATTTATAAGTATTTTCTAAAGTGATTTGGGAGTTCGGTCTCTATTTTGACTTTTTTATTATTCATATCAATGAATTCTAAAGCGCCGGCATGTAGAAATAAATTAGAAAATTTTATTTGTTTGCGTTCAATATAATATTTTTTATCACCAAGGATTGGGAAACCATTCATAAAACAATGTTGCCTGATTTGATGTTTTCTACCTGATTGAGGATTTAATTTTAAAAGAAAATATTCTCCAGGCAGTTTTTTTATAATTTGATATTTTGTTTCAGCGGAAACATTTTTTTTATTTTTGGGAAGCATGTCATTGAGTGTTCCCTCTCTATTTTTTGGTTTTTTTTCAACTATTGCATAATAAGTTTTCTTTATTTTATGATTAGACAGAATTTTATGAAAGTACCTTGCTGAATCAGAATTTTTTGCAATTATCAATAGACCAGTTGTGTCTTTATCAAGCCGATGCACTAGCTTAGGATGACTATGTTTAGTATTAAAAAACTGAAGTAGATCATCAATTGATAGGTTAATTTTTGATCCACGCTGACATGCTATTCCAGCCCATTTATTAATAATAATAAAGTCGTCAGATTGAAAAACTACTGAACTTTTAATTTTTCTCTTGAGTATGTTAGGTATTTTAATTGAAGGTTTATTTTTATGAATTAATTTAAATTCCTTAAAAACATCAACAATATCATCTTGTTTAACTCTATAACTTCCAAGTTTTTTTTTATTATTTACTTTGATTGATTTTTTTCTTAGCTCTTTGTGAAGTAATGAAAAAGGAATATTTAATCTTTCTTTTAAAAACTTGTCTAATCTCACCCCGTTAGAAGCACTATCAACAATTATAGTTTTTTTGGATTTCATCTAAATTTATATGTTTAGATAAATCAACTTATTATTGATTAGATATTATTTTTCTTGATCAAGAATTTGGATGTAAGCCATAGGCGCATTATCACCTGATCGGTAACCGGCTTTTACAATTCTACAATAGCCACCGCTTCTATCTTTGAATCTTTCAGATAAATCTCCGAAAACTTTTGTTACTGCTTCTTTATCTCTAAGCGAGTTAAAAGCATTTGCCCTAGATGAACTTTTATTCTTTTTACCTAGAGTGATAATCTTTTCAACAAATGGTCTTAACTCCTTTGCTTTTGGAAGTGTGGTTTTAATAGTCTCATTTTTAATTAGAGAAACAGCCATATTCTCTAGCATCGCTATCCGATGCGATGATGTCCTATTTAACTTTCTTTTTGCAATTCCGTGTCTCATTTTTAGTTATATGGATCTTCAATCTTTCTAGCCATTTCCTCGATATTTTCAGGTGGCCAATTAGGTACTTCCATGCCTAAATAAAGTGACATAGTGCCTAGTACTTCTTTTATTTCATTTAGAGACTTACGACCAAAATTGGGTGTACGCAACATTTCAATTTCACTTTTTTGAACAAGGTCTCCAATGTAAATAATATTATCATTTCTTAGGCAATTCATTGATCTCACTGAAAGTTCAAGTTCCTCAACTTTTCTTAAAAGATTTTTATTAAATTGAGGTTCTAATGCATCTGGTTCTTCCTGAATCTCTTCAGGTTCTTCAAAATTGATAAATGATTGCAATTGGTCTTGAATTATTCGTGCTGCAAAAGCAATTGCATCCTCAGACGATACTGATCCATTTGTTTCAATCGACATTGTTAACTTGTCATAATCCAAAACTTTTCCTTCTCTTGTATTTTCTATACTGTATGAAACTTGTTTAACTGGGCTAAATATGGAGTCTATCGGAATCAGACCTATTGCAGAGTCTTCTGGCTTGTTATGTTCAGCGGCAACATAACCTTTACCTTTGGCTACGGTAAGCTCCATATTAAATTCAGTATTGTCATCAAGATTACAGATAACTAGCTCTGGATTTATAATATCAATTTCAGATGGTGTATTTATCATACCCGCTGTAATCTCACCTGGACCAGTTACATTGAGATTCATTTTTCTTACACCTTCAGAATGCATATTTAAAGATAGGGACTTAATATTTAACACTATATCTGTAACGTCTTCTCTTACTCCATCAATAGATGAAAATTCATGAAGAACATTATCTATTTTAATAGCTGTCACAGCTGTACCTTGTAGTGACGACAACAGCACTCTTCTGAGAGCATTTCCAAGTGTTAATCCAAAACCCCTTTCAAGTGGTTCCGCGATTAAAGTTGCTTTATACTTAGTGTCTTCATCGCTGATTAGCTTTAGTTTTGAAGGTTTTATTAATGCCTGCCAATTATTAATAATACTCATAGTTTTTTTTCCTTTAATAAATACTAAACTCTTCTTTTCTTTGGTGGACGACAACCATTGTGAGGAATTGGTGTAGTATCCTTTATAGAAGTTATATAGAATCCCACAGCTTGTAATGCTCGCAGTGCCGACTCTCGTCCTCCGCCTGGTCCTTTAACAAATACTTGTAAATTTTTTAAACCAAACTCTTTTGCTTTTGTGCCAGCATCCTCAGCTGCAATTTGTGCAGCGTATGGTGTGGACTTTCTTGATCCTTTAAAACCTTTTACTCCCGCTGACGACCACGCAATACTATTGCCTTGCTCATCGGTAATGGTAATCATAGTATTATTAAATGTAGCATTAATATACGCTAATCCAGAAATGATATTCTTTTTTTGTTTTTTCTTTTTTACAGTTTTAGCTTCAGCCATATTTATTTAGTAACCTTTTTCTTTCCAGCAATTGCAATAGCTTTTCCTTTTTAGTTCTAGCGTTTGTATGAGTACGCTGGCCTCTACATGGCAAATTTTTTCTATGTCTTACACCTCTATACGTACCTAAATCTTTTAATCTTTTGATATTTCCAGATACCTCTCTTCTTAAATCACCTTCAACTAAAAATGATGATGAAATAACATCACTAACATTTTTTATTTCTGCTTCAGATAAATCCTGAACTCTAGTATTTGCATCTACATTTGCCTGAGAACATACATCTTTTGAAATCTTATCACCAATTCCATAAACGTAGGTCAAAGCAACTCTTAATTTCTTTTGGGTTGGAATATTTACTCCAGCAATACGAGCCATTAATAAAGACCTAACATTTTTGGTTTGAGAGATTGCGGGATTATAGGATTATTAATTAATTGGTCAAGCATATTAAAGATGATCTATAATTGTGTTAATTGATTGATTTATATGTATAATTTCACCTACACCACTGACTTTTTTTAGCAATTTTGCTTCATCATAATATTTTATTAAAGGCATAGTTTCATTGAAATATGTTTCGAGTCTTTTAAAAAGAGTTTCCTCATTATCATCGGATCTTCCTTCTTCTTTACCTCTAGATAATATTCTGTCTTTTAAATGTTTTTCATCAACATCTAACTGAATTACGCATGATATCTTGTCTTTAAGTTCTAACATCAATTTATCTAGAAGTTTTGCCTGCTCTGTATTTCTGGGAAAGCCATCGAGTAGGTATCCACTTAAATTTTTATTATTATTAAAAAATGATTTAATAACATTAATTATAATATCGTTAGAAACCAGTTTTCCCTCATCAATGATTTGTTTAGCCTTTACCCCAATTTCACTTTTATTAGCTATCTCCGTCCTAAGCAGATCACCTGTAGATAAGTGACTTAAATTATATTTTTCACAGATTAAATTTGCCTGTGTTCCTTTTCCAGCACCTGGGGGTCCCAATAAAACTAAATTCACCTTCTTGTGCCTCTTAGGCGAGATTTTTTTATTAGAGCTTCATATTGATATGCAAACAAATGACTTTGAATTTGTCCAACTGTATCCATGCCTACAACCACAACAATGAGTAGTGATGTACCTCCCAAATAAAATGGGATTGAATATTGTGCAATTAAAATTTCTGGGAGTATGCATACAAATGCTAAATATAGTGCTCCAATGGTTGTTATTCTGGATAAGACAAAATCAATATACTCAGCAGTTTTTTCACCTGGTCTAATTCCTGGAATAAAGCCACCTTGTCTTTTTAGATTATCAGCTGTTTCAACTGGATTAAATACAATTGAAGTATAAAAGAATGCAAAAAATATAATGGCCGCAGCATACATGAGCATGTATGCAGGTTGGCCCCTACCAAGTAATGCTGCAATATCATTTAACAATCCGGGCTCTGCAGATACATTAAAATTTGCAATTGTAATTGGTAGCAACAAAATAGATGAAGCAAATATTGCTGGTATAACTCCTGCCGTATTGAGCTTAAGAGGTAAATGTGTGCTATCTCCAGCAAACATCTTATTGCCCATCTGTCTTTTTGGATACTGGACTATTAATCTTCTTTGAGCTCTCTCCATAAAAACAATAAAGATAACTACAGCTACAATCATCACTAAAAGTAAAACAAGTGTAAGAGTTGAGATTGTTCCCTGACGACCCAATGTAAGCGTATTTATTAAGGCACTAGGTATCTCAGCAACAATACCAGAAAAAATAATGAGTGATATTCCATTTCCTATGCCTCTACTGGTTATTTGCTCTCCTAGCCACATTAAGAAGACAGTTCCGCCAGTTAATGTTATTGTTGTTGAAAGTCTAAAAAATAGTCCAGGGTCTGTAACAACTTTTCCTGCTGACTCTAACCCAACAGAAATTCCATATCCTTGTAATAAAGCAAGTAAGACAGTTCCGTATCTTGTATATTGAGTAATTTTTCTTCTACCAGGCTCACCCTCTTTCTTCAAACTTGCCAGATGCGGAGAGACACTTGTCATAAGCTGCATAATAATTGATGAAGATATATATGGCATGATACCTAATGCAAAAATAGCCATTCGACTGATTGCACCACCTGCGAAAACATCAAACATTCCAAGAATTCCGCTCTGATTAGTTTCAACAAGAAGTTTTAATTGCTCAATGTCTATTCCAGGTAAAGGTATATATGTGCCAAATCTATAAATTATTAAAGCACCTAAAGTGAACCAAATTCTTTTCTTCAATTCAGTTGCCTTAGAAAAGACACTAAAGTTAAAATTTGATGCTAATTTTTCAGCTGCTGAAGCCATTTCGCTAAATTGCTTTACTTATTTTTAATTCAATACCAAGTTTTTGAAGTTTTTCTTCTGCAGACTTAGTTACTTTACTACACTCAATTATATTTTTTGATTTTAATTCACCTGTCCCGAGAATTTTTAGGAGTTTTTTATCTTTATTTTTCAAAATACGTAACTTTTTTAAGAGTGCAATATTTATAATCTCTGACTCGTTGATAGAATTTTTATCGATCAATTTCTGCAGTGAGGCGAGGTTTAATTCAAAATATTGTTTCTTTGTAAAATTTGAAAATCCAAATTTAGGTAGTCTTCTATGTAAAGGCATCTGTCCACCCTCGAAACCATTAATAGCAACACCCGAACGAGCTTTTTGTCCTTTGTGACCACTTCCAGAGGTTTTACCTTTACCTGAGCCTATACCTCTTCCGATTCTCTTCTTTGATTTAAAGCTCTTGTTTTTATCAATTTGATTTAATTTCATTTAATTATTTTCCGTAATTACTAAATGTTTAATTTTTTTAATCATGCTTAATGTTTCAGGCGTAGCTTCTCTTATGACGCTGCTGTTAATTTTTTTCAGCCCTAGTCCTTTAACCGTTGCTATTTGTCCTTTTTGAGAACCAATCGTACTTTTTTTTAATGTAATTTTTAATTTTTGAGTCATGTCGTTTCTCTTGCTGAAGTAATGTTGCCGACTTTTTTAGATCTCCTTGCGGCAATTATCTTCGGTGATTTTTGCTGTTTTAGTCCATCTACTGCCGCTCTGATAATATTATAAGGATTTGAGCTGCCGACTGACTTTGCAACAATGTCTTGTATGCCCAACAATTCAAATACTGCCCTAACTGATCCTCCAGCAATAATACCTGTACCTGAAGGTGCAGATCTCATTACAACACGTGATGAACCATGTATTCCAACTATATCATGATGTAATGTTCTACCCTCTCTCAGTGGTATTTTAACCAAACTTTTTTTAGCTGAGTCTGTTGCTTTTTTAATGGCCTCAGGAACCTCTTTTGCTTTCCCATGACCAAAACCAACTTTGCCAGACTCATCACCAGCAACAACTAATGCTGCAAATCCAAATCGCCTTCCTCCTTTAACAACTTTTGTAACACGGTTAATTGCTACTAGTTTGTCTTTAATATCAATGCCATTTTGATCTTTGTTCTTGTCTTCTTTTGCCATAATATTTCCTATAAATTTATACCCCCAGATCTTACTTCATCAGTAATAGTTTTTACTATTCCATGATACAAATTTGAACCACGATCCAAATAAACATCTTTTATACCTTTTTCAGCTGCTGACTTAGCAAGTTCACTGCCCAATATTTTTGCATTTGCAACATTACATGAATTTTTATTTTTTTCTGACTTTAGGGTTGAGGCACTGCAAACAGTAATGCCTTTATTATCGTCTACAATTTGAGCATACAAGTGCTGTGAGGACTTATAAAGAGTAAGTCTCATGCGAGATTTATTATTTTTCTTTAACTTAAACCTGACCCTACTTGATCTTTTTTGTTTCTTTGGAGATAACATTATTTCTTTTTACCTTCTTTTCTATTTATATACTCATCAGCATACTTTATGCCCTTACCTTTATAAGGTTCAGGCCCCCTAAAATTTCTAATTTCAGCAGCAGTTTGTCCAACAAGTTGCTTGTCAGGACCCTTAATCTCAATATTATTTTGCTTATCTACTGTGACTGTAATATTTTCTGGAATATCGTAGTTTATCGGATGACTATACCCAAGTAATAATTCAAGAGTTTTACCTTTTAAAGCTGCACGATATCCAACACCATTCATTTCTAATTTTTTTGTAAAACCCTCACTTACACCAATAATTAAATTATTAACTAAATTTCTCTGTAATCCCCAGAAAGAAACTAAAGTTTTGTCATCAGATTTGGGTTTCATTGTTATTTTTTGACCCTCAACTATTACTTCGATTTGAGAATTTAACTTAGACTCAAGTTTGCCTAATGGGCCCTCAGCTGAAATTAATCCATCTTGAAGATTAATTTTTACGCTTTCTGGTATATTTATTTCTTTTGATCCAACTCTAGACATAATTAAAATACTCTACAAATAATTTCCCCGCCTACTTTTTGATCTCTTGCGTCTGCATCCGTCATCACACCTTTCGAAGTCGAAATAATTGAAATTCCAAGGCCATTATGTACATATGGTATCCTTCCAGCGCCAGAATATACACGCCTACCTGGTTTTGAAATTCTTGTGATCTCTGAAATTACTGGACCTTTTTCGTCATATTTAAGTTCAATATCAAGCTCTTCCCTGCCAGATGAGTGTTTTGTTCGAGCATATCCTCTTATGTAACCTTCTTTTTTAAGTACCTCTAAAATATTTTCCCTTAACTTTGATACAGGGGAACTAACAATTGGTTTATACCTCATTTGTGCATTTCTAATTCTACTAAATAAATCTGACAACGGATCTTGTAATGACATATTTCTTCCTTTCTACCAGCTTGATTTATTCATTCCAGGGATTTGACCTTTAGATGCAAGATCCCTCAAGGCAATTCTAGATAATCTCACTCGTTTATGGTAACCCCTTGGACGACCTGTTAATTCACATCTATTTCGAACTCTTGTTCTCGCTCCATTCCTTCTTAGTTTGGAAAGTTTTAGTTGAGCTTGAAACCTATCATCAATAGAGGTTTTTTTGTCCATAATGAGAGATTTAAGTTTACTTCTCTTCTGCAGGTCTTTTTCAGACAGCTTTATTCTTCTTTTATTTTTTTCTATCGAACTTTTTTTAGCCATATTCTTACCTAATCATTAATTGGAAAATTTAGAGATTTTAATAACAACAATGCCTGCTCATCATTTGTAGCTGTAGTATTTATTGTAATATCTAACCCACGCACCTTATCAAGTTTATCAACGTTTATTTCAGGAAAAACTGTACATTCCTTAATTCCGAAAGAGTAATTGCCTCTTCCATCGAAACAATTTTTTTTCAATCCTCTAAAGTCTCTAATACGCGGAAGAGCAATAGTAACGAGTCTATCAATAAACTCGTACATCCTGTTACCTCTTAAAGTAACCTTTACTCCTAAAGGCATACCAGTTCTGATTTTAAAAGTAGCGATTGATTTTCTTGCTTTTGTCACTAAAGGTTGTTGACCTGCTATCGAAGCTAATTGATCTGAGGCTAGTTGAATTACTTTTGAGTCATTTACTGCCTCTCCAAGGCCCATGTTTAATGAAACTTTTACCAACTTAGGCAGCGCAAGTTCATTCTTTATGGAAAGATCATTCTTTAGCTTTGGCACTATTGTATTTACATACATTTCTTTTAAACGTGGAGTATAATTATCCATCGATTTGATCTCCCGTTTTGATGTTAATTCTCACTTTTTTATTGTCTTTTAAGTATTTGTAACCAACTCTAACACCTTTGTTGGTCTTTTTATCAATTGGCATTAAATTAGAGAGCATAATTGGCATCTCCTTATTCAAAACTCCACCTTCGTTTTTCTGATCTTGTTTTTGATGTTTCTTTGAAATGTTCACGCCTTTAACAATTGCTTTCATGCCTAATATTTTCATCACTTCACCAACTTTTCCCTTATCCTTACCTGTGTTAACAGTAACTTGATCACCTTTTTTTAATCTCATGCTCATTATAAGACCTCCGGTGCTAGTGAAATGATTTTCATTTGTTTTTTTGATCGTAGCTCTCTACAAACAGGGCCAAAGATTCTTGTCCCTACCGGTTCACCCTGATTATTAATTAATACAGCGGCGTTTGTATCAAACTTAATTGTACTTCCATCAACTCTTTTCAACTCTTTTCTAGTTCTTACGATTACAGCTTTATGGACAGTTCCTTTTTTAACCTTCCCTTTTGGTATTGCGTCTTTGACAGTTACTACGATAATATCTCCTACAGATGCAAAACGACGTTTTGATCCACCAAGAACTTTAACACATAACACCTCTTTGGCTCCTGAGTTATCCGCAACATTTAATCGAGACTCAACTTGTATCATTTAACTAATTGCAACCCATCTTTTTAGTTTAGAAATTGGCTTAGACTCCATAATTTTTACTTTATCTCCTGCGTTAAATTGATTATCGGGATCATGTGCGCTGTATTTTTTTGATCTTCTAATCACTTTTTTTAACACTGGGTGTTTAAACTTTCTTTCAACTAAAACTGTTATTGTTTTATCTTGTTTGTTACTAATAACAGTTCCTTGTAATATCTTTTTTGGCATATTAGTTAACCGTTTTTTCCTTCATTATTGTTTTTATTCTTGCTATCAGTTTTCTTACCTTAAAAATTCGAGACGTATTCTCCAGCTGGCCTGAGGACTTTTGAAATCTCAAGTTAAAGGACTCCTTGTATAAATTTTGCAATTCAGTCTTCAGTTGATCTGTTGTTTTTTTTCTTATTTCTTCTGCTTTCATAAATTCTCTATTTAATTAACTGTTCCACTACCTTAGTTTTAATAGGCAGTTTAGATGAAGCGCGTCCAAAAGCCTCTGTTGCAATTGCTTGTGAGACGCCATCAACTTCAAATAAAATTTTTCCTGGTTTAACCCTGCATGCCCAATACTCTGGTGATCCTTTGCCTTTACCCATTCTTACTTCTGTAGGTTTTTTTGAAACTGGAACATCAGGAAATATTCTAACCCACACTCTTCCGGCTCTTTTCATGAATCTTGTCATTGCAACACGGGCAGCCTCAATTTGACGAGCTGTGACTCTTTCAGCTTCTAAAGCCTTCAAACCATATGTCCCATAATTAAGCGTTGTCGCTGACGTTGCAACTCCCTTAATTCTACCCTTATGAGCTTTTCTATATTTGGTTTTCTTTGGCTGTAACATATCTATCCTAATTTATTTGGGTTGTTATCTAATTCATGAGGCGCATTATCATCTATATCGCCTTTATATATCCAAACTTTTATTCCGCATGAGCCATATGTGGTTTGTGCTGTTGCGACAGCGTAATCTACATTTGCTCTGAAAGTATGCAGAGGCACTCTACCTTCCCTATACCACTCAGTTCTTGCTATTTCAGTTCCCCCAAGTCTACCTCCACAATTCACTCTAATTCCGTCTGCTCCCAAGCGCATTGCTGACTGAACTGAACGTTTCATCGCTCTTCGGAATGAAACGCGTCTTTCTAATTGTTCAGCTATACCATCAGCAATTAATTGTGCTTCTACTTCTGGTTTTCTAATCTCCACAAGATTTATAGAAACTTCATCGGAAGTAAATTCAGAAATTTTTTTCTTCAATTTCTCAATATCACTACCTTTTTTTCCAATAATAAGACCTGGACGCGCTGAATATATTGTAACCTGCGCTTTCTTTGCAGGCCGTTCAATCTGAATTTTTGCTACAGCACAATTTTTAAGTTTTTTCTCAAGATATGCTCTAATCTTTAAATCTTCCTGCAAGAACGATCCAAATTCTTTCTTTCCAGCATACCATCTAGATTGCCACTTCTTATTAAGAATTAATCTAAGTCCAATTGGATTTACTTTTTGACCCATATACTATTTTGCCTTCTCTTTCTTTACTTCCTTAACTTGATCTTCAGAAACTTTAATTGTGACGTTAGTCAGAAATTTATTAATTCTCCCAGGTCTTCCCTTTGCTCTTGCTCTCCATCTTTTCATCACCATACCTTTACCGCAATATGCTTCAGTAACTTTTAATATATCAATATCCAACTGATGATTATTCTCGGCATTAGCAATTGCACTGTTTAAAACTTTAGAAATATTTTTAGCAACTCCTCTAGATGAAAACTTTAATAAGTTGAGTGCTTCTGAAGCCTTTTTGCCTCTAATCATTTCAAGTACTGCATTAGCTTTTGACGGACTCACTCTCATGTTCCTTTGAATTGCATATGCTTCGTTATCTTTTCTTACAAGTTGTCTCATATTTACTTTGTTTTCTTATCACCTGTGTGGCCATTAAAAGTTCTTGTAGGAGAGAACTCTCCAAGTTTATGGCCAACCATGTCCTCAGTTACGTTTACAGGTATAAATCTTTTGCCATTGTGAACCGCAAAATTTACACCCACAAATTCGGGTAGTATAGTTGATCTTCTAGACCAAGTCTTAATGACGCTATTGCCGCCAGAATCGGAAGCCGCTTTTACTTTTTTTAATAAATGGCTATCAACAAATGGCCCCTTCCAAACAGATCTTGTCATTTATACCTCTATTCTTGCTTTCTTATCCGTTTTTCTTTTTATAATAAATTTATCAGTTCTTTTATTATTTCTTGTCTTCTTTCCCTTTGTAGGTTTACCCCATGGAGTTACAGGATCTCTTCCACCAGAAGTTTTACCTTCACCGCCACCATGTGGATGATCGATAGGATTCATCGCAACTCCTCTGACAGATGGTCTTATACCAAGCCACCTGTTCCTACCGGCCTTACCAAGCTTTTGGTTTTTTTTATCAATATTTGATAAAACACCTATTGTAGCTCGACATTCTTCTCTAATTTTTCGTTGTTCCCCTGAAGGCAACTTAATAGCGACATAACCATTAGATTTTCCTACTATTTGGGTTGATGTGCCCGCAGACCTTGCTAATTGTGCCCCGCTTCCTGATTTTAATTCGATGTTATGTATGTCAATGCCTACAGGTATGTCAGACATGGGCATACAATTTCCATTTCTAATTTCTTTTTTTGATCCAGAAATTACTTTATCTCCAACCTTTATATCTTTTGGGGCCAATATATAGCTTTGAATACCGTCATCATATTTAATCAATGCTATATATGAGGATCTATTTGGATCATATTCTATTCTTTCCACAGTCGCACTCACATCTATCTTATTTCTTTTGAAATCAATTATTCTATATTTTGATTTATGCCCTCCACCTTTTCTTCTCATAGTGATTCTGCCTGTATTATTACGTCCACCTTTTTTAGAGATACCAGTGGTAAGTGATTTTACTGGTTTACCATTCCATAATCCTTTTTTATCAACTAGAGTAAGACCTCTGGTTCCTGGCGTGTTAGGTCTGAATTTTTTAAGTGCCATTTATTTATACTCCCGCATTAATATCAATTGTTTGACCATCTTCGAGGGTAACGAATGCCTTCTTGTAATCCGACCTTTTACCAAGAGAACCCCTAAATGATTTAAGTTTACCCTTAACGATTGAAGTATTTACTTTTTTTACTTTGACTTTAAAAATGCTTTCAATTGCTAATTTAATTTCTTTCTTTGAACTTGTTTTCTGAACTTGGAATGTAACTTGATTATACTCTGAACCCATCGAGGACTTCTCTGTAATAATAGGTTTGATTATCGTTTTAAAATCTTTAATTGTAACCATCTTAATTAATCCTACTCTCAAGCATTTCTAAAGCATTCTTACTCATGATTAATTTTTCAAATCCAAGTAAATCGAGTGCATTAAAATTATTTATGCTTGAATACTTTATATTTTTTAAGTTTCTTGAAGCTAATGCAAAATTATTATCAGGTTTATCGCCCTCTAATATGAGCGCAGAGTGAGCATTTAAATCTGAGAGGCTTTTAACAAGTGTTTTTGTCTTTGGCTCTGCAATTTTAAGTTCTTCAACAATTATCAAATTGTTGTTCTTGAGTTTATCAGAAAGAATATGCTTCAAAGCCTCCTGCCTAGTTCGTTTTGGCATCTTTTTTAATGAACGAACTCCTCTTAAGTTATGAGCCATTCCACCACTTCTAAATATATTTGCTTTTTTGGATCCGTGCCTAGCTCCTCCACTTCCCTTTTGTCTTCCTAGCTTTTGTGTTGTTCCTTTTACTTCAGATCTGTTTTTAGTCCTAGCTCTTAGAGGTTTCTGGTTAGACTCATTCCATCTAACTAAAGAGCCAACAACACTCAAATCGGATTTACTATTGAATAATTGATCTTTCAAATTGACCGAACCACTCTTTTTTCCATCTATTTTGTGCATGTCAATTTGCATTTACTTATTTTTCCTTCTTAACTTCTTTTTCTGATTTTACTGGTGTGGCTTCGATTTCTTTGATGCCATCTTTTTTAATTGAGTCCTCAACAACTAACCAAGTTCCCCTTGAGCCTGGCGTAGCTCCTTTTACACAGATTAGATTTTTTTGGTCATCAACCTTTACAACCTGTAAGCTTTGAAGAGTTTTGTGAACATCTCCGTATTGTCCCGCCATCTTTTTTCCTTTGAAAACTTTACCAGGGTCTTGGCACTGGCCTGTAGATCCATGGCTTCGATGTGAAACTGAAACACCATGAGAGGCTCTCAAGCCAGAGAAATTATGACGTTTCATTACTCCAGCAAATCCTTTGCCCTTCGTGTAACCAGATACATCAATAAATTGACCTTCCTTGAAATGACTTGCTTTCAATTCATCTCCACTTTTAATCTCTTGGTCTTTACTAATTTCAAACTCTCTAAGATATTTATAAGCATCTGATTTTTTTTTATCAAAGAAGCCCTTCTGTGATTTTGATGTTTTTTTTAATTTGCAGGCACCAACCAATACCTTGTCTGAATTTTCATTTTCTGATGTAATTCGATCAATAATTTTACAATTTTCAACATGAAGTACAGTAACAGGAATATTTGTTCCACTTTGTGTGTACAAATTGCTCATTCCAATTTTTTTTGCTATAATACCTGATCTCATATCTTATAATTTGATTTCTACATCAACTCCTGAAGCTAAATCTAATTTCATTAGTGCATCGACTGTTTGTGGCGTTGGGTCGACTATCTCTATTAATCTCTTATGAGTCCTGATCTCGAATTGCTCTCTACTTTTTTTGTTAACATGGGGAGATCGAAGAACTGTAAACTTCTCATTATTTGTGGGTAATGGTATTGGGCCTTTCACCATTGCTCCGGTTCTTTTAGCTGTATCAACGATTTCTACTGATGATTTATCGAGTACACCATGGTCAAAAGCCTTCAATCTTATTTTGATATTTTGATTTTCCATTTTAATTCCTTATGCAAATTTTGCTTTTACCTCATCTTGAACGTTTTGAGGTACTTGCTCATAATGATCAAAAAACATTGAATATTGAGCTCTTCCCTGAGTCATAGACCGTAATGTGTTGACATAGCCAAACATATTGGCAAGAGGCACCATTGAGCTAATTGCTGTTGTATTACCTCTAGCTTCACTTCCACTAACTTGGCCTCTTCGACTACTCAAATCGCCTATAACATCCCCCATAAACTCTTCAGGCGTAACTACCTCAACTCTCATAACAGGCTCAAGAAGTTTTGGGCCTGCTTTTTGACAAGCGTCTTTAAATGCCATCCTTCCAGCTATCTCAAAAGCTAAACTACTAGAGTCTACATCGTGATATTTTCCATCGATTAATGTTACTTTATAATCAATTATAGGGAAGCCGGCTATGACGCCAGTATCAGCAACGCCCTCAATTCCTTTTTCAACTCCTGGGATATACTCTTTAGGTATATTGCCTCCCTTAATTTTGTCTTCAAATAATCTTCCTGTCCCTGGTTCACATCCCTCAACAATGATTTTTACTTCAGCGAACTGACCAGCTCCTCCACTTTGTTTTTTATGTGTATATGTTACCTCAACCTCTTTAGATATTGTTTCTCTGTAAGCAACCTGTGGTGCTCCTACATTAGCTTCAACCTTGAACTCTCGTTTCATTCGGTCAACAATAATATCCAAATGAAGCTCACCCATTCCTTTAATAACAGTTTGTCCAGACTCATCATCAGAAGTTACTCTAAAAGAAGGGTCTTCTTTAGCAAGTCGAGCAAGTGCTTCTCCCATTTTTTCTTGGTCGGCTTTTGTTTTTGGCTCAACTGCAATTTCAATTACTGGATCAGGAAAATCCATTGACTCTAATATGATTGGCTTTTGAGAGTCACATAAAGTTTCACCAGTTATGGTATCTTTCAACCCTGCTATCGCAACAATATCACCGGCATACGCAGTTTTAATATCTTCTCTGTTATTTGCATGCATAAGTAGCATTCTTCCAATTCTTTCCTTATCACCTTTAACAGAATTCATAATTGTTGAACCAGCTTCTAACTTTCCTGAATAGATTCTTGTAAACGTGAGAGAGCCTACGAAAGGGTCGTTGGCAACTTTAAATGCTAATGCAGAAAAAGGCTCTTCATCTGATGCTTTTCTTATTTCTTCTTCTTCTTTACCAGGTATGTTGCCTGTAGCCTGCTGTACCTCACTAGGATCTGGCATAAAGTTTACGATGGCATCTAGAAGTGGTTGTACACCTTTATTTTTAAATGCACTGCCTGTTAAAATTGGAACGAACTCAAAATTGATAGTACCTTTTCTAATACAACGGATAAGAGTTTCTTCATCAGGCTCTTCCCCATCTAAATATTTTTCTAAAACCTCTTCATCCTGCTCAACTGCCATTTCAACCATTTCAGATCGATATTTTTCAGCCGTCTCTTTTAATTCTTCTGGGATCTCTGTGTACTCATATTTAGCTCCAAGGTCTTCATTTGCCCAAACAATTGCTTTATTTTTTACAAGATCAATAACGCCCTTAAGATCAGACTCACTTCCATAGGGAATTTGTAAAACTAAAGCATTTGCTTGAAGTCTGTCTTTAATCATATCAAGACATTTATAGAAATCAGCCCCGGTACGATCCATCTTGTTAACGAAGCACATTCTTGGAACCTTGTATCTATTCGCTTGTCTCCATACAGTTTCAGTCTGAGGTTCAACACCAGCTACACCATCAAATACTGCAACAGCTCCGTCAAGAACTCTAAGTGATCTCTCAACTTCAATAGTAAAGTCAACGTGGCCTGGAGTATCAATTATATTAATTCTATGATCATTCCAAAAACATGTAGTTGCTGCTGAAGTAATTGTAATTCCTCTTTCTTGCTCTTGTTCCATCCAGTCCATAGTAGCTGCACCATCATGAACTTCTCCGATTTTGTGACTTTTACCGGTGTAATAAAGTATTCTTTCTGTAGTAGTTGTTTTCCCTGCATCAATGTGAGCCATGATTCCTATATTACGGTATTTTTGCAGTGCGTATTCTCTTGTCATATTACCACCTAAAGTGTGCAAAAGCTTTATTGGCTTCTGCCATTTTATGAGTATCTTCTCTTTTTTTTATTGCTGATCCTTTGTTGCTAGCTGCGTCCATTAATTCAGAACTTAATTTATCAACTAAACTTTTTTCTTTACGGTTTCTTATTGCATTAACAATCCATCTAATTGCTAGAGCTTGAGACCTGTTACTTTTAACCTCAACTGGGACTTGGTAAGTTGCTCCACCAACTCGACGTGATCTTACCTCAACAAGTGGTCTTACATTTTCTATTGCTTTATTGAAAACATTCATTGGAGGTTCACCAGTTTTGCTTTCAATATTTGTGAATGATTTATTTATTATGGGTTCTGCAACAGTTTTCTTGCCATCAAGCATAACAGCATTTGTAAATTTTGTAAGAACTTTACTTCCATGAACTGGATCCGGTAGTACTTCTCTAATTTGAGCTTTTCTTCTTCTAGACATTTATTTAGGTTTCTTCGTTCCATATAATGAACGACGTTGTTTTCTTTCACCAACACCTTGAGTATCTAAAACTCCTCTTACAGTGTGATAACGAACTCCCGGCAGGTCTTTAACACGACCGCCTCGAATTAATATTACTGAGTGTTCCTGTAAATTATGGCCCTCACCGCCAATATAACTTGTAACTTCAAATCCATTTGTAAGTCTAACTCTCGCAACTTTTCGTAATGCTGAGTTAGGTTTTTTAGGGGTAGTTGTATAAACTCTAGTACAAACACCTCGCTTTTGAGGATTTGCTTTTAATGCTGGAACCTTATTTCTTTTCTGAACTTTGGTTCTAGGTTTTCTAATTAGCTGACTTATAGTCGGCATAAAATATCTCCAGTCTTTACAACTTAAAGGTTAACTATTTTAAAAAATTAATAAAAAGTAGCGTTTAGATTACTCTACCGCCTACTATTTAAGAATGCCGAATAATACTTAATAGTTTATGCAGGTCAACAAAATTTATTAGGAATTCTCCTGTATTTCGGCTGATTCTTGCTCTTTCTTTGCCTGAATTGCCTCAATTTCAATTTTTGCCTCTTTATCCAACAATTTTGCCTTATTTTCAATTTGATTGAAGGTTCTTCCTGTTCCTGCTGGAATTAATCTTCCAACAATAACGTTCTCTTTGAGTCCCTCAAGGCGATCCATTTTACCTTTTATCGACGCGTCAGTTAGAATTCTTGTTGTT
>CACMBZ010000009.1:0-25509 GCA_902612095.1 uncultured Pelagibacteraceae bacterium | reverse complement strand
TAACATTGGTGTTTTAAGATCTACAGAGCCACCCCACATAGTAGCAATCCATGAGAAGACTTTAATTCCGGTAGGCACAGCAATTACCATCGTGGCAAACACATAATAAGCTTTTACATCTGCGTCCATGCCAACAGTGTACATGTGGTGAGCCCATACGATGAATCCTAGGAAACCAATGGATACCATTGCATAAGCCATTCCAAGATAGCCAAAGACTGGCTTCTTAGAAAATGTTGCAACAACGTGACTCACAATTCCAAAACCTGGCAAAATTAAAATATAAACCTCGGGGTGGCCAAAGAACCAAAATAGGTGTTGAAAAAGTACTGGATCTCCACCTTCAGCGGCACTAAAGAAAGTTGTCCCAAAATTTCTATCTGTAAGAAGCATTGTAATTGCACCGGCCAATACTGGTAATGAAAGTAGTAAAAGGACAGCTGTCACAAGAATTGACCATACAAATAAAGGCATCTTATGAAGAGTCATACCAGGAGCCCTCATATTAAAAATTGTCGTTATAAAGTTAATTGCACCAAGAATTGATGATGCTCCAGCAAGGTGTAATGAGAAGATTGCTAAATCCACTGCAGGACCAGGCGAACCTAAGTTAGCAGACAATGGTGGATATATGGTCCATCCTCCTCCAACGCCTGCACCACCTGATGTTCCCTCAACAAATAATGATGCGATAAGTAGTATTAGTGATGCTGGCAATAACCAAAAAGAGATATTATTCATTCGTGGGAAAGCCATATCAGGAGCGCCAATCATAAGCGGCACAATCCAGTTTCCAAAACCACCAATCATAGCTGGCATAACCATAAAGAAAATCATGAGTAAACCATGACTTGTAACTAGAACATTATATAAATTATGATCGCCTCCCAATATTCCGTCTCCAGGATACATCAACTCCATTCTCATCAGAACAGACATTCCAGTTCCTACTAAACCTGCTATAACGGCAAAAATTAAATACAGAGTTCCAATATCTTTATGGTTTGTTGAGTATAGGTATCTTCTCCAGCCAGTTGGGTGATGATCGTGACTGTCTACCTGATCTGCTGTAATATCTGCCATTTATATATTTCTCCTCTAAATAAAATATTTTATTTTTTAGCCATTTCAAATGTATCGTCACTGTAATTAATCTCTGAGGATGCATACTCAGATTTAGCAAATTCGATCCACTCTTCAAATTCTTTATTTGAAACAACTTTTACATTAATGGGCATAAATGCATGTTTTGGACCACAAAGCTCTGAACATTGGCCATAATAAATTCCTTCTTTGTTAGCCTTAAACCATGTTTCATTTAATCTTCCCGGTACAGCATCCATCTTGACACCAAATGCTGGAATTGTCCAAGCGTGCAGTACATCTGCTGAAGTTAACTGAAGCTTGACCACTTTATTTACTGGTACAACAATTTGAGTATCAGTCTCTAACAATCTTAACTTTGGATCTGATAGCTCATGATCAGCAAGCATGTTGGCATCAAAAGAGATATCATCAAAATCAGGGTACTCGTAAGTCCAATACCATTGATTGCCAATAGCTTTTATTGTTATATCTGCTTTTGGTATTGTCTCAGAAACATAAAGTAACCTAAAAGACGGAATAGCAATAATAATTAACAATATTACTGGAATTACAGTCCACAATATTTCAATTGTTGTGTTATGTGTTGTCGTGGAAGCAACATGATTGCGGCTGCTATTAAATCTGAACATAATATATAGCAGAAGACCAAGCACTAAAAGTGAGATGCCTGTAATGATAGGCATTAAAATATAACTATGAAATGATATAATGTCAGACATTAAATCAGTTGCAGGCTGTTGGAAGCTCAGCTGCCAGTTTTCAGAAATGCCCTCATTTGCTAGAGAAAAAGATGGTATTAGAAGAAAAAATAATATCTTAATAATATTTTTCATAAAGAAATTGTTGATTAAATGTTTTGAGCTATTACGTAATATATACTGCTTAATTTGCATTAAACTACTCATTATTTCGCGACAGTTTGACGCAATTTTTGCTAGTTTTTAGGGTTTTTTTAATATATTTTATAACAATATTTTTTATACAGAGCAATTCAAGATGATTAACAAAAAAATAGAGAATCAGTCCAATGACAGCTTCTTTTTCACCAGAAGCAATTTAGATAACTCAAAAGTTGATAAAATTGTATCAGATGCTTTACACAAAGCAGACGATGGAGAACTATTCATGGAATTCTGTGAAAGTGAGAGCTTTGTATACGACGATCAAAGGTTAAAGAGTGCTTCATTTGATACATCAAAGGGTTTTGGATTAAGAGCGATAGCTGGCGAAAGTTCAGGTTACGCTCATTCATCCGATATTGATGAGAACGCTCTAAAAAAAGCTAGTGAAACAGTAAATTTTATAACAAAAGACCACAATGCAAATTTCAATACTAATTTTTCAAAAACCAACCGAAAACTTTACAATGAGATCAATCCAATCAATGAAACTGAATTCTCAGAAAAAGTAGAAACTCTAAAAAAAATTGATGAATACGCTAGATCAAAAAATCCAAATGTTAAGCAAGTTTCAGCATCACTAAACGGTGAATGGCAGGCTGTGAGAATTTACAGGCCTGGTGGAATTATGATAGAGGATCTTCGCCCTCTAGTAAGGCTTTATGTATCAATCGTTCTCGAAAAAGATGGACGTCAGGAAAATGGCAGCAGAGGTTCAGGCGGTAGAGTAGATTACTCAACTTTCTTAAATTCCTCACATTGGCAAAATCAAGTGGATGAAGCAATCAATCAGGCTGAAATAAATCTTACTTCTGTTGATACACCTGCAGGTGAAATGGATGTAGTTCTTGGGCCAGGTTACCCGGGTGTACTGCTACATGAAGCAATTGGACATGGACTTGAGGGTGATTTTAATAGGAAAAAAACTTCTGCATTCTCTAACCTTATGGGAAAAAAAATTGCTGATGAGTCAGTGACAGTTGTTGATGATGGAACAATTGATTCTCGTCGAGGATCATTGAGCGTTGATGATGAAGGTACACCAACTAATTGTACAACATTAATTGAAAATGGAATTTTAACTGGATACATGCAGGACAGATTAAACTCAAAACTGATGGGCGTTAATCCTACTGGAAATGGCAGAAGAGAAAGTTATGCTCACTTGCCAATGCCTCGTATGACAAATACATATATGTTATCGGGTAATCGCCATCCCCAAGAAATTCTAAAATCAGTTAAAAATGGACTATACGCAGTTGATTTTGGCGGTGGCCAGGTTGACATTACAAGTGGCAAGTTTGTATTTACTTGTACTGAAGCTTACAAAATAGAAAATGGCAAAGTTACAAACCCTGTAAAAGGTGCAACGCTAATTGGTAACGGTCCTGATGTTTTAAAAAGAGTTAAGATGGTTGGTAACGACTCTAAAATGGATACAGGTATTGGAACGTGCGGAAAAGACGGTCAAAGTGTTCCAGTGGGAGTAGGTCAGCCTACGATGTTGATAGAAAATCTTACTGTTGGAGGTACGGCGACAGCTTAGCTTACTTGTCTCTCTTGATCCTTCCAATACGGTTCTCTCAATACTTTTTTTAAAACTTTTCCACTAGCATTTCTTGGAACTTCATCGATAAAGTCTACTGATTGGGGCTTTTTATAACTTGCAATTCTGTCTTTACAGAAGCTTATCAAATCAGATTCAGTTACATTTGAATCCTCCTTTTTTACAATACAAGCTTTTACTACTTCACCATATTTTTCGTCTGGAACACCAATTACTGCAGCATCAACAACATCAGGATGTGCAAATAAAGCGGCTTCAACTTCTGTTGAGTAAATATTCTCGCCTCCAGACACAATCATGTCTTTTATTCTATCTTGTATAAATACGAATCCTTCTTCGTCCATTCGACCTGCATCACCTGTGTGCATCCACCCACCTTTAAGCGCTTTCTCACTTTCCTCTTTTTTATTCCAATAACCTTTCATGATTTGAGGTCCCTTTGCGCAGATCTGGCCTATTTCACCAATAGGAAGAGGGTTATCATTTTCATCTCGTATTTCAACTTGTGTATCGATTGCAGGTCTGCCACATGATTTTAATAGTTCAGGTTTTTCATTAAGTGCACGAATATGTTCTTCTGGAGTCATTAAACAAATAACAGCTACCGTTTCTGTCATTCCAAAACCTTGTCCAAATTTACACTTAAAAACATCCATTGCCTTTTTGAGAGTTTCTGGAGCGATTGGCGAGGCTCCATAATGTATCTGATCTAAATCATTATATTCGTTACTTGCAACATTTGGCACTGATACTAAACACGCTTGAATCATTGCAGGGACTAAAACTGTATGAGTGATTTTTTCATTTGCTAGACAGTCTACTACGTCTTGCGGAATAAAATCCTCTTGAATAACTATTGTTCCACCTATTGCAATGCATCCACACATATTAATCATTGCTGCAGCATGATACATTGGTGCCACCAAAAGAGTTCTCGAAGGCCTTGGTAAAGTTAAACTATTTAAATACTGCCTAATATTAGCAGCAACATTTCTCTGTAAAAGAACTGCGCCTTTTGGATGTCCTGTAGTACCACTTGTGTACATTTGATATACGTCATCATTTTCATGGATTTTTAAAGTTGGTTTTTCGTTCGAACTATCTGAAAGCCAATTATAAAAATCCTGAAATTTTTCGATACCATTATCAAGTGATATAGAAATATATTTTTTTACATTTTTTAACTCTGATGAAATCTGATTTATTCTATCCGAATATTCATTACCTTTGACTATTATAAGTTTGGCTTCAGAATCATTTATTATATATGCCCACTCTTGGTCCGCTAAACGATAATTCAGTGGAACAGGTACAGCGCCAACTTTTGATGCTGCGTAATACATAATTGCCATTTCAGTACAATTTTTTGCAAGAAATGCAAATCTATCTCCAACTTCTAAACCCTCAGAAACTAATTTATTTGCTAATTGATTGCTTAATAAATTTGCTTCTTGATAAGAAAGTGAATTTCCTTCAAATTCAGAGAAAGGAAAATTAGGATTTTTATCCGCTCCATTTTCTAAATACTCATGCAATAACATAAGAAAATCTTATATAATTATTTTTATTCTACAAGCTCAATTAAAAAATGTATCTTTAAGCTTTTCGCTCGCAAATAAAATAATTTGATCATCATAGTGCGGGGAACCCATGTTCATTGTAGCGCTTCCAAATTGGTGAATGCTTTTTGATACCTGTTTTTTATTTTCATCCCATTTTACATAGATATAAAGGCCGTCACCAGCAACAGCTTTGAGTATCCCATCGTCGCTTCGCGGGGCGTAAATCGCCCTTAAAACATCGGGCCCTCCTTGAATGTGAACTAAATTTGATCCTCTCTCCAAGAAATTAACATCACTCCATTTTACACTTAATGTCCCAAAGTTTTTCTCAAACTCATCAACACAATTAATGAAGATGTCGATTGGATCTGGGCGTGGCTTTCTTGTTATTTCTGCCAACCATTCAGGAGACAAGATACAAACTCCAAAAGCAGCATGTAAATTATCAGAGTCAGTTCCTAGATCCCAATCTCTCAAAAATTCTTGAGCATTTTTTAATTTATTTTCTGAAAATTCATGATTGAAAATTTCTTTCATAAACTTGTATTGTCTTGAATTGTAAGAAAACTTATTATCGTGTTTGTATTTATCAAGTTCATCAAATGATATTGATTTATCAGGATCAAGAAGTTCGTAAGCTCTATATGCCCTATTCGTTGTTCGTGTTTGAAAACCCATAGTTGAATTAAAGTTAGATAGAGATAAGTTATCTTCCTTAGCTGTAACAAAAAAAGGATTTTGATTAGTACTAAATATATATCCAGAGCTTGGGTTTAAGATCTGAGGCACGCTTTCAAAAGGATGAAAACTGTTCCAAATTAAATCACTCTTATTTCCGGGTACCACTTGCATCCAATTATAGTTTGGGTCTCTTACTGGCGATTTAACATTGTGAACAAAAAAGATATTATCTTCTTTATCGGCGTAAACTAAATTTAAACTAGCTAGCTGTTCCATTCTTAAGGCATCAAGCCATTCATCAATATTTTTTGATTTATTCATTTTGAGCCATGCAGTTGAGTGGTTGACATCATCCATTCCAACAAACCTTAAGGCATAGGCTTTATTATCGTCTTTCAGAACAGGCCCATGTACTGAATGGTACATTTGTATAGGATATGTAATACTGAAAGGGCCAAACAGTTTAACTTTAAATTCTTGATCCGTTTCGGTGAAATTGACCCATGCACCATCTAGTTCATACTGATCATTATTCTCTGGGTTAAGTGTTAATTCATAAATATCAGATAAATCTGGCTGATTAACTGTAGCTCCCCATCCAAGATTTTCATTAAAGCCAACATGCACAAATGGCGATCCTGGAAAAGTACCACCCATGATATTTAAGCCTTCTCCACTTTTTATATGAATTTCATACCAAGCAACTGGGCCCGTTAATGGTTGATGTGAATTAATGACAAGCATTGTCTCATCGTTTTGTGATCTACTTTTGGAAACAGCAAATGCGTTTGAACCCGATGGTTTAAAGTAGGTATTTATGCTTGCAACTATTGGATTATCAGATAGTGCGTTCATGTTCATTGCAACTTCCTCTTCATGATAATCCATTAAATTAATGAGTTCTGCGATTGAATGGTCTATGCCATAAAATAATGGCATTCGAAATGTCATTCCAGCAACTAAATCATATACAGTAGCCGGATATAAAGATTGATCAACTAAGTTGGGATTTTTTGCAGCGTAATAATTAAGTCCATCCGCATAACCTTTTATATAATTAATTGTCTCCTCTGGAATTTCCGAAATTTTATTATTGACAGTTTCATGAACATTAAAAAACTTAATTAAAAAATCTAATTCTACTCCTTCTATTGCATCAATACTCTCCATTATGTCACCATCACCAGTAATAAGTGAATAAATTGCGGAGAGAGTCTTTGTATTAAAATTTAAGCTTGATAGTTCACCACGAGACATTTTAATCATCATTTCAACATGTTCTAAATCATCTTCTGCTTGTACATAAGCAAATGCAAATGCTGCATCTTTATCAGTATTTCCATAAACATGTGGAACACCAAATTTATCTCTAGAAATTTTATATGAATAATTTTTCTCTGAATCGATAAAATTAGCTATTAAAAAGTTTCTGCTATTATGCTGATTGAAGATTATCAATGTGATTACAAAAATAACTACCGCTCCAAAAAATGAGAATAATAACTTGATCAAAATTACGCGGCGTTTTTATCTTTATAACTTATGTGCTGCGGAGGAAGAAAATCATTACCTAGTATATGATCAGAGATTTTCTCTGCTATCATAATTGTAGGGGCATTTGTATTTCCGCCTACCAAATTGGGCATAATTGATGCATCAACCACTCGAAGATTCTCTACCCCTCTTACTCTTAATTTATCATCAACTACAGCGTATTCGTCGCTTCCCATCTTACAAGTTCCAACCGGGTGATAAATTGTTTCAGCTTTTTCCCTAATAAAGTTTTCGATTTGCTCATCAGTTTGTACCTCAATACCAGGCGTTATTTCTTTACCTCGGTACTCATCAAATGCCTTTTGACTTATGATATCTCTCGACATTTTAACTCCTTCAATCATAACGTCACGATCCTTTTGCTCTGCAAAATAGTTAGGCTGAATAATTGGTGGAACCCTAGAGTCAAGAGACTTGATTGCAATATAGCCTCTACTCTCTGGTCTTAATTGACATATATGATTACTGAAGCAATGAGAGTCAGGAAGCTTCGCTCCATGATCTTGTAAAAGAACACTTAAAAAATGCATTTGAATATCAGGTAGGTCCAGAGAAGGATCAGTTTTTAAAAATGATAATGCATTTAATGGCAACATTCCACCTGGCCCTTTTCTAAACGCCCCCCACATTCCTAATATCCATGCCTGTTTTAAGAATCCGAATGGACCCATCACATACTTAGCATCTGTAACTGGCTGAGTGCATTCATTATGGGTAAGTATGTCCAAATGATCCTGAAGATTTTCTCCAACCCCTGGAAGATCGCATCTCACATCGAGTCCCCATTTTTTTATATAATCAGCCTTTCCAATACCTGATAAAAGAAGTATTTGAGGTGAATTTATCGCACCACCACATACAATTACTTCTCTATCAGCAAAAGCTTTTTCAATTTTCTTTCCTTTAAAAAACTCAACTCCTATGCATTTATTTTTTTCAAATAAAAGTTTTGAAGTAACTGAAAAAGTAGATATTTCTAAATTCCTTCTTTTTTTTACAGGTTCAATGAATGAGTATGCAGTGCTTGCCCTTCTTCCATTATCAATATTTTGTGAAACAGGACCTACGCCTTCTTGATCCTCGCCATTGAAATCTGGATTATATTTATAACCAGCTTGCTGACCAGCCTCCATAAAAGCATGATGTAAAGGATTTGTGTCCAAACGTGGATTAGAGACACAAAGTTCGCCATCAGATCCGTGATAAAGACTTTCACCATTTATATTTTTTTCACTTTTCTTAAAATAAGGAAGAACTTCCTCATAGGACCAACCCTCATTTCCAAGTTGTCTCCAAATATCATAATCTCTTGAGTGTCCTCGAATATATAACATTCCATTAATATTGCTTGAACCACCTACACCTTTACCTCTAGGGAAATATAGTTTTCTATTATTCAAATGTGGTTGACCCTCAGTATAATAAGCATAATTATAAAGCTTTGCATCAAATGTTTCTGCTGCCATAATCTTTGACACGCCTGAAGGCATTTTAATGAATGGATGCCAATCAGTACCACCGGCTTCTAATAGTAAGACCTTTATATTTGGGTCTTTAGAAAGTCTGTTTGCTAGAACACACCCTGCGGAACCTCCACCAGCAATTATATAGTCAAATTTCTTCATTAACTTTTGTCTTCTTTAAGATTATTTTTGAATTTTTTCATATTTTCAACATAGTGAAAAGCACTAAGTTCAATTATCTTTTTTTCCATATCTGTCAATTCTCTTTTAACAGTTCCAGGGGATCCCACTATAAGGCTATTGTCAGGAAATTCTTTTCCCTCAGTTATTAGAGTATTGGCGCCAACCAAACAATTATTGCCTATTTTCGCCTTATTTAGAACTGTTGAGCCCATTCCTATGAGAGAATTATTGCCCACTGAACAGCTGTGTAAGATAACTTTATGACCTACTGTGACATTGTTCCCTATAGTTAATGGCATTCCATCGTCCGTATGACAAACAGAATTATCTTGAATATTAGAATTTTCACCAACAATTATTGGGTCATTGTCACCCCTTAAAACAGCTCCAAACCATACACTTGCATTTTTTTTCAGTATAATGTCTCCTATCACAGATGCGCTTGGTGCGACCCAGAAGTCTGCATTATCTCGATTTATTTTTTTATCTCCGAGTGAATAGATCATATCTTGTTATTTAGTTAAGTAAGAAATATAGTAAAGATAATTATATATTTAGACAATAGAAAGAAAATTGTGGTTGCATTAGAAACACCGATTTGTGATTTTGGATGGAAGGCTCCAGAATTTAATCTTATTGGCATCGATAACAAATACTATTCATTTCAAGATATTAAAGGCCCTAATGGAACGCTGATAATGTTCATATGCAATCATTGTCCATATGTGAAATCGGTTATTCATCGAATTGTTGAAGATGTAACAATACTCAAAGAAAAAGGTATTGGTGTAATTGCAATAATGTCTAATGATGTAAATGATCCAAAATATGGTCAAGAAGATTCATTTGATAACATGAAGTTATTTTCTGTGAAAAATAATTTTGTATTTCCTTACGTTTATGACGAGACACAAAATGTTGGACGTAAATATAATGCTGTTTGCACTCCTGATTTTTATGGGTTTAATGCAAATAATGAACTTCAGTATAGAGGCAGGCTTGAAGAATCTAAAATGGAAATAATTCCAAATGCTAGAAAAGAACTTTTAGAAGCAATGATACAAGTTTCAGAAACAGGATCTGGTCCAAAGAATCAGATACCAAGCATTGGATGTTCAATAAAATGGAAAGAATAAAGAAGTTCAAGTGATCATTATCACAACTCAGTGCTTTGCACCAAAAATTGGAGGCATTGAATCTTTAATGACTGGAATGGCAGAAGCTATGGCAAAGCATGGGGTTGAAGTTCTGGTGTTAGCTGATGGCAAAGCTCACGAAGCTGATAATAAAAAAAAATATAAAATTAAAAGATTTACAGGATGGAAACCGCTGAGAAGATTGGCAAAAGCAAGATACGTAGAAAAAATATGTGATAGTAAAAACGTAAGAGCAATCTATGCAGACTCTTGGAAAAGCATTGAATATTTGAAAAAACATAAGAAAAAAATTTTGGTGCTTGCTCATGGTACCGAAATTCCAAAACAGTATTGGACTTTAATGCTTGATTTAATGAGATTTAAAAAAAACAGAATTATAAATTCTTATAGGGGCGTCAACAAGATTTTGGCTAATTCCTCTTATACTAAAGATTTAATGCAGGCCTCTCTTAGAATAGATACAAACCTAATAAAAATCATACATCCGGGTATAGATGTTTATACTGATTTTATAACTGAAGAAGATAGAAAAAATGTGGCCAATATTATTGGTAAAAACTCACCTGTTATAACAACCCTTGCTAGAGTTGAAGAGAGAAAAGGTCACGTTTATATTTTAAACGCGTTATCTAAGATTAAAGTAAAATTTCCTAAAGTATTATATTTAATTGCAGGTAAAGGTCCATATCTAGAGAATATCAAAAGAATTACTAAAGAAATGAACTTAGAAGCAAATGTAAAATTTCTTGGATGGATAACTGAGCCAGAAAAATCATTAATTCTAAAAAAATCTGATTTATTTGTTATGACACCGACAACCGTCGGAGAGTCAGTTGAAGGTTTTGGCATGGCATACATTGATGCTTCGTTTCATGGCGTTGCATCTATTGGAAGTGATAGCGGTGGAGTAAGCGACGCAATTGTAGACAGTAAGACAGGCTTAATTTGTGAGTCTGGTAATCAAACAATGATTACAGAAAAAATATTGCTTTTACTTGAAAATAAAAAGCTGAGAGAAAGCATGGGAGCAACTGGGAAGTTAAGAGCTATTGAAAATTATGCTTGGGATAAAAAAGTAATTGAATACCTTGACGCATTTAACTAAGTGAATTTTTTATTAATTTTATGGTAGCGGGAGAGGGATTTGAACCCCCGACCTAAGGATTATGATTCCTCCGCTCTAACCAACTGAGCTACCCCGCCAAAGATGAGCCATAATATACAATATTACTAATTTGTCGAATGGATCCAACCGCCCCCCAAAAGGCGTGTACCTATTTCATCTTTACAATAAAAAACGCAGGCCTGACCTGGTGATACAGCTGTTTCAGGAGTTGCGAGAGAAATTTTTGCACCATTCTTATTATTGATTTCTATTTTTGCATCTAATAATTTTCCAGTTGATCTGACTCTTACATATAGATTGTTTGGTAAATTTTTTGCAATTAAGTTTACTTTTTCAACATATATAAAAGAGGAACTAATATTATCCTTATTTGCCACAATGACTCTGTTTTTATCTTTATCAATTTTTTTTACATAAAGCGGCTCATCCTTTGAGACTCCTAAACCTCTTCTTTGTCCTATAGTGAAGTTTTGAATGCCTTCATGTTTATTAAGCACATTTCCATCGACATCTACAACTTCACCTTCATTGCTTTTAATATTCTTATTTATAAATTTTTTATAATCTCCATCAGGTATAAAACAAATATCCTGACTATCACTTTTATCGAACACGTGTAAGTTTAGTTTTAAAGCTAAATCCCTGATCTCATTTTTTTTGTAATCACCCAGAGGAAATTCGATGAGATCCAGATCTTCTTTTTTCGTTGTAAAAAGAAAATAGGACTGATCTCGATCTTTGTCTTGGGGAATATACAATCGCCACTCATTATTAATCTTTACTTTCTTTATATAATGCCCTGTCACTAATGATTTCGCATTAATTTCTTTTGCAAAAGACAGTAGATCAAGAAACTTTACTTTTTCATTACAATTTATGCAAGGTATGGGGGTTCTCCCTGATTTATATTCGTTAATAAAAGGCTCAATAACATTTTTTCTAAAAATTTCCTCATAGTCAAAAACGTAATGTGGAATAGTTATGGTGTTAGCTATTTTTTTTGCATCCATTATATCCGCACCCGAACAACATGTTTTAGAGTTTGCTACTTTTTTGTCATCATACAGTCTCAAAGTGACACCTATCACATCATCATAATCCTTATTCATGAGTGCAGCAGCTACTGAAGAGTCAACGCCACCTGACATAGCTACTACAATAGGACTATTTCCCTTTATACTATTCACATTGTTCTCCATACGATTTAATAAATTTGCTCTGGTATGTATAATATATTTGTCTTATTGTCTATTTTACAAGCTTTACTCCTGATATGAACATAACACCTGAAAAACTTGATGAATTAATTAGAATTGTTCATCTTGCCGGTGTTGAAATCATCAAAATCTATAAAAAAAAAGTAACAAAAAAATACAAGTCCGATAATACGCCTGTTACAAATGCAGATATTAAGGCGAATGATATAATTTGTAAGGGCTTAAAAAGACACTTTCCTGATGTTTCTATTGTTTCCGAAGAGCAGGTTAAAAAAGGTAAAGCTGCTAAAAGGTTTTGGTTAGTAGACCCACTAGATGGCACAAAAGAATTTTTAAAAGGTAACGGTGAATTTACTGTAAATATTGGCCTGATTGAAAATAAAAAACCAGTTTTTGGTATTATTTATATGCCAACTAAAAATAAGCTTTATTTCACAAAAGATAAAAAATCTTATTTTTCAAAATTGAATAAAAAAGGACATATTAACAATATAAAAAAAATTAAAGTTAAAAAAAGAAATAAAAATATTGTCATTTTAAGTAGATCTCATTCACTTGCTAAGAGTGAAGTAGAAAAAGCAAAAAAAATGGTTTTTAAGAAATTCAATGCTAATAAAATACTTCGTTCAGGAAGTTCAATAAAATTATGTTACATCGCACATGGCTTAGCTAATGTGTATCCTCGGTTTGGAACTACAATGGAATGGGATACGGCCGCTGGAGATGCTATATTAAGATTTGCAGGTGGCAGAATAAGAACATTGGATCGCAAAATTTTGCGTTATGGTAAGCGTAATTTTAGAAATTCTTCTTTTATTGCGCGTAGCTAATTAAAACTTATTGGATTACCAAATGCTGACTTATTGATTTTATTTTTCCAAAATGCTGGTTTACCATTTATTATTGTTCCAACAGGCCAACCTTTAAGTTTCATGCCATTGAAAGGTGTCCATCCACACTTTGTTTTCATATCTTTATTCAAAACTTTTTTAGTTTTATTCATGTCAACAATTGTTAGATCTGCGTCATAACCAATTTTAATTAACCCCTTATTTTTAATCTTAAAAATTTTTTTAGGATTAAAGCTTGTTAGTTTCACTACTTCATTGAGTGAAATTGTCTTTTTTGTAACCTCATTTAACAGAATAGGAAGTAGAGTTTGAACTCCCGGCATTCCCGATGGACTATTTGGATAAACTTTATTTTTTTCGGATTTTAAATGAGGAGCATGATCTGATCCAATAATATCGATTTGGCCTTTTTGTAAAGTTTTTCTAAGAACATTTCTGTGTCTAGTGCCCCTAATAGGTGGATTCATTTGAGCGTATGTACCCAGTTTTTTATAACAATCTGGTGATGCCAATATTAGGTGCTGAGGTGTTACTTCGAATGAGACATATTTTCTATTTCTAAGAAGCAATTTTATTTCTTCTGCCGTAGTTATATGAAGAATATGTATTTTTTTCTTACTTCTGTTAGCTGATCTGATCAACTTTCTTGTAGAACTTAAAGCTGTGTCTACATTACGCCATACTTGATGACTTAACGGCTTTCCTTTTTTAGCATATTTTTTTCTTGTAATAAGCATATCTTCATTTTCAGAATGAAATGAGATAATTTTCTTGGTAGATCTCATAATTTTCTCAATATCATTATGGTTTGAGACAAGCAATGTACCAGTTGAGGAACCAACAAAAACCTTTACGCCACAACAACCCTTTACTTTCTCAACTTTTTTAATTTCTTTGATGTTGTCTTTCTCAGCTCCAAAATAAAATGCGTAATTGCAATGCATTCTCTTTTTTGCAGTCTGCATTTTCTTCATAAAAAGCTTTTTTGTTGTTATGCTTGGTCTGTTATTAGGCATATCAAAAACTGAAGTAATCCCTCCTGCAACAGCAGCTAAGCTTCCCGTTTTGAGATTTTCTTTTTTTGTATTTCCAGGTTCTCTGAAGTGTACTTGTGTATCAAAAGCGCCTGGCAGAACATGTAAACCTCTTGCATCAATATTTTTTTTTGATTTCAGATTAGGTAGTTTACCAATTTTAAATATTTTTCCATTTTTAATGGCAATATCGGCTAATCTCTCATTGTTATGAGTTACAATCTTTCCGTTTCTTATTAATAGATCAATCATTATATGCTTTCTTTTATGCTATTTATTACTTTTTCTACAGATAAATTTTCAAGTTCATGATCTAACGTTTCATTATTTGATTTAATCACAGTATGATTTCCCCACGGTCCATACACCAGGTCGTTTGTGGGTCCAAAAAGGGCAAAAGTTTTACACCCCGCTGACGCTGATAGGTGCATTAATCCACTATCACTACCGATAAAAAAATCACATTTTTCAAATATAGGCACCATATGTCTTAAATCGCCCCAGTCAAATAAGTTTATGATATTAAGTTTTGATGAATTTAAGAAATCATCAAATTCTTTTTTATTTCGAATGTCATTCGAAATACCTGTCAAAATTATTGTGTAACTTTTAAAAAATTCATTTTCAAGCAAGGATTTGTATTTTTTTATTGACCAATCCTTTTTTGGCCAATTTGAATAAGGCGCAACAGCAATTATGCGTTCAATATTAGGAATTTTTAATAAGCTTTTTGAACTAACTTCAGAATCATACCAAACTTTTGGAACTAATTCTTCATCGGTATTCAAGAATTTTTTAAACTGAACGATTTTATGAAAATTGTTACTTCCTCTGAATATTTTTCTAGTCCTTGCGTTTAATAAATAAGACGTAATCGATGATCTTAGATCGATAACAAGATCCCACTTTTTAAAAAAAGAGAATTTAATTATATCTAGCCAATGTAAACCGTATTTTTTTTTATTAACAACTAAAATTTTAGAAAGTCTTGGCATATTGGTGTATATGTCTCTAGCAAATGGACTTGTGATAATAGAAAAACTACAATCGTCGTATTTCTGTAAATAAAAATTTATTATGGATGTTGAGAGAATGGTATCCCCTACTCTTGTGGGTCCTATAAAAAGGATTTTCATCTTATTTTTTACCTATTACCATATGGTGCCGTCGGAGAGACTCGAACTCTCACGAACTATGTTCACTGATCCCTCAAACCAGCCTGTCTACCAATTCCAGCACGACGGCAGATTTCCATGTTTTTTCTATAATTATTGATATGTTGAAATATATACATTTAACTATAATTGTAATATTAAACTATATTAAAAAATAATTATGTTGAATGAAAATTTGCAATATCCATCAGATTTTAATTCTGAAGTAAAAGATGCAACGGCTCATCTATATAAAGGAGTAGAGAAAATAATACCTGAAGTTGAGTGGCCATTTCACGCTCCGCTTATTCATGAAATAAATAAACTAAAAAAAGAAAAAAATATTGCAATTTTAACTCACAACTACCAGACACCTGAAATCTTTCACTGTGTATCTGACATTGTTGGTGACTCATTAAAATTGGCTTATGAGGCAAGAGACTCTGAAGCAAATACAATAATTGTTTGTGGCGTTCATTTTATGGCTGAAACAGCAAAAATACTTAGTCCAGACAAAAATGTTTTAATTCCAGATACTCGTGCAGGATGTTCTTTATCTGAGTCAATAACTGCAGAAGATATAAGATTATTAAAGCAAAAATATCCTGGCGTACCAGTTGTTACATATGTAAACACATCAGCTGATGTAAAAGCAGAAACAGATGTGTGCTGTACATCAGGAAATGCAAAACATGTAGTAGAATCTTTAGGTGTTGATAAAGTTATATTTCTACCTGATGAATACCTTGCAAAAAATATTGCAGCTCAAACAGATGTGAAAATTATTTCTTGGAAAGGTCGATGTGAAGTTCATGAGAGATTTACTGCCAATGAAATAATGGCATATAAAAAACAACATAAAGATATTGTTGTATTAGCTCATCCTGAATGTTCTCCGGAAGTAATTGCGGTAAGTGACTTCGCTGGCTCAACGGCTGGAATGAGTAATTATGTAAAAGATAATCAACCTGGAAAGGTAATTATGGTTACAGAATGCTCGATGAGTGACAATGTTGCCATAGAGAATCCCAATGTCGAATTTATCAGACCTTGTAATCTATGTCCTCATATGAAAAGAATTTCTCTAAAAAAAATTTATGATGCAATACGATTTAACCAGCATCAAATTTTAGTCGATAAGGCAATTATTGATAGAGCCCGTCTCTCCATTGATCGTATGCTTGAAATTGGCAGAAGCAGCTAATGTCTGATGCTATTTATAGCCCTGATGTTGTAATAGTGGGTGGCGGTGTAGCGGGTTTAACTGTTGCACTCAATTTAGCACCAAGAAAAGTATGCGTAATTACTAAAAGTTCACTTGGAATTAATACCTCCAGTAGTTGGGCGCAAGGAGGGATTGCCGCGGCAGTTTCAAAGGATGACAGTAATGAAAGTCATATTAATGATACTTTGACCACAGCAAAAGGCTTGGCGAATATCGATGCGATTAAAGAAGTTATAAATAATGCAAAAGGCATCATTCATGATTTAGAGGGATATGGAGTTAATTTTGATAAAAATGAAGATGGTTCATTTAACTTAGGGCTAGAAGGTGCCCATAGCTTTAATAGAATCATTAGGTCAAAAGGTGATAGTTCTGGTCTTGAAATTATGCGCGGCTTAATTGAAAAAGTAAAAAAAAGTGATCACATCACGGTTTTAGAAAATGTTTCAATTGATCGGATTATGGCAGATAACAATACTATTTACGGAGTAATTGGAAGATTTACTGACGAAAATGTTCCTGACAGTAATGTAGTTATCCAAAGCTCTCATGTAGTTTTAGCGACAGGTGGTTTAGGAGGTATTTTTGCAAATACGACCAACCCACGAAGTTCTTATGGAGAAGGCGTAGCGTTGGCATCTCATGCTGGTGCAACACTTACTGACATGGAGTTCGTACAATTTCACCCAACAGGTCTTGATTTTGGCCTAGACCCTACTCCTTTGGCTACAGAGGCGATTAGAGGTGAAGGGGCTTTCCTTGTAAATCAAGACGAAGAAAGGTTTATGTTTGGTATTCATCCTGATAATGAGTTGGCACCACGAGATCTTATTGCTCAAAACATATTCAAACAAATTGAAAAAGGAAATTCAGTATTTTTAGATTGTAGGCATATGGGTAGTAATTTTAATACTCGTTTTCCTCAAGTTTCATCCTATTGTGAAAATGCAGACTTAGATCCTGAAAGAGACCTACTGCCAATAATTCCTGTCGCTCATTATCATATAGGTGGAGTAAAAACTGATCTGAAAGGACAGACTTCTGTTGAAGGGCTCTGGTGCTGCGGAGAGGTTGCTGCAACTGGTATTCATGGAGCAAACCGCCTTGCATCAAATTCACTATTAGAGTCTCTTGTGTTTGCTAAGATTGTTGCAAATGAAATAAATAAAAAGAATATAAAAAAGGATATTCATATTAGCTCTAAATTTATAAAAATTTTTAAAGAGAAAACTAAAAATAAAATAAGAGCAAAAAAATATATATGGCAATTAAGGTCTTCAATGATGAGAAATTTAGGAATTGTTAGAAATAAAGATTCTATTATTAGAGGTCTAAATGATGTGCTAAAAATTGAGAGAGAGTCAAAAGGCCTTTCAGCTAAACTTAATGATATGATTTTGGTTAGCAAATTTATTATCATAGGCGCTTATTTAAGAAGAGAAAGTCGAGGTTGTCATTTAAGATCTGATTACCAAGATACTGATAAAGATTTTATTAAGCATTTTGATATTAAATATTTAGAAATAGATGGTTATATCAAAACTATCTTGGATAATACTACATCAGAAGTTGATGAAAAACTTGTTAGCTAAAAAAGATATAAAGAAAAAAATCAAAATTGCTTTGAAAGAAGATTTTGGTAAATATGGTGATATAACCTCAAAAGTTTTAGTTTCCAAAAAAACAAAACTTAAAGCAACAATAGTAGCAAAAGAGAATGCAATAGTCTGTGGAACTGAGTTTGCTGCTCAGACATTTAAAGCGCTCGATAGTAAAATTAAAATAAAAGTTCTAAAGAAAGATGGAAGTAAAGTAGTTAAAGGAAATAAAATTATTGACGTTAATGGTGATGCACAAAGTATATTAATTGCAGAGAGAACAGCTCTAAACTTTCTAGGGTTCATGTCTGGCATTGCAACAAAAACAAGAAAATTTGTTGATATTGCAGCACCTTATGGAGTTAAAATTTATTCAACGAGAAAAACAATTGCTGGGATGAGACAGATACAAAAATATGCTCTTACGATTGGTGGTGCGCATGTAAATAGGGCATCTTTGTCAGATTTTTATTTCATAAAAGATAACCATCTTGGAAATAAAGAAGGATTGGTTGAGAATATAAAAAAAATTAAAAAATCAAAATTAAAAAAGAAAATTACAGTAGAAATTGACACAATTAAACAACTGAAAAAAATTTTAAATCAGGAAATAGATATTGTACTTCTCGATAATATGACTGAGAAACAAATTTCTCAGTGCTTGAAAATTATTAAAAAAAGGTTTCTTTGTGAGGCATCTGGTAATATTAATTTAAAAAATATTAAGTCTTATGCAAAAACAAAAGTTGATAGGATATCAATCGGACAACTTACCCATAGTATTGAAAACGTTGATTTTGGACTTGAAACTTAAATGTACAGTCGTCCAATAGTTAAAAACAGCTTTAAAGTTCCTACAGAATTGGTAACTAAAAATTTTATCTTAAGGCCGCTTTCAATAAAATATATCGATAAAGACTATGAGGCAGTAATGAAAAGTGTAGATCATCTATATAAACTAATGGACGATAGTGAATGGCCAAAAGGAATGACATTAAATGAAAATCTTGCTGATCTGGGATGGCATGAAGTGGAGTTTTATCTTAGACATTCTTTCGCTTACACAGTTCTATCAAAAAAAGAAGAGAAGAATGTAATCGGTTGTTGCTATATTTATCCCTCTGATAACCCTGAGTACGAGGTACAAGCATACTATTGGATAAGACAAGATTTACTTGATAGCGGCTTAGAGGATGAATTAGGAAAAACATTTAAGGAATGGTTAGAAAAATCTTGGCCATTTGGCAAAATAGAATTTCCGAGAAGAGATATATAGTTAATTAAAAACTTTTTTATATTCAAGGTTTAAGTCTTGAGATGAAACTCTTTTTTGTGACATAGTATCTCTATCTCTTATAGTCACTGTATCATTTTCGATTGTTTCAAAATCTACTGTTATGCAAATAGGTGTGCCAATCTCATCATGACGTCTATAACCTTTTCCAATATTACCAGAGTTTTCTAAAATGACCCTTCCCATACCTAGTGCTTGAAGATCATTCTTAATCTTGCTTGCTTTATTGACTAAATCCTCATTATTTCTTTTAAGAGGAATTACGGCCGCTTTAATTGGAGACAAATGAGGTTTCAAACTTAACACAATTCTTTTATTTCCGTTTTCTAAATCCTCCTCCTTGTAAGCTTCATTGAGTAGAGCAAATACACCTCGATCAACACCAGCGGAGGGTTCTATAACATACGGGATGTACCATTCTTTACTTTCTAAATTTTGAATACTCAATTTCGTTGTTGATTGGTTATTTTTCATTACATCTGCGGATATTTTAAAGTCATTTTGGTTTTTAGTGTGAGAGCCAAGATCGAAATCAGTTCTGTTTGCTATACCCTCTAATTCTTCAAGTCCATGTGGAAATTCATACATAAGATCTACAGTAGCTTTTGAGTAGTGAGATAGGTCAGCTTCTTCAACATCTAGTTTTTTTAATCTTTTTTCAGATATGCCTTGATCAATCCACCATGAATACCTCTTGTCTACCCAATATTTATGCCACTCATCATCTTTACCTGGTTCAACAAAAAATTCTAATTCCATTTGTTCAAACTCTCTAACTCTGAATATAAATTTGCCTGGAGTGACTTCATTTCTAAATGCTTTACCTATCTGCGCGATTCCAAAAGGAATAGTCTTACTTGTTGAGTCCAATATATTTTTAAAATTAGTAAAAATTTGCTGTGCGGTTTCAGGTCTTAGGTAAGCATAATTACTGTCATCATCTACAGGACCAACTGTGGTTCTAAACATAAGATTAAATGGTCGAGGTTCGGTTAGATCGCTAGACCCACATGTTGGACATTTTCCATCCGTGGCCTGGTCAGATCTAAATCTATTTTTGCAATTTCTACAGTCGACTAAAGGATCAGAGAACGTGTCTTCATGGCCTGAATACTTTAATACATGCCTACTTGTTAAAATTGATGCATCAAGTCCTTCAACGTCATCTCGATCATAGATCATTGATTTCCACCACGAGGATTTAAGGTTATTTTTTAATTCTACTCCGAGTGGACCATAGTCATATATTCCTTGCAAGCCACCATAAATTTCACTTGATTGAAAAATAAACCCCCGTCTTTTACATAGTGAAACGAGGTCTTCCATGTTTTTAGAGGCCATATCGACTCCAGAAAGAATTTTCCCTTAGAGCTTCTGTAAGCCGGTCAACAATATCGTTATTTGAAATCTGATTATTTAAAATATTTTTAATGAATGATTTTTTTTCTTCTATGTTCCTAATCTTTAATTTTTTTCCATAATGTTTTTCAATGTATGAATTTAGTTCTTCATTAGAATCTACTAAACCAAGTTTTTTTGCCTGTTCACCTGTCCAAAATTCTCCATTAAAAACTTTTTTTGGGTCTATTCTCTTTTTTCTATTTTTTGAGACTAAATCTTTGAAATTTTCAAATATGCTATCCTGAACTTTGATCAGCTTATCTATGTCTTTTTTAGAAACTTCTTCAAATGGATCTAAAAACGATTTTCTATCTCCTTTTGTAAAAACTCTTCTTTTAATGCCTAGTTTATCTATTAATTTTTTGAATCCAAAAGAGGCACTGATTACTCCTATTGATCCGACTATTGAACTTTTATTGGCGATTAAAATATCTCCTGCACACATCAGCATATAACCTCCTGAGGCAGCAACATCCTCCGCGATTGTAATCACTTTCACATTGTTTTTCTTCGATAAATTTCTTATACGGTTGTGTATAAGCTCGGATTGAACCGGTGACCCGCCTGGTGAGTTGATCTTAATGACTACTACAGATGGCTTTTTAAAGCTAAAAGCTTTATCTAGAATAGAGGCACAATTCTCAAGTGTGAGTCCCTTTTGAAATCTACCGAGATCTCCAATGACACCTCGCAAGCCAACTATATTTATTCTTGTTTTAGAGGATATAAAGCTCATTTTTTTAATTTTTGCCTGAAATCAATAACTTTTAATTATATGAGACTATATTATAAGTACATCTAAATATAAAACAAAATCATAATTAATAAGTGAATACCCCAGTAAAATCATTATCGAATTTACTTAAAAGCTCTCTGAAAAGAGTTGAAAGAGAAATCAGTAAGAACATTAAGGATGATGAAAAATTAATTACATTAACAGCAGGCCATCTCATTAAAGCTAAGGGAAAAAAAATAAGGCCCCTTCTTACTTTACTTGTATCAAAAATGCTAAATTACAAAGGTAACGCGGATGTAACACTTGCTGTCTGCATTGAGTTTATTCATAACGCCACTTTGTTGCATGATGATGTAATTGATACAGGAAAAATCAGAAGAGGAAAATTAAGCGCAAATCAAATATGGGGAAATAAAGTTAGTGTTTTAGTTGGAGATTACCTATTAAGTAGAGCTTTTAAGCTAATGGTGAAAAATAAATCACTAAAATTACTAGAGATATTATCCCAAACATCTCTCATTTTAGCGAGAGGACAAATACAAGACGTAGGCAATAATCAAAATGTCAACTTAACAGAAAAGAAGTATTTATCTATCATAGATGCTAAAACTGCTGAGCTTTTTAGGATATCTTGTTTCTTACCGACCATCATTACCAACCAAAATAAAAAAACTCAAAAAATATTTAATGATTTTGGTTTTAATTTTGGTATGGCCTTTCAGTTATCTGATGACGTATTAGATTATTTCGGTGACTCGAGCCAAATGGGAAAAAGTGTTGGGAAAGATTTTTTTGAGGGTAAAGTAACATATCCAGTCATTCATTGTTTCAAAAAATCTGATAAAAAGTCAAAAAAAATTATAGCCAAGCTATTTTTTAAGAGAAAAAGAAGTAAAAAAGATCTGGCGCTAATTCTGGATCTGATGAAGAAAACAAATACTTATAAGAGTTCAATTGAATTTGTTGGAAAATATGCAGAAAAAGCCAAAACTAATATTAATAAATTTGAAGGAAATAAATATAAAGTGTATCTTGATGATCTGGTAGATCATTTAATAATAAGAGACAAATAAATATGTCATTTAACACTTTTGGAAAAAATTTTCGATTTACAACATGGGGGGAATCTCATGGGGAAGCTATTGGATGTGTAATTGATGGTTGTCCTCCTCTAATACCACTTAAGGAAAAGGATATTCAGAAATATTTAGATATGAGAAAACCAGGAAAAAATCGATTTGTTACACAAAGAAGAGAAGATGATAAAGTTTCAATTTTATCTGGTGTCTTTGAGGGAAAAACAACTGGAACTCCGATAATGCTATTAATTTGGAACAAAGATCAGAAATCAAAAGACTACAGCGATATAAAAAATAAATTTAGACCTGGACATGCTGACCTAACATATTTTTTGAAATATGGAATAAGAGATTATAGAGGTGGAGGTCGTTCTTCCGCAAGAGAAACTGCTAGTAGAGTAGCTGCTGGCGCTGTTGCAAGAAAGGTAATTGGCCATATTTTAAAAAAAGATATTTTAATTCAAGGGGCAGTTACTCAAGTTGGTAAGCTTGCCATCAATCAAAGAAATTTTAATTGGAATGATGTAAAGAAAAATTCATTTTTCTGTCCTGATAAAAAAATAGTTAAAGCTTGGGAAGAGTACCTAGATGAAACTAGAAAAAAAGGGTCATCATTGGGTGCAAAGTTATTAATAAATGCAAGAAATGTTCCTACCGGACTTGGAGAACCTGTATATGGTAAATTAGATGCTGACCTTGCAGGTGCAATGATGAGCATTAACGCTGTTAAAGGAGTTGAAATAGGAGCTGGTAATGAGGCTGTTGAATTATCAGGAGATGAGAACTCCGATGAAATAAGAGCTAATAAAAATAAAAAAATTATCTTTTCTTCTAATAATTCTGGCGGAATCTTAGGTGGTATATCAAGTGGCCAGGATTTAAATTTATCAATAACGATTAAGCCAACGTCGTCAATTTTGAAGGCAAAAAAAACAATTAATAATAAATTTCAAAATACATCGATTTCAACTAAAGGTCGTCACGATCCATGTGTAGGTTTGAGAGCTGTCCCTATTGCTGAAGCTATGATGGCATGTGTTTTAGCAGATCATATATTGCGCAATAGAGCGCAATGTGGCTAAACTTTTAGATCAACTAAGAAATCAATAAGCAAGAAAGTCTTTTTTTTCTTTAATTTAATTTTCTTCAAATTCCTTATAGTCTTTTCAGCTAGTTTTTTTTTGTAATTTAGTAAAATCTCAGTATTTAACTTTGACATTCTTGGAAAATCTGCGAAATCATCATTGATTTGAAAAATTTCTCCGATGTACTCTCCAATTTTTTTCATACCAATTTCGAAATTCTTATTTTTGTTTGCACAAATTGCAACTGCTTGACAGCAATAAGACATTAATCTTGCAGTTTTTAATTTGTTTAATTCTAATCTCCCACTTACAGTAGGTGACTTTAAACTCAAATCATAGTATTGCCCTAAAAGAAGTCCTTTTTCACCTGAAACTTTGCTCAGCACTTCAATTAGCTTTGTTTTTTTCTTATCTGATATTTTAAAAGAACTACTGGATAAAATTTGATATGATTTAGTCAATAAAGCACATCCTGCGAGAATTGCAGTATATTCATTGAATTTATAATGCGTTGTTTTTTTTCCTCTCCTAAATTTATCGTCATCCATAGAAGGTAAATCATCATGCACAAGAGAATAATTATGTAACATCTCAATTGCTGAAGCTAAATTAAAAATGATACTGTTTGATAAATTCAATTCTTTGCCAAAAATATATACTAGATATGGTCTAAATCTTTTACCTCCTGTATTAATTGAATACAGGATAGCTTGATTTAATAGATTTTTATCATTACTTAGTTTTTTTTTTAAAAATTTATTGAATTTAATGGTAAATTTTTTCAAATCGTTATTTATGATTTGATGTTTCATTTACTTTTTTTTAGATATTTTACCATCTGGCAGCACTTTAATTTCCTCAAGTTTTAAAACTGCATCGTCTAATTTTTGTTGACAATGGGCTCTTAATTGCGATCCACGCGTATAATACTCAATAGATTTTTCAAGATCAATATTTCCACTCTCTAAATTTTCTACAATCTCAGATAGTTCTTCCATTGCTTTTTCAAAAGAAAGTTTTTTTATGTCATCAGGTATTTTAGTCATTATTTTGTAATTCTCTTATATGGGTAATCATTGAATTTTCTAAAGCTTGTATATCATATCCACCTTCAAGCATAGAAATAATTCGGTTATCACAATATTTATCTGCAATACTCATCAACTTTTGTGTTATCAATTTAAAATCATTTTCTAGAAGTTCTAGTGATGCCAATGGGTCTTTTTCGTGAGCATCGAAACCCGCTGATAAAATTAAAAAATCTGGTTTTTGATCATGTAATTTTTTTATAATCATCTCATCAAATGCCGATTGATATTGAGATGAATTTGTTCCCGCTTGAAGAGGTACATTAACAATATTGCCTACTCCCTTTTCATTTGTATCGCCTGTTCCAGGATACAATGGATATTGATGAGTTGAATAGTAATGTACCTTAGAATTTTCATAGAATATATCTTGCGTTCCGTTTCCATGATGAACATCAAAGTCGATAATAGCAATATTTTCTAAACCATAATTATTTATTAAGTACTT
>CACMBZ010000008.1:0-29257 GCA_902612095.1 uncultured Pelagibacteraceae bacterium | reverse complement strand
TTTTGCCTACTTAGCAAAATATCTTCGCCCATCAACTAGTCTTGAGGAAATTTTCAACTTTGTGAAAAAACTTGGTTTATTATCGTTTATAAAAGAAGAAGCCTTATTTGTTCTTATTCAAAAAATTGCACTAGAACAGGCTGATGACCCAGATAAAGTATCCATAGAAGCTTTATTTGAACAAGAAGAATTTGCAAACGATGAGGCTGTTATTGGAGGTTATGATCAAATTGCATATTACTTTGAAAAAGAACTGCATAATAAGATCATTTTAAATTCACCAATTCAGCACATTAATTATGAGCAAGATATTATCAAAGTTGTCAGTGGCAATGAGACATATGAAGCTAATGCTGTTATTGTTACAGCTTCCTTAGGGGTATTAAAAAAAGAAATAATTAAATTTATACCCGAATTACCAATTAAAAAACAACAATCAATTAAAAAACTAGGTTGGGGTACTTTAAATAAAGTTATGTTAAAATTTACTCATAAATTTTGGGGTGATAAAGATTTTATTGTTGTTGCCAATAAAGAAAGTAAATTCCATGCTTGGATCAATGAAGAGCCTATTTGCAAAGAACCGGTAATTGTTGCAACAATATCAGGCGAAAATGCAAAAAAGTTAGAAAATAAAAGCGATGATGAAGTTGCTCAAATTGCTCTGAATGAATTAAAAGCTGTTTATGGCGATAAAGTTTCAGAGCTTGACTCATATTTTGTTTCAAAATGGAGTTTGGATCCATACGTTTTTGGATCTTACAGTACAAATAAAGTTGGTGAAAATAATCAACTGTTAAGAAAAAACTTATCAACCCCAGTTAATTCTAAATTATTTTTTGCGGGAGAAGCAACAAGTGTAAAAACAGCAGGATATCTTCAAATGGCACTACAATCAGGCTTAAGAGAAGCAGAAAATATTAAAAAAATCTACCCTAACTGATCTTGGCTCATATCATCAGGATTGATGCCGGCAACTTCAACTGGTTTTTTCATTGCATCTCGTCTGAAAGGTTCCCCAAGCTCTTGATTTAAAATAACTTCAATAAAAGTTGTAACTCCATTTGACTGTTCTTCACACGCAGTTCTGAGTGAATTTGTCAGCTCATCCATGGTTTTAACTATAACACCCTTCAATCCACAGCCTTCTGCAACTTTTGCGTAGCTTAATTCTGGATCTAGTTCGGTACCAACGAAATTATTGTCATACCATAATATCGAATTTCTTTTTTCGGCGCCCCACTGATAGTTTCTAAATATCACCATTGTAATTGCAGGCCATTCTTCCCTAGCGCAAGATGTCATTTCGTTCATGCTTATACCAAAAGCTCCATCTCCAGCGAAACCAACAACAGGAATATTTGGACAGCCTATTTTAGCTCCTAAAACTGAAGGGAAGCCATAACCGCAAGGCCCAAAAAGACCTGGAGCTAAATATTTTCTACCTTCCTCAAATGTTGGATAAGCATTTCCTATTGCACAGTTATTGCCTATGTCGGATGAAATTATTGCATTTTTTGGTAAGCCATTCTGTATAGCCCTCCAAGCCATGCGAGGAGACATGCGATCTGCATCCCTGACTCTAGCTTCCTCATTCCATGATGTTCCAGGATCGTCATCTTCATGGTCCATACTACTCAATGTTTGTAACCAAGCAGATTTGGTTTGATGTATTAAAGCTTTTCTCTCATCTCTATTTTTGTTCCCCGCTTCAGGAGAAAGACTATTTAACAATTGCTGAGCAACTTGTTTTGCATCGCCGCATATGCCTACTGAAACTTTTTTTGTTAATCCAATTCTATCAGAATTTATATCGACCTGAATAATAGCTGCATCTTTTGGCCAATAATCTATTCCGTAGCCAGGCAATGTTGAAAATGGGTTAAGTCTAGTCCCTAATGCAAGAACAACGTCTGCTTTAGAAATTAAATCCATAGCAGCTTTTGAGCCGTTATAACCTAAAGGCCCCACTGCAAGTGGATGACTACCTGGAAAACTATCATTATGTTGATAGCCTGAAGCAACAGGTGAATCTAATTTTTCAGCTAAAGCTTTGCAGTCATTGATTGCATCAGCTAAGACCACCCCAGCTCCTGATAATATTACTGGAAAGTCAGCATTAGATAGAAGTTTTGCCGCTTCTTTTATTGCTTCGCTTCCTCCAGATGGTCTCTCAAATTTTATTATTGGCGGCAATTCGATATCTATAACTTGTGTCCACATGTCGCGAGGAATATTTATTTGTGCTGGCGCGGAACCTTTGAATGCTTTTGAAATTACTCGATTTAGTACTTCTGCAACTCTAGTAGGATCTCTCACTTCCTCCTGGTAGCAAACCATATCTTTAAACAATGCCATTTGTTCTACTTCTTGAAAGCCACCTTGTCCTATAGTTTTATTAGCCGCTTGTGGAGTAACCAGAAGCATTGGAGTGTGATTCCAGTATGCAGTTTTTATTGGCGTAACAAAGTTAGTAATGCCCGGGCCATTTTGTGCAATGCACATAGACATTTTTCCTGTCGCTCTTGTATAGCCGTCTGCGATTATACCGCCGTTATTTTCATGAGCTACATCCCAGAAAGTAATGCCTGCTTTTGGAAATAAATCGGAAATTGGCATGAATGCAGATCCAATTATTCCAAATGCGTGCTGTATTCCGTGTTTTTGTAAAACTTTAACGAATGCTTCTTCTGTGGTCATTTTAGTCATAACAATACTTTCTATACTAATATTTTTTCTCTGCCCGGATCATAAAAACAATTTATTGACCCCTCTGCAGAATATTTAGTTTCTGCAACTTCAATTTCAAATTTTTGATGACTCATCATTTCTTCAATAGAGTAGCTGTCATTGTTTGAAATGTAACCCATGCCCAATGATTTGTCTAAGTAGAAACCATACATACCTGAAGAAATTTCACCAACAATCTTACCGTCAAAATAGATTGGCTCATTGTGATAAATTAATAAGTCATTGTTAGATAATGCAAAATTTACTTTTCTTTTACTGAGACCAGACTTCTTCTTTTCTTCAAGTGCTGCCTGTCCTAAAAAAGGATTCTTCTTATTAAGATTTACACAAAATCCAACACCCGCTTCAAATGGGTTTTCCTCAACTCCAATATCATGCCCCCAATGAAGATATCCTTTCTCCATTCTCAGTGAATTTAGTGCATGATAGCCTGCAAGTTTTACTGGGCTCTTTCCATTTTTTGCATAAACAACATCGAATACTTTTTCCAAATTATTATAAGGAATGTATATTTCAAAACCCAGCTCGCCAACATATGTTATTCTATGAAGCCTACATTCAGTACCGCCAAGATTTATTTTCTTAGAAAATCCAAACGGTAATGTTTCATTTGAAATATCCTCATTACATATTCTTTGAAGGTGCTCCCTTGAGTTGGGTCCCATTATTGAAATACAGCCATATTGTTTCGTAACGTCAATAATTTCTATATTTTTAAATTTTTTTGAATGAGATAATAACCAGTAATAGTCTTTATTATGTGCAGTTGGACCTGTAACAAACATATATTCATTTTCACTTATTCTCGTAAAAGTAATGTCACCTTCTGTTCCAGCTTCGTCATTTAACATTTGTGTATATATAATTCGCCCGACTGGTACATTCATCTCACTTACACACATATAATTTAAAAAATTAACTACATCATCTCCTCGAATAATAAACTTAGAAAAAGATGTAAGTTCAAATAAGCCAATATCATTTCTTACAGCAACACATTCGCTCCTTACATTTTCAAACCAATTTTGTTTATGATACGAGTATTGATATTGAGGTCTTTGACCATTATTAGTAAACCAATTTGGCCTTTCCCATCCAGCCGCTTCTCCAAAGCAAGCTCCTTCTTTTTCAAGTTGGCCAAAGAGTGGTGATTTAATTTTGTTTCTAGAAGTTTCAAATTGATAGTAGGGCCAATGTACAGCGTACAAAAGCCCAAGCGTCTCAGAGCTTCTTTCTCTTAGATATTCATCATCATCTTGAAAATCTAATACTCTAGCGACATCTACATCCCACAAATCAATCTTACTTTTGTCATTTATGATCCAATCAGCCATAACTTTGCCAACTCCTCCAGCAGATTGTATTCCTATTGAATTGAAGCCAGTTGAAACAAATATATTTTCTTTGTAAGGAACTTTGCCTAAATAATACCTATCATCAGGTGTGAAGCTTTCAGGTCCATTAAAATATGTTTTAATGCCAAGCTCATTCAGTATTGGAAGCCTATCCATTGCTTCCATTAAAATAGGTCCGAAATGATCAAGATCGTTTGGCAAACTATCAAATTCGAAATCTTCAGGAATACCGTTCATGCCCCAGGGTTTTGCTTTCTTTTCAAAGGCGCCTATTAAAAGTTTTCCAGCGTCTTCCTTCACATAAATATAGGCATCTGGGTTTCTTAAGATGGGTAAATTTTTTGGTATATCTTCTGAATATTCAGTTACAGCGTAAAAATGTTCACATGCATGAAGAGGAATATTTACTCCGCACATTTTACCTACTTCCCTACTCCACATTCCAGCAGATATAACAATCTTATCACATTTAATATCACCTAGTTCCGTAATAACTTTTTTGACCTTGTCACCTTCTTGTTCGATTGAAATGACTTTGTTATTTTCAATAATGTTAGCACCCATTCTTCTTGCTTCTTTTGCAAGGCACATTGTAATGTCTACCGGGTTAATTTGACCGTCCCGAGGCAAAAACCAAGCTCCTTTTACATGCTTTGTATCGAGAAGTGGGTATTTCTCTTTTACTTCATCAATTGAAATTTCATTTATTTCCAAGCCATAACTTCGACCCATTGATGCACCTCTACTCATTTCTTGATAACGCCCCTCATTTTCTGCAATAGAAACTGAACCATTTATCAAAAATCCAGCGGATAGATCTTTTTTTTGATTAAGTTTATGATAGAGCTCCGTTGAATACTTAGCCATTTTAGTAAGATTTTTTGTTGCCCTTAATTGTCCAACCAATCCAGCTGCATGCCAAGTTGTGCCACAAGTTAAGCTTTTTCTCTCAACCAATGTGACCTGAACATTTCTCTCAGCAAGGTGATATGCAATGCTTGTACCAGCAATACCCCCTCCAATAATAACAACCTCTGTGTGTGAAGGAAGCTTTGACATATAAGATGCTAGTATTTTACTAAGACCTCTTTAATTTTTTGGAGCATTTCATCTATGTGTTTTTCTTCAGCAATTAACGCAGGGGCAACTATACCAGCATCCCCAGTAAATTTAATGTGAACACCATTAGCAAATGTTTTCTTTTGAGCATCATATCCTCTCACTCCAGGGTTTTTATCAACCGCTAGGTCAAAAGCGGCCATCATTCCATCAGCTCTTACATCTGTAACAATTGGTATATCCTGAAATGCATCAAACACTGCATCTATGAAGTATGGTGACATGTTTTCTGCTCTTGCGAACACATCTTCTTTCTCATATACATCCAAGGTAGCAAGAGATGCTGCTACACAGGCTGGATGACCTGAGTAAGTATATCCGTGAAAAAACTCTACTCCGTGCTCTGGACCATTATCAACAATAGCATTATAAATTTTATCTGAAACACCAACTGCCCCCATAGGTTGCGCTCCATTAGTAATTGCCTTTGCCATAGTAATCATATCAGGCTGTACATTGTATTTTACAGCCCCAAAAGATTTTCCTGTTCTCCCAAAACCAGTTATTACTTCGTCAAAAACAAGAACAATTCCATATTTATCACAAATTTCTCTTAGCCTTTCTAAATATCCAATAGGGGGAACAATGGTTCCTGTTGAGCCAGCAATGGGTTCAACGAAACACCCAGCAATAGACTCGGGGCCATACATTTCTACAAACCTCTGAAGATCCTCAGCAAGATGAGCTCCATGTTGCGGCTGACCTTTTGTATATTTATTTTCTTCTAACCAAGTGTGTCTTAAATGAATAACTCCAGGCATTGTTGCAGTAAATATCTCACGGTTTTTAATCATGCCACTTAATGAGGTTCCTCCGATATTTACACCATGGTATGCGCGTTCTCGTGACACAAACCTTACACGTTGCGATTGTCCAATTGCGTGTTGATATGCCTGAATTATTTTAATTGCAGAGTCAATTGCAGTAGATCCACAAATTGTGAAAAAGACATTGTTTAAATCGCCCGGTAAAAGATTTGCTACTTTTTCAGCTAACGCGAAAGCAGGTAAATGAGAAACTTGGAAGCTAGGAGAGTAATCTAATTTTAATAATTGCTGATGAACAGCTTCAGCTATTTCTTTTCTACCATGCCCCAATGGAACACAAAATAGACCTGATGAAGCATCTATTACTTGGTCGCCTTTATGATTCCAGTAGTAAACTCCCTCACCTCTGTCTAATAATCTTGGATCCTTCTTAAAGTCTTTATTTGCAGTAAAGGGTAAAAAATAGTTTTCCAAAGAATTAGTCGTAGGTGTAGTATTTGCCATATAGATCCTCTCAAATCAGTAAAAGTTATAAGTATTATAGTAGTCTTATTTACGCTGCTTGACTAGAGCTACCGCTCTTGTGGAAACTCTCATTTTTAGCTGCCATATCACGAAGCATTTTACATGGAGTAAATCTTTCTCCATATTTTTGTGCAAGTTTATCGGCTTCAGCAACAAATTCTTTAACACCAACCATATCTATGAAGGATAGTGGACCTCCAGTCCATGGCGCCATTCCCCAACCGAGTATTGCCCCAATGTCCGCATCTCTAACATCTGTTAGCACGTTTTCTTCATAGCATTTTGCTGTTTCAAGTGCTTGAATATAAAGAAACCTTTTCTTTAATTCCTCAACATCAGGTTGATCGTCACTTTCTTTGCATAAGTTAGACAGTTCAGGCCATAGGTATTTTTTTCCATTTTCAGGATACTCGTAAAAGCCTTTATTGTTTTTCTTTCCAAACCTACCTTGCTTTTCAACCATTTCTTCCATAATTGAATACATTGGGGTTACTGGAAATTCTTTGCCTTCAGCTTCAAAGTCTTTTTTTGTCTGGGTTGTTACTTTCCAAGCTAAATCTAACGCTACAGCATCAGAAAGAGCCAGAGGAGCCATTGGCATGCCTGTCATTTTACCAGCATTTTCAATTAAAGCAGGTTTTATACCCTCTGCTAGCATTGCAACACCCTCACCGGTATATGTACCAAATACTCGACTAGTATAAAAACCTCGACTGTCATTTACAACGATTGGGGTCTTTCTAATTTTTTGAACGTAATCCATTGTTTTTGCCAATGTTTCTTGAGAAGTTTCTTTTCCCATGATGATCTCAACTAAAGGCATTCTCTCTACTGGTGAAAAATAATGAATACCTATGAAGTTTGCAGGACGGCTTGAATTTTGAGCTAAACCTGTAATTGGCAAAGTAGATGTATTGGAACCAAATACAGCAGTTTCTGATATTTGCGCTTCTGCTTTAGCGGTTACATCTGCTTTTATATCCCTATTTTCAAATACTGCCTCTACAATAAGATCTGCGCCCTTTAGAAGAGAGTAATCAGTTGTAGGTGTAATGAGACTTAATAGCTTTTCTTTTTTTTCTTCAGTAGTTTTTTTCTTGCTTAATTGTTTATCTAAAATCTTAGTAGAATATTCTTTTCCTTTTTCTGCTGCAGCTTGATCCATATCAATTAATACAACTTCAATTCCTGCTTTAGCAGTAACATAAGCAATTCCTGCACCCATTAAGCCTGCACCAAGAATCCCAATCTTTTTAACATCGTATTTATCGAAATCTTTTGGTCTTCTTGCGCCTTTGCTCAAAGCTTGCATATTTACAAATAAGCTTCGAACCATATTTTGAGATCTAGGATCCATTACAACTTTTGTAAAATAACGTGCTTCAATTCTCAGCGCCGCATCAATCGGTACCTGAACACCTTCATAAACAGCAGAAAGGATTGCAGTTTGTGCAGGATAGTTATTATAAGAATTTTTTCTCAATGAAGATGATGCTGCAGCCCAAATCATTGCACCTTTTGGAGTATAAGGAAGACCTCCTGGAAACCTAAAACCTTTTTCGTCCCAGGGTTGAACTGATTTTCCACCATCCACAACATATTTTTTTGCTGCATTTATTAAGTTATCTGAATCTGTAACTTCATTAATAAGTCCAGCACTCAGGGCTTTTTTTGGAGTAAACGGAGTACCTGCTAGTAGAAAGCCCATTATTTCTTGCGTTACACCGGCAAGTCTAGGAACTCTTTGAGTTCCGCCTGCACCAGGTATTAAACCAACTTTTGCTTCAGGTTGACCAATTTGAATTTTATCATTGTCTATCGCCACACGATAGTGACAGGCGAGACATATTTCAAACCCACCACCTAAAGCATGACCGTTTATCGCAGCTACGAATGGCTTACCAGATGTTTCCATACTTCTGAACAATAACTGCATGTCCATGTTGCCATTATAAATTTTTTCTGCAGCTTTAACTTTATCTTCTTGAACACTATCAAAACCAAAAACTTCAGATGATGTTAAATCCGCACCAGCTATGAATGCATCTTTTGCACTTCTGAGAACAATACCCTTAACTGACTCATCTGAGATTAATTTCTCAATAATTGATCTATATTCACCAAGAGATTGAAAATTTAAAACGTTCATTGAACGATTTTCTAAATCCCATGTTACAACGGCAACACCGTCGCTATCTATTTCATAAGTTACATCAGCCATGATAATTGTCCTAAAATTTAAGTTATTAAACGCGCTCGATTACGGTTGCAGTTCCCATACCGCCACCAACACAAAGTGTGGCAAGAGCAGTAGACTTATTACTTCTCTCTAGCTCATCAAGCACAGTTCCTAAAATCATAGCCCCAGTTGCACCTAATGGGTGCCCCATAGCAATTGCGCCACCATTCACGTTAATGTCTGAGTGGTCAATACCCATATGTTCCATGTATCTCAGTACAACAACGGCAAATGCTTCGTTTAGCTCCCATAAGTCAATGTCACTTTTGCTCATGCCTAAGTTTTTTAAAAGCTTATCAGAAACATAACCAGGACCAGTAAGCATGATACTTGGCTCAGATCCTGTTGACGCAAAACCTTTAATTTTAGCGCGAGCTTTCAAGCCATATTTGTCACCCATTTCTTTATTTCCAAGCAATATTCCAGCTGCTCCATCAACTATTCCTGATGAATTACCTGCAGTATGAACATGATTAACAGCTTCAACTTCAGGGTATCGTTGTTGAATAGTTGCATCAAAACCAGCCATTTCACCCATCATCGCAAAAGAGGGGTCCAAAGAACCAAGTGATTGCATTGTAGCATCAGGTCTCATATGTTCATCATGGTCGAGCACTGTTAAGCCGTTGATATCTGTCACAGGTGTTATTGATTTTGAAAATCTTTTTTCATCCCAAGCTTTTTTTGCCCTCTTCTGACTTTCAACAGCATAACTATCTACATCATCTCTTGAGAAACCATATTTGGTAGCAATTAAATCCGCACTTATACCTTGTGGAACAAAGTAATTTTTTATTGCAACTGAAGGGTCAGCAACCATTGCGCCGCCATCCGAGCCCATTGGAACCCTAGACATAGACTCAACACCACCGCCGATGGACATTTGTGACTGTCCAGACATAACTTGTGCAGCTGCCATATTGGTAGCTTCTAACCCAGATGCACAGAATCTATTGATCTGAACACCTGAAACTGATTGATCATAGTCAGCATTTAACACTGCTGTTCTTGCAATACAGGCACCTTGTTCACCAACTGGCGCAACACATCCCAGTACAACATCATCAACATCTGCTGTATCAATATTTGTTCTATCTTTAATATTATTTAAAACTTGAGTTGCAAGTTCCAGTGCAGTTACTTCATGAAGGGTTCCATTTTTTTTGCCCTTACCACGAGGGGTTCTTACAGTGTCGTAAATATAGCAATCAGTCATTTAAAAACTCCAATTATTAATAAGATTGAAGATTATAATAATTCATAATCATCTAACAATACTAAATATGAGCATGTTTGGTAATTTCTAAGAAAAATAATATATAGAAATCAATAATTTAAAGGGCAAATACAGAACTTAAATGTCCATTTCCATAAAACTTGCTGAGTCTGGTGAGCCATTGGCAAATTTGTAGACAGGCTTTACGGACCCCATCTTGGGTTGAAAACTTGGTAGAGCGATAAGCGTTGAAGATACAGTTTGAAAACCCATGTCTGTTTTCACGCACATTGCTGACAAAGGATCATTGTTATCAGAATATGTGCTGCCTAATAACATTTCCCAGTCCTGCCATTCATCTCTACCTGGTTTTGGATCAGACGATAAAGCAAACTTTGATAAATAAGTTTTTATACGCTTAGAATTTAAATCATTTCGATCGTAAGCAGTTATAATTGATAAACCATCAGGTATATTGAAGTATTCAATTACAGAATTTTTTTCATCTGACTTAATCCAATATGCATTTAAATTATCCGCTATGAACATATTAAAACCTCTGTATGAATCTTTCTCAATTTCAATTATTGCATTTAATGACTCAGATGCATCTGCATTATCAAGTGCATCAAGAACCAATTCACCTCTACTTCTTTTATTATCCATAGGTCCAAGACTGTTCATTCTATTCATAATTGCAGCGACGACACCGAAGTCATTAATTCCTATCCAGGTACCGCCTGCCGTCATGTCCTTGCCTGCAAAAATATGTGGTCTGTCGTCCCAATGACGACCAGGTGGCAAAGCGTCTCGATTACTCATTTCATCACGATTAGCGCCAATTATAATGGGCCACTCAGAGTCAGTTTGTTTTAAAATTACTATCGAACACATTTGATTTCTTATATATCCTTACTAATTTATTGTATCATGGAAAATAAAAAAACAGCTCTAATTGTTGAAGGTGGTGGACAAAGAGGGGTATTTTCTTTTGGTATCACCGATACATTTATAAAAAGAAATTACGATCCATTCGATATTTATATTGGAGTATCAAATGGTGTTGCTGTTCTCTGCTGGTACCTCATTAGAGAAACTGACAATAATTTAGAAAAGATGCTTTATGCTGCGCGAGGAGATTACTTAGATTATAAGAATATCTTCACTGGTGGCGACATAATCAAGTTTCATAAGATGTATGAAGACGGTGAGAAAATGTTTAAGCCTAATATGGAAAAAATTAGAAAAACTGTTCAAGGCAAAAAATACATTGCGGTTGTGACTGATGCTCTTAGCGCTCAAGCTGAATATCATGAATTTGGAGACGATGAATGGATGCCTAAAATGATAGCATCTGGAACTTTGCCTGTACTAGTAAGAACACCCAGCATGATAGACGGACGTCGTAAATTTGATGGTGGCGTAGCTGATCCTCTGCCTGTCAGAAAGGCTTATGAGCTCGGTGCCAAACGCATCATAGTTATTAGAACCTATGAAGAAAAATTTAAGAGAAAATTAAAACTTGAAAATTATGTTGGAGCATTTTTTTCTAAAGAATACCCTGAGCTTAGAAAAGCTCTGCTTAAGCATGACAAAACTTACAACATTGCTTTAGATTTCATACAAAACCCTCCTTCAGATTGTGAAGTAATCCAATTATGTCCACCAACAAGGCTTAAATCAAAAAGAGACTCTAAAAATGTTGATATTTTAAAAGCTGATTACAACCTAGGGCAACGTGTAGCTGAAAACTATCTCAATAATTTAGAGAACTGATTGCAAAAAATCATTAATCTTATTTTCAACCAAGGTAGTTGTTTCAGATGGAAATGCATTAAAAGCATGATCTGCTCCAGGCACAATTATAATTTCAGCATTAGAACCATAACTTAGCCATCGACCAAACATAAATAATGAGTCGTCAAGCAATAAATCTCTTGTTCCGACTGTAAATAGTGCTGGAGGCATTCCGCTTAAATCACCTTGTATAGGAGAAACGTCAGGTAAGCTTTTGTCGACATCTCCCTGAAAATATGAGTCCCTGAATTTTCTAATCATGGCATATGATAATAAGAAAATCTCATCAGAACCTTCTTGTCTGATTGCGCTTGGAGTAAGACGAGCATCATAAGATCCATAAATAAGGTTTGCGCCTTTAATAGTTTCTAGCAACCCTTTATTCTTCAATCTCAACAATGTAACAGCTGATAAGTTTGCTCCAGCCGACTCGCCACCAATTATAATCTTTTCAGTATTGAATTCCTTTTTTGAATTTTCTATCAACCAAGTAGCAGCTGTTTCACAATCATCTGGAGCAGCTGGATAAGGATTGGTTGGCGCAAGACGATATTCAACACTTACAACAACACAATTAAGATCTTTTGAAATTTTTTCTAAAGATTGATCTTGCATATCTGCGGCCCCGATACAATGACCACCGCCGTGAATATGCATATAGATAAAATCAGGGCTATCATGATTAAATATTCGTATCGTTACTTTCTGGTCACCATCGCCTACTTGTCTATTTTCAGCACGATCAGAGTATGGCTGAAAAGCAAGCAATCCACCGCCTTGTCTTCTTATTTCTTGCAAAACATCGAATGGTATTTCATGTGATGGAGGTGCGTTAACTAGCAAGTTTTTTATATGATCATTCATTTCATGAATGTCTTTTGGGATATTTTTATTATCAAAAGCTTCAGGTGTAATAGAAGTAAATATCATTTTTCTAAGTGCGTGTTCTTATATAATTAAAAGTTCTATTAAGAATTAAAACATAAATTGGTAAAAATGCTAGATAGCAAACCACTAATTTAAGAATGAAATCATTAAATGCAATAAGATCCCAATTATCGCGCATAAAGTCATCTGTAGAATTATAAAATGCTACACAATAAAATATATATGTATCAATTAATTGAGCAAAAAAGGTGCTTACAACAGGCGCAAGATACCAATAAGAACTCAAATTTAATCCATCATCACCTACTCTGTCCCTTACTTTTGAGAATACAAACACATCAAGTAACTGCCCAATTGAATAAGCTAAAACAGACGCAATAGCTATTCTAAAGTCAGCAAATATATATGAAATTATGAAAGCGGGAACGAAAGCAAAGCCAATAACTTTACGTGCATTACTTGCATTTGAAAGTCGTACAGTTAAGTCTGTCGCCAAAACAATAATTGGGAATGTAAATGTACCAATTGTATAATCCAAACCAAATATATTTATTGGAAACTGCACTAAATAATTTGATATAGCGATGATAAAGCAGTGTCCTAAAACTAAATAAGTTATTAATTTTCTACTAAAATCCATAGAACTCATAATTAATCCATATAACTGTTAAAACAAGTAAAGTTGCCATTAAGCCATTAAAATTTCTAATTGCAGCCTTCGACTTTATGAAATTATTCAAAAAAACCCCGACTGATGTCCAAGTGAGAACTGAAAAAGTATTAGATATGGTAAAACCCAAAAGTACAAAAACCATTCCTTCAAGAAAACTGTCTATAAACTCAAAGTTTTTATAATCCGTATAAATAGAAATAGTCGTTATTGCCATCATAACGCCTTTCGGATTTACATATTGAAAAAGAGATGACTCCATAAATGTTATTGGCTTTGATCGATCGTCATTATCAGAATTATAAGTAAAATAAATTCTATACGACAAGTACAGTAAATATAGCGAGCCTAATATTTGCAAAACAGTTTGTGCTATTGGGTAGTTCGTAAAAATAGATATTAATCCCAATCCCATCACAATTAATAAAGTTAAAAACCCAAAGACAACACCTGCCATATGAGGAATAGTCTTTACATAACCAAAGTTTTTTCCTGAAGCTGTAAGCATGATGTTGTTAGGGCCTGGAGTGCCAGATTGAATGACGCACAGCAATAATAATGGAAAAAAATATTCAATCATGAATATGCTCTTTTATAGAACTATGAAATAAATAGAAGTTATAATGACAATTATTGTAGGTAAAATTAAATTATGCAAATTCTCATCTACTTTATAAGTTTTCACTTCTCCATTTATCTTGAAGGGCAAATGCTTATCCTTGCCTGGTAAAAGTTTAAATTTCTTACCAAATGTATACAAAAAAGGAGTTCTTCCTCCAGGGTCAGACAGTTTGCCTTTAAATAATGGCATGCTCAATAATGTGATCAAAAAAGATCCTACAAAGCCAACATACCAAAAAAGCCAAAAGAATAACTGATATGGATAGTAAAAGTTTGAAATATTGATCCATAGAACAATTAAATTTAATATCATTATCGGATAAAAACCTAAGACTTGCCAAACCACATGAAAGCGAGCGTGTCCTGTCCAATCAGGATGAGTTGCATGCGTTTTATTAAAATCAGCAATAGTGGGCCCGATCGTTAATAAAACTGTTATGACGGTAAATATTATTCTTGGAATAAGATTTTCAGCATAAAGATCCATGTAATTATTTAAATTTTTTACGCATATTGATAGCGGCCTGAATTCCTGCAACTGGCTTCTTGCCCTCTGGAACTGTGTTTCCTTTTTTTGTTAAATTTTTTAGTGACTCACCGTTTTTATACATGTGATAGAGTATATCGATATCCATATTCGTACCTACTGGCTCTTCAGGAAAACCTCTAGCAGAAATTTCATTTTTATATTCTTCATCATTTGTCCAATGCTCAAAAAATAATTCTACAAGATTGCCGTCTGGATCTTTGTAGTACATGCCCGTTATCCATCCATGGTTGATTGTCCAGTAAGGCTCAAGACCTCTATCTTTTGCCTTATGATAAAAATCAAACCATTTATCGATTGGGTTAAGACAATAAGAGATATGATCCAACCCAATAGTTGTTGGAATATTTTTATTAAGCCAATTTCTAAATGCTAATATAATTTTTGAAATAAATCCTAATTTCTTTACTCCTGGTTCAGTGTTTGCGATTGCAATGCGGTGATGCTCTTCATCAAAAGCCAGAAAAGCAATATCATTACTTTTATACATGGGCTTGCAACCGAAAAGTTTTTCGTAAAATTCAACCATTGCATCATAATTTTGAGTTTTAAAAGCAACATGATGAAAACTGTCAGGCGCATATTCTGATTTATATTTTTTATATAAATCAAAATTTAATATTACTTCTTCTTTCATATATTAAGCTGTCCAAAACCAATCGGGGCCAGGCAAGTGAATAACATGATTTTCTAGACCAATCTCCTTATCTGCTAATGTATTGCATTTATCATTCATAGACATAAGTAAATCTCTATTATTTTCATCTTTTGCCAAATCATTCATTTCAAATGGATCATTTTCTAAATCATATAATTGATATTCTGCGTTGTATTTAGTCAATTCATCGTAGTTTGTAGGTATATTATTTTGACGAGGTGAGAAAAACCTCAGAAATTTATGTTTTTTATCAACTACACCTTTGTAATTAAGCGGTGGAGTAAAATCTGGTAAGAATTTTCCCTCAGACATAAATGCTTTTGTCTTTGCTAAAAAGCCGTCCGCAAGTGCTGTATGTCGAAATTTTTCTGCAACTTCAAAAACTGTTGGGATGATTTGAACTCCATGAATTAGATGACCTTCTTTGTCACGTATATTGTCGTAATCAACATTTTCCACTAGTTCTGCGTAGCTGTTACCTTTTAACTCAGGGTGTTTATTCCTTAGCTCTGATTTACTAAGACCTGTAAACTCTAATAATGTTGGAACGATGTCAATGTTTGATATTACTGAGTTACATAATTTTTTATCTTTTAAGTCCGGATGGTAAACTAGCGTTGGGACTCTGATTGATTCCTCCCAAGAAACTATTTTTCCTCTTGCTCCTTGTTGTCCAAGCATTTCTCCATGGTCAGAGATCATGAAGATGATTGTATTATCTATTTGACCAGTATCTTCCAAGGAATGAATAAGTTTCATCATGTGTCTATCGACGTCACGTAAACAGTTATAATAATAATTACAAAACCTTCTCCATAAATCTATTCTATCATATGGAATTTCTCCATAAACTGTATTCATGATTTCCGTTCCAAATTCACCTTCACCTAAAGACCTTCGACCAAAATTTTTAGGAAAATCAAAATCGTGTTCTTTTTTGTATATTGGATCATCTGGTGCAAATTTTTGATTTTCACCGATAAATCCCGTACCCAATATTTCAGAAGATGCCCTGAAAAACATTATATCGTGAGGATTGACAAAATTTACAAACATAGACCAAGGCTTTTCATTTCCTTTTTTATCTTTAATAAAATTTGATGCAGATTCTGCAGTCAAACCATCAAATTTAAAGCCTCCCTGTCCTAAATCACGCTCACCTGGTTGATCTGAATTATCAAAACCATATTTTGAAAACATTTTTTTCATACCTTCATATCCGAGAGCATTTTCATTTACGTTACTTTCAGTAATATTTGTTAAGTGCCATTTGCCAAAATAACCTGTTTCGTAGTCTTGATTTTTTAAAAGATGGCCTATTGTATTTACATTATCGTATAAACCTGGAACCCAGGGGGTTACCGTATTATCCCATACTCCAGTAAATTGAACATGCTGCCCCGTATAAACAGAGCTACGTGCAGGTGAACATATTGGTGTTGAGGTATAGGATCTATTGAAATAGGTTGAGATATTCTCCAAATATCTGCGTGCAGGCAAATCAATGCTTTTTGGAATATATGGCCATGCCCGCTCCTGATCATTTAATATTAATAAAATATTATAATTCTTAGGTTTAATATAGGCTGGCGCATTTTGTAAATGTAAAATAGATGCAAGGCCTCCAAAAGCAATTGAGGCTGCAGACTTTTTAATAAAAGAGCGTCTTGATATAGATTTCTTCATATATATGATAAAATAATATACATTATTTAAACTTGTTACAAATCCAGCTTTTAGATATTTATTGATACAGTTTTATGAAATTAGTTACTTTTACATTTAATGGCACTACATCCATAGGCGCAATAAATGGAGACCACATAGTGGATTTCTCAAACAGTTCATTACCCAAAAACATGATAGATTTTATCGCTCTTGGAGATCAGGGTCTAGATACTGCAAAAAACCTTATTGATAATAGTAAAATTAAAATTGAGTTAAGCAAAGTGCATTTAGAAGCTCCTATTACTAAACCAAGTAAAATTCTTGCGGTTGGATTGAACTATAAAGAACATCAAGATGAAGTTGCACAAACAGCTGCAAAAACAATAGGTAAAGCTCAAGAAAAATATCCAAATATATTTAATAAGCAAAATAGCTCTGTTAACGGTCCATACGATGATGTTCATCGGCCGCGTGCTTCAGAATTTTTAGATTATGAAGGCGAACTTGGTTTCATTATTGGAAAAAAATGTCGTCATGTACCCTATGACAAAGCAGCTGGAGTTATTTATGGCTACACAGTCGTTAACGACGTTACAATCAGAGATTGGCAGATGCGTGGTCCTCCTATGACAATGACTATGGGTAAGTCATGGGACACTCATTGTCCATTCGGTCCCTATATTGTAACCAGTGACGAAGTTGGCAACCCGCATGACCTAAAGCTTGAAACATATGTAAATGGAGAATTAAGACAATCAGCTTCGACAAGTGATTTAATTTTTGACTGTTTTACATTGGTTGAGTACTTATCAACTGCTTTTACGCTAGAACCTGGAGACTTAATACCGACTGGTACACCGGCTGGTTCTGCAGTGATGACAAGAAATTGGCTTAAAGCAGGTGACGAAATTAAAATTGAAATTGAAAAACTGGGATTCATTAACAATAAAGTTATTGAAGAGCCAGAAGATACGCCTGCATACTAAGTCGCGTGATTGATACTGAATATGATGTCATTGTAGCCGGTTATGGACCAGTGGGTGAAACTTGCGCAAACTTGCTAGGGTATTATGGCATTAAATCGTTAATCTTAGATAAAGAAAAAGAAACCTTCCCCTTGCCCAGGGCAATTACATGGGATGCTGAATGCCAACGAGCAATGGCTCATTGTAACTTTCTAACTGAAGTAAAGACAAGAAAAATTAGAGGCGTTGATAACAAAGATGCTAAGAAAAGATCAATTTTAAAAATTACGATGGATGGTTTTGATACATATAATTATCAACATTCAATACTATTCATTCACCAACCTCAATTTGATCAAGCGCATAGAGAAAATGCAAAAAAATATCAGACTAATACTATTAGAACAGGTAATGAAATTCTAAGCGTTGATCAATCGGAAGGCGTTGTGAATTGTTCCTACAAAAATATTGAAACTGGAGAAGAGTTTAAAACAAACAGTAAGTATCTTTTGGCGTGTGATGGAGCAAATAGTACAATACGAAAACTCAACAATGTTGAACTTAAAAGTTTAGATGCTGATGAGACCTGGATGGTGGTGGACGGGTATACTAAAAGTAAATTTGACTGTTTCACAGATATTGATGCAATTCAATATTGCAATCCGTCAAGACCAACAACAATTATTCAAGGAGTTGATAATTGTTTTAGATTTGAAATAGCCTTTATGCCGGGTGATACTGTTGATGAAATTCAAAAAGAAGAAGTTTTTAGAAAATACATTGATCAATGGATCGGAGATAATGAAGTTGAATTTAGCAGAACAGCAGTTTATTCATTTCATGCAGCTGATGCTGTTAAATGGCAAAATGAAAATATTTTTCTACTCGGTGACGCTGCACATCAAATGCCTCCTTTTATGGGTCAAGGAATGAATTCTGGATGCAGGGATGCTGAAAATATATTGTGGAAAATTAATGGAGTGCTAAAGGGACTTTACTCACCTAAAATATTAAATACCTACCAATCAGAAAGAAGGCCGCACGTCGCCAGAATTACTAGAGGGGCAATTAAAATGGGAGGCATCATTAATGCTAAAAGTAAATTTAAAGCATTTATTAGGAATGCACTGCTAAGAACACAAAGTTATTTACGAGGTAAGGAAAATATATTTCCTGTTTTAAATGGAAACCGCCTTGGGCCCGGTGTTCATAAAATGCCAAAAATTAAGAATGTTTCTATAGAGAGATATTACTTCAATGAGATAAATGTTCGTCTTCATGATGGCAGGATTATGAGTACAGATTATGTGTTGGAAAAGAATTTTGGAATTATTTTAAATAATTTTGAAGGTAATAAAAATATCTCAGAGGACAATCTTGAACTATTAAAAAGTCATAATTTTAAGATCATAAATATGACTCCCAATTACGACCATTCAAACTATAAGGGATACATTGCGTGTGAAGAAACTCATAAAGATTTACAGATTTACTGTGAAAAGTTTGATTGCTCTGGAATTATCTTAAGACCTGATAAATATGTTTTCGATTTATTTAAATTTAATAAAAGCGATAGTCTTGAGACTATCATTAATGATGTATTAATAAATATTAGAGAGAAAATTGAATTTAATTGAAACACTGATATTAAGGAGTAAAATATAAAAATGCCTTTAAACGATCAAGATAGAAAAAAAGGATTAGAAATCCTGAAGAAGATGGATTTACTTAAAAACGATGAAACTCCTGTCTCTAAAGATTTGCTAAAGCAAATAATTGATATGTTGTATGGAACAATCTGGTCACGAACTGAGCAGTTATCGCTTCAAGAAAGAAGCATGATTACGCTCACCGTTTTGGTAGCACTTAATAGAGAGAATGAATTAAAATCTCATTTAAGAGGGGCTAAAAATTTAGGAATTACGAAAGAAAAAATTGAAGAAATGATATTGCATGTTGCTCACTATAGTGGTTTCCCTACAGCAGTTTCAGCCAGTCAATTGCTAAACAAAGTATGGGATGAAGAAAAAGAATCCTAAAAATATAGATCTTATCGGTAAACAAAAATATACAGTATCAGACTCAAATTCTGAATGGGTACTTTATCATAATAACTTCTCACTTTGCTCTCGAAAAGTAAGAATATGTCTTGAGGAATATAAAATTGATTACCTGCCAGTTCATATACATATTATTGAGACAAAAGATTGTGAAAATTTATCAAAAGATTTTCTTAAAATTAATCCAAAAGCAACAGTACCAGTTCTATTACATAACAATCAGCCTATTTATGAGTCTCACGAACAAATAAGATATTTAATGGAAACTTTTCCAAATAAACTTGGGGAGAGTGAAACAGTTAATTATTGGAATAAAAAAGGATCGTTAGTCGGAGACGACCCAGTTAGTGGAATAAAAGAGTACGCAGGTAATTGCGTATCCTTACTTACTCAACCGCTGTTCGTTTCTATGCTTAGAAAAATTAGTTTCTTTAAATTTTTAAATTATTTTATTAAGCATCCTTCAAAGTTTAGAGCACTTAATTTTACTTTATATCGATTATTAGGCTATTCAGTCTTTAATAAAAATTCGCCACATCAAAGAGTTGCTATGAAGGCATTTGAGAATCTTAAATCACATTTGACATCGCTAGATATACATTTAGAGAACAAAATCTGGATTGATGGAGATAAATTTAGTATAGCAGATATAACCTGGATGACATTGTTACACAGACTTGATGAGGTTAATATGGTTCATCTATTCACAAAAAAATTAAGCAATTTGAGAGACTACTATTCTCGACTAAAAAATCGTAAAAGCTTTAGCAGCTGCATTATCGAATTCAATTCAGAGGCAATAGAATCTGGTACGAAAAATCTAAGAGAAGACATTCAAAAAGTTTCAAATTTGAAACATTTATATAATAATTTTGCAACTAATCCCTGACTTGAAAGTATAAATAATAGTTATTATTTATGGATTCTGTTATAATGTATTGATACTTATGATTTATATAAATCCTTTCGAAGAACTTATGACTTTTGTGCCCGCTCTTGTATTACAAGGCTTTGTAGTTGTAATGATATTAATGGTTGCAATAGGTACTTTAGTGGATATGGCGCATAAGAAAAATGCAAAATATTTTTTCATTAATTTTAAAAGAGCAAAAGCGTCTGCGACAAATGAATTGAGTGGTTCTCAAAAGGCAAAGATTATAAGCAAGACAATTGCTAGCGATATTTTAACAACTTCAGAATTAGGTAAAGGACAAAGAAGAGCTGCTCATCTCTTGGGTATGTACGGTTCGATATTATTTTGGGTTGCTTCTGTTGTCTTAATATTTGGGTATGCTAATTCAGCAGCTCCCTATCAAATATCATTGTTATGGCATGTTGGAGCTATAATGACTTGTCTAGGAGGTTATTGGTTTTGGTTTTTCTTAAGGGTTGATGTCTCAGCTGAGGCAAATCCATGGAATAGAATCATAAGAGCAGATCTTTTTGTATTATCTCTCTTAGCTGCATCAACATTTGGACTAGCTTGGTCTTTTACTCAATCATCAGGTGTTCCAATATTAGATACCTTGTTTTTAGTGCTCTTTGGTTTATCTAATATCGTATTGTTTGGTGGTGTTTATTGGTCAAAATTTGCCCACATGTTTTACAAACCCGGTGCAGCCATACAAAAGAATTTATCTGAGGCTGACGGGTATAGAGATGACTTGCCTGCCCCAGCTGATGCACCAAAGCAGTTTGGGCTTGGAATTAAACGAGAATCGCCTAGGCATTATTAATAAAAACTGATTTACTAGGAATCGAGAAGAGGAATATATATGTCAACATTTGTATACATGACAAGATGCGATGGTTGCGGTCATTGCGTGGATATATGTCCATCAGACATTATGCATATAGATAAAGAAACAAGACGTGCAGTGAATATAGAGCCTAACATGTGCTGGGAATGCTATTCTTGTGTAAAGGCCTGTCCTCAAAACGCTATAGACGCAAGAGGCTATGCTGATTTTGCGCCAATGCATCATAAGGTGAGAGTTTTACGTGAAGAAGAAAAAGGTACGATATCTTGGAGAATTAAATTTCGAAATGGTCACGAGAAAAATTTTGTTTCGCCTATTACAACTAAACCTTGGGGTAAGCACATTCCAAAACTTGCAGATGAAACTCCCCCAACAAATGAAGAAATAAATTCACAGTTACTATACTCAGAGCCTAATGGACTTAATATTGATACAGGGCTTCCGAGTCTTAAGAAAGATTATCAAAAAGGAATCAACTAAATAGATGGCTTCAATTAAAACAATTCATGAGGATTGTGACATTCTCATCGTTGGCGGTGGAATGGCTGGAACAGGAGCTACTTTCGAAGCAAGACATTGGGGCAGAGATCTTAAAATAGTATGTGTTGAAAAAGCAAATATTGATCGAAGCGGCGCAGTAGCTCAAGGACTATACGCTATAAATTGCTACATGGGAATGCAATGGGATGAAAACCAACCAGAAGATCATGTTCGATATGCCAGAAATGACCTAATGGGTTTAGTTAGAGAGGATCTTACATACGATATTGCAAGACACGTCGACTCCACTGTTCACATGTTCGATGAATGGGGATTACCAATCATGCGAGACAAAGAAACCGGCAGGTACCAAAGGGAAGGTAAATGGCAGATAATGATCCATGGTGAAAGTTATAAACCCATTGTAGCTGAAGCCGCAAAAAAATCGGCTGATAAAATTTACAATAGAATAATGATTACTCATCTTCTGATGGATGAAAGTAAATCCAACCGAATAGGTGGCGCAGTTGGTTTCAATATGCGAACAGGGAATTACCATGTTTTTAAAGCCAAAGCAGTTATTGTTGCTGCAGGAGGAGCATCTCATATTTTCAAACCAAGAGCTGTTGGTGAAGGAATGGGAAGGACTTGGTATGCACCATGGAGTAATGGCTCAGCATACGCTCTTCCTATTATGGCTGGAGCAAAAATGACACAAATGGAAAATAGAATAGTTCTGACAAGATTTAAAGATGGTTATGGTCCAGTAGGTGCTTATTTTTTACATCTTAAAACTTACACAGAAAACGGTAATGGGGAAAATTATGAAAAAAAATGGTACGAAGAAACTAAAAAACTTGTAGGCGAATATATTGATCATGTCCCTGTACCAACTTGCCTAAGAAACCATGCATTTATTGAAGAGGTAAAAGCTGGACGTGGCCCTATTCACATGGTTACTAAAGAAGCATTTCAAGATCCTCACATGGAAACAGTTGGCTGGGAGAACTTTCTTGGTATGACTGTTGGTCAAGCAGTTGTGTGGGCATCTCAGAACATTGACCCAAAATATACTAATCCTGAACTCACTACATCCGAACCGTATGTAATGGGCTCACACGCTACTTGTTCCGGAGCCTGGGTGAGTGGTCCAGAGGATATTTCACCAAGCGATTATTTCTGGGGATACAACAGGATGACAAGTGTCAATGGTTTGTTTGGAGCAGGAGATACTGTTGGTGGAAGTGCGCATAAATTTTCCTCAGGATCATTTACTGAGGGACGTCTTGCAGCAAAAGCTGCTGTAAAATACGTAAATGATATGCGAAATGAAGAAATTAAAGTTACTGATAAACAATACGAAGATTTAAAAGAAGTAATCTACAAACCTCTTGAAAATTATAAAGTAGGAAGAAACGAAATTACTGCCGGCACAGTATCGCCAAGCTATATTCTTCCAATTCAAGGGCTTCAACGTTTACAAAAAATCATGGATGAATACGTAGGCGGTGTTGGAGTTTCGTATATGACAAATGATAATTTATTAAAAATTGGAACTAATCTCCTTAAGATGCTTGAAGAAGATTTAGAGCATGTAGCTGCAGAAGATTATCACCAACTCATGAGAGCTTGGGAATTAAAGCATAGAGTTACCACTTCTCAGTGTGTAACGAGTCATACATTATTTAGGGAAGAAACACGGTGGCCTGGCTATTATTATCGTGGTGATCACATGAAAATTGATGATGCTAATTGGCACTGTTTGACGGTTTCACAAAGAGACAAGGAGACAGGTGAATTCAGTATGAATAAGGCTCCAATGCATAATCTTGTCGACTAAATGGATTTACTAAAAAAATCTGACAAAGAAATTTTAGAAATTGCTTCCCCCCTCTGGGATAACTTAATTATTTGCTCAAATTCTCAAGATTACTTTGGATTTACTAAAGATTTTTCAGCAAGAATGCTTTTTGGGGCGAATGAAATTGAGCTCGCAAAACAATGGACAAACAACGAGGTTATTACAAATTTAAAACAAGAGAATGAATTTCTCGGATGCATTAGAAGAGACGAACATGTTACGGTGCTATTCAAACAAAAAAGTACTATTTCAGATGGCGACTATCTTGGAAGACTAGTTTTAGGGACAGAAGACGGTGAAATAAAAATATTTGGCGCAACAATATTTTAAGCTAATTCGTCCTTATCTCTCATCTCTTTTCGAATTTTTGTAGCTGAAATTTTATGTATTTCTTCACCTAAGTCGTGCTCTGTAAATGTGTAACCTACTCCCCTTCCATATGAAATATCAGTTATATTTGGAACTTTTATTACAATAAAATCCTTCTCATTTTTAAAGCCCTCTAATTCAAGACTATTAATGATACGATGTTTTACATCATCAAACTCAAATGGATTATCTGATTGACCATCAACACCAGCATCGACCCCTGCAACATCTCTAAACATAATACACACTTGACCAGATAATTTTAAAGCTTTCTTGAATAATTCAGTATGACCATTATGCCATGGTTGCCAACGACCAAGCATTTGTGAAGTTGGCTTCTTCCAATCAAACATTAGTTATTTCGTTAGCTAGAGCAACTATTTCCTGATCATTCATGAAACTTGTAATAATTTTATTTGCATTATTTGGCGCTTCGAACATATTGGTTGTATCTTTAAATGCTTGAGAGCTCTCAAGTGTTTCAACTTCAAAAGGCAGATCCTTAGAGTTCTTTAATTCTTTTTTTTTATTGTCTACAACTCTGCCTTCCTTGATTGTATCAAGCCAAATTAAATAATCAGCCCCAAACGAATCTCTTGCAGCTTTTGATGGAGCCACAAAATCACATATTACATATCTTCCATTATTTTTTTCAAAATCCGCAAAGGTTTTCATTCGCATTGCCTGCCTAGACCTACCCTCTTTTGAAAAATCCCAATCATTTGATGCAGTTCTTACAATATCTGCGTTATACCAGGCACAATTATCTATATTTTGAACAAGTCTCTTTGCTAACCAAGTTTTGCCCGAGCCTGGTAAACCAAAAATTAATATTTTCATAATTTTTTATAACATAATTAAAAATTAGTCAGAAGGCCTATTTTTTTTATTAAAAAAATTAATCAAAAAGTGACATTGAAACACCTGGAGAGCCAAAGTTAAGTGTAAATTTTACTATCTTTCTTGAAATGTGCCATCCATTGAATCAATGAATGGCGATAGTAGATAATTTGCAACAGTTCTTTGACCAATATGTATACTTGCATTAACTTTTACACCAGGTACTAATTGATAAATTTTATTATTGCTCTCAAAATAGTTTTTATCTGTTTGAAGCAAAATTTTATAAAATACAATTCTATTATCATTTTCATCTTCTTCTGTATCAGGACTGATCTGTGTGACGACCCCATTTAACTGACCAAAATTAACTGAGTCAGCAGATGAAAGTTTTACGACAGCGGACTGTCCCACTTGGACGAAACCAATGTCACTGTCCTGAAGTCGGGCCTCAACGATCAAACTATCTCTTGTAGGTACTAAGTCTAAAATAGCCTCGCCTGGCCTAATAACGCCACCTTCTGTAACAAAAAATAAGTTTTTAACAATCCCCTCAACGGGCGCATTAATTGATGTTCTATCTAAATTATCATTAAGAGCTTTTATCGTTTCATTAAGCTCAGAAAGATCTCTTTGTGCAACTTGTAATTCATTTCGAGCATTCTGAACGAAATCATTTGTAATATTTTCTTTTTTTTCAATTGACTCTTCTAATTGGCCTTTTGCCGCATTTAGCTCTTTCAAAACGTTTAAATGGGCATACTCGTTGGTTACTTTTTCCTCAAGCAGCTGTGAACTCATTTCAGCCTGTCTTAATAAAATATCAACACTTGTTTGATGCTGTTCGATAACGGCTTCAACCTCATTAATATCTCCGTTGTATTTATCCCTTTTACTTATGAAAAGTTCCATTGATTTATTTACTAAATCTGGCCTTTTATTTACTAGTTCGTCGGGGAAGATTGGTATTTCAAAATCATTAATTTCAGCTTCTAATCTAATTGATTTTATAATTTGTGCATCAATCTGTACTTTAACCTCATCAACTTCAACTTCACTTGCAGTAGCTGCTAAGATAACTAGAGGTTGCCCCTTCTTCACTAACTCACTTTCTTTCACCAGTATTTGATCGATAATTCCTCCCTCTAGATGTTGGATAGTTTTCACTTCACCGAGCGGTATAATTTGTCCTTCTGCATTGCTTATGATATCAATTTCGAAGAGTACGGACCAAAGAATCATTACAAATCCAAATGCAGATAAGGCATAGAACTGGTATCTTGTTGTTTGTTTATATTTTACTCTATCTATCATCTGTTCTAATTAATTGACTGTATTTCTGGCACTGGCTTTTTGTCTAAATCAATAATATTTTTAGCATTGTTCATAAGTTCTTTATCTTGCGTCGCAACAATGACTGTTTTATTGTCTTTAAGCAATTGGTTAATTACTTGATATACTGAATTACGTCCAGATGTATCCAATCCTTCTGTTGGCTCATCCAGAATCGCTAATTTGCCTCCAATAAATAATGCTCTTCCAAGGGCAATCCTTTTTCTTATGCCTACGGGTAAATTCTCACCTTTATTACTTATTAGCATGTTTACCCCGTTGGGATCACTATTGATCATGTCTTCTAAGCCAATTCGATGGATGACTTGTTGAAAATCATTTTTACTAATTTCACGAGCACCAATTATGTTATCTAATAAAGTGCCATCAATGAACTTAGGCTCTTGTGGTAAGTAAGTAAGATTTTTGCGCAGCCAAGGAAGTGACAATTGTGAAATCTCAATATCATCATAGAATAGTTGTCCTTTCTCATAGTCCATAATTCCGGTCAAAACATTAATCAGTGTTGATTTTCCAGCACCATTTGCACCCTTAATAATTGTTAACTGATTAGGCATTATATTTATGGATAGTTTTTCGAATATTGGATTTTTGTTTGTGGGATATCTGAACTGTAGGTTGTTTAAAGAAATTCTGCCTTCAAAATCCTTTATTTCTGTCCCACTCTGCAGTTCGTGAGGCAAAGTAAAAAGTTTATTCAATTCTTGAAGTGATTTATCTGATTTAGAGAGTGGTTCTAATGATTGCACATACTTTATGATTGGCGCAATTGCCCTGCTTGCTAAAATATTAGCACCAATAAGCGCCCCTACACTGATATCGCCATTAACCGCTAGTACAGCGCCCCAACCTATGATCACAATTGTCATGAATGTTGATGTGGAAGACATCAAGGATGTTAAAATATTTTTTTCTGCTTCGAGTTTTTCTTTTACATCAACAGTTTTATTTAAAGTTTGTGACCAAGATTTCTTAAGAGCATCAATCAAGTTGAAATACCTTATCGTCACATAACGTGCAGTAGTGTTTTCATACAACTTAGAGATATTCATAGAATTTAAATACCAGTCAAAGCTTTTTTGATTAATGCCAGCAGAATAAAATCTTGAAATAACTAAGGGAATGATAATAACTATTGTAGCTATGATGCCTAATTGATAATGAATCAAGTAAAGAGCAATTAAAAAAATCGAAACAAAGGGAACGTCAATTAATGCTAATGTCGTCGTCGCTGTTATTATGTTTTGAACAGTTAGTACATGACCTGAAATTGCTTCTGAATTGAATTGGTTTCTTAATGAATATATAGAAGTCTTTAAAATAGTTAATTTTTTTATAACTTTATCAGCCAGAGTAATATTTTCTTCTTCAATTTCTCTGGTCATACGATGCCGGATGTTTCGAAAGAAAAATTCAAAAATTGAAATAAAAATAATTCCAACGACTAAAGTAATAAGGGTAGAAGTTACGCCATAAGCTACATATCTTTGCAGCACTTGAATGACGTATATCGGAGTTGCCAATGCAAATAAGTTTACAAATAAAGACGCGATCAAAATTTGTGTGAACAATTTTGGCTTGCTCTTAAGTCTGTTGAATATTTCAATCATTTCAATGTGTTGAACATATCCTATAAGAATTAACTTTAAAAGAAATTATAAATTTCTTCGTTTTAAGCTAATACCTAGGCTATTTGATGTAATTATTTACTATCAAACTACTGTGGTAACATCACTGTCATTGAATGTAACGTTTCCTTGTACTCCAAAGTAAGTTTCAGACATATTCCCTGCAAACACCATCGTAACATCTTGTCCGGCGTCATATTGGGCATTCAAAGAATGAGAGCCTACCCCGAAGAAGTTATTTGAAAACGGGTTCGCAATAAACGATGATCCACCGTCCGACGAGAATGCAATTTTGTCTTCTCCACCTTCCCATCCAGCAATTTCATCTGCTTGCATAGTTGATCCACCTTCACCCATTACAAATACAAATGTATCTTGGACAGCTTCTCCATCTGCAAACACAGGATTACTTGGAGAAAAAGCTGCTACCATAGCAAGATCTCCAGTTGTTATGCCTCCAGCCAATAAGTCTTGGCCTGGACCTCCCCAAATAACATCTGAGCCAAAGCCTCCAAGAATAATATCATTCCCAAGGCCACCATAGATTGTATCATTGTCACCATCACCGTCGAGCCAGTCGTTACCTGACCCACCCCATATTTGGTCATTACCTGATCCGCCTTCAATGTAGTCGTCACCCTGTAGATCAGCCGTTGGTCCTCCAATAATATCGTCACCGCCACCAAGATCAAAATCCATAGAAGTTGGTGTCATCACCTTTGTGCCCACACTATTAACAGAACCTGTTGTATAGAGAACGTCATTACCTTCAGTGGCTGTTTCAGATCCACCACCACCGCCTTCGCCTCGAGCTTCAGTGTCAGCTAGGTACATTGCCATAGACATGTAACCTAAATAGCCGCCACTCATTGCTGCATCATATTCTGCTTGTGATGAATAAGTATAAGGGGGTCTATATCCAGCAGTGCCAAATGTTCCTTCACCTGCATATGAAAGGTTACCTTCATTTGGCGGTGAATTATTTGCGGAGTTAAAGTCAAACATACTGTTATAGCCAAGATAACCCATCATCTCAGCCATTTGATAGTCCCCAAATGAATTATACGTGAAAGGAGGTCTCATTGTGCCATTGAACATTCCACCCATATAATTATAAAAA
>CACMBZ010000007.1:0-42281 GCA_902612095.1 uncultured Pelagibacteraceae bacterium | reverse complement strand
CATGAAGATGAGCATGAGCATGAAGATGAGCACGATCACGAGGATGAGCACGATCATGATGAACATGAAGAAGAAGCTCACAATGAGTTTGTTGCTCACTATTCATTTACTTGCGGTAACGTAAAAGAAATTGACAGAATAGACTTTCCATATTTTACTACTTTTCCTAACTCTGGAGAACTTGAAATACAATTTGTATCTGAAGTTGGATCCACGAGTTTTGAAGTGGAAGGAGATAAGCCTTTCATAGACTTAAAAGGAAAAATCTAATTGGATGAAAATATTATTAAAATTGACTCTGTAAGATTTTATTGGTCAAAAAAAAGTAGCTTTAAGATATTTGTCCCCAATTTCGAGATCAATAAAGGTGAAAAGGTTCTTTTGTTGGGAGAGAGTGGCTCAGGCAAGACAACTCTTCTTTCATTAATTTGTGGGTTTTTAAATCCTTTAAGTGGGAGCATATCAATTAATGGAAGTACGATAAATAAGCTTTCTTCTAAAACTAAAGATGAGCATCGAGCAGATAATATAGGTATTATTTTTCAGCAATTTAATCTGCTCCCATATGCAAATGTTATAGATAATATTGTTCTGCCTCTTTATTTCTCAAAAGTTAGATCTGCTAATGTAACTAATCAAAGAGAGTCGGCCTTAAATCTTTGCAAACAATTGAGATTACCTGATGATATTGATCAGTATAAAGCAAGTAGTCTTAGTGTTGGGCAGCAACAAAGAGTAGCTGTGGCAAGGGCATTGATAGGCAATCCTTCCTTAGTTATTGCAGATGAACCCACATCTTCGCTAGATACAGATGCACAACAAATTTTTTTAGACCTCATGTTTGAACAGATTTCGAATAACAAATCAACTTTACTTATGGTATCTCATGATAGATCGCTTGCTGAACGATTTGATCGATTAATTGATATCAATGAAGTGTTAACCCGAGAAGATTAGATATGTTGTTAAAACTTTCATTGAGCTCTCTCTACGCAAGATTAGTAACTGTAGGCATGACTGTTATTGCAATTTCTTTTTCTCTAATGCTTTACATGAGTGTAGAAAAATTAAGAACATCTGCTTACACAAGTTTTACAGATACAATTTCTCAAACAGACTTAATTATTGGTGCAAGAGCAAGCTCAGTTCAATTGATGCTCTACTCTGTATTTAGGATTGGCAATGCTACCAATAACATCACCTGGGAAAGCTACTTGGATGTTGTGAATAAAGAAGAAGTTGATTGGGCAGTGCCAATTTCACTTGGTGACAGCCATAAAGGTTTTCGGGTTATGGGAACAAATAAAGATTTCTTTACTCGTTATAAGTATAGAGGTGGTCAATCAATTAATATTGATAAAGGATACTTATTTGAAGATCTTTATGACGTAGTGTTGGGTGCTGGAGTAGCTGAAAAACTAGGATATGACATAGACACGCCGCTAATCGTAGCGCATGGCCTTCAATCATTTTCAGAGCATGACGATCAACCATTCAGAGTATCTGGAATATTAGAAAAAACGGGAACGCCAGTAGACAATACTGTGATTGTGAGTTTGGCCGCAATTGAAGCAATACATGTTGATTGGTCTACTGGAGCAAAAATTCCTGGGCAAGAAACACCCATTGAAGAAATCCGAAAAATGGACCTTACTCCTAAAAATATTACTGCCGCTCTCATTGGAGTGAAATCAAAATTAACAATCTTTAATCTTCAGCGATGGATCAATGAGTACCCTGAGGAGGCAATGACAGCAATTCTACCTGGTGCAGCGCTACAGGAACTCTGGCGTGTTGTTGGTGTGGTTGAAAATTTATTATTAGGCATATCAATTGTTGTCATATTTACAACATTGATTGGTATGACAGCTATCATGTTTTCAAGTTTGAGTGAAAGAAGACGAGAAATGGCAATTTGGAGGGCCATGGGAGCATCACCTAGAACAGTTGTTGGGCTGTTGATGCTTGAAGCAATTTTTATATCAGTGCTTAGTATATTGTTAAGTGTTATTTTATTATTCTTCTCATTATCTATCTTACAACCTTGGATCGATTATAATTATGGTATCTTGGTGAATGTTGAAATGTTATCTTTACGAGATATGTATGTTTTTATGACATTTATATTCGCATCTATACTAGTCAGCTTATTGCCTGCAATTAGGGCGTACTGGTTTTCAATAAATGATGGGATGACAATCAAAATCTGATGAGTAAATTAAAATATTTAATATTACTTTTATTATTTATCACAACCGCCGCATATGCTGTTCCAAAAGAAATAGACTGGGATGATTTGATTCCATGGACTTCAGTCTTTAGTCCCGGAGAAGTAAAATTCAACAAAAGCTTGGTTGATAAAGAAGTTAAAATACCAGGATATGTTCTTCCTTTAGATACATTTGGACGAGGCGTGAATAGCTTTCTGTTAGTTCCATATATTGGAGCATGCATTCATGTTCCACCTCCAGCACCTAATCAGCTGGTTTATGTTGAAGCAGAAAACCCATGGGAAGGTTTAGCGTGGTGGGAACCTGTTTATGTTACTGGAAAAATGAAAATAGAAACCCAAAACATCGAAGACCTTGCGGTTGTCGGCTATGAGATGGCTGCAAGTAATATTGAATATTACCGAGGAGAAACTGGTGTTCATGGGTTTTTTGACTGGTAACAGCGTTTACTCATATCTACTGTTATAGACATCTTGTATTTGTACTGGCCATTCTTGTCTGATGTAAGTGATCAGCTGCCAAACCTCATCTTCACTTAAGCTGTCATTGCCAAGCATCTTTCCCTCATAATTTGGATCGAAACTTGGAAAGCCATATTTAATAACTTGAAATAAATATTCTGGTGAATGGTGCCATGTGTGACCAGTACCATTTAATGGTGGTGCTAGCCGATGTCCATCATCATCAAGAGTGTTTTGCCAACCTTCTTGACCTTGTAAATTAACCCCGTGACAAGAAGCACAATTATTTTGATAAGCGGCTATAGTTTCAGGATGAATTGGCTTTTGAGCTTGAGTAACTTCTTCTTCTATCGTTTGATTGCTAAAGGCCTGATATAAAAAAAAAGAAATAATTAATGCAACTATAATTAGTACAACTGTTCTCATAAGAATGTATTAAGTTAGATAAAAATTCTTTTTAAATTTTCAAGAAAAATTTATTTCTTATACATTTCCTCGTCAGAATACGGAAACCACCAGAAATCTTGTGGCTGACAATCAGGATCGATCATGACAGTTTTAGTGTCTCTGAAGGTCTCTAATCCTTCCGCACCTAATTGTCGACCCATACCAGAAAGCTTAGTTCCACCGAAAGGGCCAGCATCATTATCAAGCAAAGGTGCATTCACCCAGACCATACCAGCCTGGAATTGTTCTGAAGCACGAATTCCCTCTGATAAATCTTTTGTATAAATGTTAGCGCCAAGTCCATATCTAGAATTATTTGCTTTTTCCATAGCTTCTTCAAAACTTGATACTTTACAAATCGGCGCTACTGGACCGAAACTTTCATTGTTAAATATGCTCATTTCATCATTGCAATCAACCAGTACAGTTGGTGCAACAAACCAGCCTTTATTAAACTGACTTAGTCGCCCTCCACCCTCAACAGCTTTTGCACCTTCATCTAAAGCTTTGTGTAAAACATTCTCATATCGGTCTCTTTCTTTAGATGAAACAATTGGACCCATATCAACTTTATCAAGACCATTACCAACTCTAATTTTTTTTGTTTCTTCAATTAATTTTTCAACAAACTCATCATGAATTTTTTCATGAACAAAAAAACGTTCCGCTGAAACACATATTTGTCCACAGTTCATATAAGCAGAAAATGCAGCGGCTCGTGCAGTAATATCCATCGGAGCTGACGGCATAACAATAAATGGATCATTTCCTGAATTTTCAATTAATGATCTTTTCATAAGCTCACCACATTTAGAGGAAATGCTTACCCCAACTGGAACGCTCCCAGTAAATGCAACCATGTGCGTATCTTTATGCTCAACCAATGATTTTCCAGCTGCAGCTTCACCTGTTACAACTTGAAACAATCCATCTGGTAATGCCTTGAAAGCTTCAGCAAATAAAAGTGTAGTTAGAGATGTGTACTGCGAGGGTTTAATAATGACAGCATTTCCCGCAGCCAAAGCAGCGCTTGCTTCCCATGCAAGTAACACCATTGGATAATTAAATGGTAAGATTAAAATACATGTACCCAAAGGTTGTTTGAGTGTGTAATGAAACTGTCCTTCAACAGCAGAGCCTATAACTTTTCCTGTTTCACCCCTGCCCATCTCTGCATAAAAACGAATATTGTGAATACTCCAATGAACTTCATCCATTGACTCCTTATAGGGCTTTCCCATTTCTCTTGTTAGCGCTTCAGCAAATAAGGGGGCCATTTCGCCCATCTTGTTTGCAACCTCATGCAAAACATGACTTCGATCAAGTGGTGATTTTTGATTCCAGGCCTTTTGAGCTTTATTTGCAATAGATACAACTTCATCAATTTCAGATTGTGAAGTCTCAGGAATTTCTCCAATTTTGTTTTCAGTTGCAGGGTCAATAACATCAATAGATTCCGTTGATTGACTTTTATAAAATTTACCATCCATATAAATTTTGGAACTGATTTCACTGAAACGATCTAAAACTGACATAAATTCTTCCCCTGTTTATTCTCTAAAATTCTAGATAAAAGATGAATACGAGACAACAAATATTATCTGATATGAAGTAAATTTTTAATCTTTTCGGTACCAGTACAAACGCACCGAAAGGATTTTAGCCACTAATGGAGAAAAACATCAAGCCAAGAAAACCTGTCGCGATCACAAAGCTTGATAAAAGTTTAGGGGTTCTAGAAAGTTTAAGCTTTGTGGTTGAAGGAATAATCACGAGAGTCGACTCACCGTTGTAGGATTGTCTTCTTATGTACTGAGGTTTCATCTTTGACTTTTTCATGTTTGATAAAAATATACCTAAAAAGCAAGGCTCAATTTTGATAAAAATATGTTCAAAACAAGATAGAAGTGTTTATTTTCAAAAATTTGCTGGTATAAGGGACCGATGCAAAATGTCGTCTCAGTAAAAAATTTATCTAAAACTTACAGTAATCAATTTCAGGCGCTCAATAATATTAATTTAGATATCAAACAGAATGAAATATTTGCACTTCTTGGACCTAATGGTGCAGGTAAAACAACTTTGATTAGTATTATCTGTGGAATTGTAACACCAAGTATTGGGACAGTTGAGGTTGGTAATTACGATATTATTAAAGATTATAGAAAAACTAGGTCACAAATTGGACTTGTACCTCAGGAGCTAACCTTAGAACAATTTGAAATTGTTTATAATAACGTATCCTATACGAGAGGCCTATACGGCAAACCTCCTAATCCTCAACATATTGAAAAAATACTAAAAGATTTAAGTTTGTGGGATAAAAAAGACTCCAAAATTAACGAGCTTTCTGGTGGAATGAAAAGAAGAGTCTTAATTGCTAAGGCTCTTTCTCATGAGCCTTCAGTCTTATTTCTTGATGAGCCAACAGCCGGGGTTGATGTCGAATTAAGAAAAGACATGTGGGAAGTCATTAAGAATTTAAGAAATAAAGGTGTTACAATAATTTTAACAACTCATTACATAGAAGAAGCAGAGGCGATTGCTGACCGAGTAGCCGTTATTAATAAAGGTGAGATGATAGTAGTTGATGAGACTTCAAATTTAATAAAAAGTTTGGGCCAGAAAACTCTAACAATTGATTTACATGAAACAGTTAAGGCATTACCTGAGTCACTTAAAAATTATAAACTTACGATAGTTAATGAGGGTTTATCAATTGATTACCAATACGATACACAAAGCAAACAAACCGGAATAACTTCTCTCTTACAAGATATGAAAGAAGCTGGATTAAAATTAAAAGATTTAAATACAGAACAAAGTTCTCTTGAAAAGATCTTTGTAGAATTGGTAAAGGAAAAATAATGAATTTTTACGCAATCAGAGCAATTTATTTTCATGAAATGGATCGAATGAGAAGAACTCTTTTTCAAAGCGTACTTTCACCTGTACTTTCAACTTCATTATATTTCATTGTATTTGGTTCAGTTATTGGGGGCATGATTCCTCAAATTGAAGGTGTTAGTTATGGGTCATTCATCGTACCTGGTTTATTAATGCTGACTTTATTAACTCAAAGTATATCAAACTCTTCGTTTGGAATATTTTTTCCAAAATTTACTGGATCGATTTATGAAGTCCTTGCGGCGCCTATTTCCTCTTTAGAAATTATCATAGGATTTGTTGGCGCCAGTGCAACTAAATCACTTATTGTTGGTGTCATTATACTCATTACCGCAACTTTTTTCGTTGAACTCCAAATTCAATACCCCTTATTAATGTTTTTTCTTTTGGTATTAACATGTCTTACATTTAGTCTTTTTGGATTTCTAATAGGACTACTTAGTGAAAACTTTGAACAATTACAAGTTGTGCCACTTATCATCGTGACCCCTTTAGTTTTTTTAGGAGGTAGTCTCTATACTGTAGAAATGCTTCCGGAATTTTGGCAAAACGTAACATATTTTAACCCTGTTTTATATCTTGTGAATGGCATGAGATGGTCCTTTTACGGGGCATCTGATATTAATATTTGGGTCAGTGTAATCTCTCTAGTTGCTTTCCTAAGCATCTGTGTTGCTGGCGTGGCAATTGCTATTACAAAAGGCTATGGTACTAAGGAGTAATTTCTATTAAGCCCCTATCGCTTAATAGTAAAGCAGGTCATTGGTAATGATCAGCCGCTGGAGCGTAACCAGCTAGGGGCACCACTAAAAACCACTTTCTCTGATTAATGTTGAGGAAACCAAATTAAATAGATTTTGAAAAATATTATAGTTTTCAGTCTGAATTTTTACTTTACCTGCTGTTTGCCATTGAACAGTCTCAACTTCAGTACTTGTAGAAAAATTAAGTTGGTATAAAGCTTCTTCTGGTCGATAAATAACTTTTCCATCTCCCTTAACTTCACGTGATGCAATTGATCCACCAAAAGTAGATACTAATGATAAGTAAGGAAGTTCTTCTGTCGATGTATTATTTTGTGAAACCAAGACAACTTCTGCTTCATCAAATTCATTATTTTTTGGTACAAAATATCCACTAGTATTATCTTCAAGTTTATACAAATCATTTTCGCTTATAAATGCGACAACTTTTGTGTCATTGAATTGAACAATAGAAAATAATTTTTCTTTTATATTCACCCACTGTCCATTATTTAAATACTTAAGATCTTTTATTACCCCACTCCTTGGTGCATAAATTGATAGATTTTCATTTTCCTCTTTAAGACTTTTAAGAATTTCAAATTCTACTTTTAATTGGTTTTCTAATACCATGAGATTACTCATATCAGCCTCTGATCCAATTCGCCGATCCAGTTTTTGCTGTATCATCTTTACGCGCTCAATTGCCTTATCAACTTTATTTGATAAGGACGGACTCATCATTGTAATTAATAAATCACCTTTTTCGACTTGTTGATCTGAGATAACAAAAATCTCTTTTATCTCAGAATCCTCTGTTGGATAGATATCGACCACTTCACCTCGATCAATCACTGCTGGAAGACTGAGTGAACTTCGCCATGGTACTAACATTGCTGCCAAAAATACTGAAAAAATAAAAATTGATCTCAAAGAAGTCCAATTAAAACGCATATATCTTCTTAGTCCCCACCACTGTTTAATTTCTCTCCAAATTGGGAGTAAAATGAACCAAACAATCTCAATAATGAACAGAATTATGCCAAGAATTTTGAATGTTAAATAATAAACCAATAAGGCAATTCCAATAAATATGAAGAAGCGATATATCCATGTCATCCATGCGTAAATGATAAAAGTCCACCGTCTTTGACTCATGAGTTGTTCCGGTGGTTGGAATTTAAATCCAAAGATCCATTCTCTAATCTGCCATCGACCCAAAGCAAAAGAGCGTGGTTGAAGATTTTCCGCTTTAAGAAAATCTGAGAGCACATAGTAACCATCAAATCGCATAAACGGGCTGATATTAATAAGAAGTGATGATATCCAGCTTGAAGTTGCAATAAAAAATGAAGCACTTTTGATAACGCCTTCAGGGGCTACAGCCCAAACAAATGTAGCAAGAAGGGCAAGATGCAATTCAGTCAACATACCAGCAAAATTAATCAGTAAGCGTTTTCTATGGTCAGTTAATTTATAAGCATCGGTTGTATCTGTGTACAAGAAGGGGAAAAAAACCAGCATTGCAAGACCAATTGAAGAAACTTTACATTTATAATAAGTGGCAACATATGCGTGCCCAAGTTCGTGCAAGGCTTTTACAAAAACAATCGTTATACCGAATAAAATCAATCCATTCACATTAAAGAAATAAGAAAATGTTGTTAAAAATGTTTCATAGTTTTGGATTGTTAAAAAAATACCAATAATCCCCAGAATATAAATTATAAGTCTGCTGGTTTGCGATCCAAGAAACAATGCAAAAGGTAAACTGTTTTCAAGACCATTTCCTGGTTTGAATAAAGGGATTTTAAAGAACAAATAATTATGAATAATTTTTAATAGCCAATGCTTGTTAAGTTTCTCTTTTTGAACAACTAAAGATTTAACTTCATCACCTGTTTTTTTAATAGTTAAATTATTGAGGTTTAGAAAACTGATAAATTCTTCAATTTCTTCTTGTGTAATAGACAGATTACTTTTTTTTATTTTTTCAATAAATTCTGTCGTCTCAATTCCACTTGACCAATTTTTAAGGAGATCAAAGGCTTTTTTGTTTATTGAAAAGTATTTATTTCTTAATGAGTCATAAAGAAGCCACGATGCTGATCCGTCTTCTTTCTTTGGTCCCTCACTGAGTTTCAAATCTTGTCGGATAGACGGTACAATCATTTATATTCCTAAAAACTGTCTGCTGATATTGATTGGAACTCTGAAGATATAATAAAAAAGAGATGTCCGATCTCCGTAAATTTTTGCTGATCCTCGTAATCCGATACGCGGCGGCTCAATATTATCCTCGAGGCTAGCGTATATTTTATAAGCTAAAATATTTTCAGCCGTTAATTCAGGTTTGTAAGATGTTCTTAATATTTTTCCTTCAATTGAGCTTAGTGGACTGCTGTCTAAAAAAACCTTAACTCTTGCTGATTTTTCAATAAAAAGTGAGTCTTTTGTTGGCAGGTAGATTAAGAACTCAATATCATTTGAATTGGCAATTGTTAATATCTTTTCACCTATATTTACAGGACGACCTTGCCAATCAATAAAATCTTCAACAACAGCAACTCCCGAAACCTCCGCTTTTATGACAGAATATTTTAATTGTTCCTCGGCATAAGCAACTTGCTTTTTCTTTAACGCAACTTCAGTTGATAGTTCAACGAGCTTTGCTTTTGCCTCATCATTTGTAAATGAGGATTGTTTAGCCCTGAGTAATTCTGCTTCAGCGACTTCTAATTCTTGTAAGTTTATTTCGTATTGAGATTTAAAATTGAGATCGTCTAATTTTACAAGTTCCATACCAATATCAACAGCATCATTTGTGTTAACTAATACTTTTTTCACTACACCATTCACTGGGGATGTAACAACTGACGGATTTTTAGCAATAACTTCAACCGGCGCAACAGCGGATATATTAATTGGCATAAACATTGCAAATGCGATCGCTGATAATATTAGCCACTTTAGCCAGCCTGAGAAAATTCTCACAAAAAAGGATAAAATCGATCCTCTTGATAAAAATGAGTCCAATGCATGGCTGAATGTTTCAGCAATGTGCTGCAGCAGTTCTTTTTCTGTATTTGAAACTTTAGCAGATCGTACAATTACTAGAGAACCTAAATCACCCTTTGTTCTTGAAATTAATGGAACAACCATTAACTCGTTTGGAAAATTTTCAGGTAAGTCTAAATTTGAACCATCTTCTCTTAAATCACTAATTGAAACTTCTGAAAAGACTCCCGTTTCAACCTTCTTTTTATTTATTAATCTTTCAACAAACGTAACTGTCGGCGCTGTTCTATCAACGACTGAAATATCCGAGATCGTTTGGACTTTCTGTCTACCCGTAGCAGATTTTGTTAAAAAAAATAAAAAATTATAATCAACAACACTTCTTAATTCATTTGTACAAACAAATCCGAGTTCGGATAAGTTTTCTGCTGACCGAAATTTTTTCTCAAGAGTAATTAATCTTGCTATTTTTATTGAAGTATTATCATTCAAAACGTTGCTGTCCCACTCATGCCTGGCAGTAATGTATCATAATTTTCATCAAATTTTGCAGTAATGTCGATGGTTTGGCTGACGGGATCAATATCAACGCCGATAGTATGAATTTTGGCGCTATATGTTTGCCCATTTTCATCAATGCTGATTTTCATTGGATAACCCTCATCAATCCAAGCCAGCCATTTGCTTGAAACAATCAATTTGGCCTCAAGAATGCCAGAACCAATGATTTCGACCAACGGCTGCTGCCTTTCAATACTCTCAAACTCATTAACAAAAACTTTGGATACTTTGCCATCGTAAGGGGCTTTAATTATGCATCGATCTGTATTGAGTTTAGCAATCTGTAATTCAGCTTCTGCACGCTTTACATCGATTTCTGATAACTGAACCTCATATTCACCAATGGATCTCATTAATGCAAGGTCTTGATTGCTCTTTAGAGTTACTCTTGCGCTCTCTAATTGCGCTTCAACAACTTTTCTTTGTTCTTCAAAAAATGAACAATCAAATTTAATTAAAATATCAGATTCTTTAAATTTAGATCCTTCATCAATTGGAATTGATTCAACTTTTGCAGCAAGTTCACTTGAGAGTGTTGCCTCTTCGGTTGCAGTTACCAAAACGCGTGTCGAATACTCTTCTGCTGACAAATTATAAGGCAGTAATATGCAGCACGCTGTTACCGCAAATGTTACAATTTTGTTCATAAAGGTATTTATTAACTTACTAGAGATACAATCTTTTCGCCATAGCTATCTGCTGCTTTAGCATGAAGCTTTAATTGTTCATCAAGTGGAATGAAGGAAATTTCGTCATTTGTTTCTGGATTTTCGCTATCGGACTCAGTTTCTGTTATTTCATTTAGATCAATCTCAACTTCAATAACTCTTTCTTTTCCATCTTCATCCTCAGCAATAATTTTTAGTTCAAGAACTTGTAGGCTTTCTGTTAAGAATGCAGGAGCTGCGGAACCAGTTCGACCTTTTGATGGATCAGCTGCAATTTTTCCAGTCTCTGGATCAATTGTAATCCAATCTGGAAGAGCTCCGCCACCTTTTAACTCAGCTTTATACATTTTCACATTTGACTGATTATCATCTATTACATCTATTGTGTATTGGCCTGCATCAAGTTGAAGACCGCTTAGCTTCATCGTGCCCTCAAAGTCTGTCTGGGCATTTAAATTATTATTTGCAGTATTGTTAGAAGAATTGTTGTTCTCTCTGATTAAGTTTACATTTGCATCATTATCAACAACAACCCTTGCCTGATCAACAGCTCCCCTTGCGAAATCTTGGTCGCCTTTAATTTTAGCTTTATCTAAAACAATATTAATATCTCTGGTATTTCCGTCCTTATCAAGAGCAACTAATTGAACTTCAACTGCTTCAACACCTTCAGGCATGTCTGCAGTTGTTTCGCCTGTTTCAGGGTTTACTTTAATCCATTCTGGTAAGGCTTCACCGTTTGAGAGCTGGCCTGAATACAGCTCAACATTTTTTTGATTATCATCATTTAATTTAACACCAACTTTTAAATCGGACTCTGCATCCCCTGACACTTCATTTGCAACCGCATCCATCAATCTTAAACCGCCATTAAATTTTAGAGGTTTTGAAAGAGATGCTGTATCGGCAATTGATACTGTATCAAGTGTAAAGCCGTCATCACCATCAATTGAAGATCCTTCATTAATTATTTCTTTAATAGCTGCCAAGTAATCTTTCTTTGGTTTAATTATTACTGGGTCAAAGTTTTGTGGAGCCTCTTCAACTATTTCTTTTTCACCTATATACCCTGGTGCAGGTCTTACTGTAATCGTGAATGTGAAATCAGCATAAAGTCCTGCCCCATCAATTGCTCTAATTGTTATAGTGTAAGTTCCAGGCTCACTAAGACTTCCAGTCAACTTATTTTGCTTTAGTCTAAGACCATCAGGAAGACTTGTTTCTGCCTCAGTTTCTTCATCAATTATTTTATATTCAGTAATATCAAATGCACCTCGATCTGGATCATCAAAAATTTGCTTATGTCTGATATTGATTGTTTGGCCTGTGAAGACAATGGGATCATCTATAGGGTATAAGACTTCAGGTGGATCGTTTTTACCCGTAACAGTAATTGCAATTTCAGCTGCAACTGAAGTGTCCGTGTCATTAGCTGTATATGTAAAATATTCTGTAGCTGTTTCACCAGGATTTAATGCTTTAGCATTATCGGCAGTATAGCTATAGCTACCATCAGCGTTCATCGTTAAACTACCGTACGTTCCAGGTAAGGCTGTACCGATGGTTCCTGATGTCCCTGTTTTATTTTCACGACCAGTTCTAATTGTATCAACAGTTAAAGGATCTCCATCAGGGTCAGTATCATTTTTCAGCACTCCTTCAGTAGCATCTTTTTCTGTTTGTGCGCCTGCACCGATTTCTAAAGTATCATCAACAGGCTCTGGTGGGTCACTGATACCTTCAACTGTGAATGCAATTACCCCAATGTCTGTTCTTTCGCCATCAGTTACTGTGTAGTTGAAATAATCAATAGCACTATCGCCTCTTTTTAGACTATTCGCTGCATCCTGATCCGCAGCATATGTATAACTTCCATCAGCATTTAGGGTTAAAGTACCATAAGTCCCCTTCAGGGTAGTGCCAACTTTAGCAGGGCCTCCTTTTCCTCCACCCTCAACTTGACCAGTTCGAACTGCAGAAATGGTTAGAGTCTCTCCATCAGCGTCAGTATCATCTGCGTTTATTGCAAGCGTTGAATCTTTATCACGGGTGATTGATGAATCACGTTTAACAGTATCTGTGTCATCTACAGCCACTGGATCGTTATCATTGATACCTGTAACAGTAAATGAAAGTTCAGCTGTTGAAGTTTCATTGCCATCACTAACTGTATAGGTAAATGTGTCTGTACCTGTTTGACCTGTGACCAATTGATCTGATTTATCTTGATCAGCAACATAGGTGTATGAGCCATCTGCATTAACTGTCAGTGTTCCAAATTCACCAGTTAGCGCCACACCAACTGTACCATCCGTTCCAGTTCCATCTTTTGGACCAGTTCTTATGTCTGTAATTGTAAGACTGCCGCTTACATCATCTGTATCCACATCGGTATCATCATGATCCAGTTCTTGATCGTCACTAATTAATCTTGTAACTGTACCATCCTCATCGACACTATCTGTATCATCAACTGCTACAATCGCATCATTCACTCCAGTTATTGTAAATGTGAGAGTGGCAGTACTTGAGTTAACGCCATTGTCATCTTTTACCGTGTAGGTAAAGACTTCAGTGACAACATCATCTTTATCTAGAGCTTCTGCAGCGGCTGTATTCGGTGTATACGAATAACTACCATTAGCGTTAATGGTTAAAGTACCATAAGTTCCTAAGACTCCTTGACCTGCAGTACCTGCATTGCTGGTATCATTTGATGAAATATTAGTGACAATCAAATTTTCAGTATCTCCACCTGAGTCGTTTGTTAATACGCCATCTGCTTCATTTTTTTCAAGTAAAACATTCTCATTTACTGAAGCGGTGTCAGCTGAGCCGACAGGTCCCTTACCGGTTACCGTAATAGTCAGAGTAGCAGTAGCAGTAGCGCCCTCGTTATCTGTAACCGTGTATGTAAATACGTCATTTGCTGTAGCGTTGTGTGCCAATTGGTCTGCAGCTGCTTTGTCAGCAGTATAAGAATAACTGCCATCAGAATTAAGGGTCAGAGTACCATAAGTTCCATCTGTTGATCCACCAACTAAGCCTGCTGATGCGCCGGTAATTGCTGTCACCGTCATACTTGAACCCGTATCAACATCACTATCGTTTGAGAGTACTCCTGTTCCAGCAGTTTTTGATGCTGTAGCATCTTCGTCAACGGCATTCGCATCATTGCTTGCGCTTGGGGCATCATTTATTCCTAAAATAGTAAAGGTTATGGTAGCAGTATCCGTTCCACCATTGTCATCATCGACTGTGTAAGTGAAAACATCAGTTGCAGTAGCATCTTTTGCTATCGAGTTTGCATTGTTTGCATTGTAAGTATAACTACCGTCGCTTTGGATAGTTAATGTTCCATATGTGCCGGTTGCACCTCCAGCTCCAACTGATCCTCCCGAGATATCTGAAACAGTAAGTGTGTGTCCATCAGCGTCGGTATCGTTATTTAGCACGTCCCCCGTATTATCTCCACTTTCATTATTATTATTACTGTCTGATCCAGTTACACCAGTAGAACCATTCGTAACAGTCAATGTTTGACCTGCTAAGATGTATCCTGTTCCAGCATTGCCATCAGCATCTGCAACAGGTGGGTTGTTGTTTGAACCAGTAATTGTGATTGTTAGTGTCGCGGTGTCTGTATCACCTCCATCGTGATCTCTTACTGTATAAGTAAAGACATCAGTTGTTGTAGCAAGATTTGCTAAATTTGTAGATCCACTTTGATCCGCTACATAAGTATAAGAACCATTTGCATCGACTGTTAATCTACCTTTTGATGTCGTAATTTCTTGACCAGGGTTATAATCATCAGAACCATGTCTGATATTGGTAATAGTAAAGCTACCTGATACATCATCACCATCAGGGTCAGTATCATCATGATCGAGTTCTTGTGTATCACTTTCACTTCGATTAATTGTCGATCCAGCAGTAACAGCATCAGTATCCGCAACTGCGGTAATAGGATCATTTGCTCCAGTTACTGTTATTGTTAATGTCGCAGTACTTGAGTTTTTATTATCATCATCCTTTACCGTGTATGTGAAAACATCATCAACTGTTTCACCTGGATCAAGAGCATCGTTAGTTGCCGCATAAGAATAAGTACCATCTGCATTCATTGAAAGTGTACCGTGAGTACCGGTTGTGTCACCCCCAACCGTTCCAGATGATGCTCCAACAATTGCAGTTACCGCAAGACTTTCTTGGTCAAATGATGCGTTATCATCATCGTTTGCAAGCACTCCATTTGTGGCAGCATTATTGTTGGTTACTGTTGCATTTTCAGTAACAGACGCTGTGTCCGCTACACCTTGGGGACCAATACCTTTTATTGTAATTGTAAGAGAACCGTCACTCGTTGCGCCAGCTCCATCACTTACAGTATATGTAAAGACATCAGTTTGAACTGCACCTGCTGCAAGTCCATCCGCGCCACTCTGATCTGCAACGTATGTATAGCTACCATTTGCGTTTAAAGTGAGGGTACCATAGGTTCCATTCACACCTGATCCTAAAGATCCACCTTGTATTGCAGAAACAACAAGAGTTGCACCAGCATCTGCGTCAGTGTCATTGAGCAATACATCGCCTGTGGTATCACCGCTTTCATTATTATTGTTGCTATCAGTTCCCGTAACAGCAGAGCCACCATCTGCTACAGTCAGTGTTCCATCCTCATTGATATAACCTGTATCATTGACAGCAACCGGATTATCGTCAACACCTGTTACCGTAATCGTTAAAGTTGCAGTACTTGAATTTTTATCATCATCATCTTTGACTGTATAAGTAAAAATATCTGTGACTTCGTCACCTGCATCCAGTGCTTCAGCTGCTGCTGTGTTTGCGGTATAGGTATAAGTACCATCAGCTGCAACAGTCAGAGTACCATATGTACCAAGAACTCCTTGGGTTGCGCTGCCGCTGTTTCCTGTGGAGTTGGAACTTACATTCGTAACAGCTAAACTCTCGCTATCAAAATTTGCATTGTCGTCGTCATTAGCTAGAACACCGGTTGAAGATGCATTGTTTGCATTTATTGAAGCATTTTCGTTTACTGAGGCTGTATCAGCTACTGCTTCAGGCCCAACACCTGTAACTGTGATGACTAAATTTACCGTACTCGTTGCGGTACCGTCACTAACAGTATAAGCAAATGTATCTGTTGCGCTCACTCCAGCAGCAAGTCCATCTGCACCACTTTGATTGGCTATATAAGTATATGAACCATCTGCATCTAAATTTAATGTACCGTAAGTGCCTGTAACATTTGAATCAACATTACTAGACTGTCCTTGGACAGCAGATACTGTTAAGCTTGAACTATCGTCGGCATCAGTATCGTTTGCTAAGACACCACTTCCTGCACTGACTGTGAGCTGTTTATCTTCATTGACAGATCCCGCATCAGCTGTTCCAACAGGAGCATCATTCACTCCTTTTACAGTAATCTCAATTGTTGCATTGTTATTAGTGGTTCCATCAGATGCTGTATAAGTAAATGAGTCAGTAACTATATCTCCTGCATCTAGAGCTTCAGCATTATTAGCATTATAACTGTATGATCCATTTGAATATAAAGTCAGCTGTCCATAAGTCCCTGATACAGCCGATCCAAGAGATCCTCCAGTGATAGCACTTACATATAAACTTGCTACACCTCCGGTGTCATTAAGCAACACATCCCCTGTATGCTCGCCTGATGTATCAGGTGTGCTATCATTTGCACTAGCACCATTAGAAACACTTAATGTTGAGCCTTCGTTGATATAACCAGAATCATTGTTTGCGACCACGGGGTCATCTTGTGCAGCTCTGGTAACCACACGAATGAAGTCACCTTTTTCTCCGTTATCAGCTGATAATGTTATTCGTTTATTAGAATTTGAAACGGCCCAACCATCACTGCCTGATGTCAAACTTCCAGGCGCACCGCCAGAATATTCAAAATCCCTTTTACCAACTTTCTGAGCGCTACTTGAAGGATAAGCAGAACTTCCCTTGTCCGTATAACCTGACATAAAAATGGTGTTATCAGGTATCGTGAACACACCTAAAATTTCGTAAGTAAAGTCAACTATACCTCGGTCACTCGATCCTCGTCGATTGATGTAATCATTCAAATAGACCATATAAACATTTACCGGGCCATCTGTATCTGGATCCCAACTGTTTACAGCCACTCCAACATCAAAGGTCAGTGTGCTACCAGTAGTCACATTAGCTTTTTCCTGTGTGATGATCCATCGATCACTACTATCTTGTTGTCCATTTTTATTACCTGAGAAATTTCCTCCACCCGCTTTTAAATTTGTCGCTCCGTGTATTTCAACAGCATTTTGAACAGCGGTCACATCATTACTCAGAGAATGTTTATAATTGATAACGCTTATATTTTGAGTTTCTACAATGCCAACATGTTTCTCTAAATCCCAATCCCCACCTTGACCAGTAATATCGTCAGATGCTGCGATATCTGCTTGAGTTATATCAGCGAGTTGTTTAATGAAGACCTCTCCATTTAGATCAGCCGCAACATTACAACCATAAAACAAGATATCACCTTGCTCGGTTAAACTTAAACCAATAGTTTTTAACGTATCTCTGTAAGTATCAAGTGTATCACTGTTTAAAACAGCCGTTCCAAATGCTATTTGCCCAACACTTCCGTGACCGATGATATGCAACGCGTCAATATCTGACTCGTTAGATAAAATATTTTCAATTTCAACAAAACCATCCTGCTCACTTTGAATGACATGCACTTCAGTATTTTCGTCAAAACTTTCAATTAAAACTTCAATGTCATCGACTGCACTGTCAATGAATACAAATTGTTTGGTTCTTGCATTCTGATTTGTACTTTCACGATTAACGAATGGAAGTTTTGTATCTTGATCGGTCTTAAAATTATTTTCTTTTGTTTTTTTATCTAAATCAGTCTTATTCAAATTTGCTAAATCATCAATGGTATCAATCGCTGTTGCAACAGCAGCTCCATCGAGCATCATGCGTGGTTCAAGTGCCTGAATAAGTTTTTTGGTCATGATATTTTTTATAAATAAAATTTAGTAATTTATTGATAAATATACCTTTTCTATATACAGCAGTAATGCTACCAAATGTAGCAAGATCGAAGAAAAAACCCAAAATGGGCGGTTAAGTGTACTCTGAAATTTCTAAAGTTTGGTATTACTTGCGCCGGATACTGTTACCCGTTATGACAGTATCTTGGTTTTTATAGAAACAATTAAATGGTCAACCCAATAAAAAAATTATTTATAGTTTTCATATGTTTGGCGCTCGTTGCTTGTGCACGATCTCCAAAGGTAATTGATGAAGAATCAATAAGTATTTCAATTGCTGAAGACATTTCAGAACTTGCTACAAATACGTCATTGAAAAATATTGATTTACATACTGCAATTGCGATTGCAGTTAGGAATAATCGTGATTTAAGAATCAGTGTAATGGAATCTGCGCTTGCAAACAGTCAAAAAGATTTACAAAAATTTGACATGCTTCCAGACATCGCTTTAAACGCCGGTTACTCAGAATTTACTGAATTACAACCATCAACAAGTATGACTGTTAATTATGATACAGACACTGAGCCTGCTTTAGATGGAACTGAATCTTATACAATTTCCAGAGGCAAGGGACAGGAAACTCGAGGAATTGAATTTACATGGAATGCCCTTGATTTTGGTCTTTCATATATAAGAGCGGGACAACAAGCTGATAGATATTTAATTGCCAAAGAACTTGAGAGAAAAGCAGTTCAAAACATAACCCGTGATGTAATTAGATCTTATTGGAAAGCACAGGCCTCTGAAAATCTACTCAAAAAGCTTAATCCACTTTTAAATAGAGTAGAAAATGCGCTCGCAGACTCACAGTACATTGAAGAACTATTGTTATCAGCTCCAATGGACTCATTGCTTTATCAAAAAGAATTACTTGATGTTCAGCGAACACTACAAACGCAACAAAGGGCTCTCATAAATTCGAAGAACGAATTAAAAACACTAATGGGGCTTTTACCGGGTCAGGATTTCACACTTGCTGGTGATGATACATACCTAACGAACCTTAAGCTGGATATTCAAACCATGGAAGAAGTTGCCCTTATTTCAAGACCCGAGCTGATGGAAAGTCGTTATCAGAAGAGAATATCGAGCAAAGACACACGTGCTGCAATGTTGGCTCTCATTCCAAGTTTAAAATTTAATGCAGCATATGGCTATACTGACAATGATTACTTACTAAACCAAGATACCACAGAATACGGTGCATCAATTGGTGGTAATCTTTTTGATATTTTTTCAATTGGGGCTACTAGGAAGGCTTCTAAAGCTAACCAAGAACTAATTGCCGAAAGGCATCTTGCAATAGCTATGACAGTGCTTTCTCAAGTGCATCTATCAAACATAAATTACGACCTCGCCATTGAAGAATACGACACAGCACAAAGATATTTAGATGTAGCTCGAAGAATTAGTAAACAAGTTCAAAACGCCCAAAAAGTCTCTCGATTTGGAGAGCTTGAAGTTATTCGAGAAGAGGCAAGTCTTTTAGTTGCAGAATTAAGGAAAGATTTAGCCTTCTCTGAGATGCAGCACAGTATCGGACAAATTTACGCGTCTATTGGTAAAGATATTTTACCTGAAGATCATCAAAACTTATCGATTGAGGATTTAAGCAGCAGCATAAAAGCCAATTTGGCAGAATGGGGCATGACTTATCAAGCAAATATTAATATTCCATTAGATGATCAAAACCCACAACTTCTAATTATCACTGATCCAATTAATACAAAGCAATCGAGTAATAAATTTAAAATTTCTAAAGACACATTTGATATTACTGGTCCTGGCAAATTAAGATATTCGGTTACTCAACAAGACGGTAGTGATCTACCTCGATGGCTTGCATTTTTAACTTCAGACTTATCTATAGTTGGTAACCCACCTGAGGATGTTTCAGGTATCAAACTTAAAATCTCTGTAGCAAATGCTTTAGTATCAACAGAAGATGACTTCATACTTCAATTTGTTGACGAGGAAACATTCCTTGCAAATGAAGGTGTGAAAGCAAGAGAAGAACTTGCACGTATGTCTAAATTAAGTAAGGAAGATGAACCATTGTCAATTGAGCAGGTTGAAGAAAATGCTACTGAGGAAGTTGAAGATACTGCTGTTGAGAAAGTTGTGATTGAAGAAACAATAAAAGTTGAAGAAACTGATACTAACTCAATGGAAACGCAATACGAGTTTACTAATGTTTCAGCTGAGGATTTGAATAATCTATTGGACTCTGTTGACCAATTACTTGGAAATTCTATTGATGAACTAAATAGTGAGGAGAGTTCACTAGAATTTAATAATGAAATCTTTGATGAAAGTACTGATGTGAATACTCAAGAAGAAGTAATGACTGAAAATATAATAATTCCTGAAGTAATTGAGGATGACACTATATTACCGACAAAAAAAATAATACAAGAAAACGAACAGTTGCTAGCAGCTAATGAACAATTGCAAGAAAATAATGAGCAACTTTCAACTGAAGCTGCTGAGGCAAAAGAAGAATTAGCTCAAATAATAGAGGAAAATAAACAAAAAGAGCTAGCAGAAAAAAAAGCTCAAGAAGAACTTGAAGAAAAGTTAGCCAAAGAAGCTGAAGAGGCGTTACAGAATTTAAGTGAACTTGTGGATGCAGGCACGGATAATGAAACTTCATCTTTCAGCGCTCAAGCGAGTGAAGCGACAACTGTCGAGAATAACAATCTCTCCGAAAGTTCATCTAGTGCTGAGTATGCATATATTAAAATCGGTTCATATACACGAGGAAATTCGGCAAATAGCTTAATGAATTACATATACGATTTGATGGGCTTTGATACCCGTTTCCTAAAATACGATATTAACGTTGAAAAATTTGACAAAAATGACTTCTCAGTAGTTATTGGACCTGTTCCAATGAATGAAGCCAAATCGATGTTGGAGGAACTTGATACTCAACTAAGTTCGGAGAATAGTTCAATTGTCGATGCTGAGCTAACTTGCAATGAAGAAATCATTCTGATGTGCTCGATTTAATTCGTTAAATCCTCGTAAATATTGAAATAAAAATTCATCATTTCAGTGAAAGTCGACTCTTTATATTTTAAAAATATATCCACTTCTCCATTGAGTTTTGGATAGTTAACACGATAAATATTTCTGCCTTGTTTCTCTAAATGTTTCAATTCAATTAATTTCTTACTAGACCGTCTTACGGTTTCACGCGGCATTTTTGCTGCCTCAGAAATCGAAGATAGGTTTGTTGGTAAAAGATGACCACTGTCATATAGATCTTCAATAGAATTATATTTTAATATACCGTGTCTGTTTTTAAAATATACTGCAGCTGAGAGTATTATGCGATCAGCTGGTAAAAGTGATTGATCGCTTCCTTCTAAAGTAAGAATTCTTACCCAGAAGTGATATAAATGTAATCGTACTCTGTTCCATTTAGCCTGAGACAATTTTTTTGTATTGATTGAAGTTAGAGGCTTTAAATTGAAATTGATTTCAAAATGATCTTCTAGATTTACTATAAAATCATTCAGTGAACGCATGACTGATTTATAGATATTGCTTAGTGAATTGGTAAATATATATGCTTGATAAGCATTAAAATTTACAAGATATCCATATTTTGAATTCTTAGTTATTAAACCACTTTCTAAAACTAAATTTAAATATCTTCTTATACTTTCTTTTGGAATATTGAAATGGATTGAAAGTGAATTGATAGTAATTTTTTTGCCAATGAATTGATTAAAGGGTGACTGATAAATTGAATTATTTAGAAAATCTTCTGGATGCATTGCTAAAATTTCATTTCTATGTTCTTTGAATAAATTTTCATCATGATATGCGTTTGTGAATGAAAAAAGTATTATAAAAGATAAAATAGCAATTACTTCATCTTGCAGTCTTTGATCCTGTGTGATCCAGTCTGTAGGGCTATCATTCCAATCTGATGGTTCGTGAATAAATAGATTTTGATGACGAGAAAGTTGAATTAACAATAAAAGTGCAAGTCGGTCATCGTCTAACTTTAAGGTGTGCTCGATGACAGAGTCTTTTATTTTTTTTAAATTGGGGTTCATTCTTACTTATACCCAATATGGGTTTTTTTTACTTAAATATCAATAAACATTTACCTATTGAATAATCATCAATGCTGCGCATAATTCTCTCCATGGTAAAAAACCTTAAAAAAATCGCAAACCAAAAGAAAATCAAATACTTCCTTGTTACATTTGTTGATCTTTTTGGAGTGCAAAGGGCAAAACTCGTACCAACTCGAGCTATTGGAGAAATGCAAAAAACAGGTGCAGGCTTTGGCGGGTTTGCAACACATTTGGATCTTTCATTTTCTGAACCTGATATGTTTGCTTTACCAGACCCAGACAGCCTCATTCAACTACCCTGGCAGCCGGACGTTGGCTGGTTGGCAAGTGACTTGGTTATGAATGATAAATTTATGGACCAATGTCCTCGTGTGATTTTAAAAAACCAAATTAATAATTTAGATAAGTTAAACCTTAAAATGATGACTGGTGTTGAATGCGAATTTTTTATTTTAAATGAAGATGGTACTGAAGTTGCTGATAATCGTGATGATGCTCTAAAACCTTGCTATGACGTTGCTGCTTTAATGAGGCGCTTTGATGTCTTGAGTGAAATTTGTGACTCTATGATTAAATTAGGCTGGAAGCCCTATCAAAATGACCATGAAGATGCAAATGGTCAGTTTGAAATGAATTGGGATTATACTGATTGCCTAACCACAGCAGATCGTCATGTATTCTTCAAATTTATGGTAAAATCTATAGCCGAAAAGCACGGGTTGAGAGCAACATTTATGCCTAAACCATTTACTCAACTAACCGGAAATGGTTGTCATGCACATGTATCTGTGTGGGACAAAGAAAAGAAAAAAAACTTATTTCAGGACTCTTCTGACCAACTAGGTCTATCAAAAATGGGTTATCAATTTATTGGTGGTATTATGAAATCAGTAGACTCTTTTGCTGCATGGCTAAACCCATGTCTTAACAGTTATGAACGATTAAATGCAAAAACAACAAACTCCGGTTCAACTTATTCTCCAACCGCTGTGACGTACTCAGGAAATAACCGGACACATATGATACGAATTCCAGATGAAGGACGATTTGAATTTAGAGCTGCGGATGGTGCTGTTAACCCCTACCTGCTTCAATCAGGAATTATAGCAATGGGTCTCGATGGAATGAAAAACAATCGAAGCCCTGGAAAACGCCTTGATATAAATATGTATACACAGGGTCACAAACTAAAAAGGGTGAAAAAACTACCAAACAGTCTAGAGCAAGCTATAAAAAAATTTAGTAATGACACAATTGTTAAGAAGTCAATCGGCGCAAAAGTTGTTTCGAAGTATGTAAAATTGAAGAAACGTGAGTTAAAGGAATTTAGTCAAATACGTGAAGCAAATAAAGCTAGCTGGATGCGTAAAAATATAATTGATTGTTAAAATTATTTTGTGCCGAGAACAGTAGCTACCAAGTGAATTCTATCTTCTTCTCCACCATTAATAGCTGTGTGATATTTAGTGTTATCAGTTAAATAAATATTTCCATCAGCAGGAATGTGATGGCCTGTATGTTCAATGAACATTCGAGCTCCGTAATTGGTTTTGATTGCAATATGTAGTCTCCTTTCAGGATCTCTATGCCAGCTTAAAGTGGTGCGTGGTGGCATTTTAATTACGCGGCATCTACCTATTTCAAAAAACTCATTTATTTTTTCATATACATACTTGAAGTAAGTATTGTTTAATTTTGGGTTAAAGAGCGTGTACCTTGTTTCATCAATGTATGGCTCTCTCTCCATTTCTTCAAATGAAGAATCTGGTTTTGTCCAATATTTACCTCTAATATTACCTCCAAACCATTCATCAAGCTCTTTTTCATCATAGTTAAGGCAAATAGCATTTGATTTAAGCATGCCTGGTTTTTGTTCAGAATTTTCAAAAGGTCTTATTTTGATTAATTCACTTACAGCTTCATTTAATTTATCAACATCAAATGAGATGTTCTCAAGCCTTTCGATATATTGGTTAATCGGTGTGTACATATTCTTTTGTTAGTATCCAAAATTAATATAGTATTTTCTAAGATAATTAAAAGATCTACAGAGAATGAACCATGCTTAAATTGTCGCAGTTTTCTAGTCAGAATAGAGGAAATTAAGCAAAAATTGCAATTTATTTGTTTGCATTGGACCCTTGGTAAGAGATAAGTAAGAGTTATAACTCAAAATCTACTTTATGAATTATAGAATCGATAATCTTCAATATTGCAATTGGAATGAAGAGATATTTAAGATTAACAGACAGGCAAAATTAGACGCCGTTCACGTTACAATTGCATATCATGAAGACTACGATGAGGTTCAAAAAAATATTAATGAATGGAACACTTATTTTAAACAATACAATGAATTAATATTTCACGGCAAGTCATATAAAGATATTGAGAAAGCTAATAAGGAAAATAAGACTGCTGTTTTCTTTGGATTTCAAAACTGTTCACCTATAGAGGATGATATAAATTTGGTTGAAGCTGTTCACAAAATGGGAACAGTATTTATGCAATTAACTTACAATAATCAGTCTTTACTGGCTACAGGATGCTACGAAGAAAATGATAGTGGCGTAACAAGAATGGGAAAAGAAGTTATTAAAGAAATGAATCGTGTAGGAATTATAGTAGACATGTCTCACTCGGCAGAAAAATCTACACTAGAGGCGATCGACATTTCAGAAAAACCAATTGCTATCACACACGCTAATCCTTCTTTTTGGCATCAAGCAAAAAGAAATAAATCTGAAAATTTATTAAAAGAACTTGGTCAATCAAATGGGATGATTGGTTTATCACTTTATCCACATCACTTATTAAATGGTACCGATTGTTCTATTGAAAGCTTTTGTGAAATGGTTGCCCGTACTGCAGACATTATGGGAGTAGAACATATAGGTATTGGATCTGATTTATGCTTAAACCAACCTGACTCAGTGGTAGAATGGATGCGAAATGGAACTTGGACCAAGTCAAGAGATTACGGCGAAGGTTCTAAAGATAATGCGTCCTTTCCAAAGCAGCCAGAATGGTTCAAGAATGCTACTGGCTTTGACAATATTGAGAATGGATTAAAAAGTGTAGGGTTTAATAATGATGAGACAAATGGCATCTTAGGCAATAATTGGTTTAATTTTTATAAAAACTATATTGGTTAATATATGGCAATGAAAGTTCAGCACAGAGATCCAAACCAAATCATGCAACTCAGTCGATTAGGTTGTTTCCATCAATCCAAGCTATCATTTTTAAGAAGTTTTATAAGAGAGTTCAAAGATTGGGAGTTTAAAAATGAGATCTTTGACCTTGACAAAGAAGGCTACGGAACTGCTGTGTATTCTGTTTCAAATAAAGAACGTACATACTCTCTTGTATGCTTTGCCAACAAATTAGATGACTCTGAAAGATCGGATCGAGTGATAGCTACTAAATGGGATGCAGCATTCGTGATTCACGATGGACTACCAAGTAGAGATGATATTGAAAGACTTCGCGAAAATGTCCCAAAACAAGAAGTGGGAAGATGTTCATTTAAAGAACTTGCTTTATCAAGAGCCAATCGCTCCGTTAGAGTTTTTAACCATGTAATTGATAGTCTATCTAATGGAGTTCAACCTAATAAAAAACTACTTACTGAAGTAGGCTACTTATATAGAACCACTGCAGTTTATGGATCAGGTAAATTTGGGTTAGCAGATCGATATAGAATTAAAGATCGCCCTGAAATAAACGGTCCATTTAGAATTGAAATGATGCTTGTTTATCTGGTTCGTCAGTTTACTTTTGATCAAGTCAATCACATTGCTCATAAAAAGAGTCCAAATCAATCTGTTAAACTAGATCTTGAATTATCCAGACAACTTGGTATTGGCAATTCAACTGGTCTCGGTATGGCTCCTTTTATTATTAATCATCCTGCTTTATTACACCAATGGATATACGTAAGAGAGGAAGCTTTGAGGCAGATAAGAGAGATTAAAAATGTATCAAATGATGATTTTGAAATGTTTAAAAAATTCTTAGAACTTTCAAAGAAAAATATAAATAATTGGAACACAAATAGTGAATTTCAAAATATTAAAATTGCTCAATTGAAAGAAGATATTCAAAAATTTGAGGAAAATTGTCTCTGTAATATGAAGGTTGATAAAGAATATTTTTGGGATGAGTTGTATAAATGGGTAGAAGAAAATTTAACTCATGAGGGCATAGAATATATTGTTTCTCTCATGATGGAACCATACGATAACATTATTAGTCTACTAGTGCCTCAAATGAGCTCTGATGAAGATAAATATTTTGATATACCAGCAAATCGTACTACTGACGAATTAAAATCATCAATAGAAAAATCCTATCCAAATGTAATTAAAATGGACTTCTCAATGGATAAAAATAATGAAAATTTTTGGTATATTTCAAAAAACAAAGAAGAACCTCGATTGGCAAGTCGATTTGAAGAGCCAGGAGCAGAGTTAGAGCAACCTCTTGCAATTGCAAGAGATATTAAAGAGCTTCATGTCAGATTATCATCATATAAAAATGAGAGATTATCTAAATTTTTAGAGGAAAATACCGACCTAAGACATATCGTTCGAAGATGTCACATTGTCCAAAAGTTGCCTTACGCAGAAATTCAAGACAACTCCATTGGTTCAGAGTTAATGCCTATTGATATGCTAAGACTAAAACTATCTTTTTTTGGAGCCCAAAAATTTGATCCCCGATCAGATAAGTGGCTAAGAATTTGCATGTATCAGGGAGCGCCATTGATGCACGAAATAAACAAATCAAATGACACATGGATTTACAATTAATGCAATCATCAAGTGAAATTAATACCATATCAAAGAGAGCTGCAAGAGCGGTTGGTTATTCATGGGGAGTAGCAGAAGAAGTTGGTAAATGTATAAGTTCAATAGAGATGTTTGGAATTTCTGGAGTAGAAAATTTAAATAATTATTTTGAAACCATCAGAGGCATTGAACCAGAAGGTCCAAAGCAAATTGAAAAAACTAATAAATTGAATGATAAAAGTCTCTGCCCTATCTATACAGGATTAAAATTAATTGATAACTACAAATCTGTAGATGGAATAAAAGCATTAAAATTTATAAACCTGGATTATCCATTGTTACTTTTACCTTTTGTAAATAAACTTTCATATTTAATTGGTAAGAGAATTGAAATTTCTATTGATGATATCAAAATAGAATGCAATCTAAACACATGTGTATTCGCTGATCATCAAATCAAATCTTTAATTATTAAAAAAGCTGATATAGTGAAAATTAATATTTTAGAAAATATAGATAGTTTTTCCAGCAAAACCTGGAATAAGCTATATGAAATGTCAACAGAGACCTTTGTTGAGGAAACAGAACAATCAAAACAAACTGGAGCTGGGGCCGGTCTTCGAGATAACGATTAATATTTAAAGTTGTATTCCTACGTTTTTCAACTGCAGGTAGCTTTTAATTGCTTGTTGACCTTTCTCACGACTGTAACCTGATTGTTTATAACCTCCAAATGGAGTGGCAATACTTCCTGTGAACCAACTATTCACATAAACTTGACCACCATTTAAACGTGAAGCTGTTTTTGTAGCCATGTCAACATCTTTAGTAAACACACCAGCCGCTAAACCATAATCGGTGTCATTTGCAATATGGATTGCTTCTTCATGATCTTCATAATCTAAAACAGATAAGAATGGTCCAAAAATTTCTTCCTGTGCAATTGTCATATCGGGCTTAACATCTGAATAAATTGTGGGCTCAAAGAAGAAACCTTTTCTATCTACTCTGTTGCCACCTGAGACTGCTTTAGCGCCAGCTTGTAAACCTGAACGCGCGTAATTTTCTACTTTTTGGAGCTGTTCCTCAGATATTACAGGTGTTAGGTCAACACCTTCTTCATCACCAGGGCCTACTTTTATTGAAGCTGCTAACTTTGATAATTTCTCCAGCACTTCATCCTTAATAGATTTATGAACTATCATTCTCGACATTGCAGAACAAATTTGTCCGGCTTGGCTAAAAATTCCAACCTTGGTTGCATTAACAACTTTATCAATATCCGCATCTGGTAAAACAACAGCAGCAGATTTTCCTCCCAACTCAACAACAGCAGGCACAGCTCTTTCAGCGGCAGCATGTAAAATTGCTTTTCCAGTATTTACAGATCCAGTAAAAGTTATTTGAGCAACGTCCGGATGAGCGGTTAGCGCAGCTCCAGCTTCATTTCCATAACCCGTGACTATGTTTATTAAGCCTTTTGGAACTTCAGCATTATGAATTGCTTGGGCGAAAAAAGATGTTGTTGCTAAGGGTGTTAGCTCAGCAGGTTTTATTACAGTAGAATTTCCCGCTGCAAACGAACATGCTAAAGAACGAGCGATCATTGCAATGGGAAAGTTCCAAGGAACAATATGTCCTGACACACCGTAAGGTTCATAAACTGTATAATCCATAACCTGACTGTTTACAGGAATAGTTTGACCTTCGATTTTATCTGTTAAGCCACTGTAGTAATCAAAGTAGTTTGCTGCATCAACAAATTCATATTCAGAAGCGGCAAGTAGTTTCCCATTTTCTGCACAAAGTAATGCCCCACCTTCTTTACTGACTTTGCGAAGCTCTTCAGCAATGCGTCGCATAAGTTTTGCTCGTTCCATCGGATTCATATCTACAAGAATTCGAGACTCGTATGCTTTTTTAGCAGACTCTACCGCTTGGTTAATATCTTCATCTTTTGCGCAAGTTAATTCACCAATGACCTCTTCATTTGCAGGATTAATAACTGGAATAAGGTCTTTGCTTGAGGCATCGGTCCATTCACCGTTAATATAGTGCTGGTATTTTTTCATAAGTTAGAGTCTTTCTTGTTAAATACTGATCTATTTTTGTAATAAGGTCAGCTTTAATTTAGTTCAAAAATTCCTAGATTCCCAACTATTTTTACCTTAGTCTTACCGACATGAATTCAAAAAAGTCTGATTTTGTTAAATTTGAACAAGTCGATAAAAGTTATGATGGAAAAGAGCTTGTAGTTAAAGGACTCGACTTAGATATTGCAGAAGGGGAATTTCTTACCTTACTTGGGCCATCTGGATCTGGCAAAACAACAACTCTCATGATGCTTGCTGGTTTTGAAACTCCAACGAATGGAGAGATATATTTTGATGGACGTCCGATAAACAATATCCCACCTCACAAACGTGGCATCGGCATGGTGTTTCAAAATTATGCTTTGTTTCCTCATTTATCGGTTTATGAAAATTTAGCTTTTCCTCTTAAAGTAAGAAAAGTGGATAAATCAGAAATTGAAGAGAGAATTAATAAAACTTTGAAAATGGTTTCATTAACAGGTTTTGAAAACAGGATGCCCGCTCAACTATCTGGTGGTCAGCAACAGAGAGTTGCTGTTGCTCGCGCGCTTGTGTTTGATCCTAAACTTGTATTAATGGATGAACCTCTTGGAGCTCTTGATAAAAATTTACGAGAGAGTATGCAATATGAATTAAAGCACATTCACGAGTCACTAGGAGTGACTGTTGTTTATGTTACACATGATCAGGGTGAAGCTCTGACCATGTCAAACCGAATTGCAGTTTTTAATGACGGTAAGGTTCAACAGCTTTCTGGACCAAATGAATTATATGAAACGCCAGTGAATTCGTTTGTTGCAAGCTTTATTGGAGAAAATAATACTTTCACTGGAACTGTAAAAGAAATTGCATCTGGTTCAGCAAAAATTGAAACTGAATCTGGTGAAACTATTATTGCCAATCCTATTGCTGTGAGCTCTTCTGGAGAAAAATCCAGGATGTCTCTTAGACCCGAGCGAGTGAGTATTGACCCAAACGAACAACTTGAAAATAAATTCACAAGTGAGATCCGCGAGATTATCTACCATGGTGACCATACAAGAGTACGTGTAAATCTTCTTGGTAATGATGACTTTATTTTAAAAGTTCCAAACGCGAGCAGTGATTTAAAGCTTAACGTAGGCGATAAATTGGACCTTGGCTGGTCATCTCATGACTGCAGAGCTTTAGATTACTAATTCTTTGATACTACATGTAGATTCAACATTAATTTGTTGAAAAATAATCTTTTTTTTTGTTGCGTTTTTGCTCAAGGCCTTGTGTAATAATTCTTTATATAAAAAAAAGGAGACGATTAATCATGTCTAGATTAACTAAACTAATCTCTTTGGCTGCTTTATTGGTGGCTCCATCTATGGCTACAGCCGCGGAAGTAAACGTGGTGTCATGGGGAGGCGCTTATACAGAAAGTCAAAAGCTAGGTTACGGGGACCCATATCAAGAAATGAGTGGCGTTCAAGTAAACTGGATCGACTACAGTGGAGGTTTGAGTGAAATTAAAGCTCAGGTCGAGTCTGGAGCGATTACTTGGGACATTATCGATGTGTATGCACGTGATACAATTATCGGTTGTGACGAAGGATTGTTTGTAGAATTCGATTTCGATAACGACTTCCCTGCTGGTGTTAACGGTATGAAAGCAAGTGACGATTTCTTTGCTCCAATGCCTAGTGATTGTGCTGTGGGTAACATTCTTTATTCATGGAACTACGCTTACAACACTGACAATGTAAATTTTGATGGAAGTTATCCAGATTCAATGGAGGACTTCTTTAACCCAGATAAATATCCAGGAGTAAGATCAATCTACTCTTCAGCTATGTCAAACTTAGAGTTTGCTCTAGTTGCTGATGGTGTTCCTGCATCTGATGTGTATGACTACATGGAAGATAATGGAATTGATAGAGCTCTTGATAAGCTTACAGATCTTTGCACAAACCCTAACGGTGGATGCATTTTCTGGTCAGCTGGTGCACAACCACCTGAGCAGTTAGTATCTGGTGAAGCTATCATGGCTACTGGATGGAATGGACGTCACTTCAATGCCATCGTGAACGAAGGTTCACCAATGAAAATGGTATGGGATGGTCAGATCCTTGACTATGAGTACTTCGTACTTGTTAAAGGTGGACCAAACCAAGAAGAAGCTATGAAAGCTCTTCAGTACTTCACTAGTTCTGAAGGTTTAGCTGGAAGTGCTAAGCACATTGCTTACGCTCCTTTCCGTATCTCATCTCTTGATGTGATCATGGCTGATGAGCCGTGGTTCTATTCTGAGCAAGCAGGTGCTGTTGAGATTATGCCTCACATGCCTACTGCTCCAGCAAATACTGAGAACTACGTTCTTATGAACCCTGAGTGGTACGCTGATAACAACACTGAAATCAACGACGCTTGGGAAGCTTGGAAAGCTAACCTATAAGGTTTAAACTTGGGCAACCTATGGGTTGCCCAAGTACCTCAAATTAAGTATCCTTTTAAATATGACTGCCGAAATAAGAACCTCGGATGGAGAACTTCTATCCGTCAAACTCAAAAAAGTTGAGAGAAGACGCAGAACTACTGCTTTTTTACTGGCCGCACCGCTTCTGTTCTTCATTGTTTTTGCATACGTAATTCCTATTTTCCAAATGTTGGGGCGAAGTATAGATAACGTTGAAATGAACTCATTTCTTACAGAAACACACGAGGTCATGCAAACATGGGATGGCAGTGAAATGCCTGGTGAGGATGTAACCTCAACATTTTATTATGAATTGAAGACTGCTGTAGAAAATAAATACCACGGTAAGATTGCAACTCGTTTAAACTATGAAAAAGGTGGCTTTACAAGTCTAATTAAAAAGACGTCTCGTAAACTCAAAAACTTTGATGAAAAAGCTAACTTTCTAGATCAATTCATTGATGTACATAAAAAATGGGGTGACATTGAATATTGGCAAGCATTAAAGAGAGGAACTGACGCTTATCATTTTCGAAAATATTTAACGACATTTGATTATGAACAAAAGTTTGATGGCTCAATTGAAAGGATTCCTGAAAAGCTTAGAATTAATGTAACCTTGTGGCTGCGAACAATATTTGTTGCCGTTGGAGTAACTTTCTGCTGCTTTATTTTAGCCTACCCGATTTCACACTTACTTTCAGTCTTACCGACTCGTTATTCAAATCTATTGATGATCTGCGTCCTTTTGCCCTTCTGGACATCACTGCTTGTTAGAACATCCAGTTGGATGGTTCTCTTACAAAAACAAGGAGTATTAAATGATACCTTAGTGTCGCTTGGATTTGTTGCAGATGAGTCCAGACTTGAGCTCATGTATAATATGACAGGCACATTCATTGCAATGACACAAATCCTATTACCATTCATGGTTTTGCCTCTTTATAGTGTAATGAAAACAATTTCACCAAGTTTAATGCGCGCTGCAACGTCAATGGGTGCAACACCTTTTCACGCTTTTAGAAAAATATATTTTCCTCTGACATACGCGGGAATTAGTGCAGGATCAATTTTAGTATTTGTTTTAGCGATTGGTTATTACATAACACCTGCATTGGTTGGTGGAGCAAAAGGAATTTTAATCAGTAATAGAATAGCATATCACATGCAGCAATCATTGGACTGGTCTCTTGCAACGGCAATGGCAACAGTTCTTTTAATAGCAGTGCTCGTGGTTTACTGGCTATACAATAAGATTGTTGGTATAGATAACATGAGGCTCGGATAATATGGCATTACCAAAATATACAGAAATGAGATACAGAGTTTGGCACTACTCTTATTTAGTAATTTGTACTGCAGTTTTCGTATTTTTGATTGCGCCTCTTTTTGTGATCATACCACTTTCATTCAATGCTGAGCAATATATCCACTTTTCTGACGGTATGCTTGCATTGCAGCCAGAAGCTTTCTCACTTAGGTGGTATGAAGATATGATTTATGGAACAAAAAATCCTTGGGGAATAGCAGCTCGAAATAGTGTTTACTATGCATTTTTCTCAACAATTGGAGCAACCGTACTTGGAACTGTTGCAGCATTGGGTCTAAGCAGTCGTTACATGCCTTACAAACAATTAATCATGAGTGTATTAATTTCACCAATGATTATTCCACTAATTATTTCTGGCTCAGCTATCTTCTTTTCACTTGCAAAATTAGGGTTAGCTGCAACTTTTCCTGGCATTGTCATTGCCCACATTATTTTAGGCACACCATTTGTTGTAATAACAGTTACTGCAACTTTAAGTGGATTTGATGACAGTATTACGCGTGCAGCATCAAGTCTCGGTAGCACACCAACTAATACTTTTTTTAAAATTACATTACCTCTAATAACTCCTGGCATAATCTCTGGTGCTTTATTTGCATTTGTAACTTCTTTTGATGAAATCGTTGTAATTCTTTTCGTAGCAGGAGGAGATAGAAATCTTACAACTATCCCACTTCAAATGTGGACTGGTTTAAGAGAACAGCTCAGCCCGACGATCATGGCTGTTGCTACATGCTTAATTGTACTTTCGACATTAATCCTGATTGTGACTGAGTTGTTAAGGAGAAGATCTGAGAGGATAAGAGGGATTTCAGCTCAATAAAAGTTAAGACAATTAGTTAAATATACTATAACTCAAGTCCATCTTTTTTTAATGCTCTTAAAAGATCATTAAATCTGTCTTGCCCAAAGAAGAACTTGTCTTTATAGACTGTTAATGGGACTCCATGGTGACCTGCTTCTAACTGTTCTTTTTGGTTTAATTTTATTTCATCAATCAAGCTTTGCTCAGCCTCTGTTCGTTTTTTTTCAATACCATTATGATTTAAGCCTAATTTTGATGATGACTCAGAAATTGATTCATCAGAATTCCAATTCTTCATACCACTCCAAATCTTACTAGAAACTTCTACAGCAAAGTCAAGTTGTCTATCTTTTTCTATTGCCTGACAGTAATGACATAATTTAAATATACGTGGCTGATCATCAGAAATTTTACCGGTTAGCATATTTTGTTTTATTGGATCTGGATTTGGTGTTTTAAATACCATATTGAGTTTTTTTGCCTGTAAAAAATAATCAAATCGTTTTAGAAGAAAATATGTAAATAAGTTCTTACCTTTAAAGAATTCTGGCTCTCTTATTGCTAACGGGTAGACTTGTTTAAAATTTATATCTACACCGTACTTATCTCTTAACAAAACGATACGCGGTAATATTAAATAAGAGTATGGACTTCTAAAGGAGAAATATAAATCTACTTTCATATCTCAAATATTAACCTTTCACATCCAGTGTCTTCAAGAAGATCATTTACTTTTTTTTGATCATTATCTTCAAGCATTTTATATTCTTCGTTAAGCCACTTTAAACACTTTGCCTGGTAAGGAAATGATTTTTGTTTCCACAGACATCCATCAATCTCTGTTTGCCATTCTTTATCTCCATTTTCTATTGCTTTAGCGTTTGCTAGCTGTGCAGGCATATAACCCTTACCGATTTCTGCAAGTAATTCCTTTACCGTTGACGGTAAAGTATCAATTGATCCCCATTGTTCATCATCTACCTCAATACCAGATTGATCTTCAATTAAACCAACCCACGCGACTGTCCTAAGAGATACTTCATGACAAATTTCTCTTGGCGTGGGATCAAAGTTTACAAGTTGAGACAGTTGACCATACATTGCAAAATCACTAGATGAGGGTCTATTGCTTATCAAATAAGGTGTTGATATGAAATGTTTCTCGAGTATACCCAATAATCGTCTGAAACTTGCATCTATGATAGGAGCTGTATCATTGTTGGAACCCACTACCCATAACCTATCTATCTGCCTTTTGCTTATCATTCCCTTTAAATTATCTAGCATTTCATTTGGCATCATTCCTACGGTTTGAAGAGGTAAAATTGTTCCAGCATTTTCAGCATCTTTTTGATCATGCCATCTATAATGAAACATATATTTCGTCCCCCACTCATCAGCAAAATCTTCAATTAAATAATTTATAAACGCAAGTGCAGGATCAGATGGAATAGTACTACGCTCACTAACCTCTTTATCAATCCTTCTTATTAACGGAGTCGAATCTGTCACAGCTTTTAAATTTCCATTTTCATCAGGTAGGACAAATGTTGGCAGTAATCCAGGCTTGGGTTTTTCAATACCCTCTTGATCAAGATATTTTGAAGGGTCTCCCCAAATCATTTTATGAGGAATACGTTTATACCTAAGATATGAAAGCATCTTGCGTGTATAGGGTGAGCCCACACCGCCAAGAACAACTAATGGATTTGGTAAACTCAACTTTATCCTCCTACTTCTGAATTATTTTTGAACCGGTATTGGTTAGATCTTTTGACTGTTTCATATTTCTCATCAACTCCATAATATCAATTGGTACTGCAACACCTTTTTTGCAAGCTGGTCTATCTTCCATCATCTGCATCCATCTTTTTACACCTTCAAGACCGTCGATATTCACACCTGACCATTTATATGTTCTTACCCAACACCAATTTGCAATATCAGCTATACTAAAATCATCAGCGAGATACTCATTTTCTTTTAAACGTGTCTCCATAACTTCAAACAAGCGTCTTCCTTCGTTTTGATAACGGTCAATTGCTGGCTGTAATTTTTCACCAGGCCAATAACGAAAGAAAACATTGGCCTGCCCCATCATCGGACCAATTCCTCCCATTTGAAACATCAACCACTGAATAACTTTTGAACGTGCAATTGACTCTGTAGGCAATAATTTGCCTGCTTTCTCAGCTAAATAAATTAGTTGTGCACCACTTTCCATTATTGAAAGGTTATCGTTTTCAGTATCAACTATTACTGGGATTCGCCCATTAGGATTCATTGCTAAAAATTCGGGCTTCTTTTGATCACCAGCTTGTAAATTCACAACATGAACATTGTACGGTATTTCCAACTCCTCAAGAGCTACTGAAATCTTATATCCATTTGGTGTAGGTGAAGTATATAATTCAATCATTAATTTCTTTTGTTTCAATATTTAATTGGCCTGCTAATCCTGCTTCGCGGTGCTGATAAGCTTCAAGATATTCTGGGTCACTGGGCATCATATTTTCACCCATTATTTTTCTTGAAGGCCATTTTGCAATAGCAACAACGTCCCATAATTCCTCAACTTTACCAATCGCTAAACGTTTTACATCTGTATGCAAAACTAATTCTCCTCCAATTTCCTTTAGATGTTTATCCATAAACTCAGCATAAATTGTATAAGCCTCTCTTCCAGTTAAGTTGGTTTCTCTCCCATCTTTATATTCCGCTTTCTCTTTAAACTTGAGAAGATTAAGCATGAATATTGGCTCATTATCATCCGTATTCTCAAAAAAGCCTTTCATTTGTTCTCTGTTTGGAAAGACACGATTTTCTACTTTCATTTCTGTTTCCTTTCAATGGTCGAAATAAAAAACATTAAAAGTGTAACAAATAACATGACACTTGTCCCAACTAAACCTCCTGGGGCAGTTGAAGTAAGATAATCCTGATCTAAATTATGCATCGTCATCGTTATAATTCTTAATATGTTATCAAATACGAAAACTAGCCAGGCTAATGATAAAAGGCTTTTATATTTTATAAGAATTATAATTGATATAAAAAGTACTACGATCTGTGATCCACCCCATAAAGAGCCTATAAGATAAATTACACTATTAGGATTTAAATTATTAACCTCCGGAAAAATTATAATTGAAGCAATTGAATTTAAACCAGCATCTTGAGCGAACATGTGGGTAAACGATCTGAACGCTACTAATGCGATATATAAATAAAAAAACCAAAGTGCAAACTTTAAACCCTGATAATTGTTGTTTGCTTCTGTGGGTAAAAGGCTGATGAACTTCATTTAATTAGCAAAATTGTGATTTCCCATTTTTTTACACACGTCATTAAACTGCGAAATAGTTTCATTGATAATTTCTTCAACGCCTTTGATCTCATCAATTAAGCCCATCGATTGACCTGCCAATGCTGGTGCTGCGTTCATATCACCCTCAAAATAAAGTTTCTTAATACCGAACATTGCGGACATATCCATTTCACCTTTTTCATAAATACCGTGAGTGAAATCAGTTTTAATTGCACGAACACAAGGTTTAGATTTCTTATTTAAGATGTAAGTTCCCTGTTCGTCTGAATCTAAAATTGCTTGCTTGTAATTTTGATGAACCGGACTCTCTTTAGAAGATACAAACCTAGTCCCCATTTGTATTCCCTCAGCTCCTGCTGCAAATGCTGCGGCCATTCCTATGCCATCAACTATACCACCAGCCGCAACCATTGGTATATCAGAATGCTTTCTAATAGACTGTAATAATACATAAAGTCCAACTTCTTCAGGATTTTTAAATCCGCCTCCCTCAGTCCCTTCAACTACTAAGCCATCCACACCAGCTTTTATTGCTTTTAGTGCACCGGCTAAACTTGGTACAGCATGAAACACTTTAATGCCTGCATCTTTTAAAATGTGAATATATTTTGCTGGATCGCCTGCAGATGTAGTTACAAATTTTACTTTCTCTTCGATAACCAAATTGATCATACTTTCATCACGTAAAAAAAGAATTGGAAGATTCACGCCAAAGGGTCGATTGGTGAGTGTACTCATTTTTTTGATTTCCTGCTTACACTCCTCAAGCTCACCTGATGAAGTTTCAATAATTCCAAACCCTCCAGCATTAGAAACCGCTGAAGCTAATGCACTTCTTGCTATCCATCCCATTGGGGCCTGTATAATTGGATATTTAGAACCAAGTATTTCTGTAATTCTATTCACGAATTTTATATTTTTAATAAAGCCTAAAGTATTGACATAAACACTGTCAATAGATAATTTTTATCTATGGTAATTTCACCAATTGTTAACGATGGACGCATCAACAGAAGTAAAACAACATTAAATAAAATTGTTGCAGCCACTATTTCTTTATTAAGAAAAAATAACAACGGTCAAATACCAACCGCCCAGGAAATTGCTGCAAAATCTGGAGTTGGAATAAGAACTGTTTTTAGGCACATCGACGATATGGAAGGATTAATTGAAGAAGTAAATCGTCGTTATCTAAACGATCTTGAGAGCTATATTGCAAAAAATAATCCAAAACAAAGCAGCAGAGATCAGAGAATTGAACATGTAATTAAAGAGCGTTTTTATTTATATAACACTTACCAGCATGTATTTAATTTAACTATTACAAGTTTAAATAATTCTAATGCAATAAGAACTGGGTTTATAAAATTTAATCATATTTTAAGACAGAGATTCGAAGATTTAATACCTGAAATTAAAATGGTTAATAAAGATAAACAAAATCTTATCGATACCCTAATTTCGTATGCAGCATGGTTTCGTATGACCAAATTTAATAATACGAAAGAAGAAAGACTTATTGAAGAGTTAAAGTTACTATTTTTAATGAAACTTAAGTAAAGTAGTTATGTATCAGTCAACAGTTAGAAAAACTTTGTTATCACTAATTCTTTTCGTTATTACGGTAATTATTTTTTTGCCATATATTCTTAAAAACTTGGGTTTACATCCAGACTATGATGGAAATACATTTGATTTAGCTGGAAAAAAAGCTCTTATAATTGCAACAAGTCATGGGGTTTTAAATTATCCGGGAGAGTCATCTGGTAAACCCTCGGGACTCGCAAGTTCTGAATTAACTGCTCCCTATTTCGAATTTATAGACGCTAACATAAGTGTTGATATTGCAAGTATCAAAGGCGGAGAAATTCCAGTGGATCCACAAACAACATCATATTTCGTGAGGTCTTCATCTGATAAAAGATTTTATAAGGATGCTGAGGCGGTTGCTAAACTTAACAATTCAATCAATATTAGTGAAATAGATTTCTCTGTGTATGATATTGTATTTCTTGCTGGTGGATGGGGAGCTGCATATGACTTGGGCTTTTCAGATACCTTAGCTGCAGGAATTTCTAAAGCATATTACTCTGGAAGCATCATAGGAGCAATTTGCCATGGTCCTTTGGGCTTAATTAATTCAAAAGATAAAAACGGCAACATTCTCATTGCTGGAAGGAAAATGACTGGTGTAACTGACAAACAAGTAAAAGAACTTAATATTACAATGACACCATTACATCCAGAAGAAGAATTAAAAAAAGCAGGCGCATTGTTTGAGGCTAAAACCAAATTTCTTGACCAGTTTGCTTATCACGTAGTTGTTGATGATGAAAAACGATTTGTAACTGGCCAAAATCAAAATTCAGGCCATGAAACAGCACAAAGAATTATGGAAATAATAGAGGAGTCATCATGAATAAATTTTTAATTATTCTAAATACAATAAATGGATTTATATTCATTGTACTTGGTCTTGTTTGGATAATATCCCCTTACGATGCTGGAGCAAATTTTGGTATATTAGTAATTCCAGAAGGATTAGGTCGAAGCAGTCTGATTGGCGATGTTGGAAGTTATTTCTTTTGCATTGGTTTGATGATGATATTTGCAGCTTATACTCTAAAAGATATTTGGTTTTATGCTCCTGCAATGCTTTTAAGTGTTACAGCAATATTTAGAATTATTTCGTGGGCGGCACATGATGCAACTTTTGCAACACAGTTTATTGTAATTGAAATTGTTATCGTTGCTTTACTACTTATTACATCAAGAAAAGTGGCTGGCAAGTAATCATGAAAAAAATCTATTATCTCTTGATAGCTGCTATCCTAATTTTAATTGTAACTTTTTTTGGATTTAGAACTTCCGTAGTTCAAAATTATTTAATTGATTTTGATTTTGAAAGGCAGTGGAACAATCAAGATAAACTAGTTACTTTTGAAGGAGATTATATTATCGGACTAGTTTGTGGTTCAAGGGGCCCTTTACCAGGCAAAGGAAGGGCAGAGCCATGCATTATGATTAAGACTCCTGACCATATGTTTATTGTGGATACTGGAGATGGAAGTAGGCAAAATCTAATGAATTGGCAGGTAGACCTTGGTAATTTAGATGCAGTACTGTTTACACACCTGCATTCAGATCATATTTCTGATTTAGCTGATTATCACCTTTATTCATGGGTCACTCAAAATAGAGAGGGGAAACTGCCAGTATACGGGCCAGAGGGAACACAACGTGTAACAGAGGGAATAACAAGGGCGTATGAGCTTGATACTGAATGGAGAACACTGCACCACGGAGAAGATGTAGCTCCCTCTGATATTGCCGGCTTTGATACAAAAATTATAGATTTAAATAGTCCAGTAATTTTTGATGATGGCAGTCTTAAGATAACTGCATTTGAAGTTGATCATTTCCCTGTTGATCCTTCTTTGGGATATCGCTTTGATTATAAAGGAAGATCAATCGTAATCAGCGGAGATACTGATTATAGTAAAAATTTGATTGAACAATCAAAAAATGCGGACTTACTGTTTCATGATGCACTTTCATATAACATGATAGGTAGAGCAGAAGAAATATCGCTGGATATTGAGCCACAATTATCAAGAATTTTTTATGATATTCAAGATTATCATGCATCTCCGATAGAGGCTGCTCAAGCTGCCAATGAAGCAAACGTAAAAGAACTAATATTTTATCATTTAATACCAGCCCCTCAAACTTTCCTTGCTAAGATAATATTCGTTAGAGGCGTTAATGAAGTTCGGCCTGACAACTGGACATTAGCTGATGATGGTACAATGGCAATTTTACCAGTTAATTCAGAGGATATTACAATTACAAATATTGAATAATGATAAAAAAAATATCTCTTTCAGTTTTTTTTGTTCTTATTCTCTCTTTAATCCTATGGACGTACAAACTTCAAATATTTCTTTGGTCACTACCAACTATATTTGAGTTCACAAGACCAGTTTCTGAAAACCGTGAAGTCATTTGGCCAGACGGGCCATCAGAAAGAGATCCTACCTTAGCTAATAAACCAAACATAATTTTAATACTGGCTGATGATTTAGGCTTCAATGATGTATCACTTTATAATGGCGGTGCTGGGGATGGCAGTTTAATGACACCAAACATAGATCGTATTGGTTTAGAAGGCATAAAATTTAATAATGGTTATGCGGCAAGTGCAAGCTGCTCTCCTTCACGTGCTTCAATTATGACTGGTCGCTATTCAACAAGATTTGGATTTGAATTTACCCCTGCATTTAAATCACTCATTACTATTGCAAAATGGGGTGAAGAATTAAACGATACGGGGTTGTCTATAATTTTTGATGATGAAGCTGAACTCACTGCTTTAGATAATGATGGTAATATTGGATACCCAGGCATGCCATCTAGCGAAATAACTATTCCAGAGGTACTAAAAAATGAAGGGTATTACAGTGCAATAATTGGAAAGTGGCATCTTGGAACTGCTCCAAGTTATAGTCCAACTGATCAGGGATTTGACGACAGCCTTCAATTAATGGGCGGACTTTATCTTCCAGAGAATCATCCAGATGTTGTAAATGCTAGAACTGGGGAAATTATTGACGAGATGGTTTGGGCCAGTACTCAATACGCTGCAAGAAATAATAAGAGTGAACCATTTGAACCTCGTGGATATATTACTGACTACTACACAGATGAAGCAATCAAAGTTATTGAAAAAAATAAGAACAGGCCCTTCTTTTTATACCTATCTCACTTTGCACCTCATAATCCACTTCAAGCTCTTAGAGACGACTACGATCATTTTCACCATATCGAGGGTGAATCCAGTGAAGAATTAAAAGTATATTCTGCAATGTTAAAAGCACTTGATAGGAGTGTTGGCAGAATATTAGATACACTTGAAAAGAATAATCTAACAGATAACACATTGATTGTATTAACTAGCGATAACGGTGGAGCTAACTACATTCATTTATCTGATATCAATAAACCTTATCGTGGATGGAAACTAACTCATTTCGAAGGTGGTTTGCATGTACCTTTTATGGCTAAGTGGCCAAATAAAATTGAACCAGGAATAGAATTTAATGCTCCTATTCACGCAAATGATATTTTACCAACATTTGCTGCTGCAGCTGGAGCGGAATTACCAGATGATAGAATCATTGACGGAGTAAACTTATTGCCCTTTTTACAAAATCACAATTCAGACATGCCGCATGAAACACTATATTGGCTACAAGGTCGCCT
>CACMBZ010000006.1:0-51101 GCA_902612095.1 uncultured Pelagibacteraceae bacterium | reverse complement strand
CAAATTGAAAGTCAATTGAGAAAGAAGAAAATTAAGAATGAAGAATACCAAGGTTTAAGGGTTACATCAAAACAGATTTTAAGTGTTGTAAAGACAGTTCTAGCCAATGATCTCAATAAACTTATTTCAAATGAAATTACAAAATATGGCGGTAAACCGAAACGTTTTGATGGGATAAGAAAAAAAATCATCAATTCAAAAATAGCCATGAATGGGAATATTGGTTTTGTTGGAGAGCCCAAAAAAATTAATAAATCATTAATTCAAGCAGCGCTGGGTAAAAATCAAATACCAGTGATTGCACCATTGGGATATGATACAAATAAAAATACGCTAAATATTAATGCTGATACTGCGGCTGCGTTTGTCGCAGAGACAGTCAAAGCCGAAAGGCTTCTGCTTTTGACAGATGTAGAAGGGGTAATGGATAATAACAGAAAATTAATTACCGAGCTGGATCGTAAAAAAGCATTTCAATACATAAAAAAAGGCACTATAAAAAGTGGTATGATTCCCAAAATTAAGGCGTGTTTCAATACCCTTAAAAATGGGGCAAAAGGAGTTGCTTTAATCGATGGTCGTAAACAAAATGCAGTGGTTATGGAGCTTTTAACCGCGAAAGGTGCAGGAACACTGATAAAGAAATGAGTGATAATACAGAATTAAAAAATAAAATTGAAAATGCTTGGGAAAATATTACTAAAATTTCTCCTAACGATACAGACATCGCTGATGCTGTAAATGAAGTTATAAAGAAACTTGATAATGGACAATTTAGAATTGCAGAAAAAAACGGCAATGATTGGATTGTTAATCAGTGGTTAAAAAAAGCCGTTCTTATATCATTCCGAATAAATGATAATAAAATTTTAAAAGGACCCTATACGTCTTGGTATGACAAGGTGAAAGGTAAAACTGTTGATTGGAATGAGGATCAATGGAAAGAAGCTGGCTACCGACATGTTCCAAATGGTACCGTTCGCGAAGGATCATTCATAGGTAAAGGTGTAGTTCTGATGCCATCCTTTGTAAATATTGGCGCTTATATTGATGAAGGCACAATGGTTGATACATGGGCAACTGTTGGCTCATGTGCTCAGATTGGAAAAAACTGTCACTTATCAGGTGGTGTTGGTATTGGCGGTGTTTTAGAACCGCTACAAGCAAATCCAGTAATAATTGAAGACAACTGTTTTGTTGGTGCGAGAGCTGAAGTTGCCGAGGGTGTAATTGTTAGAGAAGGGTCGGTTCTATCAATGGGAGTGTATTTAGGCGCATCAACAAAAATTGTGAACAGGTCCACAGGTGAAATTAGTTATGGTGAAGTACCCGCTTATTCTGTAGTGGTTCCAGGAAGCCTTCCGAATGAAGACCCTAAAAAGCCAAGTTTATATTGTGTTGTAATCGTTAAAACAGTTGATGAAAATACAAGAAAGAAAACATCCATCAACGATTTACTCAGAGAATAAAGTATGAACGTCGTTGAATTAACAAAATCACTCATTTCTTGTCCGAGTGTTACACCGAATAATGAAGGTGTCTTAGACCTACTCCAAAAAGAACTCACTGACATGGGGTTTACATGCAATCGATATTTATTCAGTGATACTGATACCCCTGATGTAGACAATTTATTTGCAAAGATTGGGAGTGGTGCACCACATTTATGTTTTGGAGGTCATACTGATGTTGTGCCTGTAGGTGATGAAAATGCTTGGAGTTCAAATCCCTTTGAGGCTACTGAGAAAAATGGAAAGTTATATGGTCGTGGTGCAAGCGATATGAAATCTGCTATAGCTGCATTTGTTTCAGCAGTAAGAGAATACCTAGAAAATAATGAGATGAAAGGAACAATAAGTCTCTTAATTACAAATGATGAAGAAGGTCCTGCAATAAATGGGACAAGAAAAGTACTAGAAGAAATTTATAAAAATGGAGAGAAGATAGATAGTTGCTTGGTAGGGGAACCAACATGCCCAAGTAATTTAGGAGAAATGATTAAAATTGGACGGAGAGGCAGTATTACCACGACTATTAAAGTTTCAGGGAAACAAGGTCATGTTGCCTATCCAGAGTGGACTCTCAACCCAATAAATCCTCTGACATCAATACTCAATACAATGTGTAATTTAGAGCTTGATAAGGGTACTGAAGACTTTCCACCATCAAATATGGAAATTGTTAAAATTGAGTCAAGTGAAGGTGCGACTAATATTGTTCCACAAACCTCAACTGGAATATTTAATATTCGCTACAATATTAATCACACAAAAGAGAGCCTTCAATCAATGATCAATGAAGTTGTTTCACAAAATATCAATAATAGTGACTATAAAGTTGATGTAACTTTTAACAATTCTGCAGAACCATTTTTAACTGAAAAAGGTAAATTTACAGAGATAGTGAAAAGTTCTGTTGATGAGATTACAGGAATGAATTCTTCACTTACAACAACAGGTGGAACATCAGATGCAAGATTTTTTAAAGACTACTGCGAGGTAGCGGAGTTTGGACTTATTGGAGAGACCGCGCACCAAATTGATGAAAATGTAAAAACTGAGGACATAACTAAGCTCAAAGAAATTTACAGTCTCATAATCACTAAGTACTTCCAATAAAAATCAACTATATATCAATTTTAGAGCTATTTAGGTATTATACTATTAGCAACATTAGCATGATGGTCAAAGCTATATCCAATTTAAGGGGGGAAGGATTAAAATTCCATCTAGTTCCAAACATAATAAATACCTAAATAATTGCTCCAGCTATTTGAAAAAGAAAGTAAACAGTCAAGATTACCGGGAACGCTCTAAGAAAGTAGTTAAATGATTGCTCAAAAATTTTTTTCATAATCGTCTATTACAGATTATTTGCTGAATTCGGGAGGGGAATAACATGTCAATTTGGCAAAGGCATAAAATTAATATTAATAGCTATTTGATTAGTATGTGCCCATGTTTGATGAAATGTATAGCGATGATGCTCAAATAAGAAAGCACTACTTACAAGTAAATTCGTGGTTGAGAACCATGTCATCCACAGTCATTAGCCAAAAGAATTTTGAAGCTGAATCTCATTTTAAAAGAATTGGTATTACTTTTTCGGTCAAAGATGATGATATGACTGAACGAATCATCCCTTTTGACCTAATTCCAAGAATTCTTACAAACTACGAATGGGTAAAAATAGAAAAAGGTGTTTTACAAAGAGCGAAAGCTCTAAATTCTTTTCTTCACGATATTTATAATAGCGGTGAAATTTTTAAGGCAGGGATTGTTCCAAAAGAAATTGTTTATAAAAAATCGTCATATGATCAGTCTATGATCAACTTTTCACCTCCAAGAAAGATTTATAGTCCAATAATTGGTGTTGACTTAGTCAGAACAGGAAAAGATGAGTTTTATGTTTTAGAAGACAACTGTAGGACACCATCTGGTGTTTCATACATGTTGGAAAATAGAGAAATCATGATGAAAATGTTTCCTGATTTATTTCACACGAATCGTGTTTTACGGGTTGATGACTATCCTACTAGATTACTACAGACGCTAATGAGTCTTGCCCCAAAAAAATGTGATAGCAGTATACCAACAGTTGTCTTATTAACTCCAGGCCATTTAAATAGTGCATATTACGAACATACTTTTTTATCCGACCAAATGGGTATTGAAATGGTGGAGTCACAAGATCTCTTTGTTGAAAATGATTTGCTCTATATGAAGACAGTTGATGGACCAAAAAAAATAGATGTTGTATATCGAAGAATTGATGACGAATTTTTAGATCCTCTTTGTTATAACCCGGACTCAGTCATTGGTGTTCCGGGGATCACTCAAGTTTATAAAACAGGTGGTGTGAACATATGCTCAGCTCCTGGTGCTGGTATCGCAGATGACAAAGCTATTTATATATTTGTCCCTGAAATGATAAAATTTTACCTTGGTGAAACACCTATTCTAGATAATGTTGAAACATGGAGATGTGAAAGAGATGACGAATTAACTTATGTATTAGAAAATATTGAAAAACTTGTAGTGAAAGAGGTTGATGGTTCAGGTGGTTATGGAATGTTAATTGGACCTAAATCAACTAAAGATCAAATTTCAGAGTTCTCTACTAAACTGAAAAGTAACCCTCGAGGATATATTGCTCAACCAACATTAGACTTATCATCCTCACCAACATTAATAGATAATGAAGTTTCAGGAAGACGAGTTGATTTACGTCCATTCTGTCTTGTTGGAGAAAAAGTACAATTATGCCCAGGGGGATTAACAAGGGTTGCATTAAATAAAGGATCGTATGTAGTAAATTCATCACAAGGGGGAGGAGTAAAGGACACTTGGGTCCTCGCAGATTAACATGCTAAGCAGAACAGCAGAGAATCTTTACTGGATTAGTAGATATATGGAAAGAGCAGAAACTATGGCACGCCTTCTTGATGTGGGTTATAGAATGTCATTGTTTCCTAACCCTAAAGGCTACCATAATGAATGGGACTCGGTATTATCAGCTGCGGGTGCTGCTCAAGGTTACTTTACTAAATATAATGAAATAAATCAGGAAAATGTTGAGGATTATATTTTTTTTGACGAAGAAAATCCTTCCTCTGTGTACAGCTGTATATCCAAAGCTAGAAATAATGCCCTATTAGTGCGGACTGCATTCACCCCTGAGGCATGGGTTGCAATTAATAAGTCATACAAAGAGATATTGGAGCTAAAAAATAAAAAATTTACTCGAGCTGATCTACCAAACTTTACTGAATGGACTATTCAACAAGTAAATATGTTTCGAGGATCAGCAAACTCATTATTACGAAATGACGGATATCATTTTATATTTCTTGGCACATTCATTGAACGAGCAGATAATTCTGCAAGATTGCTTGATGTAAAATATTTTGTACTACTTCCCACTGCTGATTATATAGGGGGAAATCTTGATAATTTACAATGGATTATACTTTTACGATCACTATCTTCATTTCGCGCTTTTAGATGGGCTTATGATGGAGACGTGACCTCAACAAAAATTGCTCATTTTTTTATACTTAATAATGATTGTTCACGTTCTTTAAGTTTTTGTATAAATAATATTGTTTATCATCTTAATTGTTTGAAATGCAGTCCTGATAAAATCAGTGATATTTACTCAGGCCTTAAATCAGTTCATAATTCTGTAAAAGACGAGACTGTCGAGTCAATTATTGAATATGGTTTGCATGAGTATGTGACCAATTTTGTATCGAAGATATCATTCTTAGACAATCAAATTCAAAATCATTTTTTTAGGTAGATTATGTTACTTACAATCAATCATACAACAAATTATGAATATGATGATAACCTATTAGGGTTAATTCAAACAACAAAGTTGACTCCATCACCCTACAATGGTCTTAAAATATTGAATTGGACTGTAAAAAGAAATAACAAATCTGGTGGTGAAATATTTAGAGATGGAGAGGGAAATAATATAATTAACTTCAAGGGTGAACCATCAGAAAAGGAAATTAAATTTGTAGTTAAAGGAGAAGTTGAAACAATTGATACAAATGGGGTGTATGAAAGTTTGAACGATAAAATCGATCCATATGTCTATTTAAGAAGTACAATTTTAACACTACCAAATGATAAAATAAAAGAGCTAGCTTCTATTGCCTCAAAAGATAGCTCAAATGAAGACACTGTAAATATTGCTCATGATTTAATGCTCTTAATTGCAAAAAAAATTAAATATGAACCGTATACCACCAATACAAACACAACTGCGGCTATGTCAATAGATCAAGAGAAGGGTGTTTGCCAAGATCAAGCACATATAATGATTTCCGCTGCTCGATACTTAGGCATTCCCTCAAGATATGTAAATGGCTACATGCATAAAAATAGAAATGACTCTGAATTTCAAGCAACACACGCGTGGGCTGAGCTTTATATAGATCAACTTGGTTGGGTTGGCTTTGATCCTACAAATCAATGTTGTCCTGATGAGAGATATATTCGAGTTTCATGCGGATTAGATGCAAGTTATGCGGCGCCAATCAGAGGGATCTTTTATGGTAACACCGCAGAAAAATTAGATATAGATGTTCAAACAATTGAAAACTGCTCACAATAATTAGTATTTAACCTCCATAAAATATAATCCCTCAGGAGGAGCAAGCGCTCCACATTTAGAGCGATCTTTTGAATTAAGCGCTTTTTCAAAGTCCCCAAGCGACCAACTTTTTTCTCCAACTAACTTTAAACTACCAACAATTGATCTAACTTGATGATGCAGAAATGATTTTGCAGTGAAACCAAAATAGATATTTTCTTCTGATTGGCTAATTTTTAGGCTGTCTAAAGTTTTTATTGGACTATCAGATTGACAATGAGCTGAACGGAATGTTGTAAAGTCATGCTGACCCTCAATTGAAGAAATGCATTCCTTCATCAAATCAACATAAATGTCTTTATGTACCTGCCAAGCTCTTCCTTTCTCAATAGTGAGTGGTGACTTTCTATTTACTATTCTATAAAGATATTTTCTCTGAGTTGCATCAAATCTTGCATGAAAATCATTATGTGCTTTCTCTACTTCTAAAATGGAAATTGGAAATGGTCTCAAGTGATCGTTTAATGCGTTCTTTATCACATATGGTTCAAGTAATTTGTCTGTAACATCAAAGTGAGCGACCTGCCCCATTGCGTGAACACCTGCATCTGTTCTACCAGCTCCAAAGATAGTTATGTTTTCCTCAAATATATTATTTATTGCTGTTTCAATACAACCTTGAACTGATTGTCCATTTTCTTGTCTTTGCCATCCTACAAACGGCGTACCATCATACTCAATTTTTATTTTGTACCTGTTCATTAAATATAAGAGCCGACTTCAATTTTATGTCCTAAAAGAAAGTCATTGATTGTACAATCTTGTTTACCTTCAACTCTGAGAAGCAACGGTCTTATTGAATTAATACCGCAACCAATTAAAAATTCTTCATTCATAATCTTTCCAGCCTCGCCTTTCTCATGAATTACCTCAGCTTTCAGTATTTTAATTCTTTTATTATTTAGTGAAAACCAAGCACATGGACTAGGATTATAAGCATTTATGCGTCTATTTATTTTCTCAGCATTTTCAGTCCAGTCTATTAATGCTTCTTGTTTTTGTATTTTCTTTGCATAACAGGCCTGCGTGTCATTTTGTTTAGCAAACTCAATAGAGCCATCTAATCTATCAATAAATTTGATAAGCAATTCAGCTCCTTCATTTGCGAGTTCTTTTTCTAACTCAATGTAGTTTTGTTGTTCTATTTTTATTTCTTTTTGCAGCCCAATATCTCCTGTATCAAGGCCTTTATCCATTTTCATAATTGTAACGCCCGTAGTCTGATCACCTTCAATCATTGCTCTTTGAATTGGTGCAGCACCCCTCCACCGAGGAAGTAAAGATGCATGTACATTAAAACAACCAAGTTTAGGTAAATTGATTACTTCTTCAGGTAATATCATTCCATAAGCAACAACAATTATCATATCCAAATTCATTTCTTGTAGTTTTTTTAATTCCTCTGATGAACTAATCGAAGGAGGCGAGCTAATTTCTATATTTTCAGCTTCAGCAAATTCTGCCACTGGTGATATTGATAATTTCATTCCTCGGTTAGCCTTTTTTGCGGGGGATGTATATACACCCACCAAATGATTATTTGAAGAAACAATTTTTTTTAGGGATGGAACTGCGAATGGGGCTGTGCCCATGAATAGGATGCGATAATTTTTCATTTTATCTAAGCGACGATTCGTTCTTTTTTTGATTGTTTTCTTGTTTTGATGAGCTTCTTTACAATCATGTTGCGTTTCATATTTGATAAATGATCTATAAAAAGAATTCCTTCAAGATGATCCATTTCATGTTGGATACAGGTCGCTAATAATCCTTTAGCGTTTAGGGTCGACTTTTTTCCATTATAATCAAGAAAGTTTATTTCACATTCTTCTGGACGATCAATTTCTGCATATTGATCTGGGACTGATAAACATCCCTCTTCATATGTTGAAAGATTTTTTGTTTTTACTGTAATTTCAGGGTTAACAAAATAAAGGGGTTCTTTTATGCCCTCTTCATTTCTCCAGCTTATATCCATCACAATTACACGCAAAGGAACTCCGATTTGAACTGCTGCTAGACCTATTCCAGGTGCGTCATACATGGTATCCAACATATCATCCATGAGATCCTGTATCTCTTTAGTTACTTCATCAACTGGTTTTGAAATCTGTTTTAAAAACGGATCTGGAGCAGTTAAAATCTTTTTTACTGTCATAATCTTTAGATAGGCTAACTTAGATATAAGGTCAAGATTGAATAAAAAAATTGAGAAAATACAATAAAACTAAATTTTTTGTCGTGCACTGAGAGCGGCAGCAATAGTTCCTTCATCCATATAATCCAACTCACCACCAACAGGCACACCGTGTCCTAAACGACTCACTTCAACACTGTGTTTTGATAACGTATCCGCTACGTAATGAGCGGTTGTTTGACCATCAACGGTTGCACTTAAAGCCAATATGACTTCATCAATTTTTTCGCCTTCAATTCGATCAATAAGTTTTTTTAGATTTAAATCATCGGGCCCAATGCTGTTTATAGCAGATAGGTTACCACCCAACACATGGTACAGTCCGTTAAATACTTCAGATTTTTCAAGTGCCCATAGATCTGCGATATTTTCAACAACACAGATTTGATTTTTAGATCGACCCTCATTTGTGCAGATCATGCATGGAGAATTTACATCTATATTTCCACAAATTTCACATGTAACAATATTTTCACTCGATGATAAAAGCGACTCAGCGAGTGGGACCATTAATTGTTCTTTATTCTTTATTAAATGAAGTGCTGCTCTGCTCGCAGATTTGGGTCCAAAACCAGGCAGTTTACTGATTAAAAGTATTAACTTATCAATTTCTGGATTAGATATACGAGATTTCATACTAGAAAGGAAGTTTCATTCCTGGAGGAAGTTTTATACCACCGGTAAGAGAACTCATTTCATCTGCAATTTTTCTTTGAATTTTGTCACGCGCATCATTAAAAGCTGCAACTATCAAATCTTCTAAAATTTCTTTCTCATTTTTATCTATCGCTGTTTCGTCAATGTTTACAGAAGTTACATTATTTTTTCCATTTATAGTTATTTTAACGATTCCTCCACCTGAGATACCCTCGGCTTCCAGTGTTTCTACCTTTTCCTGAGCCTCAGCCATTTTTTTTTGCAAGTCTTGGGCCTGCTTAATCATATTGTTAAAATTATTCATATTTATTTCTCTTCAATTTGTTCAACTTCAGTACCAGGAAAGAAATCAATAATTTCTTTTACTTTCGGATCCATTTCTGAAGATATTTCTCCTGATTTATCCTGTATTTTATTATCATTTTTTTCAACCATATTATTTAGTTCACTTATTAATTCATTAGGTTTTGGTATATCATTTAAATAAATGATCCTAATGATCAACATTTCAAGAGAAGTTATGGGAGAAAATGAGTCTGTAACTTCATGCAGTCCCTTATTTAGCATTTGCCAGACCATTGAGAGAGTAGATACATCAAGATTACCTGCTACCTCTTGCACTGCATTATATTCACTGTCTGTAAGTGAGCTTTTGACCCCCTCAGCTGCATCAATATTAATCATAGTCAAACTATGAACAGTTTCTATCAGATCTTTTACAATCATTGATGGATCAGCTCCGTTGTCATAAAGTTCATTTATTTTTTCAAGTGACTGTTGAGTTTGGCCAGCAGTAATGAATTTGATTAGTTCTAAAATTTTGGTTGGATCGTTTAAACCGATCATCTCTTTCACTTGCTCCTCAGAAATATGCTTACCTGAAAATGCAATAGATTGATCGAGTATAGAAAGGCCATCTCTTACAGATCCATCTGCAGCTCTTGCGATAATTTTTAATGCACCTTCTTCAAACTCAACTGACTCCTTTTCACATATGGATTTTAAAAAAATAACTAAATCATCAGGTTCAACCCTTTTTAAATCATATCTTTGGCATCTTGACAGTATTGTTGTAGGTATTTTTCTTACCTCAGTAGTTGCAAAAATAAATTTCACATGAGGTGGCGGCTCTTCTAATGTTTTAAGTAATCCATTAAAGGCTGCGGTCGATAACATATGAACTTCATCTATAATATATACTTTATACTTTGATGATACGGGCGAGTATTGAACGCCTTCAATCAGCTCTCTTATATCAGCTATTCCAGTGCGCGATGCTGCATCCATTTCATAAACATCAACACTTCTGGACTCTGTTATCGCTTTACAATTGTCACAAACCCCACATGGCTCGTTGTTATCTTGCTCCGTTATGTTCAAACAATTTAATGATTTTGCAATAATTCTAGCTGTCGTTGTTTTTCCCACACCTCTAACCCCTGTGAGTAAATAAGCGTTGGCAATTCTATTCATCTCAATTGCATTTTGTATTGTCTTAGACATGAGATCTTGACCAATAAGTTCACTAAACTTTAGCGGTCTATATTTTAATGGAATAGGTATATTGGTTGTTTTGGACATAAAAATCACTAATCTTTAGTGGGAGATCAACGTAACCCAAATATCTTCGTTACGGCTGCTTCTTTTCAGACCTGACCGGATTGGCGAATAACTTGTCTACTCAATCTCCCAAAATATTGTATCATAACGAAAATAAAATGTTGTTTAATAAATAATAAATTAATGAACAAAATAATATTTGCAAATAATCCACTCGATAGAATGTCAGGTTTTAGAAGCGATAAAGACTGGCAAAAAGCAAATTTATTAGACAATGAAACACGTTTTGTTGTTTTTCACTCAGGGAAACCATTGATACACGTGAGCAGTGAACCTGGCTCAAATTCAACAATTTTTTTAGCCACATATGATCAAATAAAAAATTTTATTGAAGATGCTTATTTGCTTTTCCTAGGCAAGTTAAAAAATAAAAGCTACTACGCCATAGATTTATCAAAAAGTAACAAAGACTTCGACAAAACTGCATTTCCTAACTGTAAATTTATTGATTTAAGATCGATAGCGCAGAGTATTTCCCCGGAAGACACAGGTATTCTTGCCCAGGCTAAGTCGATGGTCGAATGGAATTCATCCAATATTTTTTGTACCAGATGTGAAAGTTCCCGACTTGAAACTGTTGATGCAGGTTGCAAAAAAATTTGCAAAAATTGTAACGTAGAATTATTTCCTCGTGTTGACCCTGTCGTAATCATGCTTCCTATTTTTAAAGACAAATGTTTACTCGGTCGCCAAAAAATATTTCCACCCAGAATGTTCTCAGCACTGGCAGGTTTTTTAGAACCGGGTGAAACCATCGAAGATGCAGTTATTAGAGAAGTTAAAGAAGAAGTAGGATTAAATGTTACAAGTGTTGACTATAAATTTACCCAACCATGGCCATTTCCCTCTCAATTAATGATCGCATGTTTCTGTCAAACAGATGGTGATGCAACTGATTTAGATCAGGATGAAATTGAAGATGCAGTATGGTTATCTCGAGAAGACTTAAATCGTATATTCGTTGGCAAAAGCCCTGACAGAATATGGATACCTCCTGCAATGGCTGTAGCTCATCAATTAATTGTTGCTTGGATGCACAATAAGTAAACTAATTGTTTCTATATGAATGTTTTGGATATACGCCTAAGACTTTCAGTTTTTCAGTATAAAAGGATAGTTCTTCTAAAGCTCCTTTTACCGATTGATCTTCAGCATGGCCATCTAGATCAATATAGAATTGAGCTTTATTAAAATCACCATCAACAATAAAACTCTCTAATTTAGTTAGATTGACCCCATTAGTTGCAAAACCACCGAGTGCCTTATAAAGAGCTGAAGGAACACTCTTTACTTCAAATATGCAACTTGTCAGGTATGATAAGTTTTCGTTTCTTTCTTGTTGAAGATCTTTTGACATTATTAAAAATCGAGTTGTATTATTTTTCATGTCTTGAATATTTGTATCTACTATATCTAATCCATAAGTATCAGCTGCAAGTGTTGAGGCAATCGCTGAGTCTTCCATTGTCCCTTGCTCACTAATAAATTTCGCAGAACCTGCGGTGTCCGCCATTATGATGACATCTAAATTATATTTTTTTATCGCAGCATTACATTGTCCAATAGCCATAGAATGACTACGTACATTTTTAATTGTATCTAAGGAAGCGCCTGGTTTTACCATTAACTGATGATTGATCTCTTGAAAGTGTTCTGAATATATTTTTAAATCATATCCACCAAGTAAGTAGTGAATATCCGCTACCCTGCCCGCGACCGAGTTTTCAATTGGTATCATGGCTAAATGACACTCTGATGCATTAACTTGCTCCATGGCAGACTCAAATGTTCTGCAAGCAACAGGATTGTGATCAGGCGCAGCTTCAATGCACGCAAGATGTGAATAAGCTCCGAGTTCACCCTGGAAAGCTATTTTTTTCATTTGCTTAATATCTTTCTAATTTCCTCTAAGTCATCCGGAGTATCAACTCCGAGAGGTAAAAAGTCAATTAAACCAATTTTTATTTTCATATTGTTATCAATAGCTCTTAATTGCTCTAATTTTTCATTTTTTTCTCGATCAGTTTGAGACAAAGTGACAAATTTTTCTAAAGCATCTCTCTTAAAAGAGTAAATACCTATGTGATGAAAAAGGTTCTTAGAATCGTAATCTTCTTGTTTTCTTACAAAATTCTCTGCATAAGATTCAGTTTCACTAGCAGATAAATTGCAGACTGCTTTTACAAATTGCTCTTTCTTTAGATCTTCCTCTCTTTCAAACTGGGTGACCAGTGTGCCTATTTCGTCTTCTTCTGATGATAATAAATTTAAAACTTTCTCTAAAGCCATCGAATTAATTGTAGGCAAGTCGCCTTGCAAATTAATGATGTAATGAATCATTTTACCTGGATCAATTACTTGAAGCGCTTCATACATACGATCAGTACCTGTCTGATGATTTTCAGAAGTCATGCATACATCGCCTCCAAGACTTTCAATACACTTGGCGATTTCATCACTATCTGTAGCAACCACTACTCGGCCCAAATCAGAAGCAATGGCTGACTCCCAAACATGTTGGATCATTGGTTTGCCGGCAATGTCGAGCAAAGGCTTATTTGGCAGCCTGCTCGCTTGTAATCTGACCGGGATAATTATGGCTGTGTTTTCTTGGCTTATCATAAATAAATTATGCGACTAGAAGACGCATAAAAACTTGATTAAATTCGGTTATTGTTTAAATAATTATCTAATTACGTCAAGAGACATCATGGATTCATTTGAAATCAATAAAATTGTAGCCTGTGTATTAGTTGTGGCCCTTGTATTTATCGGTTTAGCAAATTTCAGTGAGATTTTATATCATGTTGAAAAACCCGAGGTAGCAGCCTATCAAGTTGAAGGTGCTGAAGATATGGTAGTGTCTGCATCAGCAGCAATGGCAGATGACACTGCTACAGCGGAACCTGAAATACCAATTCAGACTCTGCTTGCATCAGCAGATATAGAAAAAGGTGCAAAGGTCTTTAAGAAATGTTCACAGTGTCATGTTGTGGAAAAAGGTGGAGCAAATAAAATTGGGCCAGCGCTCTGGGATATTGTAAATAAAGATATTGGTTCAAAAGAGGATTATAAATATTCAAACGCAATGGCGGCCTATGGTGGCAACTGGACATACGAGCAACTTAACGGTTACCTTTTAAATCCAAAAAAATATATTGAAGGTACAAAAATGTCTTTTGTGGGTCTAAAAAAAGAAAAAGATAGAGCGAACGTCATACTCTATTTAAGAAGTTTCAGCGATAATCCTGCACCAATTGAATAAGTTCAAATAATCTTCAATATATTGATTGACGTTAGTTAGCACTATTACCTATTCTAATATTTAATGACTAAAGAAAATGTAGGATTATCAATTTATTTTGATAATAGAATGTTGCGCATCTTGCTGCTCGGAGCAATTAGTGGCTTTCCTTGGGTGATAATTGGAAGCGCTCTTTCGCTTTGGCTTAAAGATTATGAATTATCGAGAAGTACAATTGGATGGGCAGGTCTAATTTTTAGTGTATATGCAATTAACTTTATTTGGGCTCCAATCATTGACCGTGTAAAAATTCCTATCTTAACTCAAAAAATTGGCCACAGAAAATCGTGGATCATTTCTTTACAAGCAATAATACTGGTATGTCTATTTATTTGGACGACACTCAATCCAATTACAAATTTAGAATTAATTATTTTACTTGGATTATTGATAGCTATTTCCTCGGCATCTCAAGATATAACAATCGATGCTTTAAGAATTGAGCAAATAGGTGAGAATGAAAAAGCATCAATGGCAGCTGGCGCATCAATAGCTGTGGTTGGTTGGTGGACAGGCTATAAAATAGGTGGAATGCTCACACTTTTTGTTGCTGATTATTTTGAGCAGCAAGGCCTAGCTAATTATTGGCAATTAACTTTTCTGTTCATTTGCCTAATCATTTTTCTTTTTAATATCGGACTTTTATTTATTCCAGAAGATCTATCGAATAACAGGCAAATTGCTCAAAAAAGTGATCAAGATCGTTTAAAATTAAATAAATTTTCAGCCTGGTTTGTAAGTACTATTGTAAGTCCATTAATTAGTTTCTTCAAAAAAAATGGGTTAACCATCAGTCTGTTGATTATCGGGTTCATATTTTTATTTAAAATTGGTGAGGCATTTTTGGGGCGTATGTCCATTATATTTTACGACGAAATGGGATTTTCAAAATCTGATATTGCAATTTACTCAAAGGGGCTTGGATGGATAACAACAATTGTGTTTACGTTATTGGGTGGTTGGTTTTCCATAAAATCAGGTGTGGTTAAAGCGCTATTCATTTCAGGAATTGCAATGGCAATTACAAACATAATGTTTAGTGTAATGGCATGGTCTGAGAAATCAGTTTTACTCTTTGCTGCCGCAGTATTACTTGATGATTTGGCTGCAGCTTTTGCAACTGTGGCTTTTGTAACTTTTATTTCGCTACTTGTTGACCGAACATATACTGCAACTCAATATGCCCTTTTGGCATCGCTTGGAACAGCTGGAAGAACACTAATGGCATCATCTTCAGGATCATTAGTCGACTGGCTGCAGGGAGATTGGGGTGTTTTCTTTATAATTACAGCTGTCATGGTAATTCCTTCATTGATTTTGCTTTGGTTTATTAGAAATAAATTTTCATTCACTTAATTCATAACCTTCCAAGCTTTTTAATCTTACCATTTGATTTTGATATTCTTTTCTTCGCTGTACTTAGTGGCTCAATCGCTGTTTTCATATGAAAAGCATTTGCATGAATGATATTCAAATTATCAATCATCATTGCAACATGCCCTTTCCAAAATACTAGATCTCCCGCTTTGAGATCTTTTTCATACTTAACTTCATTAGTAACATATATCTCTTGCATATCTGTATCCCTTGGAAAAGGCCTATTATTAATCTGATGGAGATTTTGGATTAACCCTGAACAATCTATGCCCATTGAGTCTCTTCCGCCCCATAGATAAGGGGTATCTAAGTATTGTTTTGATAAATCTATATGATCGAATTTGCAACTCTTAACCTTTACAAGATCTAGACTTGGACACCAACCCAAATTTTTAATTAGCGAATATTTTCCCTTAATTTTAATTACCTCAACTAATGAGTTAAAACTCAAGTAACCTTTCGTGGCACTTTTTATATCTGGTTTAGTATAAATAACTGTTCTTAAGGAGATTACTTTTGAATTAGGTTTATATGTTTTTCTAGTTAGATTAATAGAAGGGGTATACCCAACATAATTATCTCTTCGAGACTGAATCCAAGACCACCCATTTTTAGTTTCAAAGACATCGCATTCTTCACCATACAATAGTTGAGTGCTTAATTTTGAACCTTTATTTGAATAAAGTGGAGAAAATGCTCTGTTAACTGTAGCCAGCTTTGCGTTCACATATTTTTTTCTTTTTACAATAGCTTTATATGCAGCTGAAGCTAAATCTCTTCTAATTGGGGTAATTCTTGAATCAAATATCACTTCGAAAAATTAAAGGGCAAGACCGAGATAGAGAAAAACAATTATTAAAATACCAATACCGCCAAAGATCATGGTCGCCCTAATCGTGACATCTAACTCCCTAGCTGCAAATAGGTGATAAATTAATGAGCCGATTAAAGGAATGAACATGACAATAAACGTCCAAATTACTTTTCCAGTCGTGCCTCTGTATTTTGAAAGAAATAAATCAAATAATGCAGTAGACGTCCATGTCGCATATAAAAATATGGGAAGATAGTAGCCATAAAAGTTAAAAAATAATGATAAAAACGGTACATCATTTAATGGAAAAAAAGTAACACCTGGCATCTAAAATCTCCTATAAATAGGTTAAACAATTAAACTATTAGTTCAAATAGTTTCTTGCTTCTTCTGGTAATTCAATATCATTCAGCACATCTTCGAATTGTTGAAAAACCTCGACAGCTGGCTTTACAGACTTTCTGATCATATAGGTAGGTAAATTTTTCTTATCATATCCTTGATTTAACAACTTTTCCATAATTGGCATATTTGGTTGATTTTCAGGTTTAGGAAAAGATCTCCAGTCACCTTGTTGATATCCACCGTCACTCGCATGAATAATTCTTGCAAGCGATGACCACATACCTGAGAGATCTGAGCTAAGTGGAATGTACCCTGCGTCACAATTATTTAAAGACTGTACACCTGGCGGTATAGAAGTATTAAAATAGTTTCCTTTAAAACAATTACCAAGATTGGATACGCCACTAATTGCTAAGTCTGCCCTGTTAGATGATAAAATTAGATTATCTTCAACTCTGTTTCCATGGGCTGGCCAATAATTCACATCAGCTGCTGCAGTAAGAATAACGCCATATAAATCATGGTTAGCAATCACATTATTTTTGATTATATTATTATTGCCGCCAGCAATAATAACGCCGTTGCCAAAAGATAAATAAGTTGATTTTGTAGCAGGAGCATCATTGTTGTTATTATTTTCAATTAAATTCCCAATAATAAATGTCTCTCTTTCAGGAGGTAGTAATTCAGAATCTAATGTATTTGGAGCTAGACCCCCTTTGTTATTTCTAAATACTGAACTAATAATGTATAGGGAGCCTCCTGAATTAGTTCCGGAATAACCTAGTCCGTTATTTTCTGAAATAACATTATTCACAATTGCATCGCAAGGATAGCATTGTCCAATATAAAAACCTGCATCAGGAGATCCTGACGCATATGAATGCTCTAATACTCCATCAACAGCATCAAATGCATAAACACCATAGTCACCGTTGTTGTAAGCTGTTAAATAAGAACCTCGATATCCCTTAACTGTTGCCCAATAAAAACCATTGAGCAATGCATTGCGTGCAGTAATGTTTTCAATCACAACGCCATCGACACCTGCAACAAGAACGCCATTACCTCTTTCAAATTCACCATCGATAATTGTATTATTTCTATCCCAGCCACGAATTGTTATTGAAGGAACATTGACAACAACTTCCTCATAGTAAATTCCGGGTTTAATAAGAACCAAGTCCCCAGGATTTGATGCATTAACCGCATCTTGAATTGTCTCATAATCATCAGGTACATTTCTTACTGATCCAGAGAAAGAAGGAACTACATCCATTTTTGAAAAGTTAGTATAATCTTCATAATTTATATCACCAACAACAACAGACCCAACCATCCCCCACTCACCATCAGGTGATGCATGAAAAGAGCAAAGATATTTATATAATCCCTCAGCTTCATAAGTAATATCTAAGTAATCACCTTTAGGTATCTCTTCGTATGAGCCCCAAGTTTCGTCAACGGCAATTACATTATGTGGATTATTGCCCCAGTTATTGAACCTAACTTTCCCTCCTTCATTTATTCTTACTACTGGTGGAGAGTATGAGTTATCAATTACCCGCACTCCAGTAAATGCTGCTGATTGATTTGGATCGTTATCGCAAGAGGTAAAAAAAATCAGAGATGATAAAAAGAAGATTATGACAATAAAACTTTTTTTTGCAGCTATCATTTTTAAAAACCAACTAACAATCTTCTTGCAAGTCCAATGATAGGTGCAAGAAAACCTAAATTACCCCTAGTCAGCATAAAGACAACCGCGATTATAATTGCGGCAAAGATAATAATCTTTATGACACGGGATAATCTGCCAGGCTCAGTGTTAACTAAGGCCCTGATTATAAAGTACAGAGTAGCTGCTCCAAGAACAAAAAAGACTAAAATCTTAATCATGACAAATTTTCCTATAAAAGATTAATTTGACTGGGAAAATAAATCAACTGGTTAAAGATTATTCTCTAACTCATATTTCTTTATTGCTTCGGCTAATTCAATTTTTTCTGAACAATTGAAGATACAGATATCTGCAAGTATTGCTAGGTTTTCAAGGGCCATTTCGTATCGATCTGTTTGTAAATACAGCTCACCTTGATAGGCTAATATATCGTCATGTTGAGGTTCAATTTCTAAACCTGTGTTATAATATAGTTCCGCGTCATCAAATTTGCCCAGTTTGCGACTTGCAAAGCCAATTAAATTCCAACCGTTTGCATTTTGAGGATTTTCATAGACATATATTTCTAAGTCTTTGAGCGCACCTTGATAATTCTCATTCTTCTCAATTTCAAACAGAATTCGTTTTAACTCCTTATCATAGCCAGTGCTTCCCGAATAACTTCCTCCGCTACTATCAGAACTACCTCCTGAGCTACCGCCAGAACTACCTCCTGAGCTACCGCCACCGTCATTCTTGGCTGAAGCAGAAAAAGCCAAGCTGATACTGAGAAGAATGATAAAGATTATATTTTTCATATTTTCCTGAAGTAATTCTAATGTTATACATTTCAATAGAAAAAATGACTGAATTCGACATATACGCGTATGGCGTACCAATTGTGCTATTACTCATTGCAGCAGAGGTAATTTACTCAACTGTAAACGGTTTAGGTTTGTATAAATTTAGAGATACCCTAGCGGGCCTAGGATTGTTAATTGGAAATTTTATGGTTGGACTTCTTACAAAAAGCTCAATTTTTTTTCTATACGTTTATCTTTACCAATTCAAATTTATTACAGTGAATGAACTGCTTCCAACATGGGCTGTTTGGATCGTAACTTTTGTAATGATTGACTTTGTGTACTACTGGTATCATCGCTTTTCGCATAGAGTTCGTTTCATGTGGGCAGTTCACATGAATCATCATTCTAGTGAAGAAATGAACTTTACTGTTTCATTAAGGCAAGCTTGGTTTGGGCCAATAACAAAAGTGCCATTTTTCATTGTAATGCCGTTAATAGGATTTGATCCAATTATTACTGCTGCAGCAGGAGTTGCATCTACACTTTGGGGCGTAATCGGGCACACACAATGGATAAGACGACTAGGTATTTTAGAATACATTTTAGTTACTCCTTCATCACACAGAGTTCACCATGGCAGCAATGAATGCTACATTAATAAGAATTACGGTAACTTACTAATCGTATGGGATAGACTTTTTGGAACTTTTGCAGAGGAAATTGAGCCTGTAAGATTTGGTATTAGAGAAAATGTGAAAACATTTAATCCTATCAAAATAACTTTTATGTTTTGGCAGCAAATGGTTTCGGATTTTAAAAATTCAAAAAACCAAAAGGAAAGATTGCTCTCATTCTTTGGAAAGCCTGAATGGAAGCCATGATTATCTTGGATTATTCTGAATAAATTCAATAAATTTCTCAAGTTCGGGTATTTTATCGTCTTCAATATCTTTATATGACATTCCAAAATGATTTTTTATTTCAAGTGCAATATGAGCATAAGGATTTCGACCTTTAGGGTGTGAAGTATGGTCGGGTAACCTACCTATAAGTTCATCACCAGTTTTCTGAATTAATTTCCAAATTTTTCTTTTATTATCTTCATTCATATGTAGCTGAAATATAAAAATAAATAAAAACAGTAAGTTAATATTTATTATTCTAATATATGCCGCCAATCTGGCAAATAATTATTATTAATAATTATCCATACTATTTAATAATTGTTTCTGAAATTATAAGCGAGGTACTCTTTATGAAAACCGAAAAAATTTTTGAGCAGGTTATAAAGCAAATTAAAGTTTTTGAAAGTGCTGGTGACAGAAAAGTCTTTAGCCGTTTAAGTCACTTTCGCCGATCAGTTTATGGCATTAGAATATGCTATGAAATAATGAGACTATATTTTGACTCAAATACTAATAAAATTGAGTGCACTAAAGAGTATTTAACAAAGAACATGTCAGATCTTGCTTCGAGAGCAACTATAATTAATTTTATTAACGATGAAATAAGTAAAGGATCACTTGTTACTCAAGTTAGTTCAAAAGATAAGAGAGTTAAGATAATCCAGCCAGCAAGTGAATTAATTGATGAATTCACAATGTGGCTAGATATGATAAATAAAGCAGCTTAATTATTCTGCAGCTTGTAGATTTACTGCTGAGACTTTTCCATCTTTTTCCTCAGCGTCGTATGATAGTTTTTGGCCTTCATCCAACTTTTTCATACCAGCAGCTTGAACAGCTGTGATGTGTACAAAGATATCTTTATCACCTTCTTCAGGAGCAATAAATCCGTATCCTTTTTTTGGATTAAACCATTTAACAGTACCAGTAGCCATAGTTGTTATTCCTTTTTTATTTAATTTAGACTTCGTATTACTCCAAAAAAAGGAACAAAAACGTAATCTTTAGACGCATCTTATAGCTATATATAGACTAAAAGTAAATTGTTTTAATGATAATAATTGAATTAACTTTACGTTTAAATTTGCAAAATACTCATATCTAAATAAATGGTATAACTTGATTTTATGGATCTGACTAAAGATAATATTTCAACTTTAATAAGGCAAATTGCAATTCCTTCAAGTGTTGGTACTCTTTTTCAAACACTCTATAACATCGTTGATGTTAAGTTTGCTGGATTAATATCACCGGATGCTATCACAGCTATTGCAAAATCATTTCCAATTTACTTCATTATTATTGGGTTTACCGCGGGTTTATCCATAGGAGTTACAGCGCTAATTTCAAATGCTCTTGGAAAAAATGATGAGAAAAAAGCATCGCTCCTTCTTGCACAGGCTATTCTTACTAGTTTAATTATATCTGTTCTAATTTCGTTAGTTGGAATTTATGGAACAGAACCTATTCTAATATTTTTGAAAACAAATCCTGAAATTATATTCTATGCAAAAGACTATATGGATATAATTTTTATTGGCGCCTCACTGTTTTTTTTACAACTGACTATTAATTCATTTCTAGCTTCTAAAGGGGATACAAAGTCTCTAAGAAATGTCCTAATTATTTCATTCTTTCTTAATCTAGTTTTGAATCCCACATTTATTTATGGAATATATTTTATTCCTGCAATGGGAGTGAAGGGTATAGCCTTAGCAACATTATGTTCACAAATGTTTGGACTAATTTATATTGTTATAAAGGTAAATAAGACAAATTTAAAAAAATTTCTTTACCCAGAATGCTTCGTGCCCAAATATAATTTACAAAAAGAAATTTTAACTCAAGCAGTTCCCGCTACAATTTCAATGATGTTCATTGGTTTGGGGGTTTTTGTCATATTATTTTATGTTTCAACCTACGGGGATTATTCAGCAGGCGGGTATGGAGCAGCGATCCGCTTTGAACAACTTTTTCTATTACCTGTTTTAGGCTTAAATGCTTCTACTCTCGCTTTAGTTGGTCAAAATTTTGGTGCTATGAATTTTAGCAGAATTAACGAGACTTATAATAGGTCAATTTTTTATGGAACTTTCTTTATGGCTATATGTGGACTATTTATTTTCTTTTTATCAGACTACATCATGTACTTTTTTAGCGATAATAAAGAAATTATTTTCTATGGATCAACCTACCTGAAGATCGCTGCATTTGCCGGACCTTGCTATCCAATTTTCTTTATTTCGTCTGCATTACTTCAAGGACTTAAAAAACCAAATTATCAAATGATAATTAATTTAATGAGAATGGTGATATTACCAGTCTGCGGACTTTCCGTTGCAGTTCTCTATTTAAAAGTTGATTTTACTACAATGTTTTTAGTGATATTGATAATTAACTACATATTTGCAGCTGCAGTCTACAAGTTTTCGACTTACCAAATCGGCTTTATGCAAAAAAACTATAGTCCAAACTTTGATGCCGTTTGATTGAAAAATCCTTTATTTTTTTGATCTGAAATCCAATGATTTATAAAGTTTATCCATTCTTGGTCACCTCTCGGTAACAAAATTGCGAATAGTTTTGCATTTTTAGGCTCATCAATATTTATGATTGATAGCTCTGGATATAAGTTGATAAGCTTCAAAGCATCAACTTTGCTTGTTAATGATACATCGGCTCTTCCAGACAACACTTCCTGATATTCACGTGCAGGAGCTTCAACCATCACAATTTTAGAATCTGGAAACGATTTTTTAGCTTCATTTTCAAAGACTGTTCCGAGCGTAACAGCAACAGTTGTATTGGCATTATTTATGTTATCCCAGCTTCCAATATTTTCTAAATTCTTAGCCAGAGTCATTGCTACCGTTCCAGTACCATAATATGAATTTGAATAACCAGCGGTAAGTGCTCTCTTAGTCGTTATTGAAGCACTGGATGTCATGTGGTATTTAGAGGCCACCACACCTGAAACAAGATTTTTCCAATCTGTTGCAACAAATTCAATATCAACACCCATATCTTCAGCTAGTTTTTTTGCTACATCAATATCGTAGCCTTCGTATTCATTCGTTTCAGGATTCATAAAGCTCCAGCCTGGAAAATCGCCGGTTGTTCCGACTTTAAGTACACCAGTTTTCATAATTTCATCTAGTGTCGATGCATGTGATAAAGATGAGATGAATAATGCAATAGAAATTAATAGGGCTTGAATGAGCTTCATATGATTTTCCTCTTTTTAATATTTTTTAAAAATTATACGTTTATATTTAAATAATATAATTATATTTTTTATCATGAATTTCAACATATCCGGAAAAATCAATGTCTTCCTGATGCTTTTGTCTTTATTAGTTTTAGCGGGATGTTCATCAAATTATCAATGGGGTTGGTATGTAATTCTGCCAAATAATAAGATTGGAATATCGAATATAGAATTCTTAATTGGTGGTTTGGGTTACACCATAATCTTATCGGTAATTTCAATTATAATAGCAATATTTTTGGGCTTAATTGTATCTGTTGCAAGCATTTCAAGAAATAGAGCTCTTAACTACATAAATGTTGGCTATACAGAGATAATTCGAGCAATACCAGTTTTAGTCATGATTTTGTGGGTTTACTATGGATTACCTGTTTTGCTAAACTTAAATTTTACTGCATTTACTGCAGGGATCATCGCATTAAGTATTTGTGAAAGCCCATTTATTGCGGAGATTTTCAGATCTGGAATCCAAGCCGTGCCAAAGGGTCAAAAAGAAGCCGGTTCATCTATGGGCATGAATTTTTTTCAAATTTTCTACCACATCACGTTACCTCAAGCGGTTAGAATAATTTTACCTGCATTGGGCAATCAATTTGTGTATATGCTCAAGATGTCATCACTTGTATCGATCATTGGTCTAAATGAGCTTACAAGAAAAGCTAATGAGCTCGTAGTTAGTCAGTATCGACCTTTGGAAATTTATACATTTTTAGTATTAGAATATTTAGTCCTAATTTTAGTAGTTTCTTTTTTAGTAAGACGCCTTGAAAAGAGACTGAAGGTTTATTAAGTCCCACAAAAAGTTTTATAAGGAATATTTATTTTGCTTGGTGTTTCCAAATATTTGATATTTACTTTTTTTAACTGGTAAGGTGAAGAAATGATTTCATTAAGCTCATTAAATTTATCAAACTTTCCGTCTGTTTCTGCTTCACTAAGTGCTTCTTCAACTAAATAATTTCTTGGAATTAAAGTTGGATTACAGCTAATCATCACATCTAAATATTCCTTACTTTCAACTCTTTTTTTCCATTCTCTTTTCCAATTATTAAACTCATCATCTTCAAATTCTTCATCGTCTGCATGATCATAATTCATTAAATTACAAAAAGTATTTGTAAAATCCGGTTTTTTTTGTTGCATCCATTTGATTAAGTTGTTGATGAGTTCTTCATCATCTTCACTTTGATCTTTAATTCCTATTTTTTTTTTCATCATTTGAAGCCATTTGTCCTTAAACAATGAACTAAAAGTGTTGATTAAGTTTTGAGCTATTTCAATTGATCTTTTCTCATCTTTATCGATGAGTGGTAATAAGCACTCTGCTAACCTCACTAAGTTCCATTGAATTATTGAAGGTTGATTGGCAAAAGAATATCTTCCTTGCGTATCAATTGAACTAAAAACTGTATTGGCATCATAATGATCCATGAAAGCACATGGCCCATAATCAATTGTCTCTCCTGATATTGTTGAGTTATCTGTATTCATTACCCCATGAATAAATCCAACACGCATCCATTCTACAATCAAATTAATCTGTTTTTGCATGACAGCTTTTATGAATTCAATCGCTAAATTTTCCGAAAATTTTAAATTACTGAAATGTCTTTTTATTGAGAAATCCAAAAGAGATTTCATGCCTTCATAATCTTTATGTGCCGCTAAAAATTGAAAAGTACCAATTCTTATATGGCTACTTGCTACTCGTGTTAAAATAGATCCTTTTAATGGAACTTCTCGGTAGACTTTTTCGCCAGTCTCAACAACTGCTAAACTTCTTGTTGTTGGAATACCTAAATAATACATTGCTTCGCTAATTAAATATTCACGCAACATCGGTCCCAATGCAGCCTTACCATCTCCGCCTCTTGAATAAGGTGTTCGCCCTGAGCCTTTATACTGGATATCAAATATTTCACCGTCTGGAGTTAATTGCTCACCAACGATGTGGGCCCTACCGTCTCCAAGAATTGTAAATTGTCCAAATTGGTGTCCTGCATAAGCCTGTGCAAATGGCTTTGAACCATGAGGCAGTGAATTTCCCGAGAATAAATTGGATAAGTCTTCTTCTGAGATACCTTTTAAATTTAGGCCAAGCTTTTCGGCCAGTTTATTATTAACAATGACAGTACTTGGATTAGTAACTGCATCTGGTTTTAATTCTGAGAACAGCTTGTCAGATATTTGGGTATAACTACTTTGTAAATTCCACCCTGAGTCAGAAAGGGATACATTATTTTTCATTGTTGTTGTAAACTTAATTTAATTTTACACATATTTATATCAAAATGTTAATTCAAAAAGAACTTGAAATAGTAGTTGAAGGTAAAGGCCTCTACAATATTACAGATATTATTAATCAAGCTATAAGCAAACATAGGATTTCAAAAGGTATATGTACAATATTTATTAAGCATACTTCAGCTTCTCTAATTATTCAGGAAAATGCAGACCCTAACGTTCTTAAAGATCTAGAAAATTACTACGACAAAATCGTACCCGAAAAGGATAATTACTTACATAGTGAAGAGGGTCCTGATGATATGCCTGCACATATTAAATCTTCACTAACTAACACAACACTGAGCATTCCAATAAAAGAAAAAAAACTTGATCTTGGCATATGGCAAGGAGTGTATTTGTTTGAGCACCGGTATAAGAATAATGATCTTGGAATAAAAAGAATTATTTCAATGACAGTGATAGCCTAGTGAGGCATTCTAAATTTATCATGGCAAGCTTTACAGCTTGACCAAATTAAATTCTTTTGAGCCTCTTTTAATTCATCTCCGGTAAGCTTGGCAGCAATTTGAGAAAATTCTTTAACTTTATCTGAAGTTTCAATCATCAAAGCATTGAATTCATCTTTTTGAAGCCAAATAGTTGGCAAAGCTTCTGTATCATAACCTGTTTTTGAATTATCAGGGAAAAGGTCGATGAGCTTATCATAATTTATGCTCATTTTTTCAGAGAGCTCTATGACTTTATCATTATTACCTTTTGCTATTTCTGCAGACATTCTTTTTGCATGGCTATAATTTTGCTTAAATAATGATTTTCTTTCTTTTATAACTTTTCCATGGTCGTCAGCAAAACCAACAAAAATAAAAAAAAGAGAGGCTAAAATTGATGAAAGCAATATTTGCAAAATTATTTTCATATTCTAAATATATATTATGAAAATAAAAAATGACAATAGCACTTATGGAGTTCTTGCTCGACTCTTTCACTGGCTCACTTTTTTAATTCTATTATTTCAACTACCTTTAGGGCTTTATTTGGACAATTTGGAGTTTTCTGAATTTAAATTAACAGTTGAAAATATACATATTGTTATTGGTATAAGTATTTTTTATTTAACATTGCTCAGATTGATTTGGAAATTTTTGAATCCTAAGCCAATAACTTCAGCTGTAAATAAATTACAATTGATAGCATCAAAAGCAGTACATGGACTATTTTATGTTACGCTTCTTTTGATTACTGTCAGCGGAATCTTAAAACTTTTACTTTCTGGAGAAGAAGTAAATTTTCTTATTTCTAAGGTCTACATTGACTATTTTAACTACGAACTTGCAGACCAATTTCATGTTGTTCATGTTATTTCGGCATATTTTTTGGTACTTCTTTTCACTATTCATTTAGGGGCTGTTGTGTATCATCATCTCATACAAAAAGATCCAATTTTAAAAAAAATGCTTTAATCAAATATGAATGATAATCCCAATTTGTCTCAATTTCTTGATAGACTTCAAAAATTAAGTGATGAAACTCGAACTGAGGCAAAAAACAAAAGACATAAACTTGGATTAAGAACAGCTCGAGAAAATCTCGATCACTTAGTTGATAATGAAAGTTTTTTAGAGTACGGAGCTTTTGCGGTAGCAGCTCAGAGAAACAGAAGAAAATACGAAGATCTTCAAATTGATACTGCAGCAGATGGTATTATAACTGGATTTTGTAAAATTAATTCTGATCTAATTGATGAAGAAAAATCTGATGCGGTCAGTATAGTTTACGACTATTCAGTATTGGCAGGTACTCAAGGTTTCTTTCATCATATGAAACTTGATCGCATCTGTGAAAAAGCTAGAGAGTTTAAACTTCCAATAGTCATTTATACTGAAGGTGGAGGTGGAAGACCTGGTGACACAGATGTAACAACATCTGTTGCTGGTTTGCATGTCCCATCTTTTGCACTCTGGGCAAGTTTGTACGGTAGATGTTTGAGAATTGCTATAAATAATGGATTTTGCTTTGCTGGCAATGCAGCTCTTTTTGGAAGTGCAGACATTAAGATTGCTACAAAGAATTCTTGGATTGGAATGGCAGGTCCTGCAATGATTGAAGGTGGTGGACTTGGAAAGTTTGATCCAAAAGAAATAGGACCGACGGATGTTCAGAAAAATAACGGAGTAATTGATTATGTTGCTGAAAACGAGAAGGACGCAACTAATATTGCAAAAAAAATACTCTCATACTTTCAAGGAGACATTAAAGATTGGAAAGCTGATGATCAGACTCAACTAAGTAATATTATGCCCAAAGATAGAAGATGGTCTTATCCAGTAAGAGATATTATAAAAATTATTTCTGATATTGAAGAATTTACCGAAATAAAACCTGAATATGGAAAAGGAATTGTTACGTGCTTTATTAGAATAGAGGGAAAGCCTTTTGGATTATTGGCAAATGATAGTCAACATTTAGGCGGTGCAATTGACTCCGAAGGAGCTGACAAAGCATCTTCTTTTATTGAAATATGCAGTGAATATGGTTTACCAATTATCTCCCTAGTTGATACGCCTGGATTTATGGTGGGACCAGACAGTGAGAAAGAAGGTGCTGTTAGAAGAATGTCAAATCTTTTTAAGATTGGATCAAAAGTAAAAGTACCTTTAACAGCTATTTTTTTAAGGAAAGGATATGGACTTGGAGCTCAGGCAATGGTTGGCGGTAGTCTTCATGAGCCAGTATATACAGCTGCTTGGCCAACAGGTGAGTTTGGAGCAATGGGGTTAGAAGGAGCTGTAAAACTTGGGTTTAAAAAAGAGTTAGAAGAGATTGAAGATAATTCAAAAAGAGAGGAATTATTCAATAGTCTCGTTGAAAAACTCTATGATAAAGGAAAAGCCATAGAAGCTGCTGCTCACCTTGAAATCGATGCAGTAATTAATCCATCTGAAACACGAAGTGTTATCTTAAAATCACAAAAGGCCTTTGTATGAGAAATTTTGAATTAGATGACAATAGATATTACAAAGCGAGATTAGGGTTGATCGTTCTTCAGAGCGATGAAACTATCGAGCAAGAATTCAGAACCATTCTTGATCAAAGTATATCAATCAATCACTCACGCATTTACTGTGACAATATTGTGAGTAATGAAAATCTTGGACTTATGGAAAAAGAATTGCCAGCAGCATCTGCGTTATTACCTGATATTCAGTATGATAGTATTGGATATGCTTGTACATCAGGGGCAACAGTTATTGGCTCAGATAAAATTGAAAGTCTTATAAATAAAAAACATAAATCGGCATTTATAACTGATCCAATAAGAGCTGTAAAAAAAGCTATGAATACGTTAGGCTGTAGAAAAATAAATTTTGTATCACCTTATCAAAAGTCGTTAACAAAATCTTTATGTGATCATTTGCATGCTAATAATTTTATAATTCAAAACCAAATCTCTTTTAATGAATCCGATGATAGGAATGTTGCAAGGATTTCAGATAAAGACAGCCTAGAAGCTATAATAGAAGTTGGTAAACAGGATTGTGAAGCTGTATTTATTTCATGTACTAACCTTAAAACATTTAAGATTATCAATGAAGCAGAGAAAGTATTGGATAAACCAGTAATCTCATCAAATCAGGCGATTAGTTGGCAAATGTTAAGAGAGGCTGGAATTAATAGTACGGCTGGTCCAGGAATTCTTTTTTCAAAACATTAGCTAAGAGCTAACCAAATACCAACACCCACCATTAAGAAACCTGCTAACCCATTAATAAGCCTGATATTATTTTGTTTTTTTAACATAATGCCTAAAGCTTGACCTCCTGTTGCGTAAATCATAAGTGAAATAAACTCAATTATAAGAATAATTATCACGAGTGCTGACATTTGCGGAATTAAATTTGCTTCGTAATCAATAAATGCAGGTACCATTGCAATAAAAAATGCCCAACCTTTTGGATTCGCAACAGCAGTTATAAAGCCTTGCATTGCTAATTTAAAAAAATTTATTTCAAATGAATGTGAACCATCCAAATTTAATGCCAGTGATCCTCTTGAGTTAATCATCTGATACCCAACAAACATCAAATAAAGACCTCCTCCATATTTGAAAACGGCAAATGCAATTGGAAAAGATGAGATGATCGCTCCACCTCCTACCACCGCTGTACCTGCCACAATTAAAACTCCAATTAATTCTCCAACCATCATTTTCAATGTATTTTTTACACCTATTGTAATTCCCATTGTTAAAGCAAGTGTCATGCATAAACCTGGTGTAATGGATATTATGAAAAAAACTGGTATGAAAAAGTAAAGTAATGAGAAATCAAAGATCATAAGAACGAGCAATAGTATTTAAGGGAGCAAAAAAAAACGGGGCGCAACACAAACCCCTAAAGGTCTCCATTCCGCCCCGAAACTCGGCTTCCCGCCGACAAAATCCCCGAAGGGCTTTCGTTCTTTGTTCGTCCGATGGGAAGATACTAGCAAATAGGAAAAATATTTTAAATAAGTTTTATTAAAAAAACTCCTTATACGATGTGGATAAGTGGATAAATAGTTTTTACTATAAGAATCAATATTTAATAAAAAATACTTAATTAAGATTCCATACCCCAAGATAAAGAATTCCATATTCTTTCATGAAAATAATAAATAGTTACCTTTGTAATTACTTCCAATGCAGCAATTAAACCAGCAGTTTCAAGAACTGAAAAATCTGATTTTAAAATTACTAGGTAACTGATTAAGAATGTGTCTGCTGTTGCAGTTACTCTCCAGGTAAGAGCTTTTACCAATGATCTTTTTTTTGAACTCTTAGGCACAATATTTAATTAGTTATCAAAAAAAACATTTCAAATATAAGTTTTTTTATATTTGTTCAAACAATTAAACTACTGATTTAATTTGCCATTTTGACTAGTGGTGTTTCTTTAATTGGAAAATGAACTACTGCAGAAGCAAACCCTAAAATTACACAAGCCCACCACATAATATCATAAGAACCATAATAATCATAAAACCTGCCTCCAAACCATGACCCAACAAACGAACCGACTTGGTGAGATAAGAAAGTAAAACCATACAGCATAGACATATATTTTGATCCAAAAATAACTGATATTATTCCACTGGTAAGAGGCACTGTAGATAGCCATAGAATTCCAAGAAGTGACGCAAAAATTAAAACTGTTATTTCAGTTTTTGGCAAAAAGATAAAAATTAAAAACAGTAGGGCACGTAGAGTATACAAGATTACCAACAGATTTTTTTTAGACCTTAGGTCACCTAAGTGACCAAAAACAAGTGTGCCTATTACATTAAATAAACCGATTAGTGCTAAAGACCAGGAACCGATCCACATTGGCAAAGATAAATCATCGAGGTATGCGGGTAGATGAGTTGCTATAAAAGAAATATGAAAACCACAAACAAAAAAACCAATTGTCAGTAAGACATAGCTCTTATTTGCAAAGGCTTCATTTAAAACAGATGCTAAAGATCTATTAACTTCATCATTTATTCCACTTTTAGATGAATGCTTTGTTAATACTAGTGAAAATAAAATCATGATAAGTGAAATAAAACAAAGATATAAGATTGATCTTTGCCAATCACTCATTTCTATTAGAAAGCCTGTAAGAGGAACAACTAAAAATTGACCCAGCGAACCTGCAGCCATTACGACGCCAAGAGATAATGTTTGATATTTGCCTGTTACAGCTTTACCAACAGCCCCTAATATTACAGCAGTGCCACATCCAGCGCATCCAAATCCAAAAATTATTTGTGAAACGATTAGAAGTATTGAACCTTCAACAAGTGACATTAAGTAAAGTCCAATTAAAAAGAAAATTACTCCTAATAGGCCAGCTACCGATGAACTATATTTATCTGCTATGGCGCCAAAAATTGGTGATCCGATGCCAATCATAAGAAATTGTATTGCAATGGCAAACCCAAATACTTCTCTACCAGTTTGTATATGTTCAGAAATTGGAATCAAATAAAGTCCAGAAGAATGCCTTATACCGAATGAGACAAGCAAGAGTATGCAGCCTCCAATAATTACTAATGTTGAATAAGAATGTCTAAATAACTGCATGCTTTAATTTATATACTTCCAACGTCGAATTGATACTATAAATCACATGATATTTACAATTATATACCTTCTGGTCTTGGTAATGCTTTTATCTATGGTGATTTACAAGCAAGCGAAGAAAATTGAGAGTACAAAAGCATTTAATGAAAGAACAATGTTAATCTTATGGCTTGTACTTGGAATGGTTGGTCTCATTACTGGAGGGTTGTAACACCTAGACATTTATTGCGCTGGTATGATGATCTGGTTTTTATGCAAAAAATTTTACTTGTATTTTTAATATTATTTTTCTCACTAAAAAATTCATATTCTGACAATAATATTAAGGATAATTCTCCAGAAATATTTGAAGGAATCTCAGTAGAGCTTGATAGATTAGAAATTCAAGAGTCACTCAATCTCAAAGAAAATGGAAAATCTGTTTCAAGTAAAAACTGGATGATTGTTACGGCAAACGCCTATGCTTCAGCTGCTGGCGCAAAAATATTACAATCTGGAGGTACAGCAGCAGATGCAATGGTTGCAGCTCAATCTGTGTTAGGCTTAGTCGAGCCTGAGTCATCAGGAATTGGTGGGGGTAGTTTCTTATTATGGTATGACGGTGTAACGGGTAAAATAGTTACTTTAGATGGTCGTGAGACTGCACCACAAAACTCAACTTCAAATCAATTTCTAAAAAGTGATGGAACTAAAATGAAGTTTTTTGATGCTGTCATAGGTGGTCTATCAGTCGGTACACCTGGTACTCTTGCATTAATGTTTGATGCTCAAAAGAAATGGGGTAATCAAAACTGGGGAAGCCTCTTTGATGAAGCAATTTTCCTAAGTAAAAATGGTTTTAAAGTTTCAAAAAAATTATCCTCATCAATTGAAAGAGATAAAGATAGACTTAGCAAAATAGATAAAACGAAAGAATATTTTTTACCAAACGGGAATAGTTTAAAGTACAAGCAGGTATTAAAGAATTATGCTTATGCAAGCACAATGCAAAACATTGCTAATAATAACATTGAAGATTTCTATAAAAGATCAATTGCGCAGGACATTGTTAGCACAGTAAAAAATCACACCAAAAATCCTGGCTTTCTAGAAGCTGAAGATTTGAGAAACTATAATGTAATAGAAAGAGATCCAGTTTGTGTAAACTATAAGGTATACAACATATGTGGCATGGGCCCGCCATCGTCTGGAGGAGTAGCAGTCGCGCAAATATTGAAAATTTTAGAGCCTTATGATCTTCAGTCTCTGGGCTATTCAAATCCTATAACATGGCAAATAATTGGAGATGCGACTCGTCTTGCATTTGCTGATCGCGATCGATACTTGGCAGATAGTGATTATGTCAGTGTACCTTTGTCTGGTCTTTTAAATGACATTTATCTGATTGAAAGGTCAAATAAAATTAAAGTTGGAACGAAAACTGAAAATATAACCTCAGGTAAACCGTCTAACGATTTTGTTTACAATTACGGAATAGACAACTCATTAGAGCTGCAATCTACAACTCATATTTCAATTTATGATCAGTATGGAAATGCACTCTCGATGACATCATCAATTGAGAATGCTTTCGGATCAAGATTGATGACGGAAAGTGGTTTTTTACTTAATAATCAACTTACTGATTTTTCATTTAATGAAAGAATTGATGGCAAGCTGATAGCAAATAGATTAGAGCCTGGAAAAAGGCCAAGATCATCCATGGCGCCAACGATAGTACTAAAAGGTGGAAAACCTATCATTATTATCGGCTCTCCAGGTGGTAGCAATATTATCAGCTTTGTAGTCAATTCAATTATCGCATTACTTGAATGGGATATGAATATTCAGGAAGCAGTCTCTCATCCTCATGCTATTAATAGGTGGGGGAAATTTGAAATAGAAGAATCTCTTTACTCTTCAAATCTTGAAAATTCTCTAAAGGCCATGGGATACGATACTAAAATAAGAAAATACTATTCAGGCCTAAATGGAATATACATTGATACTGAAATCTATGGAGGCTCAGACCCTAGACGTGAGGGAATTGCACTGGGCAATTAATATAAAAACTCTGGCGAAGATAGCATCTATCCATAGTAATTTATAAACAGATACTCGCGATTGGGCTGTAAATCATTTCACTAAATCATTTAATAATTTTGTTTTAAACAAATCAGATCCAAAAGATAATTTTTCTTTCCAATCATTACTTGCATCTTCATTTGCTTGATCAGATATAAATTTAAAGCAAAGAAATTGGATATTCTCTCTCAGACAAACTTTAGCTATTGCATAAGCCTCCATATCAACCAGTTCTGAGATAATATTAGGATTTTTATCAACAAAATTGTCTCCAGTGCTGCAAGAAATGCCTTCTGAGCCCGTTAAAATAATGTTGATTTCATCAAATGGAGTTTCTCCTACCTTGAATCCTAACTGTTCTGCCTGCATATCTCTTTGTAAAAATTTAGTAACCTGATGAAGGCCAGTTATGTTAGAATTTAGAGAACCTGCTGAACCATAATTAATTATATATTTTGGCTTGAATTCATAAATTACTCTTGTCGCTTGATAAGCGGCATTTACTTTACCAACGCCAGTATATTGAATATTCCAACCAGGCAACAGATTGTTTGGCAATTCATCTTTAATAGCTACTAAAATTACAGTATTATCTTGTCTAATCATAAAATCAATTTATTTTTGGCGGAAAGGATGGGATTCGAACCCACGATACGGTCACCCGCATACACGCTTTCCAATTCATGAGTCCAAGATTAGAGGATAATTTTTCTAAGTAAACGGGGAATTCTATTAAGGGTAGTTTCGAATTATTTTGATGAAGTGGGCTAAATTTGGGATAGTATTAACTCATGGACTTAGGCCCTATTGTATTTATTGGACTTGGAATTTTCATTCTTCTTATCTTTTTTTTAATTGGTGGAGTTACAGATATTGGCTGGGGAAAACGTAAATATTATTTTGACTCTGAAGGAAGAGTTAGACACGATCAGGAGAATGTCGGAAAAGAGACAATATATTTAGCATTAATTTTGATCGGCATTGGTTTACTAATTGCAGTTCTCTCATGATATTTTAAAAGAAAATTACTAAACTATGAAAAAAAATGGATTCCTTCAAACAACTGTCTTAATCATAATTGTACTAGTAGTCACATATTTTTTCGTTAATGGACTTGTTGCAATGGGTTATGATCCTTACATAGTCGGTCTAATTGGATGTTGTTTCATGATTGGTCTTGTAATCATAATGGGCAGAGCCTTTCAATCAAAAGACGGTGATTAATGAAAATTATATTTTCAATTCTAGTTTTTTTTATAACTGCCAGCTGCTCAATGAATTCTGGGTTAGTAGATTATAATTCTGATGAATGTTGGTCTGCGAGAGAATTTTGTTTTTATATAGGTGGATGCGGATGGTTAGGAACTCCAAATCATTATAGAGAAAACTGTCCTACAAGATGGGCAATGATTTCAAAGGATCCAATGCATGAGTGCAAGTGGGAAAAAGAATATTATAAACAGTCTTGGAGAAGTTGTAAAACACAAGAGGAAATTAAAACAGCCTCAATATCAAGCAAGAAAACAGATTGCATGTCTATGGGGTTCAAAGAGGGCACAGATTCAATTGCACAATGTATTCTTAAATTAACAGAGATAGAAATGGTTCAAGTCAATTTAAGTAAACTTACTTCAGAAATAGAAAGGGAGAGAAATAGGCAAAAGCTACTTGGAATTTCAAGAGCTTTATCTAATTTAGGAGCGTCAGTAACTTATCAAGATCAAAATAATTCGACTGTAAAGAAGCCATCCACAAAGTACAGTACTCAGTATTGTTCAGTTCAAGGTAACGCCCTTCTATGTCAAGGCACAGAATTTTAGTGGGCTGAGATTGGGCTAAAAATAAAATCTTTTAACACAAGATAATTCATTATTTCTCAATAAATGGCGGAAAGGATGGGATTCGAACCCACGATACGGTCACCCGCATACACGCTTTCCAAGCGTGCGCCTTCAACCACTCGGCCACCTTTCCTTATTCAACTTTTAAAGCAGCGATAAAGGCTTCTTGTGGGATATCGACCTTACCATAAGTTCTAAGTCTCTGTTTTCCTTTTTTCTGCTTATCAAGTAATTTTCTTTTTCTATCAGTAGCTCCGCCACCATGTATTCTCTCAATAACATTTTTTCGATATCCTCTGACAGTTTCGCGGGCAATAATTTTTCCACCAATTGCTGCTTGAATTGGAATATGGAATTGATGACGAGGAATTAATTCTTTTAGTTTTTCACAAACAGCGCGACCTTTTTTTTCAGAAAAACTTCTGTGAACAATAATTGACAGAGCGTCTACTGACTCATCATTTACTAATATACTAAGTCTTACCAAATCACTTTCAATATACTCATCAATTTCATAATCAAAACTTGCATATCCACTAGAAATTGACTTCAAGCGATCATAAAAATCAAAAACAATTTCATTTAGAGGTAACTTATAATTTAAAATTACTCTTGATCCAGAATAAGATAATTCTGTTTGCATTCCTCTCTTATCTTCACAGAGAGATATGATGCTACCTAAATATTCATCAGGACAAATAATTGTTGCTTTAATCCAAGGTTCAGAAATACTTTTAATTTTCATAACCTCAGGCATATCTGCTGGGTTATGTAATTCAAGTGAGCTTCCATCATTTAATACTAAATTATAAATAACACTTGGAGCTGTGGTTATTAGATCTAAATTAAATTCTCTATCAAGTCTTTCGACAATAATTTCTAAATGTAATAATCCAAGAAAACCACATCTAAAACCCATTCCAAGAGCCGCTGAGGTTTCTTGTTCGAAATGAAAACTAGAGTCGTTAAGCTTTAACTTGGCTAATGCATCTTTTAAGAATTTAAAATCAGCAGCATTTGTTGGAAATAATCCACAAAATACTACCGGCTGACTTGGCTTGAAGCCAGGTAAAGGCTCTGTTTGTTTATCGTTAGCTAGTAGTATTGTATCCCCAACCTTAGTTTGAGCTACTTCTTTAATTGCAGCTGTTATAAAACCTAATTCGCCAGCATTAATAAGCTCGTTATCTACCATTTTTGGTGTGAAACAACCAATTCTCTCTATTAAATGTTTTGTATTAGTTTGATGAAAACGAACCTCCATACCCTTTTTTAGAACTCCATCTATCACACGAACCAATATCACAACACCCAGGTAGGCATCATACCAACTATCTACTAACATTGCTTTTAATTTTTTGCTTTCATCACCTACAGGAGATGGTAATTCGTTTACAATATTTTCTAAGACTTCTTCAATGCCGAGACCTGATTTAGCAGAAATTTCAATTACATTACTGGTATCAATACCTAAAATATCTTCTATCTGTTTTTTTACTCTCTCGGGATCTGCTGCTGGTAAATCTATTTTATTTAAAACGGGTATAATTACATGATCATTTTCTACAGCTTGATATAAATTAGCTAATGTTTGAGCTTCAACGCCCTGACTTGCATCAACAACCAATAGCGATCCCTCGCAAGCAGATAATGACCTGTTAACTTCATAGCTGAAGTCAACATGGCCAGGTGTATCAATAATATTTAGTGTGTACGTTTCGCCATTTTTTGCTTTGTATTTTAATTGTACAGTTTGAGCCTTGATTGTTATTCCACGTTCTCTTTCAATATCCATAGAGTCAAGTACCTGTGCTTTCATTTCTCTTTCAGAAAGCCCTCCACAAAATTGAATCAATCTGTCAGCTAAAGTAGATTTTCCATGATCAATATGAGCTATAATAGAAAAATTTCTTATGTTTTTAGTGCCAGTCATAATATTTTTAATTTAGGATCTAACAGTTCCGGAGGTAGTCTTTTCAACAGATTCAATTATTTTTGAACTTATTTCAGAAATGTCATTTTCGGCAAGAGTTTTTTCGTTAGATTGTAATGTAACCTTAATAGCAATAGACTTTTTGTCTTTTCCAAGACTATCTTCTTCAAATAAATCAAAGATTTCAACATTTCTAATTAATTCCTTATCTACCTTAAAGGCTGAAGTAACAACTTCTTTGCTTTTTACTTTTTTATCAATAACAAAGGCAAAGTCTCTTGTGACAATCTGAAAATCACTTAAGTTAAGTACAGGCTTGTTGGTAGTTTTCTTTTCTGTGTTTGGCAGTTCATCAAGGTATAACTCAAATATATTTGTTTTATCCTTAATCTTAAATTGATTTGCAACTCTTGGATGTAACTCTCCAAAATATCCAGCAATTACCGAATTATTAATTTTTATCGAACCAGATCTTCCTGGATGATACCAGGAAGGACAGTCACTAGAGACAGATATTTTTTTGTTACCTGGCATTAAATAGTCAATTAAGGAAGTTAAATCTTGTTTGACGTCATATATATCAAATTCCGTCTGCATATTCTTCCAAGACTTTTCTGTCTTAATTCCAGATTTAATTCCACATGCAACGTTCAACTGATCCTCAGGAGAGGTTGATCTGTACTGACTACCTATCTCAAAGATCGAGAATGAGTCAAAGTTTCTATTCTTATTTTTTTTAATTGCTTGAAGAAGATTGGGCAGAAGATTAGGTCTTAATATATCTAGCTCCTCTGAGATGGGATTTACAATTTTTAATTTATTTATATCGCCAAATACTTCACAATTTTTTGAGTCTGTGAATGAAAATGTTACTAATTCATCATATTCAATTGAAGCAATAAAGTGTCTAGCTTTCATCAACTTCTTTTGTGCGTAATTTAAGATATTTTTATTAATTTTACTTTTTAGTCTAATATTACTTGTCGGAATATTTTCATATCCTTTAATACGAATAACTTCTTCACTTATGTCAGCTTCGCCGTGAATATCTTGTCTCCAAGAAGGTATTGAACATTTGATAACATCACCTGTTTGGCTCGTTTCAATTCCTAAAGAACTAAGTATTGATATCAATTCTTTGTCAGATACTTCAAAACCAAGTCTTCTCGAAATATAACTACTAGAAGTTAATACCTCATTTTTATTTTCTTTTATATTTCCAGCCAACTCAACCTCACTGCACTCACCACCACATATTTCAAGAATTAATTGTGATGCAAGGTCTATCCCTTTTAAAGTTGAATTTGGATCAATGCCTCTTTCAAAACGATATCTTGCATCACTTAGAATTGACAAGTTTCTTCCCGTCTTGGCTGTATTAATCTCATCAAATAAGGCTGATTCAAGTAAAACGTTCTTTGTCTCAGTGCTGCAACCTGTACTTTCGCCCCCCATGATCCCCCCTAAGCCTAGTACTTTTTTTTCATCCGCTATTACGCACATACCATTTTTTAGGTGATAATCTTTTTCATCTAGCGCTAGGAAACTTTCTCCATCATTTGCTGCGCGTACTATAATTTTGCCATTTATTTTGTCTGCATCGTAAACGTGAAGTGGCCGGTTCTCGTCATACATTACAAAATTAGTTATATCTACCAGCGCAGATATTGGCCTTAAACCTATTGACTTAAGTTTGTTTTTAAGCCACTCGGGGCTTTCAGTATTTTTTACATTTCTAAAATATCTTCCAGCAAAAGCCGCGCATATTTTATTATCTTGTATTTCAATTTTAATTGGTGATTTAAAGGAGCCTTTTTCTTTAGATATTTTTCTCTCTAACAATTCCCCCATACCAGCTGAAGCAAGATCTCGGGCAATTCCTTTTACACCTAGACAATCTTGTCGATTAGGAGTGATACCAATTTCTATTACAATATCATTAAGGCCATAAATCTCTGAAAAAGATCTTCCAATAGTTTCTTTTTCATCAAGTCGAATTATTCCATCATGCTCATTTGAGATACCAAGTTCATATTCTGAACACATCATTCCATAGGATTCTACCCCTCTAATCTTGGCAGCTTTAATTTTCATTTGATTAACCGGAATAGTTGAACCAACTGGCGCATAAACCACTTTCATGCCTTTTTCTACATTTGGTGCACCACAAACTACATCAACCTTTTCCTCACCAATATCAACTTTGCATAGTCTTAATTTATCCGCATTTGGATGTTTTTTTTCTTCAAGCACCTGTCCAACAATAAAATCCTTGTATGCTTTACCCGTGTCTTGAATATCTTCAACTTCAAGACCGATAGAAGTGAGTTTCTTTTCAATTTCTTCGAAATGAGCATTTGTCTTAAGATGCTCAGTTAACCAAGAATAACTAAATTTCATCTAGCTTAAGCCTCCTATGATCGAAGGTATGTTCAAAGGTGAAAAGCCATAATGCTTATTCCATCTAAGATCACTATCAAAGAAAGTTCTTAAATCACTAATTCCGTATTTGAGCATTGCAAGCCTCTCTATACCCATACCAAATGCATAGCCTTGATATTCATTTGAATTGATATTTACATTTTCAAGCACGTTTGGATGAACCATTCCGCATCCTAAAATTTCCAACCAATCCTGACCCTCTCCGATAATTAATTGGTTTCCTTTCTTAGTGTATCCAATATCAACTTCTGCAGATGGTTCAGTAAAGGGAAAATGACTAGGTCGAAATCTCATATTTAATTTATCAGTCTCAAAAAAAGTCTTGAGGAATATTTCTAAACAACCTTTGAGGTGGCTCATGTTGCTTTCTTGATCTATTACTAAACCCTCAACTTGATGGAACATAGGAGAGTGCGTTTGATCATTATCACATCTAAACGTTTTTCCAGGAGCAATTAATCGAATTGGTGGTTTTTGCTTTAACATACTTCTTATTTGAACTGGCGAGGTATGAGTTCGCAGAACATTTGGCATTCCATCAGTCTCAGTTTCAACATAAAAAGTATCATGCATTTGTCGTGCAGGGTGGTGTTCAGAAGTATTTAAAGCAGTAAAATTATTGTAATCAGTTTCAACTTCAGGTCCTTCAGCAACAAAAAAATCTAAGTCGCCAAATATAGTTATAACTTCCTCTATAACCTGACTGATTGGGTGAATAGTTCCGTATGACTTTGAAGTAGATAGAGTGATATCTAAAGTTTCAGAGTTAAGTTTTTTTTCTAATTCCTTGCTATTTAACTCTTCAGTCTTTGAAGCTATTATTTCTAGAACGGAGTCTTTAATTTTATTTAATTTTTCAGCATACTGCTTTCTTTCATCACCAGAAAGACTGGCAAGCTCTTTCATTGCGAGGGAAATAATACCTTTCTTACCAAGAAATTTTATCCTAAATTCATTTATGCTTTCGATATTTGTAAATTTATCTGAAGCTTTTTTTATTTCAGTTTCTAACTCTCTAAAATCTTTCATCGTAGAACAACAATATCAGATTTAGTTTTTTCTGTAATAATAATATGCTTGAGAATATGATGCCAAATGAATTATTTGGCTGAGGACTGAACCTGTTTTGCTAAATGCTCAAAAGAAGTAGGTTCATTCATAGCAAGATCAGCTAAAATTTTACGATCTAATTCGATGTTTAATTTTTTAAGACCGTTCATGAAAACTGAATAAGAAATTCCATGTAATCTAGCTCCAGCATTTATTCTTTGGGTCCAAAGTGATCTAAACTCTCTTTTTTTTACTCTTCGATCACGATAGGCATACTGCATTGATTTTTCTACAGCTTGCTTTGCAACTTTAAAAGTATTCTTTCTTCTGCCTCTATATCCTTTGGCTTGCTTAATTACTTTTTTATGTCTTGCGTGTGCAGTAACTCCTCTTTTAACTCTTGCCATTATATCTTCCTATTTATTAAGCGTAGGGTAAAAACTTTTTAACTATTCGGGCATCTTGATCAGATAAAATTGTAGAACCTCTTTGGTTTCTTATCTGATTATTTGTTCTTTTAATCATACCGTGTCTTTTTCCACTTTGATATGATTTAACTTTACCAGAAGCTGTAAGCCTAAATCTCTTATTAGCGCCTTTTTTTGTTTTTAATTTACTCATATTGGATGAACGGTTTATAGACCCTAGGTAAGAAAAAATCAAAAGTTTTTTATTAATGATAAGAATTGATTACTGCTGCTAATTTGCAGTGAAAATCATGGTAAATTGGCGACCTTCAAGTTTTGGCTCTTGCTCGATTTTACTTATCATACTCATTGTTTCTCGAATTCTTTCCATCAAATTTTCAGCAATATCATGATGTTCAAACTCTCTACCTTTAAATCGGATAGTAAATTTTACTTTATCGCCTGCAGCGATAAATTTTTGAGCAGCCTTTACCTTGAAGTCGTAATCGTGAACATCAATTCCCGGCCTCATCTTAATTTCTTTAATTGTAATTTCTTTTTGTTTTTTCTTGGACGTACTAGCTTTTTTTTGGGCCTCATATTTAAATTTTCCAAAATCAAGAATTTTACACACAGGGGGGTCAACTTGTGGAGATACTTCAACTAAATCAAGGCCTGCATCTGAAGCTTTTTGCATTGCCTCATCAGTGTTAACAACTCCTAAGTTGTTACCTTTTTCATCAATTAATCTTACAGTGGAAGAAGTTATAAATTCGTTTATGCGAAACTTTGGACCTTTAGTAGATAGCTGGGTTCTATTATTTTTTCTTTGAAGTGCTATTTTAATCTCCTTTATCTATTGATGAGACGGCATCATACATTTTTTTTGAAAAAAATCATTTAATTTTTCAAATTTAATTTTTTCTTGCTTATCATTACCAAACTCCCTCAATGTTACAGTATTGTCTTCCATTTCATTCTTACCTAGGATTAATTGATAAGGTATTTTTTTTAGAGAGTTTTCTCTGATTTTATAGCTTATCTTCTCATTTCTTAAGTCCTTTTCAACTCTAATACCGTGATTTTTAAGAGATAAAAATACTCTCTCTGCGTATTCGTTTATGTCAGATGTAATTGGTGCAACCACAGCTTGTGTTGGCGCTAACCAAAGTGGTAAGTTGCCAGCATAATGTTCTATCAAAATTCCTGTAAACCTCTCTAAAGATCCAAACAATGCTCGATGCAACATTACTGGGTTATGCTTTTGACCATCTTCCGCAACATAATGACCACCAAGTCTCTCAGGCAAGTTAAGATCAACCTGCAATGTTCCACATTGCCACTCTCTACCAATGGCGTCCTTTAGAATAAATTCTAATTTTGGACCATAAAATGCTCCTTCACCTGGATTTAAAGTATATTCTAATCCTGTAGCTTCCATTGCCTCACGAAGAGCAGCTTCAGATTTATCCCATACATCATCATTACCGACTCTTTTTTCAGGACGGTCGGAAAATTTAATTGATACATTTTCAAATCCAAAATCTTTATAAATACTTAAAACTAAATCGCATACCTTTTTGCTTTCTTCAGTAATTTGGTCTTCAGTACAAAATATATGTGCATCATCTTGGGTAAATGCCCTGACTCTCATTAAACCATGGAGGGCACCCGATGGTTCATATCTGTGAACTTTTCCAAACTCAGCAACCCTTAACGGTAAATCTCTATAACTCTTCAGTCCTTGCTTATATACTTGTACGCAGCCAGGACAATTCATTGGTTTTAGGGCATAAACACGTTCTTCTCTTGCTTCTGTGGTAAACATATTGTCACCGAATTTTTCAAGGTGCCCTGATCTTTCCCATAATGACTTATCCATAATATCTGGAGTATTAATTTCTTCGTACCCAGCCTCTTCTTGTCGCTGTCGCATGTAATCTATAAGTGTCCTAAATAATGTCCAACCTTTCGCGTGCCAGAAAACTGAACCTGGAGCCTCTTCTTGAAAATGAAATAAATCTAGTTCTTTGCCAAGTTTCCTATGATCTCTTTTTTCAGCCTCCTTTAACAAATTCAGATAATTTTCAAGATCTTCTTGTGTTTCCCAGGCTGTACCATAAATTCTTTGAAGCATTGGGTTATTTGAGTCTCCCCGCCAGTAAGCTCCTGCTACTTTTGTTAATTTAAATGCTTTACCAATTTTACCTGTTGACTCTAAATGTGGTCCCTTGCAAAGATCAAACCATTCACCGTGATAATATACTTTAAGTTCCTCACTTTCAGGCAAATCTCTAATGATCTCTACTTTATAGTTTTCACCTTTATCGGAAAATAGCTTAATCGCATCTTCCCTGCTCATTACCTTAAATGAAGTCTTTTCGTCACGATTTACAATTTCTTTCATTTTCTTTTCGATCGTTCCAAGATCTTTTTCAGTAAACGGCTCTTTTCGGTCAAAATCATAATAAAAACCATTTTCAATTACAGGACCAATGGTAACCTGCGTATCAGGAAATAACTCCTGAACAGCCATAGCCAAAACATGTGCCGTATCATGCCTTAAAATATCAATAAATGGCTCTTCGTTACTCATAGAATTTAAGTATTATATCATGTATCTATAAATGAGAATCTATTTTATCGAAGACTTCTTCTACACTTATATTACTTATATTCTTAGAAGAAATTGATAAAAAACCGCCTGTTTCAATGCTTACCTTCTCTGGTGTAGTATGACCGCCAAATAATGCTAAACCTCTGCAACCTAAGTGGGCAGCTAAGTGGGCAGGTCCTGTATCATTTGAAATTACATATTTCGCACCTATAAGCAATTTTGCTAATTGAAAAAAATTTGTTGGCTGATTACTATGTAAACACAACTTTACATTATATTTTCTTGCTGCTTTTATTTCTCCTGGTCCTGGAGCAATAACAATATCCATATCAGAAAACTTTAATTTAACTTTTGAAATAAGCTCTTTATAGTAAGGCCAGATTTTTTGATGGTGTTTAGGAGAGCAAAAAGGAAATAAGACTATGTAGTTTTTTTTGATTTCAGAAGAAATTTGAAAGTCATTATCAACCATCCAAGAGACTTGTGGTTTTTCTGAAAACTTGGTATCTATTTTTGCTCTTGATAGTTGTATTTTAAATCGCTCTAAGATACTTTTTTTATCAAAATCTTCTTTTGTCTCGTTCAATCTTAAAATTGTTCTCGAAGAAATCCACTCAGATGATGACAGATACTTTCGATAAAATTCAGTTCGATAAGAATTTTGTAAATCGAAAACTCTTTCAAATTTATATTGAGTGAATAATTGCTTTAACCGATATAAATAGATGAAATTCCATCGAGACTTTCTCTTATCTAAAATTACTTCATCAACAAAAGGGCACTTACTAAAATAATTATTAAATGCTGGTGTCGTTAAAATATATATTTTATATTTTGAGTAATGCTCTCGGATATCTCTTAAACATCCATTTACTTGAACAATATCTCCAAAAGAACCGTGTTTAATGACCAAAATATTTTTTACCATTTAACTTATAACTTCTTCGTAAAAATTTATTGTCTCCTCACACATTTTAATTTTTGAGTATTTTTCTCTAACATGTGAAATGCATGCTTCTGAAGTCTTATCTGATTTATGTTTTTCATAAGAAATTGCATCAATTATTTTTTCACATAGATCCTCAGAGTTATTGTTTTCAAATAAGTAGCCTGTTTCGCCATCTTTCACAGTCTCGACAGACCCTCCATGATTTGACGCTATTACAAATTTACCCATTGCTTGAGCCTCGACAGAAATTCTGCCAAAAGCTTCTGGATCTGTTGACGCAGATATTACTAAATCAGCCAGACTATAAAAATTATTTAAATCATTCCTGGGGCCCACAAAATGAAGAGATTTTGCAAGGTTATGTTCGTTTGCAAAATTTTTTAATGAAGTCTTAAGTTTATGATTTTCATCAGGACCAACAAAAATTATCTCGAATTTATGATTTGTTTTTTTAAGAATACTAGAAATCGCTTGAAGAAGAAGTTTATGTCCCTTCCATCCCGTTATTCTTCCAGCAAGAAGAATCTTAATTGCATCATTATCAATATTGAATTCTTTCATAATTAATTCTACTTGCTGAGTTTTAGAGTTATTTGGATCAAAAAAATCCAGATCTACCCCTCTAGCAATAGTTCTAATATTATTATTTTTAGTTGGGTAACAATTATTTATATGATCATTGATAAATTCTGAAATTGCAATTGTTCCATTTGTTTTTAACATAATAGAGTTATAGTATTTTTTTAGTGGGTTACTAAAATTGTATGTGCCATGAAATGTTGTAATAAATTTTGCGCCAGTTACAGCACATGCAAAGTATGAGCTCCATGCGGGCGCTCTACTTCTAGCGTGAACAATTGTTATATTTAGTCTTTTAATAAGTTGTATAATTTTAATTGTATTCAGAAAAATTTTAAGTGGGTTTTTAGAGTTAACGGGGGCATAAAAAACTTTTTCATTAGAGTCTTTTACTTCTATTGATTTAGGCCCTGAATGAGTAAGAATATAAGAATTATAGTTCTTCTCTGACAAAAAATTTGCAACATCAACACATCCTTGAGAAGCACCACTTACATCAAGATTAGGTATTACTTGTAATACGCAAATTTTTGATTGCATATAGTATTTCTAATAGTTAAATGATTAATAGTAAATCATTATGCAAAATAAAATTAATTACATCAATTCTTCTTTTGATGAACAAATCGCTTATTCAAAAGATGATCTAAAATCTCAAACAACAATTTTCTTTTTTGGAGGGTACAGCTCAAGCATGGATGGAACTAAGGCAACCGCTTTGAGTAAATGGTGCATTGAAAATAAATTAAATTTTTTGAGATTTGACTATTCTGGTCATGGCGTGTCAAAGGGTAGATTTGAAGATGGCGGAATTAGTAAGTGGTCAATAGAAGCGAGTGAAATATTTGAAAAATTTAAATCAAATAAAAATATTATTATCGGTTCGAGTATGGGTGGATGGATTTCTTTGATCGTATCTAAGCAAAAATCAAATTATGTACATGGTCTAGTAGGCATAGCATCAGCACCAGATTTTGTTGTAGGTGAATGGAATAGACTAAGTGTTGAACAAAAAAAACAAATTAAGTCTGAAGGTAAAATTATAATTAATTGGGATAAGTACGCTGAAGATTACACCATAACTTATAAATTTCTAGAAGATGGAAAAAAAAATATGCTCTTAACAAAGCCAATAAATATCTCTTGCCCTGTAAGGCTTCTTCATGGAAGGAAAGATCAGGTAGTAAGTTTTACAACCTCTGAGAAAATTATTGAATTATTGGAAAGTAAAAATAAAAAACTGACAATTATTGAAGATGGAGATCATAGTCTTTCAAGAGAAACTGATCTAAATACTTTATACAAAAATATCGAAGAATTATTGTAATGAATTCAACTCTTAATAATTATTCACTTTTGGTATTTCTTGGTGCTGTTTGGGGAGCCTCTTTTGTAGCAATAAAGTTTTGCAACTTTATGTTTAATCCAATTGAAATAGGGTTTTTTAGAACATTTATTGGGGCGGTTTTTCTTCTTTTAGCAGTTCTATATAGAGCAGGAAATCTTCAGCTTTTTAAAGAAAATACTTTTACTTACGCAATCATTGGATTATTTAACGCCGCAATCCCTTTCACTTTGATCCCTTACGGATTATTAACTCTGCCTAGCAACATAGGTGTTATTATAATGTCAGCTAACCCTTTTCTTGCATTGATATTGGCACATTATTTTACAGATGATGAAAAATTAAACCTTAGAAAAATGATAGGAACTATAATTGGTTTTTCTGGAGTTGTGTTCGCGGTTGGCGTGCAAGTTTTTGTAACTGATATGTCAAGTTTTATCGGCGCTCTAGCGATTTATTTAGCGGGCTGTTCATATGTAGTATCAAATTTAATTATTCGAAAAGTTTCAAACTTGCCTTCTGATATGGTTACGATGAATACGCTAGCATGGGGAAGTATATGGCTTATTCCATTGATGATATTATTTGCTGAACCAATAAATTATGAAATGAATCTTACGGCGATTTCTGCATTGTTTTATTTAGGCATAATTCCAACTGGCTTAGCATTTAGTCTGAGACAAATATTGATTAGAACTGCGGGAACTACTTTCATGATGCAGGTGGCATATTTAATTCCTGTATTTGGAATATTTTATGGCTGGGCATTAATGAATGAACCACTGAAATTCTCATTATTAATTGGTGTTATACTTGTAGTAATTGGGATCGCAATTAGTAGATTACAAGTTGAGTCAAATACAGGAATTTAATTATTTAAATTAATGATTTGATTATAACCTTCTTTATATGAGGGATATTCTAAAATAATACCAAGTTCTTCTTTGATAAGCCTGTTGTTCACTTTTTTATTTTCAGAAAAAAAACTTTCTATTTTTTCTTTTTTACTTAACGTTTCATAAAGAACTTCATTGGGTATGATAATTGAAATCTTTTTTGAAATATAGTCAATCACATCATCAAGAGTCGACGGACAGTCGTCAGCAATATTGTATATAGAAATAGGATTCGGTTTGTTCATTGAAGCTAAAATAATATTTGTTAAATCATTGATGTATATCCTTGAAAAAAAATGTCCCTTTTTTATTATTCTTGTGAAATTTCGAGATTGAATTCTCCCAAGAATATTTCTTTCTGGTCCATATATGCCAGCAATTCTAAAAATATGTAAGGGTAGATTATATTTTTTAGATAACTGACTCCACTGATCCTCTGCAAGCTGGCGGCTAATTCCTCTTTTAGACTTAGTAAGTAATCTTGAGGTTTCACTCACAAATTGACCATCATGATCGCCGTAAACACTTGTAGCAGATAAGTAGCCAATCCATTTAAGATTAATTAATTCATGTAAATTAAAATTTATATTTTTTAAAAAAAAATCACCACTTTGATCTGGTGGTACAGATATAACTAAATGAGTTATTTCATTTTTATATTTTTCGAGAATATTTGGGGTCTTCGAAGGGTCAATGATTCGAATGTTTTTTTGATTAATTTGTAAACTATTTAGACTTCGAGATGTTGCAAAAATTTCTTTATCACTTACCTTGCTTGCAAGATGTTTGGCTGTATATCCATAACCAAATATAAAAATCATAAGTTTAATTTAACCATTCTTCTTGGACATTTTTATTTTTTTCAAGAGTAAAATATTTTTTTTTATAGTTTTCAATATGATTACTATCAATCACTTGCTTTAACGACCAAACAGCCATTGCTCTTACAGTAGAAGACTCATCTTCTAAAAGTGCCTCAATATCTTTCTTGTATTTTTTTTCTTTACTATTTCCAACTGCGATCAATACATTTCTTAAAAATCTATTTCTACCAATCCTTTTAATGCTGGATTTAGAAAACTTTTTTCTGAAATCTTCATCTGTTAAACTTAAAAAATCACCTAAATCAGGCTCGATAAGATCATCTCTTGGATAAAAACTAATTTCTTTAGATTTTTTTGCAAATTTATTCCAGGGACAAACTGCTAAACAATCATCACAGCCATAAATTCTATTTCCAATTAGTTTTCTCATTTTTTTATCTATAATTCCTTTATATTCTATTGTGAGATATGAAATACATTTAGTAGCATCTAATTTGTAAGGCTCAACAATTGCACTAGTCGGGCATATATCAATACAGTTTGTACATGAACCACAATGATCAATTTCTGGATGAGTATTATTTATTTTTTTATCAACAAAAATTGATGAAAGAAATAACCATGACCCAAAGTCTTTTGAAACTAGATTTGTATGCTTACCTTGCCAACCAATGCCACCTTTCATAGAAATAGGCTTTTCCATAACAGGAGCTGTATCCACAAAGTATTTAAAACTGCAATTAAGCAACTTTGAAATTTCAAATGAAAGACTTTTCAATTTTTTTTTAATTATTTTATGATAATCAGAATTTCTTGAATAAACAGAAATTATACCCTTATTTTTTTCAGATAATAACTCAAGCGAATTACATTCGAAGTGATAATTAATCCCAAGAACAATTATTGACTGAGCTTCATCCCACAAGACTTTTGGATTTGACCTAAAATTTGATCTATTCTCCATCCATGACATTTCGCCATGATGATTTTTTTCTAAGAACTCATCTAGTTCTTTTTTAAAATCCAAGTTCGGGTTTATATCTACAACACCAAAAGTATCAAAACCATGCTGCTCTATTAATTTTTTTAGTTCATTACTTTTATCTAGTTGACTTTCTTCAACTGATCTTTGAAGCCTAATGGCTGAGGAAGAATGTTTACTATCTCTTTTGGACATACGTGTATAAATTTTTGTATTTCAGTTTCCCAGTTGTCTAATATGCTTTTCGCAAAAAGACTTCCCGTATTTTGATAATGTGAAAGAATAATTTGGTTAAGTTCATTTGTCCAATAATCAGATGCTATAGTATCAAAAATTAGAGTTTCAGCGTTAACTCTCTGATTAAATTTTTTATCCTCATCATAAATAAAAGCCATACCTCCTGTCATTCCCGCTCCGAAATTATCTCCAGTTTTTCCAAGCACAACAACAGTGCCGCCAGTCATGTACTCACAGCCGTTAGAGCCACATCCTTCTACAACTGTAATGGCCCCTGAATTCCTTACAGCAAACCGCTCGCCTGCTTGCCCAGCAGCATATAACTCTCCTGAAGTAGCACCGTAAAGAACTGTATTTCCGATTATTGTATTTTCATTTGTAACTAAATTACTATTCTTATGAGGTCGAATTGAAATAGTTGCACCAGATAAACCTTTACCAACATAATCATTTGAGTCTCCATAAAGATTTATTTTTAGTCCTTTAATCGCAAAAGCTCCCAGCGACTGACCCGCTGACCCGGTCAGATTAATAGTCAGATGTTCTTTATTAACTTCTTTATCTTTGAAAGTTCTGTATATAGTTGACGATAATCTTGTACCAACAGCTCTGTCGGTATTTTTAATGGGATAGTTTAGTTCAGTTTTTTGACCTGTTTGTAAAAATTTAGATGCATCCTCAATAATTTTTTGGTCAAGTGTTGACCCAACGTCATTGATAATGGAGTGGCTAAAGTATTCTACGTTTGGATCCTTTTCCGCTTGAATGAGCAATGAATTAAGGTCTAAGTCATCTAAATGAGTTGATCCCCTTGATATTTGATACAAAAGGTCAGTTCTTCCAATGATTTCATTTAGGCTTTTGAATCCAAGTTTTGCTAAGATTTCTCTTACCTCTTCAGCTATATAACTAAAAAGGTTAACCACTTTTTCAGGACTACCTGAAAATCTCGCTCTTAAGTCCTCATCTTGAGTACAAACTCCAACTGGACATGTGTTTGAGTGACATTGTCTTACCATTATACAGCCCATCGCAACCAGTGAAGTTGTGCCAACACCAAACTCCTCGGCACCCATAATTGCAGCAATTACAACATCACGACCTGTTTTGATACCTCCATCAGTTCTAAGCACAACGTTTTGCCTTAAGCCGTTAAGTGTCAAAACTTGATTCACTTCTGTTAAGCCCATCTCCCAAGGGATACCCGCGTATTTAATACTTGTTTGAGGACTTGCTCCAGTTCCGCCATTATGTCCTGAAATTAAAATGACGTCAGCTTTAGCCTTCGCAACACCTGCCGCTATTGTTCCAATTCCAGATGACGCTACAAGCTTTACACAAACTCTGGCATCTGGGTTTGCCTGTTTAAGATCATAAATAAGTTGAGCAAGATCTTCTATTGAATAAATATCGTGATGTGGTGGAGGGCTGATTAGTGTGACACCTTCTGTTGAGTGACGAAGCTTG
>CACMBZ010000005.1:0-64465 GCA_902612095.1 uncultured Pelagibacteraceae bacterium | reverse complement strand
ATTTTTGATCTATTCTTCTTTGTTAATTCAAATAGTTGATCATTTTTAACAAAATATTCAGCTTTGACTTTAGAATTTTTTGCAATGTTACTAATAAATTTATTTAAATCGAAATTTTTTGGTTTTTTCTCACCCGCTCCAAAAACATCCGAAACAAATACACATTCACTATTTTTAAAACACGTCGTGAATTTACTTTTCAAATCTAAAACCCTTGAGAATCTATGGGGCTGGAAAATAGTTATTATTCTATTTTTTTTGTCTGCATCAACCAATCCTTTTAATACATTATTTATTTCGGTCGGATGATGGGCATAATCATCAACAACTCTTATGCTATTATTACTCCATAATTCAGTAAGTCTTCTTTGGACACCCTTAAAAGAATTTAGAGACTTCTTAATTATTTCTGGTTTTACATTTAATTGAAGGCCAACTGCTATAGCAGCTAATGCATTATTTACATTATACGCTCCATGAAGTGGTAACTTAATATTTTTAATAATTTGGTTTTTCTCTTTTACAAAAACATCAAATATTGTTTCATTGGCTTTATGTCTTAATTTAATACATTTGATATCACTTTCTCTATGAAAACCGGTTCTAATAATTTTTGTAGTACTTATATTTGCAGCTAACTTACGTAGCTCATTATCATCTATACATATAACTGCGAAACCATAAAAAGGAACTTGTGTGATAAACCTTTTGAAATAGTTTTTTAGATTTTGAAAATTTGAATAGTAATCAAGATGTTCTTTATCAATATTAGTTACCACAGAAATTGAGGCTGGAAGTTTCACAAAAGTACCGTCAGATTCATCAGCTTCAACTACTAACCAATCACCTGATCCTAATTTTGTATTTGTTCCAAACTGATTTATTATCCCGCCATTGATTACAGTGGGTTTCATTCTTGCCCCATTTAAAACTGCTGAAATTAGAGATGTCGTAGTAGTTTTCCCATGAGACCCAGATATAGCTATAGTTTTTTTTAGTTTTACAATTTGAGATAATATTTCAGCTCTTGAAATTGAAGGAATTTTAATTTTTTTGGAATGTTCAAGCTCAATATTGTTTTTATTTATTGCAGATGAATAAACAACTAAACTTACATTTTTCAAATTTGATTTTTTATGTGAATTGAAAGTTTTTATTTTCTTTTTATTTAATCGAACAATGTTTGCGTTAATTTTTATGTCACTTCCTTGAACTTGATATCCCATTTCTGATAAAATTTCTGCAATTCCACTCATCCCAATTCCACCAACTCCTACAATATGTATTAATTTATTTTTATTTAATTTCATCGACTTGCTTCTATGTGCTTAAAAATTCTTTCAACAGGATTGTTTATATACTCTTTTTTTAAAGTTTCTTTAATAGACTCTCTTCTTTGCGGGTTGTTGATTATTTTATTTATCAGATTTGATAATAAGTGAGTATTCATGTCTTTGTCCTTAATTATTTCAGCACAATTAAGGCTTTTAAGAACTGATGCATTATAATATTGATGGTTATCGGCAGCATATGGATAAGGAATCAAAATTGAGGGAATTCCAAAGCAAATAATTTCATTTACAGTCGATGAGCCAGCTCGTGAAATAATTAAATTTGTATTCTCTAAAATATCTGTGACATTGCTGAAGTATACATTTACATAGCACTCAATACTATTTTCTCTATAAAGTTTTTCTACTAAGTTTACATCTTCTTTCCTACATTGATGGTAAACAATAAATTCTTTCTTACATTCATTCTTAGATTTTATGATCGAATGAGCGATATTATCTGAAAGGCTTTTTGCACCTTGACTACCACCAAGAATACATATTTTAAGCTGATTTTTTTTATTAGTTTCTTTGTTTTCTAAGTTTTTACTACTCCTAATTGGCAAACCAACTCTGAATGAATTTTTATTTTGAATTAGCTTTTCACCATGCGTTTCATTGAAAGTTGTAAAGATATTACCTACAAATTTAAATAATAATTTATTCGCTTTTCCAATAAATGCATTACCCTCATGAAGAAAAATTTTTTTTCTCATTATTAAACTAGCGAAAAGAACAGGTATTGTGAAAAATCCACCAAAACCTATAGTGTAATCGGGATTGATTTTAAAATTGTATAATATTGATTGAATAAATAAGAACGGAGAATTTATAATATTTGCTAGTCTTGATTGAGAAGAAATAAGATTTCTAAGTATAATTACATTATTTGAGTCTATATTATCGAAATATTTCTTGCCTCTGTTATCGGTTAAAATAAAGCATTTAAAATTTTTAGGTGCCTCCGAATAAACTACATTTATTGGTATACAGTGGCCGCCAGTACCTCCACTTACTAAAAAAAGTTTTTTCATAAAGTTAGTCTATTCACGAATATGTCGATTCTTTGAAAATAATAAAATTAATCCCGCTGCAATTGACATGCCAAGGACCGATGAACCTCCATAGCTGATAAACGGTAAGGTAATTCCAGTTGTTGGTATCAACCTTATATTTACCCCTATGTGGATTAAGGCCTGTAAGCATACGTATAAAATAAGAGTAAATAAACAGATTTGAATAAAGTGATCATTGTTTCCGTAAATTTTTTTGAAACCTTGATATGATATTATAAAGAAGATTAATAATATAAGTGTACAACCTATGAGACCATACTCTTCTGCAACCACAGAAAAAATATAATCTGAATTAGCTTCAGGAATTTTATTTTTTAAAAGACCATTACCCGGTCCCACACCAATAATACCTCCTTGTTTAATTGCTTGAAGAGATATTTCAGTTTGACTTACGTCATATTCATTTGGAAATAAAAATGAATTTATTCTATTTTGAACATTAAAGTTGAGCAAATATATCATCACAAAACTTAGAATTCCAAAAACCACAATTACAGTGAGTATTATAATACTGAAACCACTCATAAGCACTGAACCAAAATAAATAGCTGATAATAAAAAAAATTGACTAATATCAGGCTGTAAAACGAGTATACTTGCAACTGAAATATAGATTAAAGCACTTAGTGAGTGAGATGATATTTTTGTGCCTTGGTATTGATTATTTAATATCAGAGCTAGTACAACGCAAAATACTGGCTTTACTAATTCTATTGGCATGAGAGAAAAAGATCCAAAACTTATCCATCTTCTTGAACCTTTGATTTCATCCCCAAATAATAGAGTAAGAGCTAGTAAAGCAAAAAATACTGTAAATAATATCACACTAAATAATTTTATGTATTTTGTCTCAATCAGTGAAATAGAAATAAATATTAAAAAACCTATTGCTAGGTACAAAGCCTGTATATTAAAAAATGCAAATAGATTGTTATTGAGATACCTACTTGTACCAGGGTTTATAGTTAAACTTATTAATAGACCAAAAGTTATTAATACTGTTATACAAAAAAAAATTGGCTTATTTATTTCAGTAATCCAGTTTGTAATTATTGACTGTTCATAAGTTCTTTTATTCATTATTTGCTAAGTTTGCTTATAAGTTTATTAAAATGTCTTCCACGTTCTTCAAAGTTATTATATTGGTCAAATGAAGCGGCGCCTGGACTAAATAAAAAAGTATTGAAATCTGTATTGGTCTTCATAAATTTACTCATTTCAACCACTGCTTTGTCTAAGCTGTGAACATAAACTGTGGTAACTTTACTCTGAAAGTATTTGTGAAAAGTATTAGATTCCTTTCCAATAATTATTACTTTTTTAATATTGCCAAGACTGTCATCTAATATATTGATATTATTGCTTTTTATCTGACCGCCACAAATCAAGATGATATCTTTATATTTTTTTAGCGCAGCAATTAGAGAATGATAATTTGTTGACTTGGAATCATTTATAATAAGTTTCCTTTTGTCTGAAAAAATTATTTGCTGTCTAAACTCAAGCCCTCTAAATGATTTAAAAGCATTGAAGATTTTATTGCTGCTTAGGCCCACTTCTTTCAAAATTTCATATGAGAAGCGGTAGTTTTGGTCGTTACTCAGTAAATTATATTGATTTACATTTAATTTTTTAGTGGAGTTTTTTTTATTTTTATTAATCTGCTTTAAATTTTTCATTTTATTCAAATGATTATTCTTTTTTATTAATTTTTTTATAATTGAATCATTATTAAAAAAACCTTTTTGTGAGCTATTTATATTTTTAAAAATATTTAATTTAGCATTACCATAATTGGACATTGTATTATGTCTCGCCAAATGATCTGGAGTTAAATTAAGTATACAGGCAATATCAGGTTGAAATATTTTGGAGCTTTCTAATTGATAAGATGATAATTCTAAAACATAAAAACCCTTTTTAATCATCTTTGTTTCGAAGATCGGGTTACCTATATTTCCCGCAAGCTCTGTGTTAAATTTATTTTTTTTAAGAATATGATGAATAAGCGATACTGTTGTTGATTTTCCATTTGTGCCTGTAACAGCAATTATTTTAATCTGGTTTCTTATATTTAAATTATCCAGGTATATTTGAAATAAATCTAATTCACTTATCAGTTTAGTATTTTTGGAAGTTAATTTTTTTATCAGTTTATGTGCTGACTTTCCTTTTGTAGCAATTCCAGGACTAGGTATAACATAGTCTATTTGACTTATTTTAGAAGAATACTTTTTATATCCTTTATTTAATATTTTTTTTGAATGTTTGGGATTATCTTCCCAAAAATATACTGCGGCTCCACTATTTATAAGAGATTTATAAATTGAACATCCTGTTTTTCCCATGCCAATGACTACATAGCTTTTCTTTGAAAAACATTTTGACTTCAACATTTAGTTACCTAATCTTAAGTGTTGCGAGTCCAATCAAAGCAAGAATTAAAGCGATTATCCAAAAACGAATTACTATTTTTGACTCTGCAATACCATTCTTCTCAAAATGATGGTGTAAGGGAGCCATTTTGAATATTCGTTTGCCGGTTAACTTATATGATCCAACCTGAAGAATTACTGAAACCGCTTCCGCGACGAATATTCCTCCAACTATTGCTAATACAATTTCTTGCTTGGTTAGAACACTTATACCCCCCAATGCAGCACCTAATGATAAAGAGCCTGTATCGCCCATAAAGACCATTGCAGGAGGCGCGTTGTACCATAAAAAGCCAAGAGCGGATCCAATTATGGCTGCACAAAGCACGGTTAATTCACCTGCTCCAGGTAAATAATTAATGTAAAGATAATTCGAAAAAATCATATTTCCTGCCAAGTAGCAGATCACAGCAAAAGTCGCAGAGACAATCATAATAGGAACAATTGCTAGCCCATCAAGACCGTCTGTAAGATTAACCGCATTTGCTGATCCTAGAATTACCAATATAACGAATGGAATTGAAAATAAACCTAAGTTTAGAAATATATCCTTGAGAAAAGGTAAGGATAATAACTGAATATCAATTTCATTATAAGTTGTTATCCAATAAATAAATATCATCGATATTATTATTTGAAAAAAGATTCTTATTTTTGCAGAAATTCCATTACTTGATTTTTTCTTAACTTTACTAAAATCATCTGCAAAACCAACCAATCCAAAAGATATTAGAAGGAATATAATTGGCCAAGATATATAGCTTTCAGGATTGACCCATAGAATCATTGATCCAACTATAGAAATCAAAATTATAATTCCTCCCATTGTTGGAGTCCCTTTTTTAGCTACTAAGTGAGACTCAGGGCCGTCTTCTCTAATAGGCTGACCAATTGATTGGTATGATCCAATTCTTTTAATTAAAAATGGGCCAAAAAAGAGAATAAAAAAAAATGAAGTAAACAACGCCAGACCTGTTCTAACTGTTAAATAATTTAAAAAATTATTTAGGGCACCAAGATTTAAATACTCAATTAAATATAAGATCATAGTTAACTTATTAAATGATTTGACAACTTTCGTAAATTGATTGAATTTGAACCTTTTAGAAATACCTTGCTATTCCTATTAAATATTTTTTCTGCATTACTTATAACATTATCTACATTCTCATAATATTCAAACTGAAGTCTTTTGTATCTTTTTCTAAGCGAGTAAAGTTTTGATCCAACAAAAATTACTTTTTTAGCCTTAATCAGTATTAGATATTTAATTAAATCCATATGAAATTTTTTAGATTTATTTCCAAGCTCATTCATATCACCTATGACATAAACTAAATGTTTATTTTTAAACTTATTAAAAATATCGATTGTGTCTCTCATAGAAACAGGGCTAGCATTATAAGAATGGTCATGTACTTCTAATTTATTTCCCTTATATTTTGATTTTAGTATTTTGCCTCTTCCTTCGGTAAAAGGAACATTTTTGAATTGATTGATTAGTTTTAAATTTAAACCTAGCATATAAAAGCAAGTAATAATGGCTAATACATTAAAAATAAGATTTTTTTGATTTTTTCTTAGAGTAAAATCAAGTTTACTGGCATCAGGCATAATTACTTGGTATTTAATAATATTCGTAATATTTGTCTCTTTTTTAAGATATACTTTTGATGATTTAACTTTTCCAATGTCTAAGCAAGTACAGATCTTTGATTTTTTGAATAACATATATAGCAATTTATAAAAATTAGAATTTCTATTAATAATTAAGTTTTCAATACTTTTTGTTGAAGTGAATATTTCTGATTTTGCTAATGCAATTTCTTTTAAAGATTTAAAATTACCAAGATGAACATTTTCAACATTTAAAATAATAGCTGTTTGTGGCTGCAATACCTTTACTAATCTTTTTATTTCTCCTGAATGATTCATGCCTATTTCAAAAAATCCGTACTTCGTATACCGTGGCATATTTAGTAATTCGAGAGGCAGGCCATATTGATTGTTAAATGATTTACGCGAACAGAAAACATCTTCCTCATTTCTAAGCAAATAATTTATTGCATCCTTTGTCCCAGTCTTCCCAATACTACCTGTAATACCCACAATTTGTGTTTTTAGCTGCGCTCTGTACTTTGTTGCGAGCTTAAGGAGTGCTTTAGACGTATCTTTAACATTAATTTGAGGTATTTTTATGCCTCCTACTTTTTTATGAACAAAAGCAATAGATGCACCTTTTTTTTCTGCTTCTACTAAATATTTATTGCCATCTGTATTTAAGCCTTTAATTGCAAAAAAAATATTACCTTTTCTTAATGACCGTGTGTCGATAGATGCGCCAGTTATTCTTTTACAAACAATATTGGTCCCAAATAATTCGTTTATTTCAGTAGTTGTAATGAATTTTTTCATTTTTTTTGTAAATATTTTTCAGCAATTTTTACATCATCAAAAGGAAAATTTTTTCCCATGATGGATTGAAATTTTTCGTGACCTTTGCCGGCAATAAGAAGCAGATCGCCTCTTTTTAATTCGCTAATAGCTTTTTTTATGGCTAGTTTTCTATTACCAACTTCAGATATGTTTTTTAAATTTCCAATCACTTCCTCTCTAATCCTTGCTGGATTTTCATATCTTGGATTATCATCTGTGACTGTTGCTTTATCAGCGTATTTTGAAGCTATTTTACCCATTAGGGGTCTTTTTTTTCTATCTCTATTTCCACCGCAACCAAATAAAACATGTACGTTTGATATCTCTAACTTTTTTGACTCTACAATTGAATTTTTAAGAGCATCAGGCGTGTGTGCAAAATCAACATAAACTTTTCCACCTGTTTTTGTTCTTCCAACATATTCCATTCTTCCTAATACTGAAGGGCAATTAAGACTGCTTTTTGATAGCTTTCCAGGATCAAATCCAATTAAATTCAAAATTGAAACTGCAAATATAAAATTTTCTATCTGAAAATTTGGAAAATTTTTAAACTTTAAAAGAATTCGCTTGCTGCCCACTATTGCTTTTACATATTGAATATCATTTTTTTTGAGAATTTTTATAATTTTATAATTTCTATTTGCTTGAAAATATAATGGCTTAACAGTTTTATTTTTTTTTAAAATTGATCTTATTTTTTTAATGTATTTCGTTTTTGAATTAATAATTAATTTACTATCTTTATGTATATAATCTTTGAAAAGGATCATTTTACTTTTTATGTAATTATTTATAGTTTTATGATAATCAAGGTGATCATGTGATATATTTGTTAATGCACAAACATCAAAATTCATTCCATAAAATCTGCTTTGATGTAAGCCATGACTTGATGCTTCCATAACTAAATATTTTATTTTTTTTTGACCTATCTTTTTTAATTGATTTGAAAGATCAATCGGTTCGGGTGAAGTAAGTTTATATTTATTTCTCTTTAATACAGAGTTTCCTAAAGTACCTATAGTAGCTACACTCTTTCCTGAAATTCTCAGTAAGTAACTTAAAAAATATGCAACAGATGTTTTTCCGTTAGTTCCAGTTATTGCAATTTTTGTTTCAATATTGTTTTTGTTTATTTCAAATGCTAATAGCGATAGTGATTTTCTAATATCTTTAGCCTTTATCACTATCGTATTCTTGGGATATCTTTTTTTACTATATGATGGAACAACAATAGCTGCAGCACCCTTTTTAATTGCTTGATTGATGAACCTAGATCCATCTATTTCATTTCCTGGGATTGCAAAAAAAATATTTCCTTTTTTTATCGTTCTCGAGTCTGATGAGACTCCATTAAATTTTATCTTCTTTGATTTAATTTCTTCTAGAAGGGAGTGATTTGGCATTTATTAAAGAGAGGTATTAATGAGCATGTTTTCATTAGGTATGTATCTTGCCTTTATGTCCAAAATAGGACTTACTCTATCAATAATTTGTCTTGAAACTCTTGCCGCATTCCACCCAGCATCACTCCAATTCCAAGTATTATATGGTTCCCCATATTCTCTATTAATCCCTTTCGGGTCGTCTAATGAAATAAGAACTACATACTTTGGCTTGTGTATGGGTAGTACTGATATAAAAGTAGTTAGCTTTTCTCTTGTGTAGGATTTTTTGTCTATCTTGTGAGATGTGCCTGTCTTACCACCAACTAAATATTTGAACTTACCATCTTCTGTGTATGCTTTATCAGCATCCTTGTTAAAGGCTTCTTTGGCAGTCCCTTTTGCGACAACTTGGCTTAATAGGTAACGCATAATTTCACTGGTCTCTTCTGAAAAAATCTGATTTTCATATCGTTTATCATCTCCTAATTTTGTAAGAGATGGCTTAATTAGATATCCTCCATTTACTACAGCTGATGTAGCTACAGCCAAATGCAATGGTGATACTGAAAGGCCATAACCGTAAGAGATTGACTCTGTATTAACTGTTCTCCATGGGTCAGGAACAATTGGAATTGCTTTTTCTGGTATTCCAATATTTACTTGACGAAGTAATCCAAGTTGAGACAAATATTCTTGCTGTAATTCTTTACCAATATCTCTAATCATTTTAATCGTTCCAATATTTGATGACTCAACAAATATTTCTTCAACAGAACACATTTTTATCTCACAAGGCCTGTGAACATCCTCTACACGGTGCTTTCCAATATAAATGTGATTTTCAATCTCGTACTTTGTATTTGGCTGAAAGATTTTTTCCTCAATTCCCATTGCTGCAGTAAATATTTTCATCACTGAACCAAACTCATATACGCCTAATGTGTTTTTGTTGAACTTATCATTGTCATTCGCATTTTTAGTATTGGGATCAAAATCTGGAAGCGATGTCATGGCAAGGATTTCTCCATTATTGACATTCATTATGAGCCCTGAACCACCAGTTGCTTTATATAGTTTCATAGCAGATAATATTTCATCACGAACAATGTGTTGTATTCTTGTATCTAAAGATAATATCAAATCATTATTTTCTTCATTTTGAAGAAGCTTATTAAAAGATTTTTCTAGTCCAGATACGCCTGTATTATCAATATCAACTTTTCCAACTAAATGACTATAAAGTTCACTGTGAAGATATTTTCTTTTATAAGCATCTCTGAATTCAATTCCAGTTTCACCTAAATCTATATACTTTTGTAATTCTAAGGGTTCAACATTGCGATCAAGCCAAAAGAATTTTTTTTCAGATACCAATTTATCAAGATCAGTTGCGGAAAACCTATTATTTATTGCTGAGACTTTATTAATAAATTTTTTCTTATCGTATACAGCTTTTGGATTTACAGATATATGGGATGTTAATAAATTAGCTGTAAGAGAGGTATTATTTCTATCTAGAATATTTCCCCTTTTTGTCTCAACATTCTCAACAAAATAATTTCCCTTTTCAGTGTAAAGTAAATTAATTTCTATCATCTTGATTGTTACTGCCAAAAACAAACTGCTAAAAACAATCGCTGACAATATTAAACGATTATTTATTTTAAGGGCAAAATTATTCTTTAAAGATTTTAATCTTTCAAAAGCAAATTTTTCTTTATTGTATCTATGTGTAAACGAAAAACTTTTTTGATATATATCAATTTTCTTTCGGCCAGTGTTCCGCTTTTTTTTCACGGAATTTACCTTGCCAAATTTTGATTAATTGTTGATGTATCATAAACTTCAATGACATCATTAAATAATTCATTATTTTCTTCAATATCTTCATTATCTAATACAACAAAATACTTTTCGTAATCATTAGTAATAATCATTTCTGAAATTTTTTTAATATTCATGGGCGAAACCAAATGGTCCCATTCAATTTTATAAAGCTCATTTATCTTTTGTTCTTCTCGAAGTGTTAATTCAAGTTCATTAATATACTTTTGTTTTTCGGCTGAAATGTTTTTTATAACCATAATTGCAATTAATCCGGTTAACAAAACAGCAACCGACAATATTTTAAAGAAAGCACTTATCATAATTCAAATCCTAACTCAGATATCGGAATATCATTAAAGTTTAATCGCTCACGCTTAATGACTCTAAGCTTTGCTGAACGAGACCTTGGATTACTAAGTATTTCCTTGGAAGTTGGTTTTATTAATTTGGTCTTTTTATTTCTTAAACAAACTTTATTTGTAAAATTCTTTACCAGCCTATCCTCAATTGAATGAAATGTGACCACGCATATCTTTCCATTTGCTCTTAGTAAATTAAAAGCTTGGTTGAGACCAGCATGAAGCTCTTGTATTTCATTATTAATAAAAATTCTAATAGCCTGGAATGTTTTCGTTGCAGGATGTTTTTTGTAATATTTTGAAGGAAACGATTTTTTAATTATTTCTGCAAGCTCGACCGTACTCTCAATTTTTTTTTGAGTTCTGTGCTTCTCTATATTTCTTGCAATTTTTCTTGAATTTCTCTCATCTCCGTAATGATAGATGATATCAGCAAGCTCATCTTTGTCCTTCTTATTTATTAAGTCTGAAGCTGTATGGCCATCCTGACTCATTCTCATATCTAGGGGGCCATCTTGCATGAATGAAAACCCTCTATTTGCATCATCTAGTTGCATTGATGAAACTCCTATATCAAATACGAAACCGTTAATTTCTTTTTCTTTTGTTTCTTTGGAAATTTTATCAATCTGACTAAATTTAGAATGTACAAAAGAAAACCGACTGCCATATTTTTTTTTAAATCTTTCAGCTTGTTTTTTGACTGTTGGATCTCTGTCGATTGCAATGACTTTGCATTCACAGCTTTGAAGGATTCTCTCTGTGTATCCTCCATATCCAAATGTTGCATCGATGTATGTTTCATTATCTTTTGGCCCTAATTGTTCAATAACCTCTTCAATAAGAACTGGCCTGTGGCCAAGTTCTTTATTTGTCATTTACTCTGTCTTCTCAAGAAAGATGGAATTTCAAGTAAATCTTGATCAGTTTCTAATTCTTCGTCGGCTTCAATAGAATTATGTGTTTCATCCAGTTGATGCACGTTTTGGTCACTAAATAAGTCAGGTGAATCGCTATCTGAATTTTCCCTATTTGCATGTATTAAATCCATAATGCTTTGAGAAGACTCTGCCCGCTCCATTGCCACCTCTTCGATTGGCTCTGGTTCAACTACAGGCTCAGCAATCATTTCTGCTTCAGAAACTGGCTCTGACTCCATTTCTGGCTCAGCAATTACCTCTTCTTCAGCAACTTCCATTTCTGGCTCTTCGATTGGCTCTGGTTCAACTACAGGCTCAGCAATCATTTCCGGTTCAGAAGTTTCCTCTTCAACAATTGTTGTTTCATCATTCATTGGCCCTGAATCTTTTTCATCTGAGCCATCCATGTACATGTATGGATCAGAATTTTTGTGGATTTCATTTTCTTGATTAGCTGAAGCATGAATAGATCCTGTTCCATTCACTTGAGCTGCTGGAATTGATGAAACTGTTGAACTATTATTTACTTGTAAATCAATTATTCTCTTTGATGGCTTGTCATGAGGTTCTAAACCAGTCGCAACAACAGAAACTCTAGCTTTACCCTCGAGATTTTCATCAAAGATTGATCCAACAATTACGTCTGCATCTGGATGAACTTGTTCTCTTATCTCATTTGTAATTTTATCAACCTCATGCAATGTTAAGTCAGTTCCACCAGTTATATTGATCAATAATCCCTTAGCTCCGTCCAAAGAGTAATCATCAAGTAGTGGATTTGTAACTGCATTGTGGGCACATTCTATTGCTCTATTGTCGCCAGACGCTTCACCTGTGCCCATCATTGCGCGTCCCATATTATTCATGATTGTCTTAACATCAGCAAAGTCTAAGTTGATTAATCCCGGTACGACCATCAGATCTGTAATACTTCTTACTCCTGCATGCAAAACATCATCCGCCATTGAGAATGCATCGGCAAATGTTGTTTTTTCATCAGCAACTTTAAATAAATTTTGGTTTGGAATAACAATTGTTGTATCTACTAAATGTTCTAACTCTTTCAACCCTTGCTCAGCAATTCTCATTCTTCCAGCGCCTTCAAATTGAAATGGCTTCGTAACAACTGCTACAGTAAGTATACCCAATTCTCTAGCAACACGCGCTATCACTGGAGCAGCACCTGTACCAGTGCCACCGCCCATACCGGCAGTAATGAAAAGCATGTTTGTGCCTTCAAGTCTTTCCATTATTTCGTGTTTAGTTTCATCGGCTGAGGATTTACCGATATCAGGATGAGAGCCAGCTCCCAATCCCTTAGTAACCTGAACACCCAGTTGCATTTTTGAGTCACTTAATGATTTGGACAGAGCTTGTGCATCTGTATTGGCTGCAACAAATTCAACTCCCGATAATCCGGATTGAATCATATTGTTAATTGCATTACCGCCTGCACCACCGACTCCAAATACTGTTATCTTTGGCTTAAGCTCTTTTAGTTCTGGAACACTTAAATTTAAAACCATGAAATTATCCTCCTATTTTCATTAGTTATTCATTTTTCCATTTGAGATTTGCTAAATTATTTTTTGCATTATCACTTTTTTCTTTTTTGAAAGAATCATAATAATCAGGATTCCACATTTGAAATGTTTCACCCATACCAACGAAAGAAACTTGGTCAATAATACCTGCAATATAGATTAGTCCATCAGGTATGATGACTCTGCCTTCTTGATCAAAATGAATTTGATGGCTGTCAGCAAAAATAGAAGTTGAAAAAGTATTTCTTTCTTCACTGAAGGGACCGGATGCTTCTATCGCATCACTGATCTTTTGCATTCTATTAGCAGTACATCCTTCAATTGATTTAAGAGTAGGTGAAGGATAACAAATCATGCCCTTCAATCCGTTTTGTTCTAAGACACTTCTAAAAGAAGATGGAACAGAAACACGACCTTTTTTGTCAATGCGATTGATGTATGTAGATAGAAACAATGCCATTTTTAAAAAAAAGTTAGTTATTAAAATAATCAACAAAATTACCTCATTTGGGTTAAATTGGGATTACTTGGGATACTATGGGATTATATGGGTAATGTCTATACCTATTTATGATATTTCTTTTATAATCAATTATTTAACTAATTTTATACATTAGCCTATATTTATAAATTATTGAAAATAAATGATAAATTTTGCCAGATAATTTATAAGCCGGGTTCTGTAATTTTTTTAAATAAAACCGATAACTATTCATCTAGCCCAATTGTTACCAATTGAGTCGTGCGATCAACCCGGTTACAGCCAAGACAAGCCAATGTAACCCTATTTGATCTTGCTCCCAGTGGGGTTTACCATGCCTTTTTTGTTACCAAAAAAGCGGTGAGCTCTTACCTCACCTTTTCACCCTTACCCTTAAAATTTCAATTAGGGCGGTTTATTTTCTGCGGCACTTTCCCTAGAGTTGCCTCCGCCGGGTATTACCCGGCACTGTTGCCTTGTGGAGCCCGGACTTTCCTCTTGATCAAGCCAAGCAGTTATCCAATTATCTGGCTAAATGGGTTTATCCTCTTAAAAGATATTGGTCAAGCCTCTCTTTGAAGAGATATAAGCTCTCTCAGATATCCCAACAATTTGCGCTTAACTGTAAAATCCTCTAACTCTTCGGGGCAATAGTGACTTTCAAAAGCGTAAATAACTTGCAGTGTTTCTTTATCCATTAAACTCGATAAAGTAATTTTATAGCCAAAATCTCTTAGTAACTGTTGTAAAGATTTAATCTCTGAAGCTCTAAGCGGTATTTTTGAATTATTTTTCTTTGGCAAAATTACTAAGCCTTTTGCAGCCAATTTATGCCATGGGAATAAATATCCTGGATCTATCTTACGCAGCGGAGCAACATCTGAGTGACCCAAAACATTACTTTTTTTTATTTTGTACTTTTTCTGTAGACTTTCGATTAATGATATAAGTGATTTTATCTGAGATAACTTGAATTTGTGATATCCAAATTCTTGGCCTTTATTTTGTAACTCTATACCTATAGACTTTGAGTTTAAATTTCTATCTTTTTTCCAATTAGATATGCCTGAATGCCAAGCAATATCTTTATCATTTACGAGTTGGGTAATTTTTCCTCTTTCATTAATAAAATAATGTGAGCTCACTTTATGTTTTTTTGATCTAAGTCTTTTAATTGACTCCTGCGATGTTTTCATTCCTGTATAATGTATGATTATATATTTAATATTTCTTCTTTTAACTTGTTCAAAATTTGGGGATTTTAGATAATCAATTTTCATGGTGAACTTGATACCTTTTCCTCTTCTGGTTCTCTCATCATTACAATAGCAACTCCCGTGAATGACATGGTTGCACCAAAGATAATTTTAAATGTAAGCACTTCATTAAATCCCTCATACAGAGAAAAATAAGAAATAATCAATGCATTTATTATCGCAAGTACCGGAGCAAGGAGCGTCAGAGGTGTAATTTTTGATATTTCATATTTTGTTATTAAGTAATAAAAACCTGCATGGCCTATAGCCGTTGCGGCAAACGCAGTAAATAATATAGCTCCCCAACCAATTATGGTTGCATTTAAAATCAAGTCTAATTGATTTTCCTCAACTAGAAATGAAATCGTTGCCAAGAATAAAAAGCTTATAAAAGCAATCCAAGCTTGTAGATCAAACACTTTAACATCTTTTAACTTCTTCATAAAAAGAAGGCTGATAGCAATTGATAAAGCTGCCAATAATGCATAATAAACGCCACCGAGATCAGAAAATATTGTAGGCTCAAAAATCAAAATAATAACTCCACCAAATGCAAGTGCTATTCCAAGAATACGTCTCCACTTAATCACCTCACCTAAAAATATAACGGACAATATAGTTGCAAATGGTACACCTAATTGGAGAACCACAGCAACAGAGGAAATAAATTGAGAATTATCAAGAGCAAGATAAAAAAATGCAAAATGAATGCCTCCTCCTAATATAGAAATAATTAAAATATTAGTCATTTGGCCTCGGTGAATTTTCAAAAAGGGTATGAGTAAAACTGCAATGATTAGAAATCTCATTGTCGTAAATAAAAATGGTGGAAATTCATTTACACCTATTTTTGCAGAAATAAATGCCAGCCCCCACGCTAGATTAATGGATAATACAATTAATATGTCTATTGTTCTCAATACTGGCTCATTTCTGCATCATTTTCTATTTATAATACGATTACACTAAAATATTAATTTGATTAGAAAATTCATTTAGAATAGCATTATTTCAATGAAATATAGAATATTTATAGTTTTATTTCTAAGTTCTGTTCTTGTATTACAAGGATGTGCTTCAAAAGAAGCTTCGGTGAACTATAACAATTCTGAAACTGAAATAGTTAGCGTTAATGACCCACTTGAAAAAGTAAATCGTGTGGTTTTTCAATTTAATATTATTTTTGATAAACTTATCTTAAGGCCAATTGCCGTCACCTATAAAGCCATTGTTCCAGAGTTTGTTCGAAATAGGGTTACATATTCATTAAATAATTTAGGCATGCCAATTACAGCTGTAAATAATGTATTGCAAGGTGAATTAAGAAAGGCTGGAGTATCAACATCTCGATTTATTATTAACTCAACTGTTGGAATACTCGGTTTCTTTGATCCTGCTTCTAGCATGGGTCTTGTATCCGAAAACGAAGACTTTGGACAAACTTTAAGTGTATGGGGTGTTGAGTCTGGTCCATACTTAGTTTTACCTTTCTTAGGACCTTCCACACCAAGAGACTTTGCAGGCATGTTATCAACCTCATTACTAGATCCAATGTATCAAGTGGGAGGTGGGTCCGCTCCTGACTCTCTAAGAATTTACAGGATGGGTACAGGTGCGGTCGACTTTAGATCCCAAAACATAGAAATTCTTGATGATCTACAAAACAATTCAATTGATTACTATGCAGCAGTAAGAAGCTTTTATTCGCAAGGAAGAGAAAGTCAGGCCTCAAATAACTTAGAAAGTAATACTCAAGATCAAGAAAATGATATTTTTGATGACTTTGATATTGATGAAAGTTATGTAGGACCAGATATTGAGATTATTTATGATTAAAATAAAAAATTATAGCTGGATTTTAATTTTTTTGCTTTCTTGCGCGGCTTACGCCCAAAGCTCAGAGTTCGCTCAAGAAGAGGAGTTTGTTTCAAACTTTGCAGACCAAGCGATAGAGATTTTAAGTGACGAGGATATTAGCGAAAATGATAAAACGTCTCGTTTCACCGATGTTGTACTGAATGCAATTGACCTAAATTTAATTTCAAAATTTGTGCTCTCTAAAACTTGGAAAAATTCAACCGATGAACAAAAAGAAAGATATTTGATTGCATTTAAAGATTATTTTATCAACTCCTATGCAAATAAGCTTGATCAGTACTCTGGTGAGCAAGTTCAAATTATTGGGTCTGAAGCTGCAGGAAAATACGTAATTGTTGAAAGTAATATTGTACGAGAAGGAACTGATACTTTAAAAATAAATTTAAAGTGGAGACTGATTAATAGAGACGGTGATATAAAAATAATTGATCTGAATATTGAAGGTATCAGTCTTGTAATTGCACAAAGAGAAGAGTTTCAGTCATTTCTAGCAAATAACGATAATGATATAGAGAAATTAATCGATAAGATTATTACTGTTTCTAATTAATTCTTTAAAATTATTTTGATGGCAAGCCACTTGGTTTCCAGCCAATAACAAATCCGTCCTCAACATTGTATAGATTTTGATAACCATTTGACTCCAATATTAAAGCAGCATGCATGGACCTTGCCCCTGACTTACAAATAAAGTAAATTTCTGAATTTTTTGAAATTCCATAAGAATTGAATTGATCCAAAAAATTAGTGTTTTCATCACCTTCTTCATTAATAAGTGTTAATTCTACGTATCGAGCGTCAAAAGACTTATTATCGACTCTTCCATGCGTCTCCCATTCATAAGGTGTACGCACATCAATTAAATATGCATCTTTATTTTCTTTAATTGTGCTATAACAGTTTTCTGCAGATATATTTTTTATGTTACTCATTACTATGATTTCTGATTAGATGATTTAAATCGATCTGAAATTGGACTAATTTTAGTTTTTCTTCCCCTTACTCGCTTTCTCCACATTAAAAAAGAGGATCTTTTCATATTCTCTTTCATTATTTTAATAACTTCTTTCTCTTGTATTCCAAATTGTTTCCGAATATCAGCAAAAGTTGTTCTATCTTCCCAGGCCATTTCAATAACGCGATCGATGTCTGACTGCGATAGGTTATTGTCCATATTAGGTTGAAATTTTTACAGCTTGAAAATTACCAGGGCGATGTTCCCCTTTTTCCACAACGCCAAGAAGTTTTTCCCAAATTTCAAGTGCACCGTCTGCCTCTTCTTTTCCTATTAAACTTACAACGTCATCATAAAGTGGCCCTTTTATATCTGATATTTCTGTCTTAACTTTATCGAGATACCATTTATTACGATCATTTAATGAGAGAACTTTAAATCCTGTTTCTTTTAAAAGACTTTCGTACTTTTCTAATGAGCACATGAACATATCGAGGCCTTCTGCAGCAATATATTCTTTCATCTGCTCCGATGGTTCGTTGTCATCATTTCTCATCCAATCTCCAACTGCAAGAATACCATCATCAACTAAAATCTCGTTTATCTCTTTGAGCAAGTTTTTTTTATCAATAATATGTAAAAATGCTTCTTTACTAAATACTGCCTCAAAACTTTTATCTTCAAATTTATATTCACCTGGCTCTGTACAAATAAATTTTGCATTATCAGATAAATTTTTCTTTAACGCTAAATTATTTGCGGTTTCAATTACCAGCGGTTCAGGATCTATTCCAATTACTTCCTTCGCGCCATATTTTTCAATCATATGAAAAACCGCACCGCCCGTTCCGCATCCAATATCCAGAACTTTTTTATTTTTTAGATTTAATCCTTTTAAAATCTGATCAATTTCTTCTGTCCCGCCAGGTGAGAGAAAACCTTCACCCCAAACAGTTTTGAGCATATTTAGTTGTTTGGGGCCGTAATGTCCTTCATCGGTTAAGCTCATATTATTAATGATATGTTTTAGATGATCTAATTGTTTTGTTTAAGTCAATTAAACTTAAATTACATTTTCTTTTGATGACTAGCTTAATTACAGGTGGAAGTAAATTTTTAAACTTTACTCGCCTTACTAAAATATCTTGCTGCTTCATCATATGACCTATTTGCGTAAAATTTAGAAATACACAAAAGTGTTAAGTGCAAAGGTATGCCAAATAACAGCTCCAGTAGATCTAAATGCATAGAAATATTCTAACCTGATTTATCAACTATAATCAAGAACAACTGTTCCTGAAACAGGATCAGTTACACCTAATTCAGGAGATAATTCCTCAAGTAAGTGTCTAACTTTATCCAAATTTCCAATCATATTTTCTCTTTGTGCAGCAATTGCCTCCTCGGATTCCCAAATACCAATAAAACAATATGTACGGTCTCCTGTTTTAAAAAGACGACTCATGTTCTGACCTGGTAAATTTTTAAAACTTTTGTTTATTTCTAGGTATTCTTCTTCACAACCTTCTTTAACTTTAAACCTAACTGAGTTACAAAATTCCATATTTTATCTCCTATATTTTGTTTTTTACAAATTCTAATTAAAATACTTACCTTTAAAAAGAATAAATATTAATTCAAATTTACTTCCAAGATACTCGTGCAAAGGTTCTTGTTGAGCAATAAAAAATATCATTCTTTAAGCCTGGTGTTAAAAACATACCATTGGCGAGAGGTGAATTGAGTGCAACTTTTGAGAGTATTTCTCCACTTGATAGGTCTATTACCACCAAGTGATCGTCATTATTTTCGAAACTATTAATTACTAGCTCTTTGCTTTCAGGAAACACGACCGGTTGCATTGTTGGTCTAAGACTATCAATCTTCCATGATATTTTTAACAAGTTATTTGATGTATCAATACCTGCTATGCCGCCATTTATACTATCCCAGCATACACAGATATTACATTCGGGAATATTTATGGGTGGTGCAATAATACCTCCTCCATGATATTCAAATGGTTCGATATATTCAAATTGTTCTGACATTAAATCAAATTTATAAAGCCTTTGCTTACATGACCAAGGAGCGGGCCGTCTCCAACTTAATTCTTTTGGTGCAGTTTTAAATCTACCATTTGGATGAGTTGAATAAATCGCTCTTAATGAATCGATATCTCCGTTATTCATAAGCCAGAGTGATCCATCTGATATACAGCCATCCCATGATAACCCTTGATCATCGTTAGATTTCCTATAAGTAGGCGACCAGTCTGAATTGACTTCTAGATCGTTAGGTAGAACTTTTATTTTCCATATTTTTTCGATACCTGGAATAAAAATGAATTCACCATCTACTGTTTTATCTGAGGCAATTCTTCCCATAGATCCTTCGGGCAACTGCAGGGGTTCATGTAAAACATCTAGATTTTGATCTAATCTTGTTATTGTGGAACAACCTTGACCTTCTAACCGAAGATCTTTCGTGACAATTGTTCCATCTGATAATATTAGTAAACCGTTATGTGCCTGATCAATGGGTAATTTTGATTCTTTAACTACTTCACAATCTTTTGAGATACTATGCATGTAGTTTCCATTAACCTTGATGATATTGCCATTTTGATGTGCTGCAATAGCGCCACACCAGACGTGATCACCGCATGGTAATTTTGGTGTTTCCCCTAATATTTCCAAAGATTCAGGTTCAATTTTTTGAAGCCATCCAAATGGTCCTGGACCAGTAAAGCTAGGCATCGTACCGCCCAAAAAAATTTCATTAGTATCGCGATAAATTGTCATAACATTCCAGCGTTCATTTCGTATGCTTTGTACAACAGCTTTTTTTTCACGAGCGTTTATTGATCCTTTGGTTGCCTTTTGGCGACGATTTCCACCACATTCAACAGGCCAATGAGATTTATAATATCCCTCAAGTATGGATGATCTGTCTTGGGCAGTCATTATTTTGAAAGCAAAGCTCTAATTGACTTTCCGCTTAAAGATGTTGATGTCTTAGCGTAAAGCCTAATTAGCTTTAGCGGCAACGGATCATTAACCTCTTTAAAAAATTCTTTTCGAGAATAAAGATTAAAAAACCATGTATATATTTTTGGATAACGTTCTTTAAATGGAAACCCTGAGACATAAAGCCTATATGTATAAATAAACCAGGCAAGATCAAGCATTGAAAGATTACTGCCCATTAAGTATTTTTGCTTATTTAATAGAGATTCATATTTATCATAACATTTACAAAAATTACTAAGTGAGTTCCTTACCGCTTCATCAGTTATTCCATTTTCACGAAATGACTTATAAAACTTTACTTCTTTTAATTTTAGATAGTCCAGCTCACTATTTGAGGACTTATATTTCTCAAAGGCTTCTAATTCGTTAGGGTCTTTTTTGCCAAGTCCACCAAACATATATCGATAAGCAATATTTCTGATATCTTCATGTAAATCATCTTCTTCTTTTAACAACGTGCTAATTTCTGTTGTATCGGAGTCAGGAACAAGTGGGTTTTCAGGAAATTTATTCTCAAGGTACATAAGAATATCATTACTCTCAATTTCTACACGACCATCATCCACAAGAACAGGAACCAGGCCTTTAGGATTGATACCTAGAAAGAATTCTGAATAGTTTTTACCTGTAGCAAGATTAATGCTGTGAGGTGTCCATGAAATTTTTTTTAGATTTAAATAGATCCTAAGTTTTTGTGAACATGACGAAGTTCTAAAATGAAATAAATGTAAACCCTTCCAATTAAGTATTTCTCTAGATTTAATTTGATCGCTTGGAATTTGAACCATTATTTTCTTTCCTTGTTGTTTTGTTTAGTAACAAGGTAAGCCAGTACAAGGATTACAACTGTACCTGTCATCATTGAAATATCTACCGACAGACCAAAGCTTAATAAAATTAAACCTATTAGGGCGCCTACAAAAAAAACGCCTAGAATCTGTAATACATTTTTCATTAATTATTCATCCGTTTTTAGACTAGTTTTCTGAATGATTATAACAGAAATTGTAGGTACCAAAAGGGTGAGCAGAGTTACAACAATCAATAAAACTCCAAGGTCAGAATAATCAGCTATAGAGAGTATCTCATTTGTTACCTTATCCTTGACTTCCCTCGTTACTTCATAAATTTGATTGAGATATTTTGTAAACAATGCGCTTGCAGATAGGGCTAAATTGGTAAACGATGCAAATACAGCAAAAAATGTAGCCTTTAGATGAGCTGGAGCATTTCTTGCAATCCACGCAAGAAGGGGAATCATTGAAACTTGTCCCAAGGGTGACTCTAAAGCTGTATTAAATATTGCAATAAATCGCGCATCCACAACTTCATTCGTTAATGACGAGGTCCAATCATGAAATCCATAATACATGCCAACACTTGGCAAAAATAATATTGCTCCAGCAATTGATAATATCACTATAATTTTTGCAATTGAGTTATTGACCATAAAAGGCCTTAAAATAATTATACCCAGTAAAGTTAGACAGGAGGCAAGAAGAGAAAGCACTGAAAAGAACTGCTCATCAAATCCTAAATTATCAATCTCAAACCAGGTAAGTCCTGGTCCTGGGCCTGGCATGGCTCTGAAAATAAATATTATAATTGCAGTTCCCAAAATTGTGAGTCGCATCGACTCAGGAAGTTCACGCATTAGTTTAGCCATCAGAAAAAATATAATACTTACTGATCCAAAGAATACGATCTCTTGTGCATACGGAAGATTAAATCCTCCCACGCTAAGTGTAAAAATTACAAAAACGAGAGAGCCTCCAAGTATCCACCAATCAACCTTAGTTTTTTTAATTTCGATTTGATGATCTATTCCCAACTTTGAAAGTTGATCGTTTTTTTTCTTTTTTAAATAAATTGAGAGCAATACCCCTAATACTGATATGATCGGAATGATCAATGCGAAGAGGTAAATATTCCCGTACAAAATTATTTTTTCTTGTTCTGTTTCAGCCTCAACGCTACTGAAAATAACAACATTAATTAAAGCAACAATTACTGTACCAGCAATAATGGCAAATCTACCTAGTGTCTGCATGGTGGTATGCATATTTTTTATTACATCAGGTGAGTATTGGTTTCCTTTGGGATCTATGTTTGGGACTGCTTCAACCGTCATTGCATCAGCAACAACGTCTTGAACCACATAACCTATCGGAGCTAAGAGAACGCTAATAACATACCAAGTTTCAACACTTAAGTACCTTACCATAAAGTCAGTATGAATAATAAGGCCAAACATGATAGCAAGACTTAAAGTGATGAGTGATGCGCCTACATAAACAAGATAATTTTTTCTTTCCCAGATAAGGTCAACTAAATGACCAAGTGGCATCTTTAATGCCCATGGAATTCCTGCCCAAAAACCAAGTCCTGCTAAAAAAGCAGCCGAAAGATTTAAATAATCTTTTACAAAAAAGGTTCCAACGATTCCGGTTAAACCCGAAACACCAGCAGCAACATATATCATTAAAGGCGGTAGATAGCTTAATTTAAATTGCCTTCCTAAATCAATAAAAGTGCTATCTATGAACGTATAAAATTTACTCATCTTATAATTATATAGCTTAAGATTTTTCTAACAACTTAGGGTTATTGTTACGAGGACTATTAACATTTTTTGAGACTTTATAAACTTTAACTAGATAGTCTTTTTGTCTTTCAATTTCATGCTTTCCTTGTATCCATTCAGTTGTTTGAGATTCATCTAAAAGCAAAGGTTGTCTATGATGCACATGAGAGACGGTTTCACTTGACTGGCAAGTTACAACTGCACATCCACTATTCAAATTATAAATACCAGCAAAATACAGCAATTCATTTTCAATATAATGGAAAAAAGGCGTTTTAGAGTCGTTTTGCCTTTGCCATTCATACCACCCATTTGCAAGAAAAACACATCTAAGTGATCCCTTAAAAGAAGGCTTTTCTAATAAAGTTTCGTGACGACAATTAATCAAGTTCATATCATCTTTCCATTTTGGCGAATATGACCATTTCATAAAAATGGGATCTGGATTTATAACCAACACATCTTGTGATGGAGCTATGTTATATGAGGGTGATAGTTCAAGATTAAATTTTTCTTTAATAACTTTTTTGTCGGAGAGAACGAAACGTCCACACATCTTTAAACAATAAGTTCATTAATTAATTTGAGCCGGTCTTGAGATTTTTTACTTGTTGGAATAATTTCTAGAATCCTTTTATACGTTGCAGCAGCTCCCAAAAGATTATCTTGAATTAAATAGATTTCCGCAAGTCCATCAAGCGCTCCAAAGTGTCTTGGTTCTAGTTCAAGAGTTTTTTGGATATCAGAAATTGAAGCCTCTAACTCACCTTTTAAAAAGAGAACAGTAGCTCTTTTGTTCCAACCTTCCGCAAAATCAGGTTTAAGATCAATTACCTGCGTAAATAAAGTTATTGCTTCTTCTAAACTTCCACGATCCATCATGTCGTTACCCTTGTCAAATATTTCTTGGACTTCAATATTTTCTGCAATAGACCATATATTCCAGATATCAGCTAAAATAGTGCTGGCTTGCATATTGTCATTACTAAAAAATAACTCATCAAATAAGCTGTTTAACCGACTATCTCTTTGGTCTGCAAATACAAAAGATGAATAAAAAAGTACAAGTAATAGAATAATTTTTTTCAATCTAAGTCTTTCCAAAAGGCTTTATACTTTTTGCTGTTAGCAGAATCTTCTCTAAAGTGATCAAGAAATGCTTTAAAAAGTCCCAGCTTTGTATCAACTTCATTACCATCAGCGATTTTTAATATTTGTCGATAACACCAATAAACTTGAGCAGCTTTATTATTAGAACGCATAAGTGATATTGGGCTGTTTAAACCAAGAATCCACGGGCCAAATTCCAGTATATTTTCATATAAAGTTGCTGATTTTTTTTCACCACTTATTAATTCATTTACAATATCTGGCTCTGAGCAAAGCGGCCTTCCCAAACCAATTACATCACAAGCGCCGCTCTGAAGAGCATTATTCATGCCCTCAGCTGAACGAAATCCCCCTGTTACGGCTAATGGGATTGATATAACTTCTTTTATTGCCTCAGCATATTTTAAGAAATAGGCTTCCCTTACTTTGGTGCTACGCTGAGGTTTGATTGTCTTTACTTTTTTAAGGTTTAATGAATCAATTTCTAATGCAGTAAAATTTTCGTAAGTTCCACCAGAAATTTCAAGTAAATCAAGAGAGGTTTTATTTAGTAACTTTGCAACTTCAATACTTTCTTCGTGTGTAAATCCTCCTTTTTGAAAATCACTTGAATTAAGTTTTACTGAAATAGGAAAATTACTTCCTACTTTTCCTCGGATAGCTTCAATTGTAGTAGCAAGTAATCTTGTTCTATTTTCAATACTACCTCCCCACTCATCAGTTCTTTGATTAACATTTGGAGACAAAAATTCTGAAAGAAGATAACCGTGGGCAGAATGTAATTGAACACCGGTGAACCCTGTTTGTTTAGCAACATCGGCAGCATTCACAAATTGATCAATTATATCTAAGATTTCCGAATGACTTAGCTCTTTTGGAATACCAAATTTAAGAATACCGCCTAAAGTTGGCAAAGGTTGAACTGAGGGAGCCCTGCTCTCTTTATTAACGCTGAAAGGAGTTTGTCTGCCAGCATGACTTAGTTGCATCCATAGGTGAGTATTATTTTGTGTCCCAGATTTGGACCAGTCAGCCAACGCCGCTAAACTTTCATTAGTTTGTTTTCCCTCAATAACAACATTACCAGCTCGTTCAATATATCTGTGGTCAACTTGTACATTTCCGGTAACATTGATACCAACTCCTCCATTGGCCCATCTCTCATATAATTTGTTATGCCTTTTATTGGCCATACCATCGCTATGAGCAATGCCTTCTGTCATTGCTGATTTTAGGAATCGGTTCTTGATTTCAATACCACAAGGAAGGAATAGGTTGTTGTCTATCATATATGTCTAAAATATACTTATAATTTTAAAGTTAACATTTAAGAATAAGTAAATCTAATATTTAATTATTCAATATAGAAATCTAAGGAGCAAAAAATGAGTGATCAAGGATTAAATCTTGAAGCGTTAAAAGAATTACAGCTAAAGGTTATGCAGGATGTTTCCGCCTCAGCCATAATACCATTAATGAGAATTGGAGATCAACTTGGAATTTTCAAACATTTATCAGAGTTGGGTGAAGTAAATTCAGAAGAATTGGCAAAAGTATCTAACCTTGATGAAAGATATCTTAGGGAGTGGCTGTATGCGATGTCAGCTGCGGGTTTTGCAAATTATGATTCTAATAAAAAAAAATTTTCTCTCTCACCTGAACAAATTGCTGTTTTTGCGAAGGATGATAGTCCTGCATCAATGATGGGGGCATACGATATGCTAACGGGTGCCATTCATAATGAAGAAAAAGTGAAAGAGGCCTTTAAAACAGGTGAAGGTGTTGATTATAAAGACTCATGTCCAATTTGCTTTCAAGGTACTGCGAGATTCTTCAAACCATCTTATGAAAAAAATTTAGTAAAAAGCTGGTTACCAAAAATAGAAAGCCTTGAGAAACGAATGAATTCTGGTGCAAGCTTTGCTGATATTGGTTGTGGTTATGGTTTATCTACAATGATAATAGCTGAGACATTTCCTAACGCTAAGGTCTGTGGGTACGATATTCACGGTCCTTCTATTAATGAAGCTAAGAAATTGGCAAAGAAAGCAGGTTTAGAAAACCGTATTGAGTATTCAACTGCTGATGCCAAAAGTTATGAGGGTAAACATGATTATATTGCTTTTTTTGATTGTTTACATGACATGGGTGATCCAGTTGGGGCAGCCAAATATGCTTTTAACCATCTAGAAGATGATGGTTCAGTAATTTTGATCGAACCAACAGCAAATGATAACCCTGAAGATAATTTCAATTTATTTGGTCAAATGTACTATTGTTTTTCAACAATTGGTTGTGTACCAACTTCAAAATCTCAAGAAGTAGGATTAGCTCTTGGGGCGCAAGCAGGTCCAGCAAAGTTAATTAGTGTTTTAAACGAAGCGGGATTTAAGAACTGCAAAGTAGTTAAGAAAAATGCAAGTAATATGGTTATCGAAGCAAGAAAAAATTAGAAACTATATCTTTGCTATTATGGTTAATTGTGGTGCTTTAGCTTAAGTCCTCATTTTGAAATATATTAAATCAATTTTCATTTATATTCCATATGCTGCAATGGTTGTTCGATGTAAAAGACGCTCTTGCCCTTCATAACCACCAGTTGCTCGGTGTAGAACACTTCTATTGTCCCACATAATTAACATATCTTTTTTCCATTTATGGCGATAAACAAATTCATCTTTGCACTGCCATGAACTTAATTCCATGAGTAATTTCATAGCTTCCTGATTATCCATACCATCAATACCAATGATGTAACCAACTGTGCCATAAATACCCTCTTTATTTGTTTCAGGATGATTCTTAATAATAGGATGTATTTGTTGAGCAAAAGCATCATCTGAAGCTCTTATATCCATGCTTCTTCCCATTTCTCTATCCTTATCACCGTAACCACCCCCCGGAGAATAAGGCACGAGGGCTGAGTGGATTGCTTTTTTCCCCTCCAACTTTTTTCTTAATTCTAAGGGCATGCGCTCTAGTGCTAAATGTTGGTTCGCAAACAACGTATCACCGCCTTCTATTGGAATTATTTTTCCAAATAAACACGTACCTGCTGGTGGATTTTTTTGAAAACTCCAATCAGTGTGCCAATTGTCTGCAAAAATTGGAACCTTTTCATCTGCGGTTCTTTTAACAGCAATTATATTTTCTCTACCTGGTATTGAGGCGATAAATGGGTCATCTCCAAAAGATCCAAAATATTGAGTGAAACGTTCTAGGTCATCATCAGACAATGCTTGGTTTGGAAAATTTAAGACTTGATGTTCAAGCCAAAGATCTCTTATTTCAGATATTTTACTTTTGTCCAAATCTCTCTTTAAATCGATTCCAGTTATTTCAGCACCACAAGCTTGTCCAGAGGGTACAACATTAAATGACATATTATTGAATTATAGAATAAGTAAAAAAGAATTTAAGTGTTAAAATTTAGCTTTTTCTGGTGAGCCCACTAGGACTCGAACCTTGGACAACTTCGTTATGAGCAGTGAGCTTTAACCTTTAAGCTTGGTTTGTAACAAATTTTAGTCTGTAAATATATAGTTTTAGACAGAAAGTACGACCTTATCACTACAAAAAATAAACATCTTTTTTTTTTAAAATATTTGTTACTCTCAATTAATTAATTCTAAAGGAGACAATTATGAAAAAAATAATAGCTTCAATATTTTTTGTATTTACTATGATTGAGAGTGTACTAAGTAGTGAAGATCTAGTTTATGGAGTTAAGTATAATGCGGTAATTGAAAAAAATGAGATCTACAGCATTAATTTAACTACAGGGGATACAACGCTTAAACAGCAGTTTGCATTCCCTTCTGGATATTGGACGCCCGGAGTGTCATTCATGGACTCATATAATGGAAAGTATTATTTAAAAGATTCACAAGATGTATTTATGGTTTATGACGTAGTAAATGATACGATGTCTCAAACAGCTACATTTGACAGTGATTTTCAAGCTATATATCAAACACCTTGGGCAGGTAAAAACTTAATCTATGAAAATAGTGAAGCAAATAAGACTCAGATTGGAGAAGGAGGAGAAACCGCCATTCAAATATCAAATACATCAAATGAACTTGATATACAAGACGCAAATGGTGATACAGTAATTAAAGTAACAACAGATGGAGCAACACATATTGGTGAGAACTCATTAGTCACACAAGAAGTAAATGGGGTTCAACAATTGTATGCAACCAACTCTGCGGGCAATCAAATTGATTTAAATATTAAAAGTGGAACGAATCTTTTAATCGGTGGACGCAACATTATGGATATTATTGGTGGTGACATTAGTGGCTCTGTTGCATTGAGTTCAGCTCTTGCAGCGCTACCTAATTCTTCACCCGATGCTTTCTATACGTGTGGTTTGGGAACAGGAATTCATGACAGCAGTTCTGCATTGTCAGCAGGTTGTGCATCTGATTTTTCAAACTATACTTTTACAGACAACTTACCAAAGATCTTTCAAACAGCATCATTTAATATTGGATCGTCATTTTTGATGAATGGGGAACCTGATATCAGTGAGGCAAGGGATATGAGCATCAAAGCAGGTATAACGTTTAAGTTTGGAAGTGTTAAACCAGCAAGAGTAGCTGAAAAACAAAATCATATGTTGGAGAATAAGATTGATGCTGTAATGCAAGAAAATAGAATATTAAAGGCTCAGTTAAAGGAAGAGAATGACTCAATACGTCAAGAAAACGAATTATTGAAAGCTCAAATTACAGAAATAAATATACAGCTTAAGGCTCTGAATATATTGGCAATGAATTAAAAATTCAATTTTATTCACGACCAGATCATGACTTAGTTTAGGTAATACCGTAGTAGAGAAAATATTTGGCTATTTTCTTGGTGGGCCCAGTAGGAACTTAGAACAACTTCGTAATTACCGTTATATTAAGGATTAACATAACTATCAAATTATTTATTCGTAATTTGTATTTCATTTAATTTATCAATAACTAGATCTAAAATGATATTGCTACCCGCAAGTGACGGGTGAGTCATGTCTTTATAAAAAATATTTTTCTCATTATAAGCAATACAGCGTGACTTAACGAAATTATCACATAATATTTTATGAGGTAAAACGGCATAAAAATTAGGGTGGTCAATTATATCTATCATTTCTATTGTTGAATTAATTCTTTTTAAAATAACATCATAAGAAGTAGTTAAAACATTCTTTGATATTTTATTAATTTCATCACGACTAAAACTTTCATTTTTTTCTAATTTTTGGAATAATTCAATATTTCTATACAAATGTATAAGTGGATCGACAGCGAATTCTGGATATGGTCCAATAAAAATAATTCTTGCCCCTCTGTCCAAATTGTATCTTATTGTATTAATTATCCCTTCCTCTATAGAAATACTTTCATCATAAACATAGTCCCAATTATACTGGGGCCATTCTATATTTCCCTCTTTATCATTAAATTCAGTTTTATTTAAATATAAAGGCCAACGACCAAAAAGAATCAGAATTGGCTCTGAATAAGACTCTATTATTTTATCTCTCTCATTTTGATAATCTTTGCTGCAGCTTGATCTAATTAATCCCTGACCGTCTATTAGATCAAAATTCCTTATGTAAATACACAATTTTTCAGTACTAAATTTAACATTATATCCTACTTTATTTAATTCTTCTGAAAATAAGTCTTTAAATTTTAAGTCAGCCATTGAATCTCCTAAAACTAATATTTCGTTAAGTTCAGGAGATGAGTTTGTTATTGAAGATAATGACTCATAATTATTCAAAATACTTTGTCCGTGCTCTATATGGTCAATATCAGACTGCATAATTTTAAATATTGGTGGTATTCTTGATGCAAATCCGTTGTTTGAAATAGTAATCAAATTGAATGATATAATTATAATAAGTCCAGATGAGATAATTAAAAAAAATATTTTATTTCTTATTACATTTGAGTCTCTCATTGGTTTTTCAACGTAAAAATAACTTAAAGTTGATATTGCAATTGTAAGTATTATTAAGAAAAATTTAGTTAAATTACTTGGTTCATTAAAATATAGTCTAGCGAAGGCAAATATTGGGTAATGCCATAAGTAAATAGAATAAGATAATAATCCAATCCCTACAAAAAATTTATTTGATAGTAAGGATTTAACAATATCAATGGAATTATTGTTAGTGAATAATATTATCATTCCAACACCTAACACTGGTATTAATGTGTAGTAAGAAGGATGTGTAATAGTCTTATCTAATAGAAAGACTGAAGATATTAGAAGTATTATTCCAATTGAACTAAAATATTTTGATGTAATATTATTTGTATAATTAGCTTTTAAACTTACATAGGCTATAATAGAGCCAAACATTAATTCCCATACTCTTGAATATATTAGATAAAAGTTTGAAGAAATATTCTTAGAGGAATTATATTCTGAATAAAAGAGACTAGAAAAGAATAGAATGCATAATGCTGCAAAAATAAAATTTTTGAAATAGTTATTCTTTGTAAAAAAAATTAATATTAAAGGAAAGAAAATATAAAATTGCTCTTCTACAGCTAGTGACCATGTGTGCAATAGTGGTTTTAGCAGACTTGATTGTGCTCCATATTCTTGTTCTGTAAAGTAAAAATAAAAATTTGAAGAAAACAACAAAGAAGCTAGGGAGGACTTAGAATAATCCGTTAGTGCGTCAGGAAGAAATAAAATCCAAGAGAATGGGATCGTTGTTATTATAACTAAAAGCAGTACGGGAATGATTCTTCTTACTCTTCTTAAATAAAATTTAATAATTGAAAAATGTTTTGTTATAACCAATTCGTTCAGAATAATCCTTGTAATTAAAAACCCAGATATAACAAAAAAAATATCTACACCTAAAAATCCATTTTTAAGAAAAACTTCGTTATTGATTGAGATTTCAGCATGGTAAAAAATAACCATCAATACTGCGATTGCTCTTAATCCATCAATTTCTGGTCTATATGATCTTGAATTCATTTTTTTGGGCTATTTTCTTGGTGGGCCCACTAGGACTCGAACCTAGGACAACTCCGTTATGAGCTGTGAGCTTTAACATTTAAGCTAGATTATGTAACAAATTTAGTTCTGTAAATATTAAGTTTTTAGAGTCAATGACAACTGAATGACGAAACTTAAAGTTCTCTAACAGTTCTTTTTTGCTTTTAAATTATAGAGAACATCAAGTCTTTCTTCACCTGCTTCAACAGCTTTATTTACATTCATATATGTTGCAGCTAAACCAGGCAACCAAAATAACGTAGAAGCTATATTTGTTCCAGTTAACCCTCTTTCCTCTTTCGCATCTTTAATCACTTGTTCAGTTCTGTAAATTTCATCATCTAATTGAGAACATGATTTATCTGCATCACCATATTGTCTTGTTTCTACTACATGGGGTTTAGCGCAAGAGTAAATAAATAGAAGCATTGCAAAATAAATAATTATTTTTTTCACATTTAAATAATACATTCTATAGTCCTAATAGCAATGAGATATTTATAATATAATTGACGACCAGATGACGATCTGATCTCGTTTCGAAAGATAAAAGTTGGGAATATATGACCTAAGTCATTGAATTATTTGGTGGGCCCACTAGGACTCGAACCTAGGACAACTCCGTTATGAGCGGAGGGCTCTAACCAACTGAGCTATGGGCCCTTATAAAAACTTTTATACACAGAGAATTTAAGGTTTACAAACTAGTTTTTATCTAGAAAACTTTTTAAAAGCTTTGCTCGAGTTGGGTGCTTCAGTTTTCTGAGCGCTTTTGCCTCAATCTGCCTAATTCTCTCCCTCGTAACTGAAAATTGTTGTCCAACTTCCTCAAGTGTATGGTCTGAATTCATGCCAATACCAAATCTCATTCTTAGCACCCTTTCTTCACGAGGGGTTAAAGACGATAATATTTTGGTAGTAGTTTGTCTCAAGTTAGAGTGAATAGCTGCGTCAATTGGGATAACAGCATTCTCATCTTGTATAAAGTCACCTAAGTGACTGTCTTCTTCATCACCAACTGGAGTTTCAAGGCTTACAGGCTCTTTTGCAATCTTTAAAACTTTTCTAACTTTCTCAAGAGGCATATTTAATTTTGTAGATATTTCTTCAGGTGTTGGTTCCCTTCCTATTTCATTTAAAAGCAACCTTTGTGTTCTTACAATCTTATTGATTGTTTCTATCATATGCACTGGTATACGAATAGTTCTAGCTTGATCTGCTATAGATCTAGTAATTGCCTGCCGGATCCACCAAGTTGCATAAGTTGAAAACTTATAACCTCGTCTATATTCAAATTTATCTACCGCCTTCATTAAACCAATATTACCCTCTTGTATTAAGTCTAAAAATTGTAAACCTCTGTTAGTATATTTTTTTGCGATAGAAATTACTAATCGCAGGTTGGCTTCAATCATTTCTTTTTTAGCAATACTTGATTCTCTCTCCCCTTTTTGTACATTACTGACAATTCTCTTAAATTCATTAAGTGTTAAACCTATATTACTTGCAGCGGCTCTAACCTCGTTCATTATATTTTTAATATTATTTTTTTCCTCTTTGACAAATTTTTCCCATCCAGAAAGTCTAGTAATTTTTCTTAACCAATAGGGATTATTCTCATTTCCGATGTATTTATCCAAGAATTCGTCTCTTGAGATCTTATATTGAACTGCAAGTCTTAATAATTTACCTTCCAAAGATACAATTCCTTTATTAATTACGTATAACTTATTAATTAACTCTTCAATTTTATTTGTGTTTATTTGTAAGCCTTTAATCAATTCAACAACAACAGCCTTAGAAGTCTGATAGTTTTTTTCAGATCTTGATGGAAATTCTTTGCCCTTTTCCTGGAATGCAATTTTATCCTTTTGTAGCTTTTGTAGCTTTTTAAAACTTTTATTTAATTTTTTAAATGTTTCAAGGATCTGAGGCTTTAACTCCTCTTCCATTATTGCAATTGAAACGTTTAATTCATCATCAGCATCTTCGTATTCCTCAATTACTTGATCTGAGGAAGTTTCAATCATTGGCTCTGTTTCATCACCATAAGTAGAGGATTTTTTTTCAGCCTCTTTTCTTTTTCTAATTTCTTCTTTTTCTTCTTGTTCTTTTCTTTTTTTTGCTTCTTTTATTTTTTTGCTCAGTTCTTTTTTATTTGGAGACTCCTCAAACAATGATTCAAGATCAATAACTTCTCTTAACGTTATTTTTTCAGCAATTATATCATCCCTCCAATCAAGTATCGCCTGCAGTGTGAGTGGACTTTCACATAGTCCAGAAATCATTGCTTCTTGGCCAGCTTCAATTCGTTTAGCTATCGCAATTTCGCCCTCACGAGATAGTAGATCAACTGTTCCCATTTCTCTGAGGTATAATTTAACTGGATCATCTGTTTTTTCTGTACCTGATTTTGCTGAAGGTGACTCGTCATCTTTATCATCATCATTATCGGAGTCGTCAGAGTCAATAATATCAAATCCAACTTGAGATAGCTTCGTTGTATATTGTTCAATCTGTTCAGAGGTAAATTTATCCTCTGGAAAAGATTTTTTAATTAATTCGTGGGTTAGATAACCGTCTTTTTTACCTTGCTTAATAAGCTTTTTTATTATTGATTTTTCTAAATCTAGGACAGGACCATCTTGATCATTTGCTTGTGCCTGTAAGCTTTCAGCTTCAGCTTTGACCTGCTTTTTTTTTCTACCTCTTTTTTTCATTTTAATTTTTGCTTATGCTTTCTTTTTTTATTCTCATAAAATTTTCAAAGCTTTTTTCGTCCATTTTTTCTTCTAAATCATTTAAAGCAATGTCTAGGTCATTTTCTTCAACTAAATTTTTATGTAATTCTAAAAGACTGATAAAGCTTCGTTCTACCTCCACCTTTTTATTCTTAATTATAGAACTATAAGTGCTTAGTAGCTTTGGTTGAAATATATATGTGATCTCCTGATTTAATCCCCTATCGGTTAAATAAGACTTTAAATCAAAGTTTTCAAGCTCTTTATCAACATTAGAAGCTGAGAATTCAAGGATTTCAGATACCAATGATGACAAATTAAGATCATTAAAGCGAATTTTTCCTAGTTCTTCTGAGTACTTCGCAATCAAGAAAGGATTCTCAATTAAGCAGATTAACATGATTTTCTCACGAACAATAGACTCATGGCTATGCTTTTTAACTCTGTCACTGGCAAGCATTTCATTAGAAATCCTATTTTTTTTCTTTTGATAATTTACTTCGTAGGAAATATTTCTATTAAATTTAAGTTCGCTTAATTTATCATTAAAAAATTTGTTATAGTATTCACGTACTGTTTTGTTATTTATTTTGTTTGTTAGTATTCTTATCCTTTTTTCAAAACCAGCTTTTTTCTCAGGTATGGAAATATCTTCTTTTTCAAGTTCTGTATCCCAAATAAATTCAGATAATGATAGGGAATTATCAATAACATCTTGCAAGCTTGATGGGCTATTCTTATTTAAATAATCATCTGGATCATAATCTTCAGGCAATATACAAAATCGAAGTGAATGATCAGGTAATAAATTACTCAATGCAAGTAATGCAACTCTTTGTGCTGCTTTTTGTCCAGCTTCATCTCCATCGAACATGATTATAGGATTTTGACAAACTTTCCAAGCTCGTTCAAGTTGGTAACTTGTAAGCGCTGTACCTAATGGTGCTACAGATGATTTAAAGTTATTTTGATATAGTGTGATAACATCCATATATCCTTCAACAATAATTAAATTTCTTGGTTTTCTATTTTCTTCAATTGCAAGATTTAAATTATAAAGTTGAAAACTTTTTTTGAAAATTGGACTGTCTGATGAATTTATATATTTTATGTTGGAATTATCTAGAGCTCTTCCTCCAAAAGCAATAATGTTTGATTTATAATCTTTGATTGGAAACATAAATCGATTACGAAAGAAATCGTAAAATTCATCTTTTTTCTTATTTGATTTTTTAATTAGACCAATAGAGATTGCGTCATCAATATTCAATCCTATTTTTTTTAAATGGTTATATAAATTATTATTACCATTGCCAGAATAGCCTAATTCAAATTTTTGAATTATATTCGCATCAATTGATCTTTTATCAATATACTTTTGAGCTTCTGAACTAGCTTTTAGTTGGTCCTTAAAATAATTGTTGGCTTCGTTAATTATTTTTTTTAAGCTTGAAAAATCTTTTTCTACATAATTTGGATCTCGAATAATACCAGTTTCAGGATTCAAACCTGCTTGATTTGCTAAATATTCAATTGACTCCGGATAAGACATATTTTTATGTTTCATTAAAAAAGAGAATATATCGCCATGTTCAGCGCTACTGAAACAATGAAAGAATTCTTTTTCATCGTTGACAGTGAATGAAGGTGTTTTTTCATTTTTGAAAGGACTTAACCCAACAAACTCGTTTCCTCTTTGAGTAAGTTTTACAAACTTTCCAACAACATCTGAAACACGTAATCTTGTTTTAATTTCTCCAATAAACTCTTTTGAATATCTAGGCATAAATAAAATATATTACTTGAAAATAGTTAGACATAACTACCAAGTATCTATAAATTTTGAAGTTTTTCCTTTATAATTTTACTTGCTAAAGAAATATCAAGAGCTGGTGAGCTATTTTCCTTCAAATACTTTATCACTTTTCCTATTTCCTTTAGTGATTTTGCTTCAGTTGCACCAATCGCTTCTTCGCAAGCTATCACAGTCTCTTCCTCACCAAGTTGCTTTGGAAGAAACTCACTAATAATATCTATCTCGCTATTTTCTTTCTGAACAAGTTCATCTCGTCCAGCTTTTTTAAACATATCAATCGAATCATTTCTTTGCTTTACCATTTTTTTGAGAAGACTAATAACCGTATCATCTGAAATGGTAGAATCTTCCCCTGAGGATCGACTTGCAATTTCTTTATCTTTAATAGCAGCCAGTACTAGTCTTAATGTATGGATTCTCTCTTTATCGCCATTTTTGAGAGCATTAGATAATTCGATTGTGATGTTTTCTTTCATTTGAGATAAACATAAAATCTACATCATCAGATATATTGTGGCAATAATAGATCTAATATTTATTATCTTATCTAACTATTGCATGAATTCCCCATTTGCACTAAATTTCTATAAATCTAGAATCACTACATATGGTTAATGCGAATAGGTTGAAAAAAGATCTCTCAACAACTCGACCTAAACCTATTGAAGGTCAACTTATTCTGGAAGATGGCTCCCGATATAATGGACTAAAAATTGGCTCTCCTAATATGGAAATAGGAGAAGTTTGTTTTAATACCTCAATGACAGGTTATCAAGAAATAATAACTGACCCTTCTTATGCAGGACAAATAATCAATTTTACTTTTCCTCATATTGGTAATGTAGGTACAAATCTTGATGATAACGAGTCTAGTAAACCGTATGCGAAAGGAATCATAATTAATTGTGATATTTCTGATCCATCAAACTATAGATCTATCCTTCATCTAGATGCGTGGCTTAAAAAAAATAACGTACCAGGTATTTGTAATATTGATACCAGACTAATTACAAATAGAATCCGTTCTAAAGGTGCGCCGAAAGGTGGCATTATCGAAGGTCCAATAAACAATAAAAAAACTGCATCCTGTTTAAAGGAAATAAAAAAATGGAGAGGGCTTAATGGACTTGATCTGGCTATCGATGTGTCACGCAAAAATATAAAAATTTATAAAACTAAAAAAAGTTCAAAACTTAAAGTAGTAGCAATAGATTATGGAATTAAGCAAAATATATTAAATTGCTTATTAGATCTAAATCTAGAGGTTATTTTAGTTCCAGCTAAAACTTCCGTAGATAAGATTCTTTCTTATAGTCCTAATGGTATTTTTCTTTCGAACGGTCCAGGTGATCCGAAGGCAACAGGAAAATACGCTATTCCAATTATAAAAAAACTAATTAAATCAGGGATACCATTATTTGGAATATGTCTTGGTCATCAACTTATTTCTCTAGCATTAGGAGCAAAGACAAAAAAAATGTTTCAAGGTCACAGAGGGGCTAATCATCCCGTAAAAAATCTTGAAACAGAAAAAGTAGAAATCACATCTCAAAATCATGGTTTTGAGGTAACTGAAAAATCTATTCCAAAAGATGTAAAAATAACTCATAAATCATTATTCGATGGAAGTGTTGAAGGTATAAGAAAAGGAAGAAATATATTTGCAGTTCAATATCATCCAGAAGCAAGCCCTGGACCACACGATAGTCATTATCTTTTTCAAGAATTTAAAAAAATGATTAAACAAAATGCCTAAGAGAAAAGATATAAAATCTATTTTAATTGTTGGAGCTGGTCCAATAATAATCGGACAAGCATGCGAGTTCGATTATTCAGGAACACAGGCTTGTAAGGCATTACGAGATGAGGGATATAGAGTAATTCTAATTAATTCTAATCCTGCAACTATAATGACTGATCCTGACACTGCTGATGTAGTATACATCGAACCAATCACACCTGAAATTGTTGCAAAAATAATAAAGAAAGAAAGACCTGATGTACTTCTACCTACAATGGGAGGTCAGACAGCATTAAATATAGCAATTGAACTTTCGAAAAATGGAACTTTAAAAAAGTATAAAGTTGAACTAATTGGTGCAAATCTTAAAGCAATCAAAAAGGCGGAAGAAAGAGAAAGTTTTTATAAAGCCATGACTAAGATTGGCTTAGAATGCCCAAGAGCAGAAATTGCTAGAAATTTTAAAGACGCAAAAAAAGCTCTAAAGAAAATTGGATTACCCGTCATCATAAGACCATCGTTCACACTTGGAGGTACGGGTGGAGGAATCGCAACTACCGAGAAGCAGTTCGATGAAATCGCAAATTCTGGACTTTATAATTCACCGATAAATGAAATTTTAATTGAAGAGTCCGTGGCTGGATGGAAAGAATTTGAAATGGAAGTTGTGAGAGACAAAAATGATAATTGTATAATCATATGCTCAATTGAAAATGTAGACCCTATGGGAGTACATACGGGTGACTCAATAACAATAGCTCCTGCACTTACTTTAACTGATAAAGAATATCAAATTATGAGAAACGCGTCCATTGCATGTCTTAGGGAAATTGGAGTTGAGACTGGAGGCTCTAATGTTCAATTTGCTGTCAATCCAGAAAATGGAAGGCTTGTAATTATTGAAATGAACCCAAGAGTTTCCAGATCTTCTGCTTTAGCTTCTAAGGCGACAGGGTTTCCAATTGCCAAAGTTGCCGCTAAATTAGCAGTTGGGTACACATTAGATGAACTTACTAACGAAATTACGAAAGTTACACCTGCATCGTTTGAGCCAACAATTGACTATGTGGTTACAAAAATTCCAAGATTTACCTTTGAAAAATTTCAATTAACGAAACCTTTACTATCAAGTTCAATGAAATCTGTTGGTGAAGTCATGGCTATTGGAAGGTCATTTCCAGAGTCATTACAAAAAGCAATGAGGTCGCTTGAAACTAGTTTAAACGGCTTAGACGAAGTAACTGTAAGTATGAATAAAAAAAAGCTCACAAAGAAAAATATTTTATCTGAACTTAAAAAACCTCTTGCAGATAAACTATTATTAGTGGCTCAGGCACTACGTTTTGGATTAGATATAGCTCAAATTCATAAGTCCTCAAAAGTCGATCCTTGGTTTATTGGTCAAATAAAAAGGATAGTTGATACGGAAAAAACCCTAAAAAAAGGATTGCCACGAAACGCTAAAGAATTGCTTAGAATAAAATCTTTGGGATTTTCAGACAAAAAAATATCACAGCTCTGTAATACTAAGGAAGAGAAAGTTTTTAATATGCGTGTCAAAAACAAAATTTTTCCTGACTTTAAAAGAATAGATACCTGTGCTGCTGAGTTTGAAGCTAAGACCCCATACATGTACTCAACTTACGCTAAAAATTCTCTAAATAGTGATACATGCGAATCTAGTCCAACAAATAAAAAAAAGGTAATTATTCTTGGAAGTGGTCCAAATCGAATTGGACAAGGTGTTGAATTTGATTATTGCTGCTGTCATGCTTCATTTGCCCTAAAAGAATTAAAATATGAAACAATCATGATCAACTGTAATCCTGAGACAGTATCTACCGACCCAGATACAAGTGACAGACTTTATTTTGAACCCCTTACGAATGAAAATGTATATGAAATTATTAGAAAGGAAAAAAGTAAAGGAAATCTTTTAGGGGTTATTGTTCAATTTGGCGGTCAGACGCCTCTTAAGTTGTCTGAATATTTAAATAAAATGAATATACCAATTTTGGGTACTTCAACTGAGTCGATTGACACTGCTGAGGATAGAGAAAAATTTAAAAAGATTTCTGAAAACCTAAATCTATTGCAACCAGCAAATGGTATTGCATATTCTGAAAAAGAAGCTAACTCAGTAATTAAGAAAATAGGTTTTCCAGCAGTGATAAGGCCATCATATGTATTAGGCGGAAGAGCTATGGAAATTGTTCACAATGAAGATGAATTAAAAAAATACTTCAAAGAAGCTGTAGTAGTTAGTGGTAAAAGCCCTGTTCTAATTGATCACTATTTGAAAGACTCTATTGAAGTAGATGTCGATGCTGTGTCTGATGGAAAAAAAGTCATTATTGCAGGTATCATGGAACATATTGAGGAGGCAGGAATCCATTCTGGTGACTCGACATGTACGTTACCTCCTTACTCATTGTCGGAAAAAATAATTAAAGATATAGAAAAGCAGACTAAAAAATTAGCTATTGCACTGAAGGTGAAAGGCTTACTAAATATACAATTTGCAATTCAAAATAATAATATATTTTTACTTGAGGTTAACCCTAGAAGCAGTCGAACTGTTCCGTTTGTAGCTAAAGCCACAGGTAATCCAATTGTAAAAATAGCACTCAGTGCAGCAATGGGAAAACCGTTGAATAAAGAAAAATTTAAAATTGGTAAAACTAATTGTATCTCAATTAAAGAACCTGTATTTCCTTTTAAACGCTTTCCTAATGTTGATACCATCTTAGGCCCTGAAATGAAATCTACTGGGGAGGTAATGGCTATCGATAATTCATTTGAGTCAGCTTTTATCAAATGTCAGTTAGCTTCCTCTAACCCTCTCCCTAGGAAAGGTTCTTTATTCGTATCTGTAAAAGATTCTGATAAACCAAAAATACTTCCAATTATAAGATCCTTTCAAAAATTAGGATTTCAAGTAAATGCAACTGCGGGGACAGCTGATTATTTGATTGAGGGTGGTGTTAAGGTTAAGAAAATTAACAAGGTTTCTCAAGGATCGCCTCATATTGTTGAAGAGTTAATTGATGACAAAATTGATATAATAATTAATACAACTGAAGGAAGAAAATCAATTAATGACTCCTTTGGCATAAGAAGAACTGCTCTCATGAAAAGTTTGCCATACTTTCTCACGGTATCTGGTGCAAGAGCTGCTATTAATTCAATTAAAGAATTAAGAAATAATGAATTAGAAGTTAACCCTATAACCAAATTTCACTAATCTATAGGAACAGTACCGAGTTTCTTTGTATTTTTTATGACAAAAGCTGTTTTGACACTCAAAATATTTTCATTTGAAGTCACATGTGTTGTTAAAAAATTATTAAATTCGTTCATATTTTTCACCACACATTTAAGAATAAAATCTATTTCACCGTTTAGCATAAAACATTCTCTAATAGGTTCCAAACCCCAGACCAGCTTTTCAAAAGACCCTAGACTTTCTTCATTTTGATTTTTTAAACTCACAAATATCCATGCTACTAAGTCATATCCAAGCTTTGATGGATCTAGATTTGCACGAAAACCATCAATATACCCATTATCTTCTAAGTCTCTTACTCTTCTTAGTGTAGGCGGTGGAGACATTTCAATTTTCTTAGACAAATCTAGATTTGAAATTCTTCCTTCATCTTGAAGTATTCGAAGTATTTTTAGATCAACACTATCAATTTCTTTTTTTACCATTAGTCTACCGGCCACTCTGTTTCAAAAGTAACATAATTTAATTGTAAGCAGCGTCTTTCTTTTTTAATTTTTTTCTTTTCAAGTCCGTGCCATGAATTTTTTTCTGAAGTAAAAATATACCCTGTATTATTTTTATAAGGTAGAGTTTTAGCAACTTTCAGATCCGGAGTATAAAAATCTGTTCCCAAATTTTCATTTTCTCCGTATCTATTTACAAACAGAATTGATGACATCAATTTTTCCTTGATGTCACAGTGTGGTTCAAGCCAAAATCCATCTCGATCGGCAATGACTTCTAATCTAACATAAGAATTTTTTAGATCTCTATTGATTAGATTAGAAATGAAGTCAGTACATTCTTTTGATTGCATTTCTTTTACTAGTCCAAATAATTCAGAATATTCCTCTGCATTATCTTTATCGATAAATATTCTTAACTTACTAAGTAAATTATCCCCTGTTTTATCTCCTGCTCTTGTACCATCGAAAATAACTTTACCTTCTGGAAAATTAATAGAATAAATTTCGTCTATTGCTTTTTCTGAAAGAGGATTGTTAATTATCCAATGATTAAAAGGTACATTGGAATGTGATAAATTGTTTTTCAAAGCATTGATTAATGTCATGCTTTTTTATTATACCTTTCTTCAATCATTCTGGCTACTTGGAAGGTCTCATTTTCATATGAATTTGTAAAGTCTTCGAGTTTTTCTCCTAAAGGCCTTGCGTAATTTTTTTGCAAGAGCGTTGTAATAAATTTTTCTATTCTGTTATTTTTTTTTAAGCTTGGAAGTTTAAAAATATATACTGGTTTAGTTGAAGATATAGATTCTGAAATTATTGAAACAGAGTCAGATGTACAAATAAGATATTTAGAAAACTTCATTAAGGCCAAATAAGGATTACCTTCGCCGTTCCAAATAATATTCTGATTCAAAAAACGTTCTTTCAGGTATTCAATAATAAATTGATCAGTTCTTCTTGAGAATAAAATGTATATCTGAATGTCATTAATTTTAATAATTTTATCAATTTGGTCAGCTAATACCTTAACAACAGATATATCGAAGCGATAGTTTCTGTTTTGACCTCCTAAGAAAATTGCACAAATAGGTTTTTCTATTTTTGAGAATTGAGCTGTGTAAAGCTCAGCCTCTTTGCTTAGTAGCCTTTTGTTTATATGATTAAGTGCCAAATCAGTTTGAAGCACATTTTTACCTTTTAAATCATCATGTGCTGGAGCGACAACCAAATCAAAATGAGCTGGGTTAATTTTTGGATTTTGTATGTGAATTGAAAAGACTTTACTTTTTAATGATTTTTTGAGATGCAAAGATGCATAAATAGACCTCTTACCACATGATATGATAATATCTGGAGGAATATTACTTTCTAAGCTTATTTGTCTGTAATTGTTAAATATAATTTTAGATGGTGGCAATATTCCCACTGGGAGCTTATTCCAAGGAAATTTTAAATCTATTGTCTTTTGCTCAAAATTTAAATTAAGAGCATCTGCAAGGCCTTTGACCTGACTGATCATTCCTGCTGATCCATCTGTTAGGCACCACGCTCTCAAATTCTTGAAATTGGTCATTTAATAACTATCTATGTTGAATACAAAAGTTCTTTAATTACTAGAAGATAATATATAGATTATAAAAATTAAATGCATTCAAAAGTTCTAATAATAGGTTCAGGTCCCGCAGGATATACTGCTGCAATATATGCGGCAAGGGCAATGCTCGAGCCGACTTTAGTCCAAGGTTTGCAGCCAGGTGGGCAACTTACTATAACAACTGATGTTGAAAACTATCCTGGGTACGGGGATGTAATACAAGGTCCATGGTTAATGGAACAAATGCAAGAACAAGCAAAAAATGTTGGAACAAATATTATAAATGACATTATAAAAAGTGTAGACTTTAAATGTAAGCCATTTAAGGCTATTAGCGAGTCGGGAACTGAATATACTGCCGACTCAGTGATTATCTCAACAGGAGCTCAAGCAAGATGGCTTGGATTAGATTCTGAAAAAAAATTTCAAGGATATGGCGTTTCAGCTTGTGCAACTTGTGATGGCTTCTTTTTTAAGGAAAAAAAGGTAGCAGTCATCGGCGGTGGTAATTCAGCTGTTGAGGAAGCTTTATATTTAACCAACTTTGCATCTAAAGTGTACCTTGTTCATAGGCGTGATGAACTTCGAGCTGAAAAAATTCTCCAAGATAGATTGTTTAAAAATGAAAAAGTTGAGTGTGTGTGGGATAGCGAACTAAAAGAAATAGTTGGCGATGAAGATCCTCTAAATGTAAAAAGTATAAGCATTAAAAATACAAAAACTAACGAAACCAGCAGTATCGAGCTAGACGGTGTCTTTGTTGCTATAGGGCATGATCCAGCTACTCAAATTTTTAGGGACCAAGTCGAAATGGATGAAGATGGATATATAATTACAAAACCTGACTCAACACTTACAAACGTTGAAGGTGTATATGCAGCAGGAGATGTAAAGGATAAAATTTATCGTCAGGCGGTTACTGCAGCTGGTATGGGTTGTATGGCGGCGCTTGAGGCAGAAAAATACCTAGCTGAATTATCTTAATTTATTTAGAAAATCTCTCATTCTAATGCATGCATTTTTTAAGTTTTCGTCTGAAGTTGCATAAGAAATTCTAAAGTAGCCCTCCAAACCAAAAGCTGAACCTTGAACAACAGCAACTCCCGCATGCTCTAATAATGATGTCGTAAATTCTTCATCATTTGTAATTTTGTTATTCGACTCATCAACCTTACCAATTACTCCTTTACATGATGGAAAAACATAAAATGCACCTTCAGGTACTCTACAAGTAATTCCATTCATACTAGTAAATTCATTGATTAGAAAATCACGTCTACCTTTAAATACTTTGGCTCTTTCGGCAATGAATGAATTATCTCCATTTAAGGCTTCAACAGCTGCAGCTTGACTGATAGATGTTGGATTGCTTGTTGATTGAGACTGAAGCTTGCCCATGGCTTTAATTAAGCTGGCATTTCCTCCCGCATAACCAATTCTCCAGCCTGTCATAGCATATGCCTTACTAACTCCGTTCAATGTTAATATTCTTTCTTTAAGTTCTGGAGCAATGCTTGCAAAAGTATGAAATTCATTATCATCGTATATAAGATGTTCATATAAATCGTCTGTCATTATGTTCACGTGTGGATATTTTTTCAAAACATTTGCAAGTTCTAAAAGTTCATTCTTTGTATAACAGGAACCTGTAGGATTTGATGGTGAATTAAGAATAAACCATTTGGTTGATTGATTGATTGTGTTTTCAAGTTGTTGTGGGGTTATTTTAAATCCTGACTCTTCACCACATTGAACAAAAATAGGTTTTCCATTGAAATAATTAACGACATCAGGGTAAGTTACCCAATAAGGAGCTGGAATAATTACTTCATCTGACTCATTTAAGGAGACGGCAAATGCATTAAAAATAATTTGCTTACCTCCTGTACCAACAGAGATTTCATCAAGCTCGTAATCTAAATTATTTTCTCTTTTAAATTTTGCTTTGATTGCTTTCTTCAGTTCTGGAGTTCCATCAACGGGGGTATATTTGGTATCTCCACCGTTTATCGCTTGAATGGCAGCTTTTTTAATATTTTCTGGAGTATCAAAATCAGGTTCGCCCGCTCCTAGCCCTATAATATCCTTTCCCGCAGCCTTTAATTCACGAGCTTTTTGGGTCACTGCCATGGTGGCCGATGGCTTAATTCTTTTTATACTGTGTGATAGTTCTACCACTGCTTATCCCCAGAATTTGTTATTTATACAATCAGCTATTATATTAAATTAGATTAATACACAATTTATATTCTAACTAATTAATAAATTAATGCCAAATTCTGAAGTTCTTAAAGTCACATCTGAATACAAACCTGCTGGAGATCAGCCTCAAGCAATTGAAGAAATTGTTAAAAGCATTAAAGGCGATGAGATGGAACAAGTTTTGCTTGGAGTAACTGGATCAGGCAAAACTTTCACGATGGCTAAAATTATAGAAAAACTTCAAAGGCCAACTCTAATACTTGCTCCAAATAAAACTTTAGCTGCACAATTATATGGTGAAATGAAGTCATTCTTTCCAGACAATGCTGTTGAATATTTTGTATCTTATTATGACTATTATATACCTGAAGCATACGTACCGAGGTCAAATACTTACATAGAAAAAGAAGCATCGATAAATGAACAAATCGATCGAATGAGACACTCAGCAACTCAATCCTTACTTGAGAGAAAAGATGTTGTAATTGTTGCAAGTGTTTCATGTATTTATGGAATAGGTTCTGTTGAAACGTATAGATCAATGACTATTCGGTTAGAAAAAAATCAAAAGATTGGACGAAATGAAATTATTCAAAAACTCATCACGCTACAATATAACCGAAACGACACAGATTTTCATAGAGGCACATTTAGAGTGCGTGGAGACTTGATTGAGGTTTTTCCATCCCATTACGAAGACCGCGCGTGGAAATTATCATTATTCGGAGATGATCTCGAGTCGATAAGTGAATTTGATCCATTGACTGGAAAAAAGACAGCTGAGTTAGAAACTATAAAAATTTATGCAAACAGTCACTACGTCACTCCAAGGCCAACACTTGATACTGCCATAAAACAAATACGAAAAGATTTAGAAGTAAGGATTCCTGAATTTAAAAAAGAAAATAAATTAATAGAGGCTCAACGAATAGAAGAAAGAACAAGGTTTGATTTAGAAATGATTGAGGCAACGGGTAGTTGTCCAGGTATTGAGAATTATTCAAGATATCTCTCTGGAAGAAATCCAGGCGAACCGCCTCCAACACTTTTTGAATACTTGCCTGACAATGCACTCCTTTTTGTTGATGAAAGTCATGTCACAGTACCTCAATTAGAAGGCATGTATAAAGGTGACCGAAGCAGAAAAACAACACTGTCAGAATACGGCTTTAGATTGCCATCTTGTTTAGATAACAGACCATTAAAGTTTGAGGAATGGGAAATGATGCGCCCTCAAAGTTTATTCATTTCTGCTACTCCAGGACCATGGGAAATGCAAAAAACTCAAGGGGTATTTACTGAACAAATAATAAGGCCAACAGGGTTGATTGATCCAGAGGTTGAAATAAGGCCTGCAAAAACTCAAGTTGAAGATTTAATATCAGAATGTAAAAAAATTATTGATCTTAAATACCGAGTATTAGTGACAACACTTACTAAACGCATGGCTGAGGACTTGTCAGAGTATATGCATGAAAACGGAATAAAAGTAAAATATATGCATTCAGATATTGATACATTAGAGAGAATTGAAATTATCCGCGACCTTAGAAAGGGATTGTTCGACGTGTTAGTGGGTATCAATTTACTTAGAGAAGGTTTGGATATACCTGAATGTGCTTTAGTCGCAATATTAGATGCTGATAAAGAAGGCTTCTTAAGATCAGAGAGGTCATTGGTACAGACAATCGGTAGAGCAGCAAGGAATGTAGATGGAAGAGTAATACTGTATGCCGATAAAGAAACAGAAAGTATAAAAAAAGCAATAAGTGAGACTGACAGAAGAAGAGATATACAAAAGAAATACAACAAAGAAAATAATATTACACCTCAAACTATTAAGAGGGATATTAGTGATATTCTTGAAAGTATTTATGAAAATGATCGTGTAAACGTTGATTTGAAGAGTACAGAAAAACATCTCGTCGGAAATAATCTAAAAAAACATCTTGAGGAACTTAAGAAAAATATGATGGATTTTGCTGATGATCTCAATTTTGAAGAAGCTGCTAAGTTAAGAGATGAGATAAAAAGGCTTGAGAATAATGAATTAGAGTTACCATCCAACAGCAATATAGTTTATAAAAAAAATAAAAGGAAAAAAAGAAAGTACTTTACTTAATGTTTATAGATTTCTGCATACTGTTAATAGGATTATCTCTTCTTTTATACAGTGCAGATAAAATGATTGAGTCGGCTGACGCAATTGCTAAAAAGTTCAATTTATCCCCAGTATTAATAGGTTTAACAATTGTAGCGTTTGGTACATCAGCACCTGAACTAGTTATAACTCTATTTGCTGCAACAAAGATCGTTCCAGCTACTGATGCCATTACCGGAAATATTATAGGATCTAATATTGCAAATATTTTACTAATTTTAGGAACTTCAGCATTTTTTTTCAAAATTAATCTAGATAAATTAGGCACTAAGGATATTATTTTCTTACTTTTAATATCTTTATACTTCGCCCTCTTATTTTATATTAGCCAAACAGTCACTCTCATTCACACAATCGGCTATTTAGTTTTAACTTTGTTCTTTATCAATTTTCTTCGTAATTATAAATCCTCAGATCAAAATGAAGAACAAAAAATTTTTGGAAGATACACTTATTTAATTTTACTAAGTGCCTTCATAGGCATTTTTATCGGTGGGAAAATTTTTTTAGACAGCTCACTGAATATTTTTCAAACGTTAGGAGTTAACGAGGTACTAATAGGTATTTTTGTTCTGGCCATTGGTACATCCTTACCTGAATTGATAACTGTTATTATTTCTTACTTAAAAAAGAAGGGCTCTATAGGTATTGGTAATGTTATTGGTAGCAACATTATGAACATACTGTTTGTTTTCCTACCAGGGGTTATAATTGTTCAACTTAGAGGGCTTGAATATTCTCTAAAAAATATAGATGTATTTCACATATATATTTTAATATTAGTAACTTTGATGATAGCTCTTATGGCAATTTTAAGAATTCAAATGAGAAAAATACACTCTGCTTTTTTCTTGATTAGTTATTTTTTATATCTTGGGTATTCTTTTATATTATGAAAAAAACAATATTAATTACAGGCGGTTCCCAAAGAATTGGTAGATCAATTGCACTATTTCTCAAAGACTCTAATTATAATTTTATAATACACTATAATAAGTCTTCAAAAGCAGCCAGAGAGTTGAAAAATACTATTAATGGTCACGGGCGCGATTGCGAAATAGTGAAAACTGATTTGTCTAAAATATCTGATGTTAAAGATATAATTAAAAGAAGTAAAAAATTCTTTGGACCAATACATGCAATTGTTAATAATGCCTCCTTATTCATCAATGATAATATAGAAAATTTAAATGATAAACTTTGGTATGATCATATGAATATAAACTTATACGCCCCTCTAATAATATCTAAAGAATTTAATAAACAACTTCCAAAAAAGAGCTTAGGGCATATCATAAATATATTGGATCAAAATGTAGTCAATCCAGATACATCGTTCTTTTCCTACTCCATTTCAAAATCTGCTTTACTATCTGCAACTACAATCATGGCAAAATCATTTGCTCCTAACATTAGGGTTAATGCGATTGGCCCAGGTCCGACACTTAAAAATATTCATCAATCAAAAAAACATTTTGATCAATCGATCAAAAATACTTTACTTAAAATAGGTTCACCGCCTGAGGAGATTGCCAAAACAGTTAAATTTCTTCTTGAATCAAAATCAATTACAGGTCAATTTATAGCTGTAGATGGTGGGGAACATTTATCATGACAGCAAAGAATATTCTTAAATTAAGTGAATTAAGGTCAGAAACAGATTTGATCAATCCAAATTCTGGATACGATTTAATCTTTTTAAATGATTTTATGATCGATGCAAACATTGGAGTATACAAACACGAGAAAATAAAGAGCCAACCACTCCGCATAAATATAATTGCTAAAGTTAAAAATCCAAAAAAAATAAATGATGATAAATTGTACAGTGTTGTTTGTTATAATCAGATTTCAAAAAAAATTAAAAAAATTATTAAATCTGGTCATACAATTTTACTAGAAAAACTTGCTGAAAAAATATTTCAGGAGTGTTTTAAAAACAAAAGAATTCAAACTATGAAGATAAGACTTGAAAAACTTGATGCAATTCAAGAAGCTGAAAGCGCAGGCATCGAAGTTGAACGCTCTCGTTCAGAATAATGAATAATCTTGAGAATATTAAAGAAATAATTGACCAATCCCCCTCTTCCTCCGGTATTTATAAAATGCTTAATGAAAAAGAAGAGATTATGTATGTTGGCAAAGCAAAAAATCTCCAAAATAGACTTAAAAGCTATCTAAACACTAACAATCTCTCAAATCGAATCAGAAGGATGGTTAGTAGAATATCAAATATTGAAGTAATTATTACTGAGACAGAAAAAGAAGCTTTGTTGCTTGAGGCAAACTTAATAAAAAAACTTAAACCTCCTTTCAATATACTTTTACGAGATGATAAATCATTTCCTTATATTTTTATTAATCATGAACAAGAATTTCCACAAATTTCAAAACATAGAGGAAAACAAAAATATAAAGGAAAATATTTTGGTCCGTTCGCAACAATTAATTCACTAAATTATACGCTGAAAATATTACAGAAAGTTTTTCTACTAAGGTCGTGCGATGATACTATTTTTCAAAATAGATCTAAACCATGTCTTCTTTATCAAATTGAAAGGTGCAGTGGTCCCTGCGTTGATTATACATTAAGTAAAAAAGAGTATTTACAAAGTGTTAAGAATGCTGAGCACTTTCTTTCAGGTCAACATAGCAATTTACAAGAGGAGTTATCTTCTAAAATGGATGAAGAAAGTAAAAGTCTTAATTATGAAAAAGCAGCTAGCTATAGAGATAAGATAGTTGCACTAACCCAGATTCAAAGTCAGCAAAACATAAATCTTTACGATGTAAAAAATACTGACGTGATTTCAATTTCAAGAAAAGGTAATAAATCATGTGTTCAAGTATTTATTTATAGATCAGGTCAAAATTGGGGAAATAGATCTTATTTTCCAAAACACAGCGATGAAGTAGAAACTTATGAGATCCTAGAGCGTTTTATTGTTGATTTCTATACAAGATATTCCCCTCCAAAAAATGTATTGTTAAACTTACCTATAAAAAATTCATCTCTTATCGAAACATCTCTTAAATCCATTTATAATTACAAAACATCTTTTTTTGTCCCTAAAAAAGGAAAAAAATTAGATATAGTGAATTATGCGAGTAGAAACTCAGAACTAGCACTTAAAAATCACATTGCACAGTCTCACTCTGACAAAGAGAATCTGAGCCAACTTTCAAAAGTACTCAATATCACAAAAAAAATAAAAAGAGTTGAAGCCTATGACAACAGTCATCTATCGGGCAAAAATGCAGTTGGTGCGATGATTGTTTACTCTGAAGAAGGGTTTGAAAAAAAATCATACAGAAAATTTAATATAGACTCATCAAAAGTAAAACTCGGTGATGATTATGGAATGATGAGGCACGTCCTTGAAAGAAGATTTTCAAAAGAAGCAATCAAAAATTCTAAGAAATATGAAAAATTGCCTGATTTATTGGTTATTGATGGAGGTAAAGGCCACTACGATTTAGCTAGAGAAATCTTAGAAACTAAAGGTTTAAATGAAATGGAACTAATATCAATATTTAAGGGTGAGGGAAGAAAAGAGTCATTAGATCAAATAATATATAAAAATAAAAAAAACTTTATCGACAAAAATACTCCCTCCTTTTTCTTTATTCAGAGAATTAGAGATGAGTCACATCGCTACGCAATCGGGGCACATAAAGCGAAAAGAAAGAGGGAAATGCATGCCTCAGAATTAGAACCAATAGAAGGTTTAGGACGAAGCAGAAGAAAATTACTTTTAAATCATTTTGGATCAGTTAAAAATATTAAAAATGCCTCAGCTCAGGATATGATGAAAGTTAGAGGAATTAGTAAGTTGCTTTCAGAAAAAATATATGCATATTTTAATGGATAATGTCTAAGTTACCAAATTTTCTCACTCTTCTTAGAATTTTTTTATTACCATTATTAATATATTTAATCATAGATAGTAATAGCTCATTTAATTTGGCAATTCTTATTTTGTTTATTGTTATTGCATTGTCAGATTATTTTGATGGGGTAATTGCAAGAAAAACAAATAGTACATCTGAATTTGGTAAAATGTTAGATCCTATTGCAGATAAGCTATTTGTAGTACTGTTAATAATTACATTTATCTATAATGATTATATTAATGAGATAAATTTAATTCCAGCTTACTTAATAATATTTAGAGAAATTTTTATCTCTGGTCTAAGAGAGTATGCATCTAATTTACCAGAAGTAAAAAAAATAGATGTTTCTATATTAGGAAAATATAAAACTGCTTTTCAAATTTTGAGTTTATTTTTGATCTTAATAGGAAGCATCTACATAGATTTGCAGCCTTTATTAAACATAGGTATTTATCTGTTCTGGCTGTCAACTATAATTACGCTGATCAGCGCTTATCAATATTACAAAAGTATATTTTAAGTTAAGATCTCACGATTTCGTGATAATCCTGCATAAACTTAAAATTTTGGGTATTGTCTCCAGTATTGAATTTAATATCGTCAATAGACTGAATTGGAGTAATCTCTGCAGCGGTGCCTGTTAGAAAGGCCTCATCAAAATTACTAATTTCTTCTGGCTTTATATGACGCTCAGTAATATTAAAGCCTTGTTCTTTAACCATTTCAATAACAGTTTGCCTAGTTATTCCATTAAGAAAACAATCAGGAATTGGAGTATGAATTTCTTTTCCTTTAATAAAGAAAATATTTGCTCCAGTACCTTCAGCAACATAGCCCCTATAGTCCAACATTAGGGCATCATGGTATCCTTTTTCCTCCGCAAATTCTTTTGACATTGTACAAATAACGTAAGGACCAGATGCTTTTGCTTCACACGGTGCCGTATCAGGTGATGGCCGTTTCCATGGTGAAGTTATTAATCGTAGGCCAGCTTTTCGATCTTCGATCTTAAAATATGATGCCCAATCATTCCACACTGCAATTGCAACATTAATATCAGATTTAGCAGTTGAAATTCCCATTTGCTGAGACCCTCTCCATGCAATTGGCCTAACATAACAATCTTCAAAATTCATTTTTTTAATGAGTTCATCTTTGGCCTCATTAATTTGGGACTGACTATAAGGAATTTTTATGCCTACAATTTCCGCTGATCTAAATAGCCTTTTTGTGTGTTCTTCAGATTTAAAAATCTTCCCTTTATAGGCTCTTTCACCTTCAAACACAGCACTAGCATAGTGAAGACCCTGAGTAATAACATGGCATTTTGCATCATTCCACTTAATAAACTCTCCGTTCATCCAAATAAAACCCTCTCGATTATCAAATGGTGCTATTTCCATATAAATTACTCTAATAAATTAAAAGTTTAATAACAGATAAATGGCTTGATTAACATATATTTTTCAGATTATTATGTCATAGTGGCTGACTTAAATACAATATCAAATAAATCTGCATCTCTACTTTATCTGCGTGAAGACAGAATCAAAAATTCATTAAATAGTTTTTTTGAAGTTGCAAAAATTCTGGAAAAAGAAATTTTAGCAAGCCTTGATGATAAAAAATTGGGCATAGCCGATATTAGATGTCTTTTGATAATTAATATTAAGCCTGGAATAACATTTAATGAACTACTGAAGAAATTGGATATAAGGAAACAAAGCCTTAATCGTGTACTCAGAGTTCTAATCAAAGAAAACTTAATTATTCAAAAAATAAACAATGATGATGCAAGAAAAAAAAATTTATTTATGACAGATAATGCTAACAAGGTTTTAAACGAGGCAATAAAACCAATTATCAATTCACTTTCAAAAGCCTATGTAAAGTCTGGGGCTGGTTCAGTGCAAGGATTTAATCAAGTAATAAATTCATTTATAGAGGAACATTGATGAGTGAAAATAATCTACATATTCTTTTAGTTGATGACGATGATAAGATTAGAGAATTATTAAAGACATTTTTAGTAGACAATAAGTACCTTGTATCAACAGCAAGTAATGCCTCTGAAGCAAAAGAGGTACTAAAATATATTACATTTGATTTACTTGTTATTGACATAATGATGCCAGGACAAAATGGTTATGAATTAACAAAAGAAATTCGTGAAAAATCCCTAATACCTATAATCCATCTAACTGCAATGGGAGAGACTGAAGACAGGGTCCATGGTTTAGAAATTGGAGCAGATGATTATTTGGGAAAACCTTTTGAACCAAAAGAATTACTTTTACGCATAAATAATATCTTAAATAAAACTTCAATAAAAAAAGAAACTAAACAAATTCAACTTGATAATATTATAGTTGATTTAAAAAGTGGAGTGATCAAGGGAAAATCAACTGAACTATCTCTTAATGAAAACGAATTAAAAATATTGCGAATATTATCAAAATTTCCTGGTAAGTCATTTTCTAGAGAGGAGCTAATTACATCACTTAATTTTAATCAAGAAAGAACATTGGATGTATGTATAAATAGACTAAGAAAAAAAATTGAAAAAGACCCCAAGATTCCAAAATTTCTTAAAACTAAAAGAGGTTCTGGTTATGAGCTATGGATTGACTAAATGATTAAAAAAATTCTACCAACTAGTCTTTTAGGAAGAACAGTGTTAATTGTTTTGTTCCCAATAGTTATGTTTCAATTAATAATTCTATCATATTACTATAATAGTTTGTGGGAACGCACACTCAACCGCCTATCAAGATCTGTTGCTATGGAAATAGAATTAATTTCTGACAGAATGCTCTCAAGTGAAATCAGGTTAGATCAGTATCAAGCCAAAAGTCAATTTGGTGATTACTTTCTAATGAATATCCAAGAATTGAGTGAATATGATTTGGAACAGTTAAAAGCAAAACAAAACGATAATCAAGTACTTGTCAGTTTAAAAAATGAATTGGATACACGAATTGATCATGAATTTTTTGTTATTGAACAAGATAACGAGACAGTCGATGTTATGATAAGCACTTCAGAAAAAGTAATACATTTTAACTTTCCAATTCATCGCATTACAACCTCAAGAAACCATATATTTTTAGGGTGGCAGATTATTTCATCATTTATCCTTATTTTGATAGCGTATTTATTTTTGAAAAATCAAGTTAAACCAATTTCGAATTTGGCTAAGGCAGCAGAACAATTTGGTAAAGGACAAGAAGTAAATAATTTCAAAGTATCAGGTGCCCTCGAAGTAAGACAGGCAAGTTTGGAATTTTTAAAAATGAAAAATCGAATATCAAGACAAATTGAACAACGATCTCTTATGTTGGCGGGAGTGAGTCACGACTTAAAAACTCCTCTCACGAGAATGAAGTTACTTCTTGAGTCAATAAAAGATAATAAAATTAAAAATGAACTTAATTTAGAAATAAATCAGATGAATGAGATGCTAGTAGAATATTTAGATTTTGCAGCTATAAATGAGTCAAAAGATAAATCCGCAATTAATCCTATTGAAGCAATAATAAATATTAAGAATGATATACATTTTACAAAACATGAAATAAACCTTGAAATCATTAATGATGAAGAAGTTTTTGTAAATGAGAATATTTTTTCTCGCTCAATTACAAATATATTAAATAATGCGATTGTACAATCTGACAAAATAATAATTAAAGCAGATATAAACAAAAACCTAATTAAAATAAACATTCATGACAATGGAATTGGTATTCCTGATAGTGAAAAAGATAATGTATTTAAACCTTTCTATAGAGTAGACCAAAGTAGAAATCAGAATGTCTCAAACTCTGGATTAGGTCTAGCTACTACTAAATCCTTATTGAATTCAATAAATGGAAAAATATCACTGCACGACAGTTATTTAGGAGGTTTAGAGGTTGCGATTGAAATACCAAATTAAGAAATTTTACTCAATTCTCTAGATCTTTTTGTTGCTTTGATGACAGCTCTTGTAAGAAGACTTTTTAATCCTTTATTGGAAGCAAGAATACTCAGCGCTGCTTCAGTGGTGCCTCCCTTACTTGTCACCTTTTTCTGTAAATCAGAAGGCTTTTTTTGACCACTTAATAAAAGTAATATTGATCCCAGGAAAGTCTGTAAAACCATACTGTCCGAATTTTTAAACCCTGATTTATTAGCTATCTCAATGAGAGAATTTATAAAAAGATATATGTATGCTGGACCACTTCCAAAAATTGCAGTGAAATCATCAATTAAATCTTCTTTTTTGGTTTCACTGACTTGCCCCAATAAGGACATGAAATCAAGAATAGGTTTTTTTTGTTTTGTTTTTATTTTTCTCTCAAAATATACAATTGTGGTACCCATATTAACAGATACAGGAGTATTAGTCATAGCTCTTACAATACCTGATGTTTTTTTGAAGACTTTATTTAAATCTTTTATTTTTTTACCAGCAACAACGGAAACTATAATTGAATTACCAAGTCTATTATCTTTATCTAATCCATTCAGTGTTTTTAATTGATTAGGCTTAACAGCGATAAGTGTGATTGTAGGTTGATAAAGATAATTAATTTTATCTATGCTATTTTTTATTTCAAAATTATTTGATCTTTTTAATTTTTTCAATTCGCTTGACTGATTCTTTTCAATAACCACAATTTTTTTTGAGGAAATTCGGTGGTTAAATAATGACTTGATCACAGCAATTCCCATATTACCAGCACCAATTATTAAAAATTTTTCTTTATTTAAACTACTTGCAGTGTTTTTTTTCTTTGGCATTATTTCTATCTTTTTTAAACTTTTTTATCGTTTTGTATTCATCATTGATCGCCTGCGAAAGCTCAAAGCCTTTTGTAACAAAGTTAACAAATTTATTAATTAAAACTTTCCTTGTGATCATAATTAGTGATAAATATATTTTAAATATTATTCAAAATTAACGTGATTTATCTTAGTTTTCCATCTATTAGTCCAGTTTTTTTTTCGATTGGTCCTCTTGATATCCGTTGGTACTCACTTGCGTATATTGTAGGATTTATATTTGCTTGGAGATATATTAAATATCTCGCTTCAAATAAAGCAGTTTCTCATAGTAATAGCATCAATGAAAAACTAATAGATGATCTAATTTTTTATTCAATAATTGGATTAATTATAGGAGCACGATTGGGATATGTGATTTTCTATAATTATGATTATTATTCTGAAAATCTAATTGAGATATTATATCTTTGGCAAGGGGGTTTATCCTTTCACGGAGGTCTGCTTGGTATTGTTATAGCCGCCATAATAATTTCAAAGTTCTATAAAACTACTTTTTTTGAAATAAGCGATTTGATATGTGTATCAGCTCCTGTTGGAATATTTTTTGGCAGAATATCTAATTTTATTAATGGCGAATTATTTGGTAGACCTTCGAATTTTCTTATTGGAATGAAATTTCCAAACGCTGACAACCAGTATCGTCATCCAAGTCAATTATATGAAGCTTTTTTAGAAGGACTTTTATTATTTATAATTTTAAATTTTTTAATTTTTAAATTTAAAAAACTTAAAAACCCTGGAATAATTTCAGGTGTCTTTTTGATGCTTTATGGATTATTTCGATTTACTGTTGAATTTACACGCGAGCCCGATATTCAATTAGGATTTGTATATCATTTTCTTACAATGGGCATGATATTATCTTTACCAATGTTTCTTGCTGGAATTTTAATTTTAGTAATTAAAAGCATTAAAAATGATACAAGATAAAATTTACGATGCTTTAAAAGAAAGTGCATTTCTCTATCTAGATGATTTTATGAATATTTCATTAAGAGATGAAGAGCATGGATACTATACGTCTAAAAAAGCTATAGGCAAAGATGGAGATTTTGTAACTGCACCTGAAATATCTCAAATGTTTGGTGAAATAATTGCTGTAAAAATATTAAACCTCATTCATGCAAGAAACATAAAAAAGTTTAATTTAATTGAACTAGGACCAGGAAGAGGCGCTCTGATAAATGATATTACTAGAGTACTCAATGCTTTATTAGATGAAGGAGTCGAGTATACAATTCACTTTAATGAAATTAATAAATTCTACATTCAAAATCTAAAAAATACCTATCCTAATTGTAAAATACATAAAAATTTTAATTCATATCCCAGTGAATTTTCAGTAATAATTGCAAATGAGTTTTTTGATGCGATACCTACGCGCCAATTAATGAGTAGGAACGGAAATATTTATGAAACAGTTATTAAATTGGATCAAAATGATAGTCTAAGATTTGACTTTATTAAGCCGAGACCAGATATTTCTAAATTTATAAAAAATATGCAAGACCTTAAACATCTTGAGGTAATTGAATTTTCTCCTGAGACTAATTTAATCTTTCAGGAATTGATCAATTTCTTGCTTATGAATAATGGTTTTTTCTTACTAATTGATTATGGATATATTAATCTACCTAAGATAAGCACACTTCAGTCAATTAAATCAAATAAAAAAACTGATTTTCTTGATAACCCAGGTAATCAAGATATCACGTATCATGTAGACTTTAATAACCTGCAAAATATTTTAGAAGAAAATAAAATTGATGACTTTATAATAAATACTCAATCTAATTTCCTTCGGCAAAATGGAATTTTAGATCGAGCTAATATCTTAATTAAGAAAAACCCAAAGAAAGAGAAGCAAATAAACGAACAGTTGGCAATACTTACCAAAAGAGAATATATGGGAAATTTATTTAAAGTTTTGGAAATTAATATTTAATGTTTTTTACAAAAAATCTCTCAAATATAGATCATTGTTTCTTTTCAAGATTGGGTGGTGTTTCGCAAGGAAGATATAAATCATTAAATTGTGGAAAAGGATCAAAAGATGAGAATGGTGCAATTGAAGAAAATTTAGTCACTATTTCTAGATATTACGGTTTAAAAAAGTCTGATATTATTACGATGCATCAAACACACTCTTCTAATGCAATAGTTTTAGATGGCAGCAATAAGTCTGAAATTTTAAAATGTGACGGAATTGTAACTAAAGAAAATAATAAAATCTTATCAGTATTAACGGCTGATTGTGCTCCATTATTATTTTATGAAGTGAAAAATGAAATAATAGGAGCTTGTCATGCAGGCTGGAAAGGTGCCTTGAATGGCATAATTCAAAATACAATTTTACAAATAACTAAGCTGGGCGGAAAGAGAGATAATATACGCTGCAGTATTGGCCCATGTATAAGACAAAAATCCTATGAGGTAAGACTACCTTTTTACAAAAACTTTATTAGACAAGATCAAGATAATGCAAGATTTTTTCAAAAAAATCATAATGATAGATATCTGTTTTCGCTTACTGAATTCATTCTCAAGATACTTTCTGATGAGCAAATTACTAACCACGAGATTGTTGATGTCGATACTTTCAGCGAAGAAACATTATGTTTTAGCTATCGAAGAAATTATAAAAAAAATATAACCGATTATGGTAGAATGATTTCAACAATTGTTATAAAAGACAGATAAATATGAGAATTATTGCAGGAAACAGCAATTTACCTTTATCTAAGAGTGTCGCAGAATATCTTGGCGAAAACCTTACAAATGCTTCTATTACAAGATTTGCTGATGATGAAGTTTATGTAGAAATTAAAGAGAACATTCGTGGTGAGGATGTATTCGTAATGGAGTCTCTATCTTACCCAGCAAATGACAATATAATGGAGCTACTGGTGATGATAGATGCACTTAAAAGAGCTTCAGCAAAAAGGATTACTGCTGTGATCCCTTATTATGGATATGCACGTCAAGATAGAAAACCAGGGCCAAGAACTCCTATCTCAGCAAAATTAGTTGCAAATTTAATAACAACTGCTGGAGCAGACAGAGTACTTACTTTAGATCTTCATGCTGAACAGATACAAGGATTTTTTGACATACCAACAGATAATTTATTTGCAGGTCCAGTGTTTTCAAAAGACATAAAACAAAAATATGAAATTAGTAATCTAGTTGCAGTTTCTCCTGATATTGGTGGAGTTGTGAGGGCAAGAGCGATTGCAAATAAGATCGGTGCCTCAATTGCTATTGTTGATAAAAGAAGACCCAAAGCAGGTGAAAGTGAAGTAATGAATATCATTGGAGACGTAAAAGGAAAAGATTGTATTATTCTAGATGATATCATTGATTCAGCGGGAACAATTTGTAATGCAGCTGACAAAATTATAGATTTAGGAGCTAACAGTATCACTTCATATGTTACGCACGGAGTATTAACAGGAAAAGCATTAGAGAAAATTAGCGCATCAAAATTGACTGAACTAGTAATTACAGATTCAATCAATAATGAGGAAAAATTAAAAGCTTGTGAGAAAATTAGGTCGATTAGTATCTCAGATTTATTGGGCGAGGCTATTAAGAGGATATCCGAGGCGAGCTCAGTATCAAGTCTATTTGAATTTTGATTTATATACTTGCCATATAGGTAATTTTAATTTAATACCAACCTCATCGTTATGAGCAAAGAAAGTAATTTAAACGCTGAAATCAGGGATGGATCTGGTAAATCCGCTGTAAAAAAAGTACTAGCTGCTGGTAAGATTCCTTCAGTTATGTATGGTTTAGGTGAAAACCCTGTCAATATTTCATTAGATAAGATTACAGTTCAAAAAGAGATCAATTCTGGTGGTTTCCTAACTAGAATATTTTCACTTAACATTGATGGAAAGAAAAGCTTAGCAATTCCAAGAGAGGTTCAATTTGATCCACTTTCTGATCAACCTATACACATTGATTTTTTGAGACTAGCTGCAGACTCAAAAATTACTTTGGACATTCCTACTAGGTTTATAAATGAAGAGTTATCACCTGGATTAAAACGAGGTGGCGTTCTAAATGTTAATAGACGTACTGTTCAACTAAGTTGCCCTGCTAATAATATACCTGAAGAGATAGTTTTCGATCTAGAGGGTTTAGAAATAGGTGACACAATCAGAATTTCAGCAGCAAATTTAGGTGACGGAATTTCTCCAACAATTAGTGATAGAGATTTCACTGTAGCATCTGTTGCTGCACCTACTGTTGTAAAAGAACCTGAAGCTCCTGCAGAAGGTGAGGCTGCTGAAGGTGAAGCTACTGAGGGTTCTGCTGCTGAAGATAAAAAAGATGCAGCTCCAGAGGCTGATAACAAAGAAGAAAACAAAGATAAAGAATAACACTTTTTCTTTTACCTATTTTGATATTTATATATCTTCAATCATATGATTGCATTAATCGGATTAGGGAATCCTGGCACAAAGCATAAAAATAATAGACATAATGTGGGCTATTTATTTATCGATCAACTTTTACAAGTTCATTATGATGTAATGAGAGAAAAGAAATTTGATGGGGAGTTGGCATCGTTTCTTATTGGAAAGAAAAAAATATACACCTATAAATCCAATGATTATATGAATGAGTGTGGTAAAAGTATTGCAACTTTTTTAAACTTTTTCAAAATTAAATCAAATTTTACTTATGTTATTCATGATGATCTAGATATCACTTTAGGAAAAATAAAAATCAAGTTGGGGGGTTCTTCCGCAGGTCATAATGGGCTCAAATCAATAGATAGTAAAATTGGAAAAAATTATAATAGAATAAGAATAGGTATAAATCATCCGGGCAATAAAGAAATGGTTAATAAACATGTATTAAGTAATTTTAAAAAAAGTGAGTTAGAAGTTATTAATGAATTAAATATTAAAATGTCTGAAAATATAAAAATATTATTGGATGGAGAAAAATCCAAATTTATTAACAATTTAAAATAATCAATCATGGGATTTAAGTGTGGAATTGTTGGATTGCCAAATGTTGGAAAATCAACATTGTTTAATGCATTAACAAAGAAAATAGCCGCTGAAGCAGCAAACTACCCTTTTTGTACCATTGAACCAAATGAGGGTACTGTAATAGTGCCTGATGCAAGAGTAGAAACTCTATCAAATTTAGCAAAATCAAAAAAAACAATACCAACATCTCTTAGTTTTTTCGATATAGCGGGTTTAGTTAAAGGTGCTTCTAAAGGAGAGGGACTAGGAAATAAATTTTTATCTCATATTAGAGAAGTAGATGCAGTTATCCATGTAGTTCGCTGTTTTAAAGATACTAATATTACTCATGTAAACAATAAAATTGATCCGGTTGATGATATTGAAACGATAAATACTGAATTAGTTCTATCCGACATCGAACAACTCGAAAAAATAAATAAAGGATTAGAAAAACTTATAAAAAAAGGTGATAAAGAAGCCAAATTAAAAACAGAGGCTTTGAACCTTCTTCTTAAACACTTGGAATTAGGTCAACCTGCTATTTTAATGAAGAATTTAAATGAAATCTTCGCACAAATAAAAGAGTTCAACTTAATAACAATAAAGCCAACAATTTATGTATGTAATGTTGATGAAAATTCAATAATTGATGGTAATGAACTAACTTTAAAAATTGAAAATTTCCTGAATAATAAATTAATTAAGATTTCAGCAGAAATTGAGTCGCAAATCTCGTCTTTAAATGAAGAGGATCAAAAAGATTATCTTGAAAGTCTTGGATTGGATGAGTCAGGCTTGAATAAGGTAATAAAAGCTGGATATTCGACTCTTAACTTAATTACTTATTTCACAGCTGGCGAACAGGAAACAAGGGCATGGACAATTGAAAATGGCACTACTGCACCAAAAGCTGCAGGAAAAATCCACACTGACTTTGAGAAAGGCTTCATTAGAGCTGAAACTATATCATATACAGACTATTTAGATTGTGAAGGAGAGTCAAAAGCGAAAGAACTTGGAAAGATGCGTAGCGAAGGTAAGGATTATGTAGTACAAGATGGTGACGTAATGCATTTTTTATTTAAAAATTAATCATGGACCATAAACTAGAATTTCCTTCATATGAAGAAATGCACGAAAAAGCGGTTAAGCTTGCGCATCTCATAAAAGAAAAAAACATTAAATTTGATAAAATGGTTGTTGTTTCTCGAGGTGGATTTGTACCTGCTTCAGTTGTCGCTTACACTCTTGGAATCCAGGACGTAGATATTGTTTCCATACAAAGTTATATCCATAGAGAGGCTGGAAAAGCAATTGTTCACAGAGCTCCGAAAACTGATGAAGTTGTACTCGTCATAGATGATATTGTTGATAAGGGCGGTACCGCTAAAGCGCTAAAGGAATACATGCCTAATATGCACTTAGCTGTAATATATGCGAAACCAAGAGGTCTACCTCTAGCTGATACATATGTTGAGGAAATTACACAAGAAACTTGGCCTGTCTTCCCCTGGGATGAGGAAGACAAAGCCAATCATTAACTAAACTAGAAGATAAAGTATAGTACCGATAATACTCCAATTACTATCGAACCAGCATTCAGGTCCTCATGTCTACCACTTAGTGCTTTAATTACAACGTATGCTATAAAGCCAAGTGCAATTCCATGAGCAATGCTAAATGTAAGAGGCATCAAAACTGCCGCTAACACTGCTGGAGCATATTCACTGACGTCATCCCATTCTATATCCCTTAGGTTTTTCAAAAAGAATGTTGCAACAAACACTAGAGCTGGAGCAGTTGCAAATGCAGGAATACTTTGAGCTAATGGTGCTAAAAATAAACAGATTGCAAAAAGAACTGCAACAGCAACAGCTGTGAGTCCTGTTCGCCCACCTTCTTTAACACCAGCTCCAGATTCAATGTATGATGTGGTATTGGACGTTCCAACTAATGCACCTATTGTTGTAGCGGTGGAGTCTGCTAAAACTGCTCTACCTATCCCATCAACGTTTCCGTCTTGGTCAACTTTACCAGTTAAATTAGCAACTGAAGTAAGAGTTCCGGCGGTATCGAAAAAGTCTACAAAAAGAAAAGCAAATGCAACACCAATAAAACCTGCTGTTGCTATAAGGCTAAAGTCCATCGAGAACGCATGAACAGCTGGTGGGACTGATCCAACAACTCCATCAATTACACTCACACCGCTTACCCAAGCAATAATACTTACTGCAAGTATACCTATGATGATTGATCCTGGAACACCACGCTTATCTAAAATTGCCATAATTGCGAAACCGACGGCAGCTAATATTACTGGCATTGAACTTACATCACCTAAACCAACTAAAGTTGCCGGATTATCAACAACCACACCAGCATTTTTTAATCCTATAATTGCTAAGAACAAGCCTATGCCCGCCCCTACGCCAAACTTCATACTTTTTGGTATGCTATTTATTATCCACTGACGCGCTGGTGTTACAGATAAAATTAAAAATACTATCCCTGCAATAAACACTGCGGCAAGAGCCTGCTGGTAAGTATAACCCATCCCAAATACAACTCCAAAAGCAAAGAAAGCGTTTAAGCCCATACCAGGCGCTAGGGCAATTGGCCAATTAGCCCATAGGCCCATTATTAAACAGCCAACTACAGCAGCTATGATTGTGGCAACAAATACACCGCCAAAATCCATACCAGTTCCCTCAGTAGATAAAATGGCTGGATTAACGACAATAATATATGCCATTGTTAAGAACGTGGCTAAACCTGCCAGTAACTCAGTTTTTACACTGGTACCGTTCTCTTTTAATTTAAAGATATTTTCTAACATTCAATTCCTCCGTTTAGTAAGAATTTAATTTACATTACCAAAATAAAGTAATCGAGATCGATAAAATGTTTCTGTGGATAAGGATATTAATAATTTACTTAAAATTGTTTTTTTAAATAATTGAAAATCAATTATTTTCGGAAAATAGACTAATGAGTGTCTTTCCAAATTTGTCGATTAGTGAAATAGAGTAATACGGAAAGAATTAATAAGTATGAAATTACCTTAAAACCGATTCTTTTTCTCGCCTCTAGCTTTGGTTCTGCTGCCCATGTAAGAAACATTGTGA
>CACMBZ010000004.1:0-68887 GCA_902612095.1 uncultured Pelagibacteraceae bacterium | reverse complement strand
TTTAAGATCGCTGCAGATATTGATACTAAATATGCAGATACTTTTAAAAAGGTTAAAAAAATGGGTGTTGAAACGTTATGTTATGGCTGTTCTTTTGGTAGAAATGGTATAAGTGTAAATAAAAAAATAAAGATATTTAATTGAATAACACTATTCATAGTTCTGATGATTTTGAAGGGATGCGAAAAGCAGGTAATCTCGCAGCATCTACATTGGATCTACTTGTTGAAAAAGTAAGACCAGGTGTTTCAACTGAAGAGTTAGATAATATTGCATTTGATTATATAGTCCGTCATGGAGGTCTTATTGCCCCTTTATTTTATAAGGGTTATCCTAAATCAGTTTGTACTTCAATTAATCACGTAATATGTCATGGAATTCCTTCATCAAGAATTTTAGAAAATGGAGATATTGTTAATATAGATGTAACAGTGATTGTTGATGGCTGGCATGGCGATACAAGCCGCATGTTTCCTGTTGGAAAAATAAATGCTAAAGCACAAAAATTAATTGATTGCACTTTTCATGCAATGCATGAAGGCATAAATGCTGCTCAACCTGATGCTACATTAGGTGATATTGGCAATGCCATTCAAACGTATGCAGAAAAACAAAACTACAGTGTTGTTCGTGATTTTTGTGGTCATGGACTAGGAAAAGTTTTTCATGAGTTTCCAAACATTCTTCACTACGGGAATAAAGGTAAAGGTGAGAAAATTGAACCAGGAATGTTTTTTACAGTGGAGCCGATGATAAATTTTGGAAAATATGATGTTAGAATGTTAGGCGATGGTTGGACGGCTGTTACAAAAGATAAAAGTTTGTCAGCACAATTTGAGCATAGCATTGGCATTACCAACGATGGTGTAGAAATTTTTACAAAATCACCTGCTGGGCTTGATAAACCGTAAATTAAAGATTAAAAACATACTTATATGATCCCTCGTTATTCTAGAGCAGAGATGACTGACGTTTGGAGCTCTAACTCTAAATTTAAAATATGGCTTGATATTGAACTCTATGCTTGCGATGCCATGGAGAAATTAGGAACTGTTCCTAAGGGAACAAGTAAAAAAATTAGATCAAAAGCAAAGATTAATGAAAAGAGAATTGATCAAATTGAAAAAAAAGTGAAACACGATGTAATTGCTTTTTTAACAACAATTTCTGAATACGCGGGTCCACCTGCAAGATTTCTTCACCAAGGTCTAACTTCTTCAGATATTTTAGATACAGCCTTTAATGTTCAGCTAAAACAGTCCTCGGTCATTATTGAGAAGGAAATATTAAATTTACTAAAATCATTAAAAAAGATTGCAATAAAACATAAGAACACACCTTGCATTGGAAGAAGTCATGGGATTCATGCCGAACCCACAACCTTTGGAGTTAAAATGGCATCTTTTTATGCAGAATTTCAAAGGAACCATAAGCGTTTTTTAAAAGCAATCGAAGAAATAAATATATGTGCAATTTCAGGTGCAGTTGGCAATTATGCAAATATTGATCCACGTGTTGAACAGCACGTCGCAAAAAAGTTAGGCATGAAAGCAGAAACGATTTCAACTCAAGTTATTCCAAGGGATCGTCACGCAGTATATTTTAATACTCTTGCGGTAATTGCAAGTTCAATTGAACGTTTAGCTACCGAGATAAGACATTTACAAAGAACTGAAGTTCTAGAAGTTGAAGAATTTTTTTCAAAAGGACAAAAAGGGTCATCAGCAATGCCTCATAAAAGAAACCCAGTTCTGACTGAAAATTTAACTGGACTGGCAAGACTGATTAGAGGTTATACGGTTCCTGCTTTAGAAAATATTACTCTTTGGCATGAAAGAGACATATCACATTCAAGTGTAGAGAGAATAATGGCGCCAGATGCAAATATTATAATCGACTTTGCACTTTCACGGATGAATAATGTGATATCAAATCTTGTTGTATATCCAAAAAATATGAAAACTAATTTAGATAGATTAAAAAAATTGCCAATGTCAGAAGGTTTAATGCTAGCAATGACACAAAAAGGTTTATCGCGAGAAAATGCTTACAAGATAGTTCAACGTAATGCAATGGAAGTATGGAAAACAAATACAGACTTTGAGGTAATACTTAACAAAGATGAAGAATTAAAAAAATACCTAAGCAAAAAAGAAATATCAAAAATTTTAGATTTAAAACATGCCGCTCGCAGAACTGACTATATTTTTAAAAAAGTTTTTAAGTAATTTAATTTGAATAGTAAATTGCGACTGCAAATAAACCAAAAATCAACGCATAAGCTCCTGCATAGTAAAATACGACATAATTAGAACGATCAATCATATCCACTAAAGAAGCTTTCTTTTTACTAACTGATTTTTTCTTTGTTGATTTCTTAATAATCCTTTTTTTAGTAACTTGCTTCTTTTTTTTGGTTACTTTCTTTTTTACCGACTTTTTCTTTTTTTGGGCAAACTGATACTTCATAAAAAACTCTTATATGCTGTCTTTACCAATAATTTCTTCTTTTGCTTGAAGTAAAAATTGATCCATACTTTGTCTTAATTCGTCGTCTGAAATTGAAATACCTTTATCGTCAAAATCCTTTCTAACCTTTCTGAAAACATCCATATCCCCGTCTTCTTCAAGGTCTGATTTTACAACCTCTGCAAAATATTCTTCAACAGCCGGGCCTGATATGCCTAATTTTTCAGCTGCCCAAACACCTAAATACTTATTTCTACGGGCTAATATTTTAAACTCTAGTTCCTGGTCACGAGCAAACTTACCCTCGAAACCTTTTTTTCTCTCATCAAGTTTTTTCATGATTTTTTGTACTTTTGAATGAATTTAATTTAATTTAAGCACTTATCTTAACAAATATTTTTATTACCTGCAATGAGATCATCTAAAACTTTATATGAAGGTAAGGCTAAAAAAATTATTAAAGGGCCTAAAAAAAACACACTCATTCAAATTTTTAAAGACGATGCTACAGCCTATAATAAAAAGAAACATAAAATTTTTAAAGGCAAAGGCGTACTTAACAATCATATTTCTGCACACATAATGCAGTATCTTAAGTCAAAACGCATCCCAACACATTTTGAAGAAAAACTGAATGATCGTGAGCAACTTATAAAAAAATGTGAAATTATTCCGATTGAATTTGTTGTAAGAAATATAACAGCTGGCTCTATTGCTAAAAAATTAGGGATTAAAGAAGGATTAAAACTTAAAAAACCCTTACTAGAATATTATTACAAAGAAGACAGTTTGGATGATCCAATGATTTCAAGAGATCATCTTATTACTTTTGGTTGGGCAACAAACTCTGAGCTTAAAAAAATAGATAAAATGTCTCTTCAAATTAATAAGCACTTAAGAAATCTTTTTCTCAAAAAGAATATCATACTTGTAGATTTTAAAATTGAATTCGGCAGACTCTCATCAAACCCCAAAAAAATTGTATTAGCTGATGAAATAAGTCCTGATTCTTGTCGATTATGGGATAAAAAATCTAATAAGAAACTTGATAAGGATGTGTTCAGAAGAAACCTCGGCAGTTTATTAAGTGCGTATGAGGAGGTTGCCTCAAGATTAGGAATCGTGCATTAAAGTCTAATGCTTGCCAAAATTCATATCACATTAAAAAAAGACGTACTTGATCCTCAAGGCTCAGTTATTGCAAATTCACTGAAATCTCTTGGATTCGACAACGTTAATGATGTCAGACAGGGAAAATTCATAGAGCTCGAAATCAACAGTAACAGTAAAGAGGAAGCTGAGAAGCAGTGTAATGATATGTGTGAGAAATTATTGGCTAACTTAGTTATTGAAGACTACTCAGTAGAAATTGAAAATTAAATGAAGACACATGTAATTGTTTTCCCGGGTTCGAACTGCGACAGAGATGTCGCTGTTGCAATTCAAAACATTATTGGCTCTTCACCTGAAATGGTTTGGCACAAAGACTCAACAATAAAACAATCAGATTTGATTGTTCTTCCAGGTGGATTTTCTTACGGTGATTATTTACGATGTGGCGCAATGGCATCAACATCACCTATCATGAAAAGCGTGATTGAAAATGCAAATAAAGGAGTGCCAGTAATGGGCATTTGTAATGGATTTCAAATTCTAATTGAAAGCGGTCTTCTTCAAGGTGCACTAATGAGAAATAGTAGTTTAAGTTTTATATGTCGCGACATAATAATTAAACCAACAAATACGAAAACCATATTTACTAATAAATCCACTATTTCGAAAATGCCAATAGCTCACAACGAGGGAAATTATTTTGCTAACAGTAATCAGATAAAAGAAATAGAAGATAACGATCAAATTGCCTTCCAATACTGTGACGAAAATGGAGATATCAATGCCCATTCAAATCCAAATGGATCAATAAATAATATTGCCGGGGTGTTCAACAAAAGCAAAAATGTACTAGGTATGATGCCCCACCCCGAAAGAGCAGCTGAAAGCATTTATGGGTGTGATGATGGAAGAAATATTTTTGAAAGTCTTCTAAGTTAATGACTTCATCCAATTGGCATTTTGATACAGAAAAATCACTTGTAGAAAGTCACGGTCTTAAACTTGACGAGTTTGAAAAAATTGTTGAGGGACTTGGGCGTGAACCCAATCTTACTGAACTTGGAATATTTAGTGCAATGTGGAATGAACATTGCTCCTATAAATCGTCTAAATATTGGCTAAAAAAATTACCAACCTCAGGGGAACGAGTTATTCAAGGACCAGGTGAAAACGCGGGTGTTATTGATATCGACGATGGAGATGTTGCGGTTTTCAAAATGGAAAGTCATAACCATCCTTCATTTCTAGAGCCTTACCAAGGAGCTGCAACTGGTGTAGGGGGTATTTTGAGAGATGTATTTACTATGGGCGCAAGACCTGTAGCAAACATGAATGCACTTCGATTTGGAGATCCCAATCATCCAAAAACAAAGCATTTAGTCTCAGGTGTTGTCGGTGGTATTGGTGGTTACGGAAATTGTATTGGAATTCCAACTGTTGGAGGTGAAGTAAATTTTCATCCATCGTATAACGGAAATATATTGGTTAATGCTATGACAGTTGGTATCGCAAAAAAAGATAAAATTTTCTATTCAGCGGCTGCAGGAATAGGAAATCCAGTAGTGTATGTTGGTTCAAAAACAGGTAGAGATGGTATTCATGGTGCAACAATGGCATCAGCTGAATTTGATGATGACTCTGAAGAAAAAAAACCCACTGTTCAAGTAGGCGATCCTTTTACTGAAAAACTATTACTTGAGGCTTGTCTAGAACTCATGAAAGAGGATGCAATTATAGCAATTCAAGATATGGGAGCTGCAGGTTTAACTTCATCATCAATTGAGATGGCATCCAAAGGAAATGTAGGGATTGATATAAATTTATCTAAGGTTCCTATGCGAGCGGCTAACATGACTGCCTACGAGCTCATGCTTTCAGAAAGTCAGGAAAGAATGCTGATGGTTATTCAGCCCAAAAAAGAGGAACTTGCCCGAAGCATTTTTAAAAAATGGGATCTTGAATTTGAAGTGATTGGTGAAGTTACAGATACAAAAAAATTAATATTGCATATGGATGGTGAAGAGCAGGCAAGTATACCAATTAATATTTTGGTAGAGGATGCACCAGAGTATCAGCGAGATTATATTGTCAATGACCCTTCTCCCCTAATTAGTTTCGAAAGTAAGGATTTTGAAGATAAAGATATCTTAAGCGATTTATTAAAAATGATCAGTCATCCAAATTTATGCAGCAGAAAATGGATATGGGAACAATATGATCACATGGTTATGGCAGATACAGTTGTACGACCTGGTTCTGATGCAGCTGTTGTCAGAGTGCATGGAACCAACAAAGGAATAGCGATCAGTACAGACTGTTCACCCACCTACTGCAGACACAATTCCTATGAAGGAGGAAAGCATGCGGTTGTTGAAACTTGGCGTAATATTGTTGCATCCGGAGCTGAGCCAATTGCAATTACAGATTGTATGAATTTTGGAAATCCTGAAAAGCCAGAAATCATGGGACAATTTGTAGAATGCATTCGTGGCATGGGAGATGCTTGCAGTAAGCTTAATTACCCTGTCATTTCAGGAAATGTATCACTCTATAATGAAACTAACGGTGAAGGGATTTATCCTACTCCCGCTATTGGTGGAGTTGGACTAATTAGAGATTTATCTAATACAATGACAATAGATCTTAAAAATGAGGGTAATGTTTTATGCCTCATTGGGGAAAGCAACAATCATTTAGGCAATAGTCATTATCTCTCAATCATACAAAGTAGAGAAGACGGCGGTACCCCGTCAATTAATTTGGATGATGAATTAAAAAATGGCAAATTCATTCTAGATTGCATTGCTAAGAAATTACTAAAATCTGTTCATGATGTTGGTGAAGGTGGTGTTCTTGTTGCAATTGCTGAAATGTGCATCTCAGGTAAGCAAGGTATAAAAATTGATATAACAAAAGATTTTCTTCACGGATTCTTTTTTGGAGAGGATCAAGCTAGGTACCTGGTTGAGGTCTCTCAAAATAAACTTGAACAACTAGAAGTTGACGCAAGCAAGAGTGCTGTCAAAATAGAAAGAATTGGAGAAATTGGAGGAACATCTATCTCAATTAATTCAATTGGAGAGGTTGAATTATCAAGCTTAATTGACCACCATACAAAATGGTTCAATGAATTTTGACCTAAAGGGCTCAAAATTATTATTGAATAATTATAAAAAGCAGTTAATTCTTCAATCATGACTGATAATGTGCAAGATGAAATAAAAAACATTGTTGATCAAAACGATGTAGTTCTCTTTATGAAAGGGACAAAGGACCAGCCTCAATGCGGTTTTTCGAATGCTGTTGTAAATACTCTTTCTTTTATGAACGTAAATTATAAAGATGTAAATATTTTGGAAAGTGACGAACTAAGACAAGGCATTAAAGATTTCACTAACTGGCCTACAATTCCACAACTTTATATTAAGGGAGAGTTTATTGGAGGATGCGATATTATTTTAGACATGCATAAAAGTGGAGAGTTAGCATCAGTTTTTGATACAAAAGGTATTACGCACGATTAGTCTATTGAAATAAGATATTCGACTGCTCTATTAAATACAACCTTTCCTCGCACAATTAAACTTTCATGCCATTTCCTACTGTCTGGATTAAATGTACGTAATAAATTATTTCTACTCCAATGTTTCATAATATCCAGCGGATCATTGAGTTTATTATTTTGTGTCCATCTATTTTCAGCTCTTAAATTTTTAAAAACTGTTACAGGTCCATAAGTTCCAAATTCTTGTGTAATTGTAAGCCACTTAATAGATGGAAATTCAGCTGAAATTCCAGAGTGAATGTCGCCTGTTACGTGATAGCCCACCCCCTTATTTGGATCCAACGGTGCTATATGACTTCCATATAAATTTTGCAGCAATTCATAATCAGCTTCACCAATTTGATCTGAAATTAAAATAGTATCGTAACCAGATTTACCAAGACCAGTGTGTAAATCGATACCAAATACCATTTGAGTTTCTTTTAAGTTATTTCTTAACCAATCAATTAATAATTTAGGACCTTTTTGGAGTTTATCACCTCCATACTGCAGGCTGGATGGCCTTGTGTACTGACCTTGAGCAAACCATTGCTTGAAATTAGTGAAACCATATTTCAAAATTAATTTTATTCCATCTATATAAAAGGATAATTCAAATTTTTTTGGTATTGTCTTTGGATTCAAAAATTTATCTATTTTTTTGTAGCCATCGGGCTCACCGCTATGCGTGTTAATAAAATTTCTATTCATATCTACATTGTTTTCATTGACTCTTCGATGCCAAGCCATACCAAAAGGATTAATGATATGTACGAAGATTATGCAATAATCCTCAATTTGCTTTTGATTTTTTAACATATCAATGACTGAAAGTTGTATAGCTGAACCGGCAAAACCCTCAACGCCGTGTATACCAGAGGTATATAACAATAATTTATTACTTGTTAAAGATCCAAGAACTGCAATATCTATTGTAAGATCCTCTCCATCAGGACCTACTAAATCTAATGATAAGCTATCACGTTGAACTTGATGACCCAGTGACTCTAGTTGATTAACAGATTCGTGAAATCGTTTCTTAGCTTCAGTATAAGATTTGGAAAACCAGTGCGATGCACTCATTTTAATATTATCGAGAATAATACTCGATAACTAGTTTCGGATCCATTTGAGTTGCATATGGAACTTCAGCAAACTGAGGTGTCCTTACAAAAGTTGAAGAACATTTTTTTTCATCAACTGTAATGTATCCTGGGATGTCTCTTTCCTGGCTTTTCATTGACTCAACTACTAATGCCATCTCTTTAGATTTATCTTTGACTTCAACAACATCACCTTCTTTAAGAAGACAGCTTGCAATATTAACTCTTTTTCCATTAACTTTGACATGCCCATGATTAATAAATTGTCTAGCAGCAAATACAGTTGGTACAAACTTTGATCGATAAACAATAGTATCAAGTCTGCGTTCTAAAATAGCAATTAAGTTTTCACCTGAGTCACCTTTTTGTCTAATAGCCTCTTTATAACAATTACGGAATTGTCTTTCGTTGAGGTTTCCATAATAACCCTTTAGCTTTTGTTTAGCATTTAACTGAACACCATAATCAGACAATTTACCTGTATGCTTTTGTCCATGCTGTCCGGGTCTGTATTTTCTTAGGTTGAATGGGCTTTTTGGTCTGCCCCATAGGTTAACACTTAGACGTCTGTCTATTTTATGTTTTTGTGCAACTCTTTTTGTCATATTTGATGATCCGTGGTTTATACTGGTTTCCTCGCCAATGTCAAACCTGAAAGCTAAATTTCCTTGGTTTTTCTATATTCTGTAAGCACTGTCACAACCCCTCTAAGTGTTGCTATCTCACGTTCACTGAGATCAGCACGATGAAAGATATTTCTTAGGTTTTGCTTCATTTTTGGCATTTTTTCTTCAGGTTGAAAAAAACCTCTAGATTCAAGCTCTTCTTCTAAATGATCAAAAAAATACATCAGATCATTCTGACTTCCATGAGGCTCAGAATTCTTATCAACTAACTGCTCCGTTTTAAATACTTGAGAAAATAATGAATAACAAAATACATTGACTGCATGAGATAAATTAAGAGATGAAAAATTTTCATGCGTATCAATAGTCACACATTTTGTTATAAGTGACAAATGGTCGTTTGTAAGTCCTGAAGCTTCGCCACCAAAAACAACACCGATACTATCATTAATTTTTTGTTCTTTTATTTCACTGATAATTTTAGAATTGTCACTAAATTGTTTACTCATATCTCTTAAACGTGCTGTGTAGCCAATTGAATAATTGGAGTCACTCAATGCCTCTCGAAGAGAGCTATATACTTTGATATTTTCAACTATGTTCTTAGCATCTACAGCTACAGCAAGTGCTTTTTCTGATGGCCATTCGAGTTTAGGTGATACCAGTTTTAAATTAGTGAAACCAAAATTGTACATAGAGCGAGCAACAAGACCGACATTTTCAGGTAATTGAGTTTCAACAAGAATAATTGAAATTTTATCAAAATTCATTTGAATTTAAACTTTTACTTGTTCTTTCATTAATTTAAATTCAACACTATCAATTAGTGCTCTAAAAGATGCTTCAATAATATTTTCTGAAACACCTATTGTATACCAACTTTTCTTATTTGCATCAGAACTTTCAATTGAAACTCTAGTTATCGCATCGGTACCCGTATTGAGAATTCGAACCTTATAATCAATTAATGATAAATCGTTTATGTACTCAGCATAACGGCTTGTCTTAAAATTATTTCGAAGGGCATTATCCAATGCATTGACTGGACCAACTCCTTTACCGGTACCAATAATTTCATCATTATCAATTTTTAATTTCACAGAGGCTTCTGACATGGTCTGCCCCTCTTCACCTGAATTTTGTACATTCACATTAAAACTAATTACTTCAAAATACTCTGGCATTTTGCCAAGTACTTTATTAACAAGAATTTCAAAAGAAGCATCGGCACCATCGTAAGAGTATCCATTAAATTCTCTTTCTTTTACTCGATCTAAGATTTTTTGAATTGTCTTATCGTCTTCATTAACTTCTATTCCTGCTGATTTTAACTTTGATAAAATATTAGATTTTCCTGATTGTTCAGAGATGATAATTTGCCTTTGATTGCCCACAAGTTCAGGATTGATGTGTTCGTAAGTCTTTGGATCTTTATTGACCGCAGAAACATGCAATCCACCCTTATGTGCAAAAGCAGAAGAGCCAACGTAAGGTGCTGTTCGATTTGGGACTCTGTTTAAGATTTCATCAAGGAGCCTTGAAAGCTCAGTTAAAAGATTAAGTTGTTGTTTATTTATTGATAAGTCAAATTTGTTTTCAAATTCATTTTTAAAAGCAAATGTTGGTAATAGTGAAATTAGATTAGCATTTCCACATCTTTCACCTAAACCATTTATCGTGCCCTGAACCTGTCTTGCACCTGCTCTTACAGCTGCAAGAGTATTGGCGACTGCATTACCTGTATCATTATGTGCATGAATTCCAAGATGATCTCCTGAAATTTCTTTAGAAACTTTTGATACGATATCTTCAACTTCATGCGGAAGAGTTCCTCCATTCGTATCACAAAGAACAAGCCACCGTGCACCATTTGACTTTGCAGCTTTAAGACATTCAATTGCATAAATTGGATTAGATTTGTAACCATCAAAAAAATGTTCAGCATCGAAATGTACTTCTTTTTTCGTTTTTGCTAAAAATTTTACTGACTCTCCAATATTTTCTAAATTTTCCTCATTAGTAATTCCAAGTGCAAGATCAACATGGAAATCCCAAGATTTTCCAACAACACATGCTGAAGGCGCATTAATATTTATCATTGCAGCCAAACCAGGGTCATTTTCTGCGCTGCGACCAGATTTTTTAGTCATGCCAAACGCAGTAAACATTGAGTTTTTAAATTTTAAATCTTCATTAAAAAACTTAGTATCAGTTGAGTTTGCGCCTGGCCATCCACCCTCAATATAGTCAACACCAAGCTCATCTAATTTTTGTGCGAGAAGTTTTTTTTCATCAACATTAAAATCAACACCGTAAGTTTGAGCTCCGTCTCTAAGAGTCGTATCAAATATGTATAACTTTTCTTTCACTTACTTAACTTTCCAAGTTGTTTCGCCACCTTGATCTTCAAGTATGACTCCCATTTTGTCTAATTCATCTCGGATCCTATCAGCATCATCAAAGTTCTTGTTTGATCGTGCCTCATTTCTTTGAGCAATAAGCAACTCAACTTGAGTGGTATTAATATTTAAATTTTCCTTTTTCCAGGAAAGCCATTCAGATGGTTTTTCATTTAAAAGTCCAAGCATATTTGCTGAATATAAAAAATTGCTTACTAAGCCTTTATCCCCTGATTGGCAGTCTTTAAATTTTTGATGAAGCACGCTAATAGCTTTAGGTGTATTCATATCATCCAATAATGTTTCCATAATTTCATTATCATTATTTGCATCTTTTAATTCATCACCATTAAAATTGCTCAAGAATGTGTACCATTTATCTAATGTTTTTTTACTTTCATTGAGGTTATCCTTGGTCCAATTCAGAGGTTGTCTGTAGTGAGTTGATATCATGGTAAGCCTAATAACTTCCCCTTGGAAACTGTCTTTTAACTCATTTACAGTTACAAAATTACCATCAGACTTTGACATTTTATTACCCTCAACAGTAACAAAACCATTGTGAACCCAATAATTTGCAAATTTGTTATTATTTGCACACTCACTTTGAGCAATTTCATTCTCATGATGTGGAAATATTAAATCTTGGCCTCCTCCATGAATATCAAAATTTTCCCCCAAAAGTTTTTCACTCATTGCAGAGCATTCAATGTGCCAGCCAGGTCTCCCATCTCCCCATGGACTTTTCCAACTGGGCTCATCTTCTTTTGAAGGTTTCCATAATACAAAGTCAGACTCTTCTTTTTTATAACTTTCTACACCTACGCGTGAACCAGCAACCATTTCATCTAAATTCTTGCCAGAGAGTTTTCCGTATTCTTTAAATTTATTTGAAGAAAAAAGAACATTACCATCCGCTACATATGCAAACTCTTTTGATATGAGTTTTTCTATCAACTCAATCATCTCAGGTATATGTTCGGTTGCTCTTGGCTCAAATGTAGGTTTTAAAGCACCAACATATTTCGCATCGTCATGAAAATAATTAATTGTCTTTTCTGTAAGCATTCCAATGTCTTCATTTTGATCATTAGCTGCGTGTATAATTTTATCATCAACGTCAGTGATATTTCTTACATAAGTTACATTTCCACTGCCATAAATTTTTTGGAGTAATCGAAATAAAATATCAAACACTATAACTGGTCGAGCATTGCCTACATGCGCATAATCGTAAACAGTTGGCCCACAAACGTACATTCGTACATTATTTGGATCAATTGGTTCAAACTTCTTTTTTGAATTAGTAAATGTATCGTAAAGCATCAAGTCCATTTAAGTCTGTATCCTCTCAACAATTTTGTCTCTACCAATTAGTTGTATGAGAAGCTTCATTTCTGGACCATGTGTCAGTCCTGTGAATGCTACTCGTAATGGAAGAAACAATTCTTTGCCTTTGCGTCCTGTTTTTTCTTTTATGGCATTCGTCCATGTGGTCCAAGTATCATCATCCCACGGTTCCTCTGGCATTAACTCCAACGCTAATTTTATGTAATCTTTATCATCAGACTCAGCAGGCTTGCTGTTAAATACAATGTCAGTCCAAGAAGATATTTCTTCAACAGTTTCCAAATTACCTTTTATGGTATCCCAAAACTTTTTATCAACATTTTCATCAATCTCAGTAAGTCTTGATTGAATTTCCTCATAATCAAATTTTTGGACTTGTTTTTTGTTAAGCGCCTTTAGGACGTCAATTTCAATACGTCCTGGTGATGTTGAAATTGTCTCAAGTTTAAATTCGTCAATGATTTGTTTTATCCCACTCTTTAGTTCAATTGAATTTGAAGTTCCAATCGTTGCTAGTAAGCTGAGAATTGAGATGGGCTCAATATTATCTTTTCTGAAACTATCAATTGATATTACATTGTCTCTTTTTGATAGTTTGTCTCCTGTAGATGCCTTTAAAAGAGCATGATGTGCAAATGAAATTTTATTTTCATCCAATGCATTTATGATTTCAATTTGTACAGCGGTATTACTAGTGTGATCATCCCCTCTAATTACATTAGTAATGTTATAATCAACATCATCTACAGCTGAACTGAATGTATAAAGTGGAACACCATCTTCTCGAAATAAAACAGGATCTGATAAGCTTTTTAAATCAATATCAATTTCACCCTTTAATAAATCATTCCATTTCATGCGTTCTGTTTGAAGAAGAAATCGCCAATGAGGTTTTCTTCCATCATTCTCATAATCTTTAATTTGTTGCTCCGTTAATTTTAATGCAGAACGGTCATACACTTGCTTTCCACCGGCAGCCATCTGAAGCTTTCTTTTTCTCTCAAGTTCTTCAGGAGTTTCATAGCAAGCATATATCCTGCCATCAGATTTTAATTTTTCGAATTGCTCTTTATATCTTTCAAATCTAGAAGACTGATTAAAAGTCTCGTCATAGTCTATTCCCAGCCACTCCAAATCATTTTTTATTTGAGAAATGTATTCATCTTTTGACCTCTCTTGATCGGTATCATCAATTCGAAGAATAAATTTTCCACCACTATTTTTAGCATACAACCAATTTATGAGGGCTGTTCTGATATTACCCAAGTGCAATAATCCTGTTGGACTAGGCGCAAATCTTGTTATCGTTGTCATCTATTTTTCCTTATCTCTGAATGCATTTGTTATTGGGTATCGTCTGTCATACCCAAAATTTCTCTCTGAAATTTTTACACCCGGAGCAGCTTGTCGTCTTTTATATTCAGAATTATAAAGCAAATTCTGAACTTTTGTAACCAAGCTTGGCTCATAACCTTTCGAAATAATCTCGTTAATTGAACTTTCTTTTTCAACAAGTAAGTACAAAATTTTATCCAAGACATCATATGGCGGAAGGGAATCACTATCTTTCTGATCCTCTTTAAGTTCAGCAGTGGGCTCTTTTGTTATAATATTTTTAGGAATAACTTCCTTTGCTTTAATTGCTGAAAATGATGGAAGATTTTCGTTTCTCCATTCGGAAAGTTTATATAAATCAGATTTATAAATATCTTTGACTACTGAAAACCCCCCACACATATCTCCATATAAAGTTGAATATCCAACTGAGACTTCTGATTTATTGCCATTAGTAACTACCATATGGCCAAACTTGTTTGAATAGGCCATCAATATTGCGCCTCTGGTTCTTGATTGAATATTTTCTTCAGTAATATCTTTTTCTTTACCCGCGAATAAATTTGAAAGAGTGCTATCGTATGAATTCACGATATCTTTTATAGAAACACTTATTAACTCGATACCTAATTTTTTGCCTAGCTGATTTGCATCCTCATTACTTTCCTCGCTTGTAAACTGAGATGGCATTAAAATACCTTTTACTCTTTCAGGTCCTAGTGCATCGGTTGCGACAACCGCGCTAAATGCACTATCTATGCCTCCTGAAATGCCAATAACAACTCCTGGAAATTTATTTTTTTCAACATAGTCTTTTAGCCCAAGCATAAGATTGGAATAGACAATATCGTGCTTGTCACTACTGAGAGGTGCCTCTTCTTCAATATCAAAAGTCTTAGTATTGAGGTTGAATGTATATTCCCTGCTTTCTTCAACGCAGTATTTGAATTTAGAAATTACCTTTTTTTGATCACATAAGAAGGAAGATCCATCAAAAACGATCTCATCTTGACCTCCAACTTGATTTACATAAATCAAAGGAGCATCAATAGAATTTGCAAAACCAAGTGCTTTTTTTTCTCTTTCCTCAATTTTATTTATATCAAATGGGGATGCATTTAATGATACCGCCAAATCAATTTTATTTTTATCAATCTCAACAATTGTATCGTTCACCCATATGTCCTCACAAATAAAGAGACCCAATTTAATTCCATTGAATTCGATTATGCTGACTTGCTCTCCATTTGAGAAAATTCTTTTTTCATCAAATACTCCATAGTTTGGCAAAGCCATTTTATGATGTTTATGTAAGATCTTACCCTTTTTAATTACTAGAGCTGTATTGAACAGTTTGCTCTCTTCCAAAAAAGGAGTGCCTATGATTATTGTTGAATTACTATTTTTAGAACAATTCAAAATATCTGAAATTGCATTATTAACTTTTTCCATAAAAGCTGGTTTTAAAACCAAATCTTCTGGTGGGTAACCTGTGAGCATCAATTCAGAGAAAATTATGAGATCAGATTTATTGCTTTCAATATGATCAATCACAATTTGCTTATTCTTATCAATGTTTCCCACTTGTGGGTTGGACTGAACAATTAATATGGAGGTTTTTTCTGTCATTTGACTGATCTTACAACTAAATAATTTAGTCGCAATTACTTAGCAATCGTAATCTTTGAATTATGTGGTTCTTGGGACTCTCTAAGCTTGTCAGATATTAAAAATGCAAGTTCAAGTGCTTGATTGGCATTCAGCCTTGGGTCACAGTGGGTATGATATCGTGCTGAAAGATCTTCATCCTTAATGGCTTGTGCGCCACCAATACATTCAGTTACATTTTGACCTGTCATTTCTAAATGGACTCCACCTGGGTATGTTCCCATTTGATGGTGAATATCAAAAAATGTCTCAACTTCTTTAAGAACACTTTCAAATGGCCTTGTTTTAAAGCCTGAATTAGCTTTCATGGTGTTACCGTGCATTGGATCACAAGACCAAACTAAATTGTGATCTGAATTTAAAAAAGGTTGTATAAGCTTTGGTAACTTTTCATTTATAGTCTCAGAACCAAATCGACAAATTAATGTTATTTTTCCAGCCTCATTCTCAGGGTTCAGAATATCAAGAAGCTTTTTCAATTCCTCAGTATCTAAAGATGGTCCACATTTTATTCCAATTGGATTTTTAATCCCTCTGCAAAATTCTACATGTGCTCCGTCAGGCTGTCTGGTGCGATCACCGATCCAAACCATGTGAGCTGAAGTGTCGTAAACTTCACCTGATGTACTATCAAGTCGCGTCAGACATTCTTCATAAGGAAGCAATAGAGCTTCGTGACTTGTAAAGAAGTCAACGCTTCTTAAACGTTTTGTGTTTCTTGATGAAATTCCAATAGCTTCCATAAAAGAAAGTGTGTCCGAGATTTTATTCGCTAGTTCTCTAAATTTCTTTCCTTGAGAACTTTCATCTACAAATCCCATATTCCATTGATGAACTTTATTCAAATCTGAAAATCCACCTTTAGCAAAAGCTCTTAATAAATTAAGTGTTGCAGCTGATTGTGTGTATGCTCTGATCATTCGATCAGGATCAGGAACTCTCGCATCTTCAGTAAAGTCCATATCATTTATAATGTCGCCCTTATAACTATCTAACTCAACGCCATCTATTTCTTCTTTAGGTGCACTTCGTGGTTTTGCAAATTGACCTGCCATTCTCCCAACTTTTACGACAGGGCAATTACCTGCAGCAGTTAATGTGACTGACATTTGTAATAATACTTTAAATGTATCTCTTATATAATCTGCATTGAAATCATCAAAACTTTCCGCGCAATCACCACCTTGCAGCAAAAATGCTTTACCCTCTGAAACTTTAGCAAGATTCCTCTTTAAATCTCTTGCTTCACCTGCAAAAACAAGCGGCGGGTAAGATCTTAACTGATCCTCAGTTTTTTCTAATTTCTTCACATCTGGATACTCTGGCAAATGCTTAGCCTCGTAATTTCTCCAACTGTTAACAGACCATTTCTTCATGTTTTTTAAATATTCGTTTTGCGGGCTTTATAGTACTAAATAAAGTAAAATACTAGAGTTTCAGTAAAATACATTGATTTTACTTAGTTTATTGCTCCTAAGGTATCTATCCCAGCACTTATTTTTGCTGCTACATCTTCCTGGTCGAGTTTTTTGGTTTGCTGATATTGTGGATGAGCGAGTGTTGCTAAATCTTTTGCCTTAGCCAATGCAAGCTCCATTAACTTTTCATGTTCAGTTACTTCATCTAAATAACCTGGAGCAATAGCATCTTCTATTGAATACATTTCCGCATTTAATAGCGCTCTCTGCTTGTGCGGTTTTGTCAATTTAAATTTTGCAAGTTCAAGTATTGGTGTTGGAATAATCATATTATTTCGTAATTCGTTGGCTCCAATTTTAAAGTCACCTTTAATTCCTATACGGTGATCACAACTACAAAGTAAAAAAGCGCCAAGCGCGATTGCATGTCCGCTGCAAGCCGCAACAATCGGTCTTGGAAAAGTAAAAATTTTTAATAATAAATTAAAACCACTTTTAACCATATCAGCTGCATTTTCTGGACTAGACATCATAACTTTTAAATCAAATCCAGCAGAAAACATTCCTTCTCGACCTGCTATTAAAACAGAACCTTTGTCAGATGGAACTTGATCTAATATTTCACTAAAATTTTTTATCATGTCAGGAGAAAATACATTTACTTTGCCATCATCCATTTGAATGATTGAAACATCACCATCTGATCTTAAAGTTACTGTCATATGTTCAATTTTAAATAAAAGTTTAGTTTATAATAGGTATAAATTTTATATTTTCTAGTTTTTTAGAATAAAATCATTTATTAAGTTTGCTAGTTCAGGTCCAGCCTCTTCTTGGCAGAAATGTCCAACTCCTTCCAAAGTAACAACAGTCGGGTTAGGTATCCTAGTCAAAAAATTTTCCTTCATAGTTAATGTTATTCGTTCATTACCTCCAAAAGCCACAAGAAAAGGTTTATCCCATTTTTCATAAACATCTTTCCAGTATTTCTCATTTTCGGATAATTGTGTTGGTATAAAATAAGCCATGACATGAGCTCCTGCTTTATATTGACCTGAAGGATACGGAGCCTCATAAGCTCTGATTTGCTCATCAGATAGCTCTAAACGCCCGAAGGTAGAAATAATTCCTGATATATCCATATCATCCGAGTAATACGAGTGTGCAATCCATTTTGAAAACATTCTCATACCTTCAAGCGGTGATGGCTCTTCCAACATTAGTGCTTTATCGGCAGCAGTCTTAAGTTCCTCAAAAGTGACCTCTCCATTCCACCAGACCATAAACTTTACAAAATTTTCAAATAGCCATGCCGTTATTCCATCTCTTGCAGCCAAGCCTGTATTTGAAACAACAACTCTTGCAAAACGATCAGGCATCTCAGCTACAACCCGAAGTCCGATCATGCCTCCCCAATCTTGTCCAAAGAATGTAGCTTCTCTTAAATCAAGTTGTCCCACCAACGCCTTCATGGTGTTGATATGAAACTCATAACTATAGTCATATTTAGAAATAAATTTATCTGACTTTCCAAATCCTACTAGGTCAGGAACAATAACTCTATGACCTGCGTCAGTTAACACCGGTATCATCGTTCGAAATAGATAACTCCAAGTCGGTAAACCATGAAGAAGGAAAATTGGATCGCCATCTTTAGGTCCTTCATCGAGGTAGTGAATTCTTAGACCGTCAATTTCAATATAGTTTGGCTCAAATGGATAATCTTCTAGATTTTCAAATTGTGTATCGGGCGTTCTCAAAACGCCTGGTGATACTTCATATGCTTGAATGAAACTTATCGCATTAAAAAAGAATAAAAAAATAAGAGTGCTTATCTTTGTCAACATTTAAACAAAGATAATATGTTGCCAGTTTTTGTGTCAATAAATTATTCTACAGTAACAGACTTAGCAAGATTTCTTGGCTGATCGACATCATTGCCAAGCTCAACCGCTGTATAATAGGCAAGCATATGAATGGGAACTGAATAAACGATTGCCTCAATTGATTTAGGGCATTTTGGTAAACGAAAAACTTCCCAAATATTTTCAGAATTTGACTCCAATGTTTCATCGTCTGTTATCATTAATATTTTACCTCCACGAGCAATAACTTCTTGTATGTTTGAAATTGTTTTATGAAAAAGGGGACCTGGTGGGACAATACAAACAACTGGCAAATCTTTTTCTATTAATGCAAGCGGACCATGTTTCATTTCACCTGCAGGATATCCCTCTGCATGGATATATGATATTTCTTTAAACTTTAATGCTCCTTCCAGTGCCAATGGAAACGCAGTACCGCGGCCAAGATACATTACACCCTTGGCATTTATAATTGCTTTTGCCGTGTCTTTTAGTGAATAAGATCTCTCAATTGCTTGTTCAAGCAATAGAGGTGCTTGCATAATCTCCTTGCAAAATTTTGTATTTTCCTCGAAAGACATGAATTTTTTTTCTGATGCTAAATGAATTGATATAGATAAAAGTGCTGATAATTGAGCTGTAAACGCCTTCGTTGAAGCAACCCCTATTTCTGCCCCTGCCTTAGTATAAATACAGTGATCACTATCTCTTGCTATTGAACTATTTTTAACATTTACGATACTCAATGTCTTAATTTTTTGCTTTCTGCAATAATCTAATGCAGCTTTAGTATCGGCGGTTTCACCAGATTGAGAGACAAATATACATAATGCATTTGGATCAATTACTGGGTCACGATAACGAAACTCTGATGCCATATCGCATTCAACCGGTGTCCTTGCATATTGTTCAAAATAATATTTTCCCACCAAACATGAGTAATAAGCTGTTCCACAAGCAATCAGATAAATCTTTGAAATTTTATCAAAATTCAAATTAATATTTGAAATTGCGATTGTGCCCTTATCATAATCTATAAATTGTCGAAATGTTTCACCTACTGCATGAGGGTGTTCATGTATTTCTTTCTCCATAAAATGTTTATAAGGACCTTTTGAAACTTCTGACTCGTTTATTCCTATTTCAACAAATTCTCTATTCGCTCTTTCACCCTCCAGGTTATAAATTTCTATACTCTCTTTGCTTAATACTGTTATATCCCCGTCTTCCAAGTAACACACTTTATTAGCAACTGAGCTTAGTGCAATCGAATCAGATCCTATTGAATTGCCAACTCCATTTGTACCTGCAACAAGTGGACTTCCATTCTTAGCTCCATAAATAGTGTCTTCACTATCACTAAAAATAATTGCTAGTGCGTATGATCCCTCTAGAGAAGAAATAGTCTTTTGAACACTCTCAAGATGGCTCAGACCCTCCTTTAGATAAAAAGTTAATAACGCAGTAATTACTTCAGAGTCAGTGTCAGACTCAAAATGATAATCTTTTACTTCCTTTAATTTTTTTAACTCTGCAGCATTTTCAATAATTCCGTTGTGTACAAGCGATACAGAGGTTGATGAATGGGGGTGAGCATTTTTATCAGAAGGTTCTCCATGAGTAGCCCAACGAGTATGACCTATTCCTGTATTGCCATCAAATTGATCTTTCTGAAGAGCGTAAATCAAATTATCAAGTTTGCCTTTTACTTTTCTTTGATTGATCTTCTTGGCAGTGTTAATTGCAATACCAGCAGAGTCGTAACCACGATATTCTAATTTCCTTAATGCATTTATAATGTTCGAAGACACATTCTCTTTAGAAGCTATACCAATGATACCGCACATTACCTTTTCCCTTTTTTATTTGACCAATTTTTTACCATCTTTTGAGATGATCTTTCAACCGCAAGACTGTTCTCAACTACATGTTTAGTTATAGTTGAACCAGAACCAATATATGCGTTCTTACCTACAATTAACGGGGCTACTAAAGATGAGTTTGAGCCTATAAATGCTTTATCTTTGATAACTGTTTTAAATTTTGAGGCACCATCGTAATTGCAAGTAATAGTTCCAGCCCCCACGTTAACTTTTTTACCTATTTCTGTGTCACCTATATATGACAAATGATTTACTTTTGACCCCTTATCTATTTTTGAATTTTTGATCTCTACAAAATTACCGATCTTAGCATTATCTATTATTTTTGTGCCTGGTCTTATTCTTGCATAAGGTCCAATACTGACTTCTTTCCCAATTTTACAATCTTCTATATGACTGAATGCGTGTATCTCAGTATTGTTACCAATAACGACGTTTTTACCGATGATCACAAATGGGTGAATTGTAACGTCCTTTCCAATTTTAGTATCTTTCGATAAATATACAGTATTAGGATCTCTCATGGTCACGCCTGCAGTAAGATGCTTGGATCTCAATTCATTTTGGATTTCTTTTTCAGCCATCGCTAAATCATTTTTATCATTTACACCCATAACTTCTGTCTCAGCGGTTTGTATCGGATTAACTTTTACACCTTTTTTAAATGCCAAGTTAAATATATCAGTTAAATAAAATTCTTTCTTCTTATTATTATTATTTAATTTAGGTAACAAAGAGCTTAATAGCTTTGCCTCGATAGCAAAAATTCCTGAATTGCATAAATAGTAATTTTCATTTTTCTTAAGCTCTTTTTGCTCAATCACCTGACTGATCAAACCATCTGTTTCTAATATAACTTTACCGTAGTTATTTCTTTTTTCTTTATTGAAGCATAATAAGTTAACTTTATTGGTCTTGATTTTTGAGACATTAAGAATGGTTTTATGTTTTATGAGAGGGACGTCGCCATAAAGAACTAGAGTTACTGAATCTTTTTTAAGACTTTTTATAGCAGACTTTATTGCATCGCCTGTACCATTCTGTTTTTTTTGAATGACAATATTTAAATTATTATAGTTTTTAAAATTACCTTTAATTTGGTTGTTTACAACAAGATGAATTCTTTTTGGCTTCAATCTATTTGAAGCTTCAATCACATAATCAATTATTTGCTTTCCACCCAATTCGTGAAGTATTTTGGGTTTGCTTGATTTCATCCTTGTGCCTTTACCTGCGGCAAGTATTATAATCTCTAAATTTTTCATTGAATTTTTTTTGGAAAATAACCAATATGCCTTTAATTGTATCGTAAAATTTTATTTCAGAGATTTACTTAAAAACATGAATTTAAAAAATAAGAAACTCTTCATATTTGACCTAGATGGAACTCTAGTTGATACAGCTCCAGATTTTAAAAATTCACTAAATTATATGCTATCAGAACTTAACGAACCGCTAGTCACATTGGAGGAAATAAGGAATTTAGTTGGTTATGGAGCTCGAGAATTAATAAGAAGAACTGTGGTAACAAAAAATATTCCTCATGATGATGATAAAATTAATGAGATGTTAAAAATATTCCTGCTTCACTATACTCACAATATTGATGACGATAGTATTTTATTTGAAAATGTTGAAACAGTATTAAAGCTAATAAAGTCTAAAAAATTAAAGTTGGCAGTTTGTACAAATAAAATGGAAAAACTCAGCAATATGTTATTAGAAAAACTTGGAGTCTTACATTACTTTGACTACCTCGTAGGTGGAGATACGTTTGTAAAGAGTAAGCCTGACCCATTTCCATTAATTGAAATATGTAAAAAATTAGATGTAAGTGAAAATGAGTCAATAATGATTGGAGATAGTGCAACAGATTTAAATGCCGGTCACAATGCAAATATGCCAGTTGTTTTGGTGGGTTATGGATATACTGATAATAAAAATATTTACAATGATGCTGATTTAGTTATAAACAATTTTTCTCAATTAACAGAATTAATCGAATAGGAGTTATACATGACAATTAGTTTTAACGATAAAGTTGCAATAGTTACAGGCGCAGGTGGAGGACTTGGAAGATGTCACGCAATAGAATTTGCGAAAAGAGGAGCTAAAGTTGTCGTAAATGACTTAGGTGGTTCTGTTGATGGTACTGGTGGATCAAGTGAAGCTGCTGATAAAGTAGTTGACGAAATAAAAGCCATGGGCGGTGAGGCAATTTCTAATGGATCAAGTGTAACTGATAAAGCAGGCGTGAAAAAATTAGTTGATGATACAATGGCTGCTTTTGGTCGTGCAGATATTTTAGTGAATAATGCAGGTGTTCTGAGAGACAAATCTTTTGCAAAAGTAACACTTGATGATTTTGAGTTTGTAGTAAACGTTCATATGATGGGTTCGGTTTATTGTACAAAAGCGGTTTGGCCAATTATGACAGAACAAAATTATGGAAGAATAATTATGACATCTTCATCTTCTGGCGTATTTGGAAATTTTGGACAATCGAATTACGGTGCAGCTAAAATGGGAGTTGTTGGACTAATGAATACTCTTAAAATTGAAGGTATGAAATATAATATTAGAGTAAATTCTCTAATTCCTGTTGCAGCAACACGAATGACAGAAAATTTAGGAATGCCAGATGCAGTTTTTGATAGTTTAAAACCAGAAACTGTTTCGCCTGCAGTCATGTTTATGGCATCAGAAGATGCGCCAAATGGTGCAATGATATCAGCCGGCGCTGGTGTATTTGCTTCTGCAGAGATAGTTCATTCACAAGGGGTTGCTCTTAAAGGCGATGAACTTAATGCAGATATGTTAGCTGAAAAATGGGCTGAAGCATCGAATATGGATGGTGGTAAGGCCCTTAAAACAGGAGCAGAACATACAGCTCACATTTTTAAAAAACTTGCTGAATAAATTTTATTTAAGTAACGCTAACTGAAATTGCTTCATCAGATGATGAAATGCCAGATTGGGTAAGTGTCATATATCTTTTCATGTGATAGTCAGTATTTCCAAATAGTACTCCAATCATTGTCGCTCTTTTAAAATAGTGGCTTACCATATATTCATCAACAACGCCCATACCGCCATGCAATTGAATAGCACTTTCGCCTACAAATTTTATTGCTTTACCTATACGTGCTTTTGCAGCTGACACTGCTTTTCTTCTTTCATCTGAATTAGTCAAATCTGCTGTAACTGCCATGTAAAGAATTGACTTAGCCTGTTCATACTCAATCATCATATCAACAAGACGGTGCTGTATGACCTGATTTTTAGCAATTGACTGTCCAAATTGTTTCCTATTTTTGCAATATTCAGTTGTAGAGTCTTTTAAAACTTGCAAGATACCAACTGCTTCAGAGCATGCAGCAATAGTGCTTATATCTACAATTTCCTCAATCGCATCGTAAGCCATATTAACTTCTCCTAAAACATTATCTTTTGAAACTTTTAGATTCTCTATAATAATTTCAGAAGCTCTGTATTCATCAATTGTTGGATAATTTTGGAGTGTAAGTCCCTCAGACTTTGTATCAACAATAAATAACGTAATCCCAGATTCAGATCTTTGCTCTCCTTCAGTTCTTGCAGAAATAATAAGGTGCGAAGCCATACCTGCTCCAAATACCACCGACTTGAAACCATTTAATACATAGTCATCTCCGTTAAGTACAGCTGACGTTTTTACATCATTTAAATCAAATCTACTTTGTGGCTCAGCATATGCAAATGCACATCTAATATTTCCTGAGATTATTTCTGGTATAATCGAATTCTTTTGGTCCTCAGATCCAAGTTTTGATATCAATCCACCAGCTAATATTACAGTTGGTAAATATGGTTCAACAACGAGTCCTTTTCCAAACTGTTCCATAACAATCATTAAATCAGCAGATTTTCCACCAAGCCCTCCATAAGCTTCATCAAATGGAACCCCTAGAAGACCAAGTTCAGCAAATTGTTTCCAATTTTCTTCTTTCCAACCCTCTTCTGATTTGACTATGTTGCAACGAGTGTCCCAATCATAATTATCTCTTACAAAAGAAGTAACCATGTTGTCCAGCAAGGTCTGTTCCTCGGTGTAATCAAAATTCATAAAAAAGCGTTATAAGTTATGACAGTAAATATGTCAAAAGGTACTAAAGTCCTAAGACCATTTTAGCTATGATATTCCTTTGAATTTCGTTAGATCCTCCATAAATGGATGCTTTACGAAAGTTAAAATATGTTCCTGATAGGTTCGTAGCATAGTCAGGACCGACATATTCATTACTCAAAGTTGTGCCTAGGTGAGGATTTGCATAATATCCAACTGCTTCCATGGCCAATTCAGTAACAGCTTGCTGAATATCTGTTCCTTTAATCTTTAAAAGAGAAGACTCTGGCCCAGGACCTTTACCAGCAGAGTCCTTTGCAAGCGTTCTTAATTCTGTGTATTCAAGTGCTGATAACTCTAATTCTGCAGCTGCTATTTTTGCTTTAAATGCTGGATCTTGAATTAAAGGTTCGCCATATGACATTTCGGAACTAGCAATCTGTTTAATTCTTTCTATTGCTTTCTTTGATCTTGCAACACCGGCAATACCCGACCTTTCATGAGCTAATAAAAATTTTGCATACGTCCAACCCATGTTTTCTTGACCAATTAAATTTTCTACTGGAACTTTGACATTATCAAACCAAGTTTCATTCACCTCATGAGTTCCGTCCATAAGCTTAATAGGTCTAACTGTTACACCAGGAGTTTTCATATCAATCAAAAGAAATGAAATGCCCTGTTGAGGTTTTTCAGCATCTGGATTGGTTCTTACTAAACAAAAAATCCAATCTGCATACTGTGCCATTGTAGTCCAAGTTTTTTGTCCATTAACGATATAATGGTCACCTTCTTTCACGGCACTCGTTTTTAATGAAGCAAGATCCGAACCTGAGCCAGGTTCTGAGTAACCCTGACACCAAAAAACTTCACCACTCAAAATTCCAGGCAAGTGTTGTGCTTTTTGCTCCTCATTTCCGAATGTATAAATTACTGGGCCGACCATATTTATTCCAAATGGCATAATATATTGACATTCAGCTTTTGCGCATTCTTGCTCGAAAATATATTTTTGTGTAGGAGTAAATTCTGCGCCCCCATACTGTTTAGGCCAACTTGGTGCTGACCAACCATTGTGCTTTCCTAAAATCTTATGCCAAGCCGTAAGATCCTCTCTTGAGAGTTCTTTACCTAGTTTTCTTTTTGAATTGATTGAATCTCTAAGTTCTTGCGGGTAATTTGTTTTAATAAAATCCCTTATTTCACTTTGAAACTTTAAATCTTCATTTGAAAACGCGGTGTCCATAGAATCTCCTAAAATTGTATTTATAATTATATAATGTTAAAAAAAAAGCTTTTCAATATTCTTTTAAGCCTGTTTTGCGCTAAATTTTAGATGCTTATCAGCCATTAAATATAATATACAAGCGGCCATACCATAGAAAATGCTTGATAAAAATGTATTTTGCAAAAATGGCAGGGCCATTATGTAGCAAGTGATTAGTCCATTCAAATCAGAAGCATACATTCCTGATCCATACCAAACTGCAAAATTTGATATTAAATAAAAAGATATTACACCTGTGCTAATTCCTAAAAATGAAGTAGTTAGATTTAACTTTGAGTGAAAAAAAGTACCAATCAATATACACACGCAAATAGCAAAATAAATTACAGGCATACCAGCGTGAAAACCTAAATATAAATCACTGATAAACATAGCTAAGATTGGAATACAATATGAATAAATTTTTTTATCAAACACAGCTCCTGCAAAAAAAGCCATTCCTAATATTGGTGTGAAATTCGGTGGGTGAGGCAATACTCTGCTTAATGCTAGTACGAATACTATTGTAATACCAAAAATAATCTTTTTATTAATCTGCATTAGCTAATATATAACTCCTATGCTTCAAAAAGTATATCCAAAATTAAAGAATGCATTTCTATGAGGTAATGGATATACATTAGATAATCCATGGTGAGCATCATCATGAAAAGTGCTCGAAACTGCAAAATCATATACTTGATCATCAAAGACATTATTTATCCCAAATGATAAAGTATAAGGTCCGTTTTTCGAACTTATTGATGTATTGACAATGTAATAATCAGGAATTTGTGGTTCAATATTTTCCTGATCATTAGAAACATATTTTTCATCTGTGTAATTAATTTCTAAGTTTAAATTAGTATTATTATCTATTTGTCTGATATAATTTAAATTATAAGTCAACGGAGAGACCAGAGGCACTTTCCGACCTGCTAAGTCGATTGATTGATTTGCAGTTCCATCTGATCCTAAAAAATTAATTGCAGTATTTGTTAAATATCCATACGTTTCATTATTGTTGTAATATCTTGTTCCAAGGAATTCGTAGGAACCTGTGCCCATAGATAAAGATCCGCCAGTAAATTCAGCATTTACATATCCTATCGAACCCATAAATTTGTTTTTATTATCTGGTTTAAACTCAAAATCTAAATTTATCCCTTCTCGTTTGATAGGATCAAGATTTGTATTTACAGATTGATCGAATTGAATTTCATTTAAAGTATCAATGTCAAAGTAATTTATATTTAAATTTGCGACATCATTTGAGTAAATAACCCCTATCTCTATTCCATCTGATTCCTGATCTTTGAGTGCAAATGAACCACTCGTAGTTGCCAAAATTCTTTCATCAATGTTTGGAATTCTAAAGGACTCAGAATAATTACCGTAAATTGAAAAATTCTTATCTATTTTTTTTTCTATACCGATGTTTAAAGCTTGATTTGTACTTGAGTCATCATACGTTACATGGTCAGTTGCATCCCAGGAATTAACAAAGCCTGATACTGTCCTGTCGACCTCATCTCGTGCACCGAATTGAGACTCTTCAGATCTTAATCCAAATGACAAGGAAGTATCTGTTTCATTAAAATATACCGTATTCTGAAAATATACAGACTGAACTTTAAGATCAGCATCATATTTTTGACCTAGTTGCTCATTTTCTTTTCTGTATCGTTTTGAGTCATAAAAACTATGCGAATGATCAAAGCCAATATTCAATATATTTGTCAACTTTGCATCTATATTGCTAACTTCGTATCTAGCGTTATAAATGTTTCCATCTATTGTAGTATTTAAGTATCTATCGCCATTATTTGGAGTTTCTTTAGTATTTCCATTGGCAGCAAGAAAGGCTTTATCATTTTTTTTCTTATAGCCTATATTCAGATAGATTTTTTTTAGGCTATTGATTTCTTGAACAATACCTAAATTTATTCTTTCATTTTCTAAGTTTGAATAATCATCTCTTTGATCTGAATTACACGTATCTCCATTTGCTGTGAATGAGCCGCCGATGTGTTTTGCGGTCTTACTATCTTCATAACGATTACAAAAATGATAATTATATACAGCTCCCCCTTTTACGCGGGGACCTGGTAAATCTTGTTCTCTATAGGATGTAAAAAGGTCTAAATTAAATTTTGTTTGATTAATAGTATTACTAATATTTAAAATAAAATTTTCGTCAGAATAATCCCCTGCGTCACGAAATGTATCACTTGTGAAGCCGGCTCCTGACAAAGAAATAACACCTTTTTCACCAAATGAATTGCTCACAGAAAAATCAGCACCTGATTTGCTATATGAACCAAAAGAAAACTCACCACGATTTTGTAAATCGTCATTTTTAGTAACTATATTTACTGCGCCTCCAATAACTCCTGAACCATATAACGTTCCTGCAGATCCGCCTCTAATAATTTCTATTCTTTCAATTGAGTCAATCGGTATGTAGGTTAAATTTACATTAGACATATCAATATCATTCAAACGAATGCCGTTAATTAGAATTAAAGAATTGGATTTAGAGGCTTCACCAAATCCTCTAATGTCCAATGAAGAGTTTGTTCCACCAACGCCATCGTAAAGCCGACGGGCATTAATTCCAGAATATGTTTCTAAAATTTGAGGTAAACTCTTACCATATTGAGACGCTAAATCTTCCTTGCTAATAATTGTTATATTTGATCCGGATAAACCGGATGAAAGTCGAGTATATTCTTCATTTTTTGGTTTAATTAAAATTTCAGGAATATCGGCGAAAGTTTTGAAAGAAAGTGTTGATAGGAATATTAAAATAAAAAATATTCTTTTAGTCATAATTTGCCTCCAGTTTGAAGTCACCGCAAACAAATTGTCCAAATGATTATCCCGATCACCTGTGGATGACTATGTTTTGTTGGTAGGTCTCCTGACTTCTCCATCACTACTTAAGTACACCTTCCCGATTAATCAGTGGTATCTGTACTTAAATTCCAGAGTTACAGTTGCGGGTACAGTTAAGGCATTAAACCTTATTCCCTGTTATTCACTTTACGTGAACCAACATTAAAACTATTGTATATTCGATATTACATAGCAAGAAAAAAATGGAAATTTTTGAAGATCAAAAACCTCTTTCTATAGATTTTGATGAAAATTTAGATAAAGCTCAAATATCTCAAAACGGGTTTAGAGAGTATGATGCACGATGGCTTTACCCTGAAGAAATAAATAAAAAAGGATTGGAAATATTTGGTTACAGCCTTGGAAAATATATAAGCAAATCTAAAGGTCAAGGCTCTTCAGTCGTTATTGGTCAAGACTATAGATCCTACAGCAATGAAGTAAAATACCATTTAACAAAAGGGTTATTGACAAGCGGTCTCAAAGTAATCGATGTTGGTTTAGCATTATCTCCAATGTTGTACTTTGCACAGCATCACTTAGATGCTGATAGTCTTGCCATGGTAACTGCAAGCCATAATGAAAATGGTTGGACTGGGATAAAATGTGGAATAGAAAAATCACTTACTTTTGGTCCTGATGATATAAAAGAAATAAAGACTATTACTGAAAATAGTCATGATTTTATTGCGTCAAATAATGGCAGCTATGAATTAAAAAAAGGTATTCGTGATGAGTATTTAAAATATCTCAAGGGAACGCAATTAGTAAAAAGAAATTTGAAAATTGTTATAGCTTGTGGCAATGGAACAGCAGGTGCATTTGCCCCTGATTTGTTAAGGAGCCTTGGATGTGAAGTAATTGAACTGCATTGCAACTTAGATTTCAAATTTCCAAATTATAATCCTAATCCAGAAGATCTTACAATGCTCAATGATCTTGCAAAGAATGTCAAAGATAATAATGCAGATATAGGATTTGCTTTTGATGGTGACGGTGATCGTCTTGGAGTTGTAGACAATGAAGGCAATGAAATCTTTTCTGACAAAATCGGATTAATGCTAGCAGAATATTTATCTGAAAAGTACTCAGGTTCAAAATTTGTTATCGATGTAAAATCGACTGGTTTATTTTTTAATAGTGAGATTTTGAAAAAAAATAATTGCACTGTTGATATGTGGAAGACTGGTCACTCACATATGAAGAGGCGAGTTAAAGAAATAAATGCTTTATGCGGTTTTGAAAAAAGTGGTCATTTTTTCATTGGTAAGCCCTTAGGACTGGGCTTTGACGATGCTATGAGATCAGCTTCTATGATGATTGAATATTTGGATCACTATAAAAATAAGAGTATGTCTGAATTGTATTCAAAGTTAAATACTTCCTATCAATCTCCTACTATGGCGCCTTTCTGCAAGGATGAAGAAAAATATGCGGTCGTAGATGAAATTACAAAAAGAATAATTCAAGACCTAGGCAATAAAACAAAAGTTGCGGACTCTGAAATTGTTGAAACAAATACAGTAAATGGAATTAGATTTAGCTTATCCAATGGATCATGGGGATTAATCAGGGCGTCATCAAATAAACCATCTTTAGTTATAGTTATTGAAAGCCTTGTTTCAAATGATGAAGTAGAAATGATTTTTGAATACATAAATGCACTTTTAAATGAAACTGGTAAAGTTGGAGAATATGACCAAAAACTATGGTGTTAATGATGTCCATTCAATAAAAAAGCGAATGGACATAAATAAAATAAATAAACCAAAAATAAAACTTAATTTACCTTTGGATAGATAATGGGCAAATCTTACTCCTAAAGGGGCGCCTATAATTGTCATGGGCGTTATTAAAATTAAACCTACTAAACTGACGTATCCATAAGTAAGTGGTAGAGATACATTATTTTGAATTCCCGCTATAATGAAACCGATTGTACCAGGAACTGCAATTATTGTACCAATACCAGCTGCAGTTCCAATGGCACGGCGTATATCGAAGTTATAAAGTTTTAAAATGGGTATACTTATTGAGCCACCACCGACACCTATTATTACAGACAAAAACCCAATTGTAGCCCCATAGCCATGGCCTTTTAAATTGTTTGGAAATTTATCTGCAAATCTCCATTCATCTTTCCAAAAGAAAAATTGAAGAGCAACAAAAAATAAAATTATAGAATAAATTAGTATTAGGCTGCTACCTTCAAGAAATGATACTGCTATTGAACCAAAAATCACACCAATCAATAATGATAAAAAAATAAATTTTAAAAAATCTAAATTGACTGAACCTCTTCTATGATGATTTATGGCTGATATAATCGAAATTGGTACAATATTTGCAAGAGAAGTTCCAACAGCTAAGTGCATTCTTATACCCTCATCTACTTCTGCTAGTGTGTAAATATAGTACAGAGCAGGTACAACAACTACACCTCCTCCAATTCCAAAAAGTCCTGCAATAAATCCTGCAAAAATACCAGTACCAACCAACAACATTATAGATAATAGCAAGTCGCCAGAGGCAACATTGCTAAATATCGTTGTAAACACCTAGAGCTTAGTTTTTGCCAGAAGGAAGTTCGTTAAATGGAACTTTTTTATCCGCTCTTTCATCTTGTGGTAGCCCGAGAACTCGCTCTGCTATGATATTCCGAAGAACTTCATCTGTACCACCAGCAATTCTCATTGCTGCAGAGAAAAAATATCCATTTTGAAATAAATTTTTTAGCACTGGATTTTGATCGTGATGTACCATTCCTGAAGAATCCATAAGTTCAAGCGCATAAGCAGAGACATCTTGCATTTTTGATGCTGTAACAAGTTTGCTTATTGACAGCTCGGGGCCAGGAGTTTGGCCTTTAGACAATGCAGTAATGCTTCTAAATTTTGTGTACTGCAAACCACGAGACTGAACATACCAATCGGCCATTTTCTGTCTAACTTCACTATTTTTGATGGCAAGCCCATCTTCAACTTCTAATTCTTTTGTCGCTTCAAATATTTGATCAAAATCAAGCCCAGGAGGGTCGCCTACTGCAAGTCTTTCATTCATTAGTGTAGTAAGCGCAACTTTCCAGCCTTCACCTTCTCCACCTAATCTTTGACTATCAGGAATTCTTACATCATTAAAAAAGACTTCGTTAAAATTTGAAGTACCTGATATTTGCTTGATTGGTCTTACTTCTATTCCAGGCGTTTTCATATCTAAATAAAAATAAGTAAGGCCTTTATGCTTTAATGCAGATGGATCAGATCTTGCAACTATCATTCCATAATCTGCAAAATGCGCCCCAGATGTCCAAACCTTTTGCCCATTTAAAACCCATTCATCGCCATCCTTTTCTGCCTTCATTTTTATTCCAGCTAAATCCGATCCGGCTGATGGCTCTGAAAATAGTTGGCACCATATTTCTTCACCTGTAATCATTTTAGGTAAGTATCTTTTTTTATCTTCATCTTTGCCCCACACCATCATTGTCGGGCCAAGCATACCAATTCCAATTTCAAAATAACCAGAGGGAACTAAATAATCATGTTCCTCTTGAGAATAGATAACTTGCTGTATAGGCGATCCACCATATCCACCAAACTCTTTTGGCCATAAAATAGCAGCAAACCCTGCTTCAGCTTTTTTCTTTTGCCATACTTTAGCTCGCTCTAAAGCCTCCTGAGCTGCTTCTTTACCACCCTTTACTGTTTCAGGAGCTCCTGCAACAGCAATCTGGGGGCTTTTATCATTAGGCTTATCAGAAATTATTGATCTTTTTTCTGCATTTGCATCAAGAAACTCCCTCGCTTCTTTTCTAAATGCAGCTTCCTGCTGTGAATCATTAAAGTCCATAACTAAACTATATTCCTTTTCTCAAGATTTGAAATTAAATTTTCTTTCCATTGTCTTGTACTGCCAATATTTAAAGAAAGTAGTTTTGATCTACGATAAAACAAGTGGCAATCATAATCCCACGTAAAGCCAACTCCTCCATGAATCTGAATATTCTCTTTTGCAGCATAATTAAAGGCATCAGAGGCGCTCACTCTTGCGCCAGCTGCCGCAACTGGCAATTCATTGGAGTCAGTGCTCAAAGCCCATGCCCCATAGTAAGCATTTGATCTAGCTAATTCAATTTTAACATACATATCTGCCATTTTATGCTTTAAAGCCTGAAATGAACCAATTTGTCTTCCAAAAGCAAATCTTTCCATTGAATACTTTTTTGCTTCATCCAGAGAAACCTGCGCTCCTCCAACTTGCTCAAAAGAATACAAAACTGCCGCTCTGTTGAATATGTTTTCTGTCATATCCCATGCCATACCTTGCTCACCGAGCAATTCGGCTTTTACATTTTCAAATTTAATACTGCACGCAGGTCGCGTCGGGTCAATTGTTTCAAGGGTTGTTTTGCTTACTCCTTCTTGATGTAAATCAACTATGTATAATGAAAGTGAATTTCTATTTCCTTTATTATCGCTGTTAGCAGCAATTATTAGATAATCAGCGGTCTCTCCATCACTTATAGGTGATTTGTAGCCATTAATTTTTTCTGATGAATATTCTGTTTTTACATTTGATGGTTTTGGCGTCCCATTTGTTTCGGACAATGCAAACGTGCCTATTTTTTCACCTGATGCAATCAAAGGTAGGAATTTTTTCTTTTGGTCTTCAGATCCATAGTTTTTAATAAATTCTGCAAATAAATATATTGAGGATGAGAATGGTGTGGGTGCTAGAGATCTTCCCAATTCTTCTGCTATGACGCATAGTTCCAACATACCGAGACCAAGTCCACCATATTCCTCAGGAATTGCAGTTCCAGTCCAACCCATTTCAGATATTTGTGACCATAGTTCTTTATGATAATGCAGTTGATCGTCATCAAGAATTGTTCTTACTGATTTACGATCACACTTATCAAATAAAAATTTTCTAGCTTGATCACGTAGAAGTTTTTGATCATCTGAAAAATCAAAATTCATGATAGCTACTAATCTTTTGTATCGTTTTCTTCTTGAGCTACTGTCTCAGTTTCAGGAGCTATATCAATACTTTCTGAAACCTCGTCTGCTTCAATGCTGTTCACTTCAGTTTCCTCCACCTCAGATACATTCATGGCTTCACTTGGTGATGTAGGCTCTTCTGTTGACTCTGAACCTTCTACATCATTCATCATATCAATTTCAGAATTTTCTTGTTCAATTTTTTCAAGTTCATCATCGCTTGGAACTATATCATCAGAGGGTGGTTGTGATTGGACAACCTCTTCAATTGGCTTTGCTCTGGACTCTACTCTTGGTGAACGAGCAGTAAATTTTCTCGTAGCTGATTTTTCCATTTCTGACTTTGATAAACCACCTTGGTACATTTGTCTGAAAGTATCATTATCAACTTCTTCTAGCTCTTCCTCTTCTTCATAATCAGGTATTTGTCTAAGCTTCGAAACAATACTTTCCTTTAACTCTTCAGCAGTTATTTTTGACTCTCCAATTTCTCGAAGAGCAATAACAGGTTTTTTATCATTTTCAGGATCAACAGCTGGGGTGGCTCCTCTACCTAATTGAACAGCTCTTTCTTTAGCTAGTATGACTAAATCGTATTGGTTATTCACCAACTTTATACAATCTTCAACAGTAATTCGTGCCATAAGAATATTTGGAATTGATGTTGCTTTTTATTGAAATATATAAATAAATCAAGCTGAAAGTTTAAATTATTAAGCAAATGGCCCAATTTAAAGAAAACACTGAATATATCGGTAGTCCATGTGTAAAAATTTGTAAGTATAAAAAAGAGTTCATGGATGGGAATGTTTGCATTGGTTGTTTTAGGGAGCAGTTTGAAATAACTAATTGGGTAAAAATGAGTAACTCTGAAAAGCAGTTAGTAATAGAAGATACTAAAGAAAGAAAAAAAGAATTTTTGAAAAATCATGTTTGATATTAGTTGGACGTGTAAACATACTTGGCAGAAAGCAAGCTATAATACTATGTGGTGTTTGATAGGTTGCAGTATTGGTGACTTTGGAACAATTTATTACTTTCAAATCATTGATCACTCTTTATCTATATATGTGGTGATGTTGCTCGCAATACTAAATGGTTTGATTACAAGCATTATATTAGAAACTATAATTCTCATGAGAACTTTTATTTTTACTGAAGCAATTAGTATTGCATTTAAAATGAGTTTTATCAGCATGGTCAGCATGGAAATAGCTATGAATGCCACAGACTTAATATTTGCTGGCGGAGTTCTTACTATTACAATAATTCCTTTTATGCTGCTTGCAGGTTTTATTACCCCGCTTCCATATAATTATTACAGACTCAAAAAATATAACGAGTCATGTCATTAAAATAATGATTAAAGAAAATGTCAAAATTGACACTGGTAATATCGTAACATACAGAAGATCAAAAAAAACAAATGATATACTGTATTTTTCTCATGCTAATGGTTTCTGTGGGCAGGCGTATACAGATCTCTTAAATAAAATTGATAATTCATACGAAGTTATTACATATGATATGCGTGGTCATGGCGAAACCGATTTAATTGCAGACTCTAATAAATTAAAATCATGGTATACTTTCAGAAATGATTTAGAGCAATTAGTTAAAAAACATAAAGAGCCAGTGACTTTGTCGGGGCATTCAATGGGAGGTACTGCAAGCTTGCTGCTAGCTCTCTCAAAACCTAAATTAGTAAAGAAACTTATCCTCATTGATCCAGTCGTACTGCCATTGCGTTATATCATTTCATACAAACTTTTGCAGATTGTTAATCTTGCTCATTTAGCAAGCCCTCTTTCAAAGAATGCTTTGATTAGACGTAATTTGTGGAATAGCGAAGCTGAAGCTTATGAATATTTTTCCAGTAAGCCTCTTTTTAAAAATATCAGTGAAAAGATAATCACAGACTATGTACAATATGGGCTTAAAAAAAATGAACAAAATAAATATGTTTTAAAATGTGACCCACGCTGGGAATCGGCTTGCTTTAAGCTAACCTCGCATGAGGTTTGGTTTGATTTAAAGAAAATTAATATTCCAATTAAGATTATACTCACGCCAAACAGTGTTGTCTGTAATGAGACAAGTCAAAATAGAATTAAAAAATTAAATCCTCAAACTGAAATTTGTTTTATTGACGAAACATCACATATGCTCCCACTTGAAAAAACCGAGGATGTTGCAAGTGAAATTAATAATTTTCTCGCCTAACTAAATCTGTTCTTAACAAAACAAATAAGGTATGTTTAGCAAATGGAAAATTTTGCGATTTTAGTATCATCCGTATGGAACCAAGGGGTTTTTGGTATTGATCTGAACAATATTTTAGTTGCAATAGTAATACTCTTAATTTTTATAATTTTAAGATCAGTTTTTTCAAAAATTGTGATTGGTAGATTAAAAGTTCTTGTAAAAAAATCTAAGACTAAGATAGATGATGCGATGCTTGAGGCTTTTGACGGCCCTCTCAGATTTTTTCCTGTAGTGATCGGTGTTTACATTAGCACTCAGTATTTAAACCTAAATACAACTCTTGAACTGTTTGCTGCAAATTTAAATCGTTCACTCATAACAATTCAAATTTTTTGGTTTTTATACAAAGTTATTGATCCGATTTCCTCATTTGTTCACAAATTGGGCGAGTTGCTAACTAATGATCTTATAGATTGGGGAGTGAGAATTTTAAAATTCTTCATTTTTGTAATTGGGGCAGCTGCTGTTTTAGAAATATGGGGGATCAAGGTTGGACCAATTCTAGCTGGACTAGGACTTCTCAGTGTGGCTGTAGCTTTGGGTGCTCAGGATTTGTTTAAAAATCTAATTTCAGGAATCTTAATTTTGTTAGAAAAACGATTTCAAAATGGAGATTGGATTAAAGTGGAAAATATTGTTGAAGGTGTAGTAGAAAAAATAGGTTTTCGATCCACATTAGTTAGAAGATTTGATTCCTCGCCTGTTATGGTTCCAAATTTTAATTTTGCAGAAAATGCTGTCACAAATTTTAGCAATATGAAAAGTAGGCGTATTTATTGGAATATTGGGCTAGAATATAGAACATCACGTGACCAGTTAAGAAAAATTAGAGACGAAATAGATGACTACATCACAAGCGATGGTAATTTTGTTAAATCTTCCGAACAGCCATTGTTCGTAAGAATTGAAAAGTTTTCAGATAGCTCAATTGATTTGTTAATTTACTGTTTTGCAACAACTACAAATTGGGGTGAGTGGTTAGAGATCAAAGAAAAATTAGCTTTAGAAATAAAAGAAATTGTTGAAAAAAATGGTGCTGGTTTCGCGTTCCCTTCTCAATCAATTTATATTGAAAAAAATTAAAAAGACTCGCCTTCAAAAAGCTTTTGGGTATTCAATTTATCATTTTGAAAATATAGTTTTTTAGCTTTTTCTGATGCAGTTTCTTTTTTATTGATTACTTCAAATAAATAATCTAAGTGAACGGTTTCATCATCCCCGTATAAATTTTTCTTAGATCTCTTCTTGAGTCCCTCAAAAGAAATATTTAAAAGTTTTTCTGCTAATTCCCAACCAGTTTTATTTTTATATGTAGAATTGAGTCCATTTGATAGAACATCACTCCTAAATTTAATTAAGTCGTCATATTCAAATTCACTAATCAATTTGAAAGATTCTTCTAATGAATCTTCTTGATATAAAATGCCCGACCAAAAAGCTGGTAAAGCGCAGAGTGTATCGTAACTTCCTGCATCAGCACCTCTCATTTCAATAAAAGTTTTTAACCTCACCTCAGTGAAGATGGTCGAGATATGATTTATCCAATCTTCAATTAAAATATCATCAGGTGCAAATTTATTATTTTTTCCATCTAACAGGTCTTGGAATGTATATTTAGTACAATTATGATAATTATTATTTCTGATAATTGCGTATACGGGAACTTGTAAGGCATAATCAACGTATTCCTCAAAGCTCAAAGTTTTTTCAGTCAAAAACTTGGGAATGCCAGTTCTTTCTGGATCAGTTTTTGTCCAAACATAACCTCTATAAGTTTCATAGCCCGAAAGCTTTGAATTTTTAAATGGGGAGTTTGAAAATAAACCGGTCACTATTGGCTGAATGAATGCCGATACATTAATTTTTCTTTGCATATCAATTTCTGAAATATAGTCAAAATTTGCTTGAACTGTTGCTGACTGATACATCATTTCTAGACCTAATCCAGAAAGCGATTTCATATAAGGAGTCATTATCTCTGAATATCTTTTCTTTGGAACCATTGGCACGTCTTTTAGCTCACCAATTGGAAAGAAGCCCAGTCCTAAAAAGCCAATATTATATTTTTCTTCTAATTTTTTTGTAAATGCGAGGTGATTATTTATTTCCTTACAAGTTTCGTGGATCGTTTTAAGAGGTGCTCCAGATAATTCAAATTGACCGCCAGGTTCAAGTGTTATACTTGCCCTATCTTTATTGAGTGCAATAATATTTTCATTCTCTTTTACTGGTGTCCAACCATCATTTATAAAGTCGTCAAAAATTGATTTAATACTAACATCGCCGCTATAGGGAACTAAACTAAGATCACTTTTGTGATAAATAAATTTCTCATGTTCGGTACCTATTTTAATTTCAGAGGTATTCTTAATACCGTTTTCAAAATATTTTATAAGATCACTTTTGTTAAGCATTATAAATTTTGTCCATAATAATTGAAGTCGCGGTAATTGCAGCAGTTTCTGATTTTAAAATATTTGGCCCAAGTGTAACGCCAATAGATTTTTTCTTTGATTTTAGACTTTCATACTCTTTAGCTGAAAAATCTCCTTCAGGTCCTATGATAATACCAATTGCCTCATTTTTGGTCAGTTTCATATTCTTTATTTTTTCTTCATTATTATCTAACGAGCAATATAAATAACCTGCTAGAGAGTTATCATTAATCATTTTAGTAAATAATATAGGTTTATTAATTTCTGGTATCTTATTTCGATTAGACTGCTCACACGCTTCAACAGCAATTAGTCTAAGTCTTTCAAAATTAATATTCTTCATATTAGTTCTCTCCATAATTACTGGTTGAAAAACTGAAATTCCAATTTCTGAGCACTTTTGTATCATGACTTCTAGAGGTGTACGTTTTATAGGAGAAAAAAATAGAGTTATATTATGATCTTCGCTTTCTATTTTTTTTTGGTCAATTATTTCTAATTCACAATTATTTTTTGTAATATTAATAACTTTAGTTAAGCAAAGTAGCTCACGATTGAAAACTGAAACATAGTCACTTTTTTTTGTTCTCAAAACACTCTTTAAATAGTGTATCTGGTTAGCATCAAGAATAATTTGATCGTTCGAATTTATTTTTTTATCTACAAAAATTCTGTTTTTAATTTTTTTCATATATATATTGGTTATAACATTATTTATTTTATAAAGATAAGTTGAAAAAATATTCACAATTATTGCGTCTAGAGCAGCCCGTTGGTTTTTTTTTGCTAATGTTGCCGTGTTTTTGGGGCGTGCTTGCTGCCTCAAATTCCTACCAACACTTGTGGAGTAATATTTACTTATTTCTTATTTTTGCAATCGGATCGATTGTTATGAGATCGGCTGGATGTATCATAAATGATTTTTTTGATAAAGATCTAGACAAACATGTATCAAGAACATCTCAAAGACCACTCGCTAGTGGTGCAATTTCTTCTTTTGAAGCCTTCATAATTTTTTCAATACTTAATTTGATTGGTCTGGCTATATTACTATCCCTAAATTCACTCGCCATTATTATTGGTTTAATTTCTTTTGTGTTATTTATTTTTTATCCTTTAATGAAAAGAATAACTTATTGGCCTCAACTTTTTTTAGGCATTACTTTTAATATTGGCTGTTTGATAGGATATGCTGAAATTGAAAATCAATTAAATTTTCAAATTATAATATTATATCTCTCTGGTATATTTTGGACTTTAGGCTATGACACAATATATGCTCACCAGGATCGTGAGGATGACTTAAATATTGGAATAAAATCGACTGCAATTTTATTTGGCAATAATACGAAACAATGGATCATTATTTTCTATAGCTTGATGGTATTATGCTTGATATTATTTGGTTTATTGCATGATCAAAATATTTACTATTTTATTTTATTGATATTCGTTAGTGCCCATTTGTTTTCCCAGATAAAGAGACTAGATATAGAAAATAAAGACGAATGTTTAAGTATTTTTAAAAGTAACCAATACTTAGGTTTGATGGTTGCCCTGACTTTATTTATAGGTATTTTATAATAATGAACTTTGAAGAAACTGCTCAAAATATAATAGATTTAACTCTCAAAGCAGGCGCATCAGATTGTGATGTTGTTCTTGCTAAATCCTATGGTAAGTCAATAAGTTGTAGATTTCAAAAGATAGAAGACTTAGATGAGTCTAATGAAAAAACAATAGGCATTAGAGCATTAGTTGATCAACGCCAAGCATTTGTTTCATCTTCAGATATTGAGGCTGATAATGTTGATAAACTTGTTTCAAAATGTGTTGAAATGGCAAAATTAGCTCCAATTGACGATACTGCTGTACTTGGAGATAGTTCCATGTTTGAACATAATGCTCCTGATCTAGATTTATTTGAAAAAGAAGATGTACATACTGAAACATTAATTGAAGCTGTTAAAGAGTGTGAAGATGCTGCTTTGTCAGTTAAGGGTATTACGAATTCCGAAGGTGCTGGAGCTTCTTCTTCTAAAGGAGAGTTCTATCTTGCAACAAGTAATGGCTTTCAAGGCGGATATCAATCATCAAGCAGTTCTGTATCTTGTTCAGTTCTTGCGGGGCAGGGACAAGACATGGAAAGGGATTACGAATATGCAGTGAAAAGGCATATAAGTGACTTACCAAGTGCAAAGGAAATTGGTTTATCGGCAGCACAGAAAACGCTCAAAAGACTTAATGCAAAGAAAATTAGTTCAACAAAATTGCCTGTTGTTTTTGATAAAAGAATTAGTAACGACCTACTCGGTTATCTCGCAAGCTCAATATCGGGAACTTCAATTGCTAGAGGTACAAGTTTTTTAAAAGACAGTTTAGGGAAACAGATATTTAATAAAGATGTAACAATTATTGATGATCCTGCAATTAATAGGGGGCTTGGATCTAAGCCATTTGATGGCGAAGGTGTTAAAGTAGAGAAAAAAGAATTAGTTACAAATGGTAAACTCAATACCTGGATTTTAAATACATCAACTGCAAAAAAATTAGGCCTGAAGACTACGGGAAATGCATCAAGATCAGTTGGTTCTCCTCCTGGTGTATCTACATCTAATTTATATATGACAAATGGCTTAAAAAGTTACAATGATATTTTGTCATCAATTAATTATGGATTTTATGCAACTGAATTAATCGGTATGGGGGTAAATTTAGTTACTGGTGATTATAGTATGGGGGCTAGTGGGATGCTTATTGAAAAAGGTGAAATCACTCACGCAGTAAGTGAGGTAACTATCGCCTCAAATTTAAAAGAAATCTTCATGAATTTATCAGCAGCAAACGATCTAGAGTTTAAATACAGATCGAACGCTCCAACAGTGCTAATTGAGAGCATGACCCTAGCTGGAAAGTAAGAATTTAAGCCATTTATCAATATTTAGATTTAAATTTTTGATAATAGTATTATGAATACGTCTTCATGACTGGATCACAAATACTAAACAGGTTGTTTAGGGATAGCATTAGGCCGTACGCTCCTAAACTTTTTAGTTCTCTTTTCTTTATGATTATTATTGCTCTTTCTACGGGTGCCACTGCATGGTTACTAGATCCTGCAATTGACAAAATATTTCTTGATAAAGATGAGTCAATGCTTCTGTTAATTCCAATTGCTATAATTCTAACATTATTTATTAAAAGCATAGCGACTTATATACAGATCGTATTACTAAATGGGGTAGCACAAAACATAATTGCTGATACACAAATCAAATTATTTAAAAAGATTATTAATGCTGATCTAGCATGGTTGCATAAAATTCACTCAGCTAAAATAATTTCTAATTTCTTATATGATGTCACTTTATTACAGGACTCTGTAAGTAGTAGTCTAGCAAATGGTGTGAAAGATTTGCTTACCCTTACTTGTCTTTTAGGTGTCATGTATTATCAAGATTGGCAATTGGCAACTATTTCAATAATTGCCTTTCCTCTTGTAGGTATTCTTACTAGGCGCCTCGGCAAAAAAATAAAAAAGGCATCGACTGAAAGCCAGGAAGAAACGGGTACACTTGCCGCAATTCTGTCCGAAAATTTAGATGGTACTCGTATTGTTAAGGCCTACCAACAAGAAGATGAAGAAATAAAAAAACTAAGCGACTCGGTGTTTAGAAGAATGACAAAAATACTAAAAGGTGCAAATGCTCGAGGCGCAGCTTCACCTTTCGCTGAATTTCTTGCAGGTTTTGGAATTGCTGGGGCTTTATATTATGCTGGCTTAAGGGGTCTTCAAGGTGAGTTGGCATTAAATGAATTCGTTTCTTTTCTAGGAGCAATGATGCTCGCCTTTCAGCCTCTAAGACGCCTTGCTCAAATTAATGCTACCTTACAGGAGGGTTTTGCAGCAGCAATTAGAGTGTTTGGATTACTTGACCAAAAAAGCTATATTAACGAAGCTTCTAACGCACCAGAGCTCTCTCTTAGCAAATCAGAAATATCTTTTGAAAACGTAACTTTATCCTACGAAGGGCAAAAAAACTCTGCTTTAAAAGAAATTAATTTAAATATACCGCATGGTAAAACGACTGCGTTAGTTGGCCCAAGTGGATCAGGTAAATCATCAATTCTAAATCTTATACCAAGATTTTATGACCCTGATACTGGGAATGTTAAAATCGATAATCAAGATATTAAAGAACTAACGATTGACTCAGTTAGATCCTCTATCGCATTAGTCAGTCAAGAACCCATATTATTCGATATGTCTATAAGAGATAATATTCTATATGGCAAACCTGATTCGACTAACAATGAAGTCATTGAAGCTGCAAAAGCAGCAGCGGCACATGATTTCATAAATGAGCTTCCAGATAAATACAATACTGTAGTAGGTGAAAAAGGTTACAGTCTATCAGGTGGTCAAAAACAAAGAATTTCAATTGCAAGGGCCTTTCTTAAAAATGCACCAATACTTTTACTTGATGAGGCAACATCAAGTTTGGATACAGAGTCTGAACACCTTGTTCAGAATGCAATAAGTATTTTAATGAAAAATAGAACCACTCTTGTAATTGCGCATAGACTCAGTACGATTATAAATTCAGATCAAATAATCGTGTTGGACTCGGGTAATGTTGCCGAGGTTGGCACTCATGAAGAATTATTAAATAAAGATGGGGTTTATAAAAAGCTCTATGAGCGTGAATTTTAAAGTCTAATGATAAAATACATTGCTGGATTTAAACTTACCCAATTATTAGTATCCTTTCTGGGATCAATGTACGTATTATTTGTATATAAAACATCTACTATAAATCTAAAGAATCGAAAAAATATTGAGTCATTATTCAAAAAAAATGAGTCCTTTATTTATGCATTTTGGCATGATCAACTTTTAATGTGCCCGCTTACATGGCAAAGTGAATTAGAAATAAAAGTATTAATTTCTAAACATAGAGACGGTGATATAATTGCTAAACTCATATCAAACCTTGGATTTAAAGCTATTAGAGGTTCAACTCATAAAGCTGAAAAAACTAAGAATAAAGGGGGGCTTTTATCGGCGCGCCAAATGATAAAATCATTAAAAAAAGGCATCTCAATCGGTATTTCACCTGACGGACCGAAAGGACCACGCCATAAGGTTAGTGATGGCATTTTAAGTATCTCTCGTCTAAGTAATTCGCCAATTCTTCCTGTTGGAATAGGTTTTAAAAAAAAATGGGTACTGAATACTTGGGATAAATTTATTATACCAAAGCCATTTAACCAAATAACAATTATTTGGGGCGAACCACTTCCAGCTTTAAAAAATGAAAAAAATATTAATCAGATTAAGAGTAAATTAGAAAGTACAATGTATAGTTTAACTAAAAGAGCAAATAGAAATAATAAATAATGCTACCTTATTACATGTATAAGTTTATTACCAAACTCATAAGACCATTTATAGCTTTTTATATTCTTATTAGAATTTCAAAGGGCAAAGAAGATAGATCACGAATAGCAGAAAGGTATGGAACAAGTGATGTTGAGAGAAAAGAAGGTAAAGTTATTTGGTTCCATGCTGCCAGTATTGGTGAGAGCTTATCAATATTACCTTTATTAAGTAAATTAAACTCTGATAAATCTATTGATCAAATAATTCTTACGACAGGCACTCTTACTTCAGCAAATATTCTTAAAAGTAAATTATCGAAAAAAATTATTCATCAATATATACCATTTGACATTCCATCTTATGTAAATAAATTTCTAAATCACTGGAACCCATCTCTAGCTGTATTTGTCGAATCAGAGATTTGGCCTAACTTTTTAACTGAGTTAAAAAAAAGAAATATTAATTCTTTAATTGTTAACGGAAGAATGACTATTAAAAGTTTTAAGAGATGGTCAATATTAAGTGGACTGTCAAAAAGACTATTTTCTAATTTTTCTGCATGCTGTACTCAGAATAGTGATAGTGCTTTTTTTTATGAAAAATTAGGTATTAAAAATACCATTAATACAGGAAATCTTAAATTTGCTTATAAACCTGATGAAATAATATCAGATGAATTAAAAAAACTAAGATCCCTTACAAAAAAACGTAAAATATTTCTTGCAGCTAGTACACATCCTGGAGAGGAAGAAATAATTAAAAATATTACACTTAATTTAAAAAAAACGGTTAAAGATCTGCTGACAATTATTGTGCCCAGACACGTAACTAGAAAATCTTTTTTTTCTTCATCTAAAGGACTTGGCTTATCAATCAGATCAAAAAAACAAAAGATCAACGATAGGACGTATTTATATCTTGCTGATACTATCGGAGAATTAAACATATTTTACAGTTTAGCAAACATCGTTTTTATTGGTGGCAGTTTAGTACCACATGGGGGACAAAATCCCATAGAAGCTGCTTATTTAGGTAAAAAAATATACCATGGCAAAAATATTGATAATTTCATAGATGTTTACGACGTTCTTAATCAACTAAAATTTACACAACAGGTAGAAAATGAACGCCAGCTAGAACATTACGTTAAAGAAGCATTAGCTAAACCAAAATCTATAAATAAGGATATTAATATAAATAGACTAAAAAAAGAGGGTGATGATACAGTAAGTAAAGTACTGCAAGTTATTTACCAATATTTATAATTGAGCATGGAAAAAATAATATTGAATATATGGTATTCCAACAAAATTTTTTATAGATTGGTCTCCTACATACTTTTTCCAATATCTTTAATATACATATTAATTTTTTATTTATTCAGAATATTTAAAACTGAAATCAAAATTGGTATTCCAATTTTATGTGTTGGAAACATAAACGTAGGCGGTACTGGAAAGACCTCAACTCTTTTAGAGATTATCAAGCATTTCAAAAATAAAGAAAAAAATATTTGTGTATTATTAAAAGGATATGGTGGTAAAAAACATAAATTTAAAAAAGTATCCCCAAATGACTCGGCAACTTTGGTGGGCGATGAGGCAATTCTTTTTTCAAATCATGTACCTACTTATATTTCAACAAATCGAATGTTAGCTGTAACTAAAATTTTAAATGATATCAACCCTGATTTTATTTTACTTGATGATGGTTTCCAAGATAAGTCTCTTTTTAAAGATAAAAATATTTTAATGGTCAATGGGGAGCGTGGTTTTGGAAACAAATTATGTTTACCGGCCGGACCATTAAGAGAATTGATTAAGCCCGCATTAAAAAGAGCTCAATTTTTAATCATTGTTGGTAATGATAAAACAAAAATAAAAAGTATGTATAATGATATAGAAATTGATACTCTCACCGCTTCAATTGAACCATTATATATCGACAAAAATAAAAAATATTTAGCCTTTAGTGGTATTGGCAACAATCAAAGCTTCTTTGATACTCTTATCAATAGTAATTGTAATGTACCTAAAACATTTGAATTTGCTGATCATCATTTTTATACAGAAGGTGAACTAAATAATCTTAAAAAAATAGCTTCAGAAAATAACCTTTCCCTCATTACTACTGAAAAAGATTTCGTTAGAATTCCTAAAGAAAAAAGAAAAGGGATTGAATGCTTAAAAGTGGAGATAAAATTACCTAATATAGACGAATTCATGCATAAGCTGGTTAATTGATACGTATGAAGATTTTTATAAAAAGATATATTAGATATCCATCTGAATTTATTCTATTTGCTATATTCTATTATATATTCAAATTACTACCTCTTTCTGTCGCGAGAAAACTAGGTGTAAGCATGACAACAAGCTTAGGCCCCTTATTTTCAATTAATAAATTAGTTAAAAAAAATTTAAGAATTGCTTTTAAGGATCAAGATGAAAAATGGATTAATACTAAAGCAAAAAAAGTATGGGAAAATTTGGGCTATACTATTGCTGAATATTCACATCTCAAACAAATATTAAAAGATAAAATTAATGTAATTGAAAATGATCTTTACAGAGAAGCCTTCTCGGGTAGCGAAAGATCAATCATCATATCTGCTCATAATTCAAATTGGGAAATACCAGGAATGTCTATAAGAAAAACGATGCATCGAACATCTGCGATTGTTAGAGAACCTAACAATCCTCTAATTAATTTTGTTTTAAAGAATCTTAGAGACAAATATAGTCTTAGATGTTTAAGTAAAAACAGAATAGGTACAAAACAATTACTTAATAATTTTAAAAATGGTGAGTCAATTGCTCTGTTAGCTGATCTTCAATTATCGTCAGGTATTAACCTTAATTTCTTTGGAAAGAGAATGAAATTTTCATCTTTACCTGCGCAACTTGCCCTAAAATCTGGATGTAAAATATTTTTAGGATGGCCTATAAGAAAAAATGATGGAAAATTTGAATTTGAAATTCATCAATCAATACATGCCAGCGATTATAAAGATACTTCAGATAACGTAGAGAAAATATCAGAGATAATTATTGCTTATTATGAAAGCATGATTAAGAAATACCCGGAACAATATTTTTGGTTTCATAATAGGTGGAAACTAGACTGATTTTATTTAATTTTCTAATAACAAAAGTGGATCAACATAAGTATTAAAAACCATCACACCCCAATGTAGATGTGGTCCAGTTGACCTGCCTGTTGATCCTACTTTGCCTATTATATCTTCTTTGCTAACTTTTTGATTCACTGCAACATTTACAGAAGACAAGTGGGCATAAATAGATTTTACTCCATGACCATGATCAATGATTATTGTGCCTCCGGTATAATATAAATCGCTCTCAGCATGAATGACTATTCCTTCATTACAAGACATTACGGGTGTTCCTTCATCAGCAGCAATATCAATACCCCTATGTGGGCTTTTTGCTTTACCATTAAGAATTCTCTGGCTGCCAAAAACTCCACTGATAATGCCAGTTGTTGGTTGAATAAATTCTTCCTTAAAATATGTCAAATCCATATCTAATTTCTTCGCTTCTTTTATTACTTCATTTTCAGCAATAATTCGCTTTATGATATTATCATCAAGAGGCGTAACCATCTGTTCAGGTAAGCCATCAATTCTTTGAATATCATAATCTTGTTTTTCGATAGATATTTGGTGGATTAAGAAAATACCATCACTGTTGCTGTACGTAACATTTATTGGCTCTATCTGCTCTCGAGATATTGGGAAAACATAGTATCCATCATGACTGATTTTAATCGGCTCTCCATCAACAAAGATTTCATTTGCTTCATTGCTTTGACCTATAACAAGACTACCCTGTGGAAAACTTTTAGAAAGTTCAGATGAAAATGCACATACATTAAAATAAAATAAGAGAAGAAAAACTCTATTTATTAAGACCATTAAGCTCTTTATATCTGTTTAGTGCCACTTCAGGTGATGCATATACTTCTTGAAGTTCTACGTTCCAATATTTAAGATTTTCGAGTGTAATTTTTTCTCCGGTTATTGAACATTCCACAAAATCACCAGGTGTCTTAACTTGGAAATGACCATGATTAAGAACAATTTCAGCTTTTGTCCCAAAATTATTCATCTTTAATTTCCTTCACTTCAGCAGAAATTTTTGCAAAGCTTGTTTCAATAATTATATCTGTATCGTGTTCTAGATCTTTTTTTGACTTTATAACTCTATTTTTTAAGTTTTTTGTAACAGAGTACCCTCGATTTAAGACTGACTTATAGCTCATACTTTCTAATAACTTTTCATTATAATTAATTTGATTGCGCATATTTTCTACAAATAAGTTTGTAGAACTATTTAATTTATCAAATTTTGAAATTAGTTTTTGTTGAAAATTATTTACTTGTTCCTCTAAAATACGATAGTTAAGTGACTGAGTAATTTCTTTAAATTCTGATAACAGACTTTTTATATATAATTTCAAAGAGACAGGCAACTTATCACTTAGATTTTTAAATGAACTTAATTTATTTTCTAAATTACTGTTAATTGAGTCACGAAGGTCTTTTTGAAGGTCTTTTAAATTGATTAAAAGCTCATCTCTGTTAGGTGTACACAACTCTGCTGCTGCTGTTGGAGTTGGCGCTCTGAGATCGGATACAAAATCAATAAGTGTCGTATCTGTTTCATGTCCAACAGCTGACAAAACAGGTATTTCACTAGCGAATACAGCTCTTACAACAATTTCCTCATTAAATGCCCAGAGATCTTCTATGCTACCTCCACCTCGGGCTACAATAATTAAGTCTGGAACTTTAAATTCGCTACCTTTTAGAGAATGGTTAAACCCATTTAAAGCATCTGCGATTAAATGCGCAGCATCATCTCCTTGTACAGGAACTGGCCAAAGTATAACATCGCAAGGAAATCTATCTTCAAGTCTATGAATAATATCTTTTATAACCGCTCCTGTAGGTGAAGTAATAATACCAATTGTTTCAGGATATAATGGAAGAGGCTTTTTGTGGTCTTGATCAAAAATACCTTCTGACATTAATTTTTTCTTTCTTTGTTCAAGCAATGCCATTAGTGCACCCTCTCCCGCTGGTACAATTGAGTCTATAATAATGGAATAGTCGGATCTTCCTGGGTATCTATCTGAATAGCCAGTTGTAAGTCTCCCAGAGCAAATTACTTCAAGGCCTTCATCTGGCATAAAGCTTAATTTTGCAACAGTGCTTCTCCATGCAATCGCTTTTATAATTGCATTTTCATCTTTAAGGTTAAGATATACATGGCCCGATGCTGGCTTGCTTAAACCAGATACTTCTCCACGCACTTTCACATAGCCAAAGTTATCCTCAAGGGTCTCTTTAATTGAGGCTGAAATTTCAGTAACTGTATATTCTTTGATGTTCTCTCTTACCATTTAATTTAAATATTAATGTGCTAATATAACAAGAAAATCAAAAATATACTTTATGAAAATTTTAGTGATTGGCAGTGGGGCTCGTGAGCATGCGTTATGTTACTTAATATCTAAGAGCTCTCTGGTTTCATCTATTTATGCAATACCTGGAAACTACGGAATAAGCCAACTTGCTGAATGTGAACAAATCGATCAAACAGATTTTGAGAAAATATACGACTTCTGTAAAATTAAAATGATAGAATTAGTCATTGTCGGCCCTGAAGTGCCATTGGTTGCAGGGATTGTTGATTTTTTTAGAGAGACAGAAATAAAAATCTTTGGACCAGATAAGTATGCATCGCAGTTAGAAGGATCCAAAGGTTTTATGAAAGATCTTTGTAAACAAAATAGGATACCAACAGCTGACTATGCTCGATTTGATAATAAAGAAGAAGCTATAAACTATTTAAATGCACAGCCTTTACCTATTGTAATTAAAGCTGATGGTCTAGCAGCTGGGAAAGGCGTTACTGTTGCGGACACAAAGAAAATGGCAGAACAAGCAATAAATGACATTTTTGACGAGAAGTTTGGGGCAAATATGGATGTAGTCATTGAAGAATTTATGGATGGTGAAGAAGCGAGTTATTTTGTTTGTTGTGATGGTGAGGATTTTGTTTCATTAGAAAGTGCTCAAGATCACAAAAGAATAGGTGAAAATGATACAGGGCCTAACACTGGAGGAATGGGGGCATATTCACCTGCACCAATTTTTACACCTAAAATAAAAGAACAAGTAGACAGGGAAATTATTACACCCACTCTAAAAGCTCTTAAAAAAAATGGACATCCTTATAAAGGTATTCTCTATGCTGGATTAATGATTAAAGATGGTTATGCCCGATTGGTTGAATATAATATTAGATTTGGTGATCCAGAGTGTCAGGTGTTAATGCTAAGAATGAAAAATGATTTAATTAGATTAATTCTTAATTGCTTGGAAGGCAGTCTAAGTAAAACTAAATTGGAATGGGAAGATGATAATAGTGCTACAGTGGTTGTGGCAGCAAAAGGTTATCCAGGCGACTATAAAAAAAATACAAAAATTATTGGCTATGAAAATTTCGAGAGTAATGATCTATTTCAAGTATTCCACGCAGGAACAAAACATGATGGAAATAACCTTCTAGCTAACGGAGGTAGAGTTCTTTCCGTAACAGCAAAAAATAAAAATCTAAGAGATGCTCTAAATATGATTTATGCTTACATCGGTCAGCTTGATTGGCCAGATGGTTATTACAGAAGAGATATAGGAAAAAAGGCAATTAAATGACTACTCGTGACGAAATATTTTCTGGCACTAAGGAGGTTGATGAAAAGTTAGTTTTTAATAGTGATAATCTCAATGATTACTTGAAGAAAATAATTGGAAATGAGTTTGATATTGTAAGTATAAAGCAATTTAAAGGAGGGCAATCTAATCCTACTTATTTGATTAAGGATAAAACAAAAAACTATGTGTTAAGGCGTAAACCTCCTGGTAAATTACTAAAATCTGCACATGCCGTAGACAGAGAATATAAAGTCATTACTGCACTTGGCAATACTGATGTACCGGTTCCTGAAACTTATTGTTTTTGTGAAGATGAAAACGTCATTGGAACACAATTTTTTTTAATGGATCATGTTGATGGGAACATATATTGGGAACTTTTATTGCCAGATTCAGATAATAATCAACGCCGTGAAATTTACCTATCGATGAATGATACGATTGCAAAACTTCACAACGTTGATTTTCAAAAAATTGGGCTAAGTGATTATGGAAAACACGAAAATTACATGGCAAGACAAATTCATCGTTGGACCAAACAATATAAAGACTCTGAGACACAAAAAATCAATGAAATGGACAATTTAATAGAATGGTTGCCAATAAATATTCCTGAAGATAATGAAACTTCAATTGTACATGGAGATTTTCGTCTTGATAATATGATTTTTGATAAACAAAATAATAAAGTTATGGCTATTCTGGATTGGGAGCTATCTACACTCGGCAATCCTATAGCGGATTTTACTTATCACATGATGTCATGGCGACTGCCTGCTGCAGCAAAGGGTCTTGGAATGATGGGATCAAACTTAGAAGAGCTTAATATTCCCTCTGAACATGAGTACGCTGAAATGTATTACAAAAAAACAGGCAGAAGTAAAATTGAAAACTGGGATTTTTATATGGCATATAACATTTTCCGCTTGGCTGGAATTGCGCAAGGAATTGTTGGTAGAGTTAGAGATGGAACAGCCTCAAGTTCGGAAGCTAAAAACTATGAGAGCTTTGTTCCAATATTAGGAAAATTAGGCTGGAATATTGTTGAAGAGGCAGCAAAATAATTGATATGTCAGAGCTGGATATAGATTTTGTAAGAGAACAATTCCCTGTTTTTCAGAACCCTAAAACTTCAAACTTTGCATTTTTTGAGAATGCTGGTGGCACATATGTGCCAAAACAGGTTATTGAAAAGTTAAATGATTTTATGACGACTAAAAAAGTACAGCCATATGGCGACTTTGGTCCGTCGATTGAAGCGGGTAACGAAATGGATAATAGCATAAGCAAAATTGCTGAGCTTCTAAACATCAATAATGATGAATTTATGATTGGACCATCTACAACTATGAATATGTTTTTACTATCTAATGCTGTGAGATCGTGGCTTAACAATGGGGATGAAATCATAGTCACAAATCAAGATCATGAAGCAAATATTGGTGCATGGAGAAAATTATCAGAACACGGTATCAAAATAAATGAATGGAAGTTTAACCCTGACTCTGCTGAACTAGAATTGGATGAATTAAAAAATCTCATAACAGAAAAAACAAAATTTATCTGTGTCTGTCATACATCTAATGTTGTTGCATCAATTAATAATCTAAAAGATATCATTACATTGGCGCATCAGAATAATATCAAAGTTGTTGGAGACGGTGTAGCTTACATGGCACATGATATTGCGGATTTAAAAGATCTCGATATAGATTTCTATGGTTTTAGCCTATACAAAACTTATGGACCGCATTTAGCTCTATTATATGGTAAGAGAGATTTATTACTTGAAACAAAAAATCTTAATCATGAATTCTTGGAAGGAAGTGTTCCATATACTCTTAATCCAGGTGGTCCTAATCATGAGGAACTTGGATGTTTGTCAGGCATAACTGACTACTACGAAACTTTATATAATCATCATTTTGGCGAAAATAATTTAAATCTTCATCGCAAAGGTAAAAAAGTTTTTGAATTGGTATCCAAACATGAAGAGATATTAATGAAAGAACTGATTGAATTCCTCAAAACAAAAAAAAATATAAGAATGATCGGCAAACAAACACATGCAAGAAGTGATCGTATGCCAACTGTATCATTCACTGTGAAAGATAAAAGCTCATTGCATGTAGCCCAGGAGGCTGGAAGAAATAATATTGGCATTAGAAATGGTGAATTTTATGCCTGGAGATGTTTGCAAGGTTTGGGAATTGAGCCAAATGATGGGGTAGTTAGAGTCTCTATGGTTCATTACAATAGCATAGAAGAGGTAAGAAAATTAATAGGGTTTTTGGATAAAACTATTTAGAGTTTTTTATATTTTTTTCTCGCTCTTTCCTCTGTCTTATTGACTCTTTCATCGAAATATCTTCCAGATTGTGGTACTCATCCCAATAGCGATCAAATTCGTGTGACTTAACGTATCTTCCGTAATTATCTTTCTGGTAGGTTTTCTTCTTTTTTATCAAAATTATAAGTATTTTTTTAATTCATTTCTTGCAATAGAAAGTCTATGCACTTCGTCCGGCCCGTCCGCTAATCGCAGAGTTCTCATTCCTGCGTAAGCTTGTGCTAGGTGTGGATCCGTTGTTACTCCAGCTCCTCCAAACGCCTGAATCGCATCATCAATAATTTTTAATGCCATATTTGGTGCAGCTACTTTAATCATGGCTATTTCATTTTTTGCAACTTTGTTTCCTACTTCATCCATCATAGTTGCGGCTTTTAATGTTAGTAGTCTAGTCATCTCAATATTAATTCTAGCATCAGCAATTCTCTCTTGCCAAACAGAGTGCCTTACCACTTCTTTGCCAAAAGCCTTTCTGCTCATTAGTCTTTTGCACATTGCTTCAAGTGCAACTTCAGCAAGACCAATAGTTCTCATACAATGGTGAATTCTTCCAGGTCCCAACCTACCCTGTGCAATTTCAAATCCTCTACCTTCGCCTAAAAGCATATTTTCTGGAGGAACTTTAACGTCTTTAAATTCAACTTCAGCATGTCCATGAGGGGCGTCGTCAAAACCAAAAACAGGCAAATGTCTCTTTATTTTGATACCTGGCGTGTCCTTATCAACCAGAATCATGGATTGTTGCTTGTGTCTGTCAGGATTATCTGGATCTGTTTTTCCCATGAAGATAAAAAATTGGCACCTTGGATCCATTGCACCAGAAGTCCACCATTTTGTTCCATTAAGGACATATTGATTTCCTTCTTTTTTTATTTCACTTTCAATATTTGTTGCATCTGATGAAGCGACTGCAGGCTCTGTCATGGCAAAAGCAGAGCGTATCTCACCTTCTAATAATGGCTTTAAGTACTTTTCTTTTTGTTCATCTGTTCCATATCGAACTAAAACTTCCATATTACCGGTATCAGGAGCAGAACAATTGAAAACTTCCGCAGACCACATTGCTCTCCCCATGATTTCACACATTGGCGCATACTCTGCGTTTGTAAGGCCATGCCCATAGTCACTTTCAGGTAAAAATAAATTCCAAAGGTCTTCTTTTTTTGCTTCCTTTTTAAGATCTTCAATCACCGGCACCACCTGCCATCTGTCAGCTCCAAAATTTTCGATCTGACTATGATATGTTTCGTTGTTAGGATAAACGTGCTTATCCATAAAATTATTCAATCTATCCGTAGTTTCTTTTGCTTTTGGCGATATATTCATTATCTTTTACCTTTAAAAAAATTATTTATTAAGTTTTCACAGTCAGTTTTTGAAATATTATCATAAATTTCTGGTAAATGATTGCAATTTTTTGATAAAAAAAAATTTAAGTTACCATTTATCGAACCATATTTTAAATCATCTGCACCATAATACAACCTCTTAAGCTTAGCTTTTGATATAGCGCTGGCACACATAATACATGGCTCTAAAGTCACGTAAATATTACAATCAACCAATCTATCAGAGTTAATCATTTCACACGCCTCTCTTATAGCGTTTAGTTCAGCATGACCTACTGGGTCTTTTCTACTAACTACTGAATTATGGGACCGGGCTAAAACTTTATCTTCCTTGTTAGTGATAACGCATCCAATTGGTATTTCTCCAATTTTTAAGCCTTTTTTTGCCTCCTCAATTGCCATTGCCATGAATTTATTTTGTGTCATAAATATTTAATTAATATAAACAATCCTAATTCATGCCTACTTTGAGACAACAAAAATTAGTAAGAATTAATAAATTATTAGCACAGTCAACTAACTTTTCGAGAAGAGAAATAGATAAACTCATCGATGAGCAAAGAGTTGTTGTTGATAACGAATTGGTGACAAAGCAAGGAGTTCAAATAAGTATCAACAGTATTGTAAAAATAGACAATAAACCTATTAACTTAAAATCTGATCAGCAATTAAATGATATATATATATTCAACAAACCAAGAGGATGCTTGGTAACAAAATCAGATCCAAAAAATCGCAAAACTATTTATGAATACATACCTAAAAAAAATCATAATTTAATTTCAATTGGACGACTTGATTACAACTCAGAGGGGCTATTACTATTGACTAACAGCGGTAACTTCAAAAGAAAGATGGAATTACCCAAAAATAATTTTGAAAGGGTTTATAAGGTAAAAATACAAGGCTTTATTGATAATAAATTTATTAATACCTTATTAAGAGGTTATACGTATAAAAAAGTTACGTATAAACCTATAAAAGCATCATTCATTAGCAAAACAAATACTTACTCATGGATAAAAATGACACTTACTGAAGGTAAAAATAAAGAAATTAGAAATATTTTTGATTCTTTGAATATTACAGTCACAAGATTAATTAGAATAACTTATGGGGAATTTAAGCTTGGAAGTTTGAAAAAAGGGGAAATAAAAAAAGTTACTTAAAATGAGAATTATTAGCGGAGAAAGAAAAGGGCATTCAATATTTAGCTTTAAAAGTAAAGATGTAAGACCACTTTCAGACAAAAATAGGGAAACTATTTTTAATCTTTTAACACATGGAAAAGAATTGGTAAAAATTAACTTTAGTCTTGAAAAAGCAAAAGTAATTGATCTTTTCGCTGGCACCGGCTCATTTAGCTTTGAAGCATTGTCACGTGGTGCTAGACACGCAACCATGGTAGAGAACAATCAACAAATGGTAGATATAATTTTTAAAAGTGCAAACAAGCTAGGGTATTTAGAAAAGGTTGCTGTTATTTCTGAAAATGCTTGTTCATTTGAAGAGCATTCTGAATCTGCAAAGTTCAATCTTGCTTATATAGATCCACCGTATGGAAAAAATCTTGGACTCAGAGCTATAAAAAATATTATTAAAAAAAACTTATTAGAAAAAGACAGTATAATCATCTTAGAGGAAGAAAAAAAATCTAAACATTTTAAACTTTCAGAAATAGTACTTTTACGTGAAAAAGAACTAGGTAATTCAAAATTTAGTTTTTTTAAATTAGTTTAAATAACCTTTTTGAAGTTCAACTGCATCTTGAGTAAAGGGGTCAACTTCTAATAATTCAGCAAGATAGATAACCCTTAACATTTCTGATCCAAAAAAATGGCCGATCTTGCTCATATCTTTATCTTTAAATATATATTTATTAGTACTCTCATTTATCTTTGATAAAGATTTACTCATGGCATCAAGATGATTTGAAAGTGTGATATTAATCAAATTCATCTTTGAGTATTCCATACCCATAATTTCAAAAAAAATATTTTTGGGTCCATCTAGATATAGCTGTAAAAGACTGTGCTGGTCTTTTGGCATTTCAGATACTACAGGTAAAACACCTTTTGCGTTTTTACCCAATGACTCCGCATATAATTGTTTTCGCCAATTACCAATTTCAATAAGCTCGTCACCATAAATCAAATAAGCAAATATATTCTTTCCATTTTTGATTCTTTTGAGATCTTCCTCAGCCATATTCTTTATTTGGTCTTTATCTTCTAATGCTCTTCTTCCTCCATTAAAAAACTCAGTGAACAGATCTCTATTAAAGTAAAAACTTGGGATAAGGCTATTGTTACTAAAAATTGAAAATCTACCTCCAATGTCGTTGTTCAGTTCAATAGTTTTTATTGATTTTTGTATGGACAAGTCTCTTAGTGGAGAAGATACATTTTCTGTAAACGAATAAAAATTTTTTGAAAAATCAATATTTCCGTCTAGTTTTTTGATCATATATTCAAAGATGGTTAGTGTTTCTGATGTTTGTCCAGATTTTGATACGAAAATGAAACCAGTCTCATCTAGTTGAGTATTGTTTAACAAATCATTAATTTTAACAGAATTTAAATGATCAATATATTGAACACGTTTTTCATTTAAAAAATGATTAATTGCTTTTGATCCCTGAGAAGAGCCACCTACACCGACTACAAAAATTTTATTAAAACTTTTATCTAGTATCCCTAACGACTCGGAATATGAGTTTTCAAGATTATCAAAATCAAGAAATGGATAACTCATCATCGCACTTCCTGACCAGCTGTTACAGTTGCTTGATCTATTTGTCTTTCAAACTCTCTCAATCTTTTATAAACACTTGCAAGTTCAATAATTGTTGGCCAGGCTTTAAGAAGATATTGCATTGACCCCTCAACTCTCCCAAATGCCCTGATTATTTGCTGCATGACGCCAAGAGTAACTACCCCGGCAACAATTGCAGGAGCTAAAAATACATAAGCTGATAAAACATTTGCCTGTAAAAATGCGATACGACCAATATCGAAATAAAGATATCTTATATAACTTAAAAAATGAATTTGCCTTACGTCATCAAATAATTCCTCAAGGGTTTTTGGTCTTACAGTTTCATCATCTTCAGCAATTACTAACATTTTTCTATATGCCGCTTCTTGTTTTTGTAAATCGTATTCAATACCAACAAGCCTTAAAATTAAACCAAGTCCAATTAAAAATAATGTTCCTCCTATAGACCATAATAATGCGCCAACGACTAAACCATACTCCCATTCGCCAAAGAAAAATATTGGAATTCCAATACTCAAGCCAAACAGTATTGGCATAAATTCTACCAGGATCATTAAAGCTTCAATCAAACTTGTACCGAGGGACTCCATAATTCTTGAAAACTTTATGGTATCCTCTTGAACTCTTTGTGACGCGCCCTCAATCTTACGCGCCTTATCATAGACAGAGTGATACCACTCAACCATGGCAGTTCTCCATCTAAATAGAAAGTGATTAGTAAAATAACTTACAAGGACTGCAACTGCTACATACATTCCCGCTAGTGTTATAAAGGATAATAAACTTGCCCAATATTCTTCAATTGTAATGGCGTTAGGAGCAGACAATGCTTCCTGTATCATGTCGTAAAACTCACCAAACCATTCATTAATTTTTACATCAATTTGAACCTGAACCCACAGAGATGATAAGATAATAGCTGAACCGATGTATGCCCATAAAAACCATTTTGGATCTCTAAAAAACTTAAACATTTATAGAATAATTAATTTGAATATGAATTAAGTAAGTCATCCACCCTGTTAAGAAGATCATTCAAATCTTCGTTTTCATCAAAACTAGGAGCATCATCATACATTGTTTCATCAATTATTTCTGGTTTAAGCTGATCTTCTTCAGGAAGTGTTGTAATTTCATCTGTGTTTGATATTCCTTCCAAAAACTCTTCCTCACTCAAACCAATATTATCAGTTGTATCTAAAATGCTATCGTCATTTGTTACAACGTCTAATTCATTACTTTCAACAAGTGAATCTTCAATTACCTCATTAATAGGATCCTCAGGTAAAGTTGAATTATTTATATTTTGATTCTCGTTTCCAAAATTATTATCAATAAATTCGTCTAACGATGATGTATCAGCATTACTAGGCACGCTGGTGGATGAGTCTTGTGTAATGATATCTTGAATATCTTCGGCTGACTCACCTATAGGCGCGGCCTCCTCTACTTCCTCTTCACCAACAACTGGTGGGGTTAGTTCAAAATCAGGAGGTATCTCTAGTGCTTTTTGCTTTAATGATGTGTAATCTCTGACTGTATTGTTAGTACAAGCAGCAAAAATTAATAAAAAAAATATAATTAAATAGTTACGTATCATTTTTAACGGTTTTATCATTTTCTTTTTTTGAGAACAACTCAAGTAAAATAATCAAAATACAGCCAAGCGTGATACTTATATCAGCTATATTGAATACATACCAATGATAATTGTTATAATGTAAATCTATAAAGTCTAATACGGCAGAATATTGATATCTGTCGAGCAAGTTACCAAGCGCTCCTCCTATAATTAAACTAAATCCATAATAATAATTTTTTTTATTAATACTTATCGCATAAAAAAATACTGCTATAGCAATTATCGCCATAACAAACATATAAATATAATTAACCATCGAAATTTCATTTTGAAATATTCCAAATGCAAAGCCTTTATTCCATATCAAATGAAAATTAAGATATTTATTTATTGATGTTAAATATTGTGAACTGAGATTTGATACATCAATGTTATAAACATTGATTACATAAAACTTTGAGAGTTGATCTGCTGCGAAAATAACCAGTATTAAAAATATAAATCTTCCAATGGTTTGTATCATTTACTAAGCACTTCTTGGCATCTATCGCAAACGTTACCTTTTAAATTAGAAAAATATTTCCAACAGCGCTCACATTTTTCACCATCGGTTTTACTTACATGCACTCCGATATTTTTATCTAGTTCAGATATAAAGCTGTCACTTGAAGGCTTGTCATTTACAATCTCTAATTCACTAATAATTGAAATATTTTCTAATACTTTTTGGTCAATCTTTTCGATTTCATCTTTAGATATGTACAGTTTAACAGATGCTTCAAGGCTGGATCCAAGAACTTTTTCTTTTCTCTTCACTTCGATTGCTCCGTTAATGACCTTTCTTAATTTTTTATACACTGCCCATTTGGTTGATAAATTTTTATTTATTAAAGTATCATTTAATTTTGGAAAATCTTTTTCATGTATGCTGTTTTCAAATCCAAATCGACTTTGCCAGGCTTCTTCAGTGGTAAAACAGAGTATTGGTGCAAGCAAACTTAATAAATCGTGAAATAAAATATCAAGAACAGTGCGAGTAGATTTTCTTACTTTGTTATTTTTTGAATCACAATAAAGAGTATCTTTTCTTATATCAAAATAGAAAGATGATAAGTCGTTTGTACAAAAATTAAATATCGCAGAAAAAACTTTTTGATACTCAAATATTTTATAGTTTGAGATAACTTCTTTTTTTAAACTCTCTAATTCTGATAAAATATATAAATCTAATTCATCAAGTTCATCCTCAGATACTTTCTCGTCTTGATCAAAATCTGATAAATTACCTAAAATAAAACGAAGTGTATTGCGGAGTCTTCTATAGCTATCAATGTTGCTTTTTATGATTTCAGGCCCGATCTTTAAATCCTCAGAGTAATCACTGCTTGCTACCCAGAGCCTTAGTATGTCAGCGCCTGATTTTTCAATGACCTCTGCTGGCGAGACAGTATTGGATGATGATTTACTCATCTTTAGGCCATCTTCATGAAGTATAAATCCATGAGTTAAAACGGACTCATAAGGCGCAACTCCTCTTGTGCCACAAGATTCTAAAAGTGATGAATGAAACCAACCTCTGTGTTGATCTGTTCCTTCAAGATAAATAGATGCTGGCCAGATTTGATCATTTTTTCCATCTAAAACAAATGCATGTGTACAGCCTGAGTCAAACCATACATCTAAAATATCATTAACTTTTTTATATTCTTCCGGATTATAATTTGAACCTAATAATTCTTCTTTTGAATATTTAAACCACGCATCTGACCCTTCTTTTTCATAAAGTTTAATAATTTTTTCATTTATTTCTTTATCAACCAGCGGCTTTCCTGTTTTAATATTGTAAAAGATAGATAAAGGTACGCCCCATGCCCGTTGTCTTGACACTACCCAATCAGGTCTTTCTTCAATCATTGAATAAATTCTATTTTTTCCCTGTTTTGGATACCATTTAACCTTTTCAATTTCGTTCAACGCTTTTTCTCTCAATTGATTTTTTTCCATACTGATGAACCATTGTGGAGTATTTCTAAAGATGACAGGAGCTTTTGATCTCCATGAATGAGGGTAGCTATGACGCAATGAACCCTTGCCTGCTAAATTTTCATGCTTTTTTAGCTCAATGATAACTGCTACGTTTGCATCAGCATCTGATCCATCTTCATTAAAAATTTTTTTACCATTAAATAATGGTACGTGGGGAAAGTATTCACCATTTTCATCTACTGTATCAGGTACTTCGATACCATTTGTAATACCCAAATTATAGTCATCAGCTCCATGGCCAGGTGCTATGTGAACAAAGCCCGTGCCTTGCTCCAAAGTAACAAAATCAGCATCAAAAATTCTTACCTCAAAATCATAACCAGATTTTTTAAAAGGGTGATTACAAATAATTTTGTCTAAGTTTTTTACTTCTGATATTTTTTTTAATTCTCTAATTTTGCATTGAACTTTTACATTATCTAAAAGTTCATCTGCAATTATAATTTTATCTCCAACTTGTAACGTGCTGTGTTCTTCTAAACTTACTACTTCAAACATTGAATACGTTATTGATTTACTGTAAGCAATTGCTCTGTTTCCTGGAATTGTCCATGGAGTTGTAGTCCATATAATTACGGATGCATCTTGACAATTTGTATCTGAACTCTCTTTTACTGGGAACTTTACGCAGATAGTTGTCGATTTATGTTCTTTATATTCAATCTCAGCTTCAGCTAATGCAGTCTTTTCAACAGTTGACCACATAACAGGCTTTGACCCACGATATAAACTTTCGTTCTCAAGAAACTTAAAAAATTCTCTTACAATTATAGACTCTGCCTCATTTGACATTGTAGTATAGGGAGAGTACCAATCTCCATTTATTCCTAAGCGAATAAATTCTTCTCTTTGGATATCAATCCATTTTTCAGCAAATTCTCTGCATTCTTTTCTAAATTTTATAATATCGACATCATCTTTATTCTTTCCCTGTTCTCTATATTGCTCTTCTATTTTCCACTCAATTGGCAAGCCATGACAATCCCAGCCAGGAATGTAAGAACTATCATTTCCAAGCATTTGTTGTGATCTTACAACAAAGTCTTTTAGTATTTTATTCAGGGCGTGTCCCATGTGTAAATGGCCGTTAGCGTAAGGGGGGCCATCATGTAATACGAATTTTTTTCTACTTTTTGATTTTTCCCTTAGTTTTTCATAAATATTATCCTTAGACCAGCCATCTAGAATTTTTGGCTCTTGCTCCGGCAGGCCAGCACGCATCGCAAAGGATGTCTTTGGTAAAAATAGAGTTTCACTAAAGTCTATTTTATCATTTTTAGTGTTCATTTTGCTTAATTTAGAATTTTTTGTGCTTTAGATATATCTGATTTTAGCTGTTTTTTTAAGGCCTCTACTCCTGAAAATTTCTTTTCATGCCTTATAAATTCAACAAAGTCGACTTTTAGCAAAGAATTATAAATATTCAATTTAAATCTAAATAGATGAACTTCCAAAATTTCAGTGTTCTTATGAAATGTTGGTCTGATACCAAAATTCGCAATTCCTTTAAGAGTTCTTTTCTTTGAATTTTTAAGGAATGAGGCTTCAATAGCATATACTCCATATTTTGGTGCCACGTATTCATTTATATTTAGATTAGCAGTTGGAACACCAATTTTTCGGCCTCGTTGATCTCCTTTTATAACTTTTGACGTTATACTAAAATTGTTTCCCAAAAAATTTTTTGCCAATTTTACATTACCGTTTGTAATAAGTTTTCTAATATTTGTGGACGAATATATTTTCATCTTTGTTTTCTTAAAAAGATAATTTGGTGTTTTTAACAATTTCACTGGGTTAACGTAAAATTGATTTTCTTTACCAAAATTCAGAAGAAACTTATAGTCGCCTGATCGTTTATTACCAAATTTAAAATTTTTACCAACTAAAATATATTTCATTGATATTCCTCTGAGTAATATTTTTTTACAAAAGTCATTAGGTGTCATAGAGGATATTCTTTTATTAAATTTTACTATTATTGCATAATCGATACCGTAAGATTTTAAGATTTCGAGACGTTCGTTTAACTCTGTTAATAAGAAACTTTTAATATTTTTGTTAAAATATTTCCGTGGATGTGGATCAAAAAGTAACACACCTATTTTTGTTTTTTGTTTATTTGCAATTTTTTTCGCTGAATTAATTATTGATTGGTGCCCTTTATGAACTCCATCAAGATTTCCAATAATTAATACAGAATTCTTTGTATAATTTAATGATCTTCTATTTAAACTTTTAAAAACTTTCATTTTTTAATTAATTTAAAATTTCAGTATACATTAGGGTTTTGCAAGTTTCAGGTAAATTAGCTTTTGATATTCTCACTAAATCGTCATCATTTACAATTTCAGTTTTATGAATACCATTTTTTATAAATAAAAAATCTAAATCCGATTTGTGTGCCCCTAAGCAATCTGTTTTTAGGCTATCGCCTATAGCTAATATTTCTTTTTTAATTGTTGTATCTTTAGACAATAAATCAGTCATTACAAAATCATATATTTCTGGATAAGGTTTTCCGTAGTAAGTTACTTTACCTCCTAGTTTTTCGTAATATTTTCCAAGAGCACCTGCACAATATATGCGTGCCTGACCTCGGTAGACTATTTCATCTGGATTAACACATACTATTTCTAAATTTTGTTTAAGAAAATCCTCAAAAATATTTTTATAGTCCTCTGGGCGTTCGTCGTTGTCATTATATAAGCCTGTGCAAACAACAAATTCTGAGGACTCTATGTCATTAGTTTTTTGAATATTTATATTTTCTAACAAATCATAATCTTTTTCTGGTCCCAAATGATAATATGATTGTCCATGAACTTTAGAATTTATGAACTGTGTGCCTGTATCGCCTGAAGTATAAATTTTTTTAAATAATTCAGGATTGAGATTAAGTTTATTTATTAATCCATTTCTTACTACTGCCTCAGGTCTCGGAGCATTAGAAATCAAATAAACATCAATATTATTTTCCTTCATTGCCTCAAGATAGGATTTTGCATCAGAGAATACTTCAACACCATTATGAATAACGCCCCAAAGATCACACAGTATGATTTTATAAGTAAGTGAAAATTCAGTTGCGCTTACGATTTTTTTAATTTCCATAATTATATTGAAATTATCCTATAAATTTATAATCTTCTTATAAATTATTATGATATTTTATTAAATGACACTTTTTAACTTAAAAGATAAAAATGCTATAATCACAGGATCTTCAAGAGGAATAGGCAAAGCTATAGCCTACAGAATGGCAGAGCATGGTGCAAAAGTCATTATCACAAGTCGAAAGCTTGATGCATGTGAAGCAGTCGCTAAAGAGATAAATGATACATTTGGAGAGGGACATGCAACGGCAATTTCATGTAATATTTCAGACAAAGAGCAATTAAAAAATCTTTACAAAAAATCGTTAGACTTCTGTGGCAATATTTCCACTCTTGTATGTAATGCTGCAATCAATCCATATTTTGGACCATCAAATAATATACCTGACGAGGCGTTTGAAAAAATAATGAAGTCAAACGTGCAAAGTAATTTTTGGCTCTGTAATGAGGTGCTCCCAGATATGATCAAAATGAAAAATGGTTCAATTATAATTATTTCCTCGATCGCAGGTTTGCGCGGTAACAGCATGTTGGGTGCTTATGCTATATCAAAAGCTGCGGATTCCCAGTTGGCAAGAAATATATCAGTGGAATATGGAAGAGATAATATTCGTGCAAATTGTATCTCACCTGGTTTAATAAAAACTGATTTTGCCAGAGCTTTATGGGAGAACGAGAGTATTTTAAAATCTATGACTGCCAAAGCAGCCTTAAAAAGGATAGGAATGCCTGACGAAATTGCAGGCGCTGCAGTATATTTGGCTTCTGAAGCTGGATCTTTTATGACTGGTCAAAACATCGTAATTGATGGCGGTGAGTCAGAACAATAGCAAATTATTGAAAATACTCGTTTTTTTACTAATTCCAATAAAATCGAAATTTTTTCCACCCCTTGACACACTTGCCCTAGATCACTATATGCCTAGGTAATTATGCTTTGTGCAAACATATTTAGGAGATTAAGACATGAATTTTAGACCTTTACACGATCGTGTACTCGTTAGAAGACTGGATACTGAAGAGAAAACAGCAGGCGGTATTATCATACCAGACACTGCTCAGGAAAAACCTCAAGAAGGCCAAATTGTAGCCGTTGGAAATGGAACTAAAAGTGAAGATGGTAAAGTAACACCGCTTGATCTAAAGGTTGGCGATATCGTTCTTTTTGGTAAGTGGTCTGGAACAGAAGTAAAGGTTGATGGTGAAGAACTCTGTATTATGAAAGAGTCAGACATCATGGGCGTTATAGATACAAAATCTAAATCAAAAAAGAAAAAATAAATATTAACTAAGGAGAAAAAAAATGGCGGGTAAAGATATTCATTTTGGCACAGAGGCTAGAAATAAAATGCTCAAAGGTGTCAATGTATTAGCGGATGCAGTGGCTGTTACTTTAGGCCCAAAAGGTAGAAACGTAGTTATGGACAAATCTTTTGGTGCACCAAAAAGTACAAAGGACGGTGTTTCTGTTGCTAAAGAAGTTGAGCTCAAAGACAAATTTGAAAATATGGGTGCTCAAATGGTACGAGAAGCTGCAAGTAAAACCAATGATGTTGCAGGTGATGGTACGACAACAGCAACCGTACTTACAAGAGCAATTGTCACTGAAGGTTTAAAATTTGTTGCTGCTGGTATGAATCCTATGGATTTAAGAAGAGGTGTTGATTCTGCAATTGAAGCTGCAAGCGATGCAATTAAAGACTCTTCTAAAAAAGTTAAAACAAGTGCGGAAGTTGCTCAGGTTGGCTCTATTTCAGCAAATGGCGAGGCAGAGGTCGGAGATATGATTGCTAAAGCAATGGACAAAGTTGGTAACGAAGGTGTCATTACTGTTGAAGAAGCAAAAGGTTTAGAAACTGAATTAGATGTCGTTGAAGGTATGCAGTTTGATAGGGGTTATCTATCACCATACTTTGTAACTAATGCGGAAAAAATGACTGCTGATTTAGAAAATGCATATATTCTTTTGCATGAGAAAAAACTAACAAATTTACAGCCAATGCTTCCTCTTCTAGAAGCGGTAGTGCAAGCAGGAAGACCACTTTTAATTATAGCAGAAGATGTTGAGGGCGAAGCTCTAGCTACATTAGTTGTTAATAAATTAAGAGGCGGCTTGAAGATTGCTGCTGTTAAAGCGCCTGGTTTCGGTGATAGAAGAAAAGCAATGATGGAAGACATTTCAATTTTAACTGGCGGTCAAGTCATCTCTGAAGACCTTGGAATTAAATTAGAAAATGTAACTGTTAATGACCTTGGCACTGCAAAAAGAATTAGCATTGACAAGGAAAATACTACAATTGTTAATGGTGCTGGTACGAAAGCTGACATTCAAGGCAGATGTTCTCAGATCAGAAAACAGATTGAAGAGACTACTTCTGATTATGACAGAGAAAAACTTCAAGAGCGTCTAGCTAAACTTGCTGGTGGAGTAGCTGTCATTAAAGTTGGCGGTGCGACTGAGGTTGAAGTTAAAGAGAGAAAAGACAGAGTTGACGATGCATTAAATGCAACCAGAGCTGCTGTTGAGGAAGGTATCGTAGCCGGTGGTGGACTTGCATTGATAAAAGCTGCAAGTGCTCTTGATAAAGTTAAAACGGCAAATGCCGACCAAAAAGCAGGCGTTGATATTGTGCGTCGTGCTTTAGAAACACCAATTAGAACAATTGCAAATAACGCTGGTGTTGATGGTTCAGTAATTGTTGGAAAAATTAAGGAAGGTAAATCTGCTTCAGAAGGTTATGATGCGCAAACCGATAAGTTTGTGGACATGTTTAAAGCAGGAATTATCGACCCTACTAAAGTTGTAAGAACTAGCTTACAAAATGCAGCATCGATAGCTGGTGTTTTAATCACTACCGAAGCAATGGTAGCTGATGCACCTGAAGACAAAGCTGCAGCGGCTCCTGCAATGCCTGACATGGGCGGAATGGGTGGCATGGGCGGCATGATGTAAGTTGAGCTCATTAAAGCTAATCTAAAAAAAACCCGGCCCAGCCGGGTTTTTTTATGAAATTCTATCTATAAAATAATTGAGTGTATTTTCTAAATTTGTATTCCACTCAGCTACATTTGAAGTAAAAATGTTTGCAGAAGACTCTAGTATAAGTCCATCATCAAGTACTCTTAGATTATTAGCTCTTAATGTTTCTCCTGATGATGTGATGTCAGTAATTATTTCTGCAAAGCCATTGAATGGAGCACTCTCGGTTGATCCATCACTTTCTACAGTCCTATAATCAACAACCCCACAATTTGAAAAATATTCATTTGTCAAATTCTTATACTTTGTTGCAACTCTAAGTCTTTTAGAGAATTTAGTTCTGTGCAAATGACAGATTTCTTCTAAGTCGGCCATTGTCATTACGTCAATCCATATTTCTGGTATAGCAACAACTAAATTCGCTTTACCAAAATTTAACTTAAGTTTTTTTGAAACCTTCTGGTTATAATTACTTATTTTTTCTTGTACTAAATCGTCACCAGTTAAACCAACATGAATGGACCCTTCATCAAGTCGATTTGTAATTTCTTTAGCACTTAAGAAATAAACAATTGCATTATCAAGACCCTCTATTGCTGCAATATACTCTCTATCATTTTCAAGATTACTAAAAATTATTTTTTTTTCTTCAAACAAAGACTCCATGTCAGTTCTCAATCTACCTTTACTTGGCAATGCAATCCGAAGTTTATTTTGTATATTCATTCCTAAATCAGCTCAATTATATTGTTATTATTAGTTGCAAATCCAACTGCTGATAAGTTCGATTTAGAACCTAAATCAATAAGCAATTTATCATACCGCCCTCCACTAATTAATTCACTTTGATTATCAGGATTATAAATTTCAAACATCATGCCGTCATAGAATTCAATTGAATGACCAAAGTCATTATCAAAATAATATTTTTCTATGTTACTTTTTTCTGACACAGCATTTACAAAATTCTCCATTTCCTCTACTTCACTCTCAAATGAAGAAACATTATTTGATTTAGTGAATTCGCGAAGTAGTGATGGAAATTTCGAAAGGTTACAACTCAATTTTAAAAAATTATTTATTAAATCAACAATTTTTTTTCCATCTTTCTGACTTATTACATTAAGACTTTTTAATTGAAATCGATCAACAATTTCCTCAACAGTTCGAGCACCTAGACCTCGAGCATTTTGTTTATTAATTAAATCTGTCAAGCCTTTGTCAGATACGTCATCTATATTAAATTTCTCTTGAAGCATGCTATGCTTTTTTTCATTATCATACCCTACACCTTCACCTAATCTATCAAGTAAACTCCCGAAATATTTTCTTCTAAAAAAATGTCTTACTAATCTCTGTTTCCATCTAATTGGCAGCTCTAATTTATTGATAAACTGATTAAATAATTTAATGCTACCGATTTTAATTTTATAGTTATCAATATTTAATTGACACATTGTATCTTCAGCTGTCTTTAAAATGAATGCATCCATCTCATGTATATTATTTAAATTTTTTTCAGAAAAAATGATCTCAATACCAGACTGATTTAATTCAATGGAATTATTTGATAACTCATTGGATGATCTGAATACAGGACCGCTGTAACATAACTTTGACTCACTGGATTTATTATTACTTGCAATAAATTTTTGACATGTTGGTACAGTCATGTCTGGTCTCAAACATTTTTCTTTTCCTGAAGTATCAGTAAACGAATACATCTTTCTTCTAATTTCTTCACCTGAAGTTTCAAAAAATATATCCGCATCAAACAGCAATGGAAGTTCAATATAATTAAATCCAGACTTAATA
>CACMBZ010000003.1:0-104413 GCA_902612095.1 uncultured Pelagibacteraceae bacterium | reverse complement strand
CAGGAATTATTGTTACTGACTGGTACAGTTTAGATGATGGTGAAAGTAGAATTAAAATAAATATACGAATTGTTGATCAAGAAATGTCCGATGAAAGCGTAACAGTATCGTTGTTTACACAAACTTTAGATGGCGACAGGTGGATAGACCAAGGTATTAATTCTGAACAAAGTTTAAAAATAAAAGAAAGTATTTTAACTTCAGCAAGATCATTAAAAGTTGCATCGGAACTATAAGTCCTTAACTATTGATTGATGTCAGATAAATATAATTCAAAAGTAGTTGAAAAGAAGTGGCAATCTTACTGGAGTGAACATCAATTATTTGAAAGCAAAATAGTATCAGACAAAAAAAAGTATTACATCCTTGAGATGTTTCCGTATCCATCTGGAAAAATTCACATGGGGCATGTCCGCAATTATACATTGGGAGATGTGATTGCTAGATACAAAAGAGCTCAAGGATTTAATGTGATGCATCCAATGGGATGGGATGCGTTCGGACTACCCGCTGAAAATGCAGCAATTGAAAATAAAACGTCACCTAAAACTTGGACTTACGAAAATATTGAAACGATGAAAAATCAATTAAAGCAAATGGGTCTTTCAATTGATTGGTCTAGAGAAATAGCAACATGCGATAAACTTTATTATCAAAACCAACAGAAACTCTTTTTAAAATTTTACCGAAAAGATTTAATTTACAAAAAAGAGTCTCTCGTGAATTGGGATCCGGTTGAGAACACAGTGCTCGCAAACGAACAAGTGATAGATGGTAGGGGTTGGCGATCAGGCGCTGAGGTTGAACAAAAGAAACTTTCACAATGGTTTTTTAAAATTACTGACTATGCCGAAAGCCTTCTTAAAGCTTTGGACGATATGTCTGGATGGCCAGAAAAAGTTCGGATAATGCAAAGAAATTGGATTGGAAAATCCTTTGGTTGTGAAATTGATTTTGTAATTTCTTCAGAATTAGAAGAATTTAATGGAGAGAAGTTAAGAATTTTCACGACACGTCCCGATACGATTTTTGGAGCTACATTTTGTGCTTTGTCTCCCTTTCATCCCTTTGTGGATAGATTAATAAAACAAAATGAGGCACTTAACAATCAAGTCAATGAACTGAGATCCCAAAAAGTTAGCGAAGAATCAATAGCCAAAAATGAAAAAATAGGATTACAAACAGAGTTATTTATCAAGCATCCTTTTATTGAAAATAAACTGCTTCCTGTCTTTATAGCAAACTTCATCTTAATGGATTATGGATCTGGAGCTATTTATGGTTGTCCAGCACATGACCAAAGAGACTTGGATTTTGCAAATAAATATAATTTAGAAATAATCCCAGTTATAAATCCATCTGATAATATCGAACTTGATAAAAAAACTGCTTACACTGGAGGTGGTAAACTTATTAATTCTGAATTTTTAAATGATCTTTCGATTGAAGAAGCTAAGGAAGAAATTATCAAAAGAGTAGAAGAACTTCATATAGGAAAGAAGACTACTAACTTTAGACTTCGCGATTGGGGTGTCTCCAGACAAAGATATTGGGGATGTCCAATTCCTATTATGTATAGAGAAGACGGTAAGGTAATTGAAGTCCCTGAAGACCAACTACCATTGGAATTGCCAGATGATATTGACTTAAGTGTTCCTGGCAACCCTCTTGACAATCATCCAAAGTGGAAATTCACAAAATGTCCTGAAACAGGAATGAATGCTATAAGAGAAACAGACACGCTTGATACTTTCGTCGACTCAGCATGGTATTTTTTAAGATTTTGTTCGCCGCTCGAAACAAAAGAGCCTTTTAACTTAGATGAAATTAATTATTGGATGCCAGTTGATCAATACGTTGGTGGTGTGGAGCATGCCATATTACATTTATTGTACTCCAGATTTTTTACTAAAGCGCTCAATATCAAAGGAATGGATGAGCCTTTTGATAGCTTATTTACCCAAGGAATGGTTTGTCATCACACATTTCAAAATAAGTCTAATGCCTGGGTTTATCCCGACGATGTAGAAAAGAAAGACTCAGAGTATTTTCAAATATCCACTGGTGAACCGGTCACTATGGGAGAAATTGAGTCGATGTCGAAATCAAAAAAAAACGTAATTGACCCTGAATCAATAATAAATACATACGGAGCCGACTCGGCAAGGTGGTTTATGTTATCTGACAGTCCACCTGAAAAAGACATCAATTGGACAGACTCGGGTATTAATGGGGCGTGGAAAATATGTCAGAAAATTTGGATGATTGTTCAAAATAACAAGGAAAACCTCAAACAAACTATAAATAACAATAACACAGCATATGAGGGGAGATCCCTTGATTTTATTAGAATTATTCATCAAAACCTTCATGCCATAACTCAAAGCATTGAGAAATTTCAAATGAATGTCTCAATTGCAAAAGTTTTTGAGATAGTTAACGCAATTTCTAAATTTCAAATAGAAGATGAGGAAAGCAAAGAAGCAATCAATGAGGCATTACACATCCTTATTAGAGTAATCGAGCCGATGGTTCCTCACCTGGCTGAAGAATGTTGGTCATTAGTTGGAAAAAGTGGATCGATTATGGACGAGCCTTGGCCAACAACAAATACAAAGTATTTAGAAAATAAAGAGGTTACAGTTGTCATTCAGATTAATGGTAAACGGCGAGGGGAAGTTGTTGTTGCAAAAGATGCATCAGAAAAAGAGGTTGAAAAAGAAATTCAAAATATCAAAAACATAAAAGACGCCTTATTAGAAAAAAATATATTAAAATCAATCTATATTCCAAATAAGATTCTTAATATTGTTGTTAAAAAATGAACAGACACGAACGAAGAAGACAGAAAAAGAATAATAAACTCAATCAGACAGTCAACCAAGATTTACTTGAGGGCATAAAGCTTCACACAAACAAGAATTACATTAAAGCTGAGGCTTTATATAATAAAGTTTTATCAAGTGAGCCTGCAAATTATGAAGCTATAAGGCACTTAGGTATTCTCTATCAAGATTTAGAACAATACGAAAAGGCTTATAATTACTTTCTCCAGGCATTAAAAGTCAATCCAAAGGGATTTCAGGCTCTTAGTAATTTAGCAACAATACACATGGAAAACAAAAATTATGAGCTAGCACATAAATGCTTAAGCCAGTCATTTAAAATTAATTCTAATTATGTACCAACAATTAATAATTTAGCAGGTTATTATCATAAAATTAATGATCCTAAAAATGCTATTCACTATTCGCAATTATCAATAAAGATACAGCCAGGTAACCCGATAGCTTTGGACCAATACGCTAAAGCCTTAATTATTAATAATCGGCCTGAAGAAGCTATTGATATACTAGAAAAATTAAATAAGAATTTTCCTGACAATGACAATTTTAAGCACAACTTGTCAACAGCGTACAGAGAGATAGGAGAGTTCAAAAAGGCAAACAAAATATCTTCCGAGGGTTTTAAAAATGATTTTAAAAATATCGCTTATTTATTAGGCTATACTAAAGATAAAAAAAACAAGCTAAAAGAAGAACATATTAATTATTATGATCATCTGCTGGCAAAAAAAGAACTTAAATCTGAAGATAAAACACTGATTTGCCATTCTTTTTTTGAATATTTTAAAAATCAAAGTGATTATAAAAAAGCAGGATCATATCTCACAAAAGGAAATAGCGCACAATATGCGCTAAAAGAATTTAATCTAGAAAGTGAAAAAAAATTTTTCAGTAAATTAAAAAGTATTTTTTCAAAAAAAATTGATTTTGAATTTGAAGACAAAATTAATAAACAGATACCTATCTTTGTATGTGGAATGCCAAGGTCGGGAACGACTCTATGTGAACAAATACTATCTTCTCATTCAAAAATTACTGGTGCGGGAGAATTAGATTATCTAGCAGAGGTTCTTGATTTTCGTCTAATTCAACCAACCGAAAATCAAATAAATAATCTCGATTTTATTATTAAAAACCAAGACAGTTTAAAAACTGCCAGAGAACAGTATCTCGATAAATTATCCAAAAGGGATAAAGGCGATTCCATTTATATTTGTGATAAAATGCCTCATAATTTTATATTTATTGGATTAATTCAACTGATTTTGCCCGAGGCAAAAGTAATCTACTGTAAAAGGGATCCTATAGATAACTGTTTTTCATTATACTCACACAAATTTGTGGAAGTTTCACATCAATATTCATACAATCAAAAAATGTTAGTCCAATACTATAAACTGCATCAAGACCTTATGAAATTTTGGTTTAAAAAGCATGCAGATGATATTTTTATTTTAGACAACGAAGAATTAGTTAACAACCAAGAGACTGTGTCAAAAAAATTAATTGAACATTGTGAGCTAGAATGGGAAGAACAATGTTTAGACTTTCATAAAAACAAAAGGCAAGTTAGAACAGCAAGTATTGAACAAGTGAGAAAGCCAATTAACAATAAATCTATTGGAGCTTGGAAAAAGTATGAAGACTATTTGTCTGAAATGTTATCGGAGCTAAACTCATGAGTAAACTCCTAGCAACTTTAGCATTGTTTTTTATATTTTTAAGTTGTGGTTTTAAACCAATTTATAAAATTGCAATTGATGATACAAACATTGCTGATTACTCTATGGTGGTAACTAACCAAGTTGCAAGAGAAATTATTGAAGAAGTAAATAACACCGTTGTTCAAGGTGAAAATCCAAAATATAAAGCACTTCTGAGTATATATGAGGATTTAACTCCATTAATTGTAAACACTAACGGAACGGTTGCGAAATATAGAATTGAGATAGAAATAAAGTATGAACTTATACAAATAGATAACGATGATGTCATTTCTACGGGCACCACGCGCGGTTTTGCTCAATATGATGTTACTGGTTCAGAAATAGTCAATGAAGATACAAAAAAAAGTATGACCAAAATTGCTACTAAAAATGCTATTCAATTAATGACGTCTAGAATCCAAAGTAGTATTTCAAGATAGATGGTCATCAAGGAAAATCAGTTAGAAAAAATTATTAAAGAAAGCGCGCAGTTTTTAAGTATTTTAATATATGGTCCGAATGAAGGTCTTGTAAAAGACCAAATAGGAAAATTTACAAAAAATTATTTACCACACGATGAATATGAAGAAATTAGTTTTAATGGAAAAGATTTAGATGATGACCCAGGCTCTCTTGAGGCAATTATTCGGTCGGTTTCCATGTTCTTCAACAATAAAATTGTTATAGCTGATGGAATAAAAGATAAACACTTAAGCATAATTGAAGAAATTATTTCGAAGGCACCGGAACAAGGAGTTCTAATTATAAGAGAGGGAAGTTTAAGTAAATCTTCAAAAATTAGAAAATTTTTTGAAGATCACAACACTTGTTTATCACTTCCATGTTATGAAGATGATAGCCGTTCAATAATGAAAAATATTGAGGAATTTACTAGAAAAAATAAATTTGAATTAAACCGCGATATAAAAAATTATCTATTACAATCCCTAAGTAATGACCGCATGATAAGCAAGCGTGAACTTGAAAAAATTGAAATATTTTACAAGAACTCTAATTCAAAAATAAAGCTTGAAGAAATTAAAATTTTACTCAATGACTCAAGCTCTCAAAACTTAAATAAAATGAATGAACATGTCATGTTTGGCAATACGTCTAAGAGTTCCAGAGTAATAAATAAACTGTTATCTGAGGGAACAAGTCCAATTAGCCTCGTTAGAAGTCTGATAAACTACTTAATAAGAGTTCAACAAACTAAAATTGAAATGAAAAAAGGTAATAACTTTGATAGTTCAATAAAAATTCTGAAACCACCTGTTTTCTGGAAAGACAAAGACAACTTTCAAAAACATTGTTTCAAATGGCCCTTGCGAAGTATTGAGTCAAGTCTTAACAGACTGCTGGAAACCGAGATTACATGCAAATTGAATAGTAAATTAGCAAATATAAATTGTGAAAAATCAATTTTATTAATTGCAAATAATGGAAGGCAATATTTTAAAAATTAATTTTTTAATTTAGCAGTCACTAATTCTAATTGATCAAGAGATTTATATTCTATTTTAATTGAACCGCCTTTTTTACCTTTATGATCAATCGATACACTTAATCCAAGTTTAGCTGTTAAATTATTTTCTAGATCAATCGTATCAGGATCTTTTAATTTAACTTTCTTGACTCCTGGCTTTCTTTGTTTAGCAAGGTCTTCTGCCGCCCTTACACTTAAATTTTCACTAACAATTTTTTCTGCTAGTTGTTCAGGAAAGGCACTATTCATAATAGCGCGGGCGTGCCCTGACGAAATCTTTCCCTCAGAAATCATATCTTGAATGGACTGAGGTAAGCCAAGTAGTCTGATTATATTTGCAATATGACTTCTGCTTTTACCAACAATATCTGCAAGTGCTTCTTGAGTATGGCCGTGGTTTTCAATTAATCTTTTATATCCCGCAGCTTCTTCAATTGGTGATAGATCAGAACGTTGTACATTTTCTATAATTGCGATTTCTAACGCTTCCACATCATCTAGTTTTCTAACAACTGCAGGAATTTCGTGAAGTTGTGCAATTTGGGCTGCTCGCCATCTTCTCTCACCTGCAATAATTTCATATATTCCAGTTTCTGTTGGTGAGGGTCTAACTAATATTGGTTGAACAAGCCCTTTAGATTTTATGGACTCAGCTAATTCATTAATACTGTTTTTATCAAATAGTCTTCGAGGCTGTGACGGACTTGGTTTTAAATTTGAAATAGAAATTTTTGTTTCTTGATTTGAAGTTTCATTTTGAATTGAGACATCTTTAGTATCACCCATAAGTGATGAAAGTCCACGACCCAAACCTTTTTTTGAAATTGATGAACTCATTAAGCTGCTTCCTGTTCTTTGTTTTGTCTTATGATCTCGTCTGCTAATCTTAAATATGCCTGACTACCGGCAGCCTTTTGATCATAAATTAATGCAGGCATACCAAATGAAGGAGCTTCTGAAACTCTTACGTTACGGGGTATTATGGTTTCATATACTTGTTGACTTAAATGTTTTTTAACATCGTCAGCAACTTGTGAAGAAAGTTTATTTCTTGCATCGAACATTGTTAACACTATTCCATCGATTGTTAGATTTTGATTTAGATTTTGTTTAACCCTATCAATTGTTTTTATTAATTGACTAAGACCTTCTAAAGCAAAAAATTCACATTGAAGTGGGACGATTATTGAATCAGCTGCGGTCATTGCCATGACAGTCAACAGACTTAAAGCTGGCGGGCAATCAATAAAAACAAAACTAAAATCGTTTAATGAGTTTTGGTCTGTTAAAATTTTTTTCAGTGTAAAAGCTCTATCATTTACTTCAGCAAGTTCAGGTTCAATGCCTGATAGATCCACAGTGGATGGAATGATTTTTAAATTTTCTATTTCAGTATTTTGAATTGCATCAAATAAATTGCTTTGAGATGCAAGAACTTCGTAAATTGAATTATTTCTGTTTTGATAATCTATACCTAAACCTGTACTAGCGTTTCCTTGAGGGTCGAGATCAATAATTAAAACTTTTTCCCCAATAGCGGCTAAGGCTGTGGATAAGTTTATTGCTGTTGTAGTTTTTCCCACTCCACCTTTCTGATTTGAGATAGCTATTATTTTATTTTTCATTAAGTTATTGATTTTATTATATTTTTTAATTCCAAAATAAAAGAACCCTCTTCTCTTTCATTTTCATGCAATATATGAGTAAAATCCCAACATTTAGTAGCTTGCACGATCTCTTCTTCTATATGTACACCTTTATGCAAAAGCAATGTAGTGTTTTTTTTGCATATATTATAACTAATTGATAATAAATGATTTAATTGGCTAACAGCTCTTGCTAAAATGATATCAAATTTTTTATTTTCAATTTTTTCTACTTTAATGGGAATCACTTCGGTGTTTTTAAGATCTAAGTTAACAATACATTTGTTGAGAAATGATACTCTTTTAGATCTATTTTCGCATAAAAAAACTTTATTTTTTGGGCCAAATATTATCGAAACTGGTATACCTGGAAGGCCAGCGCCGCTTCCAATATCAATGATATCATTTCCATTGCTAGTTATAAACTGAGCTAATCTTAAAGAATCATAGAAGTGTCTTATCCAGATAAAATTTCTATCATTCTTTGATATTAAGTTTTGGTCTTCTGCTAAAATCATTTCCCTGAATTCAGCCAATTTTTCTATTGTTTCACGTGAAACATTTGGCAAGAGCTCTTTTAGAGCATCAGGCGAATCAATCATTATTTTGATATTAAGCTAATTTTTGGGATTTAGCTTTGGTTTTTATATATGATAAAATAACACTGAGAGCTGCAGGCGTAACTCCATCAATTCTTGATGCTTGAGATAAGTTTTTAGGCTTAATTTTTGTCAGTTTTTCAACAATTTCTGTTGATAAACTCGGAATTAATTCGTAATTCAGATTAGTGGGAATTTCAACTTTTTCCTCTTTAGTAAGTGAAATGATCTCACTTTCTTGCTTCTTAAGATAGCCTTTGTAATGAGCCTCTGTTGTTATTTGATTAAGAATTTCATTGCTATATTGCTTTAGATTTAAGTCAAAGATCTCATCTATTTTATCAATATCGATATTAGGATAAGCTAATAAGTCAAAAGCTGATCTTTTTTTGCCATCTTGATTAATTTGAACTCCAATCTTTGAAAGTGAATTAGGTGTAACATATTGATTTTTAACAATTTTATTGACTTTTTCTAGTTCAATTTTTTTAGCTGAATACTTTTCATATCTGCCAGCTTCAACTAACCCTAAATTGTACCCAACCTCTGTTAATCTTAAATCTGCATTATCTGCTCTTAATAACAATCTGTATTCTGCCCTTGAAGTAAACATTCTATAAGGCTCAGTAACCCCCTTTAGGGTTAAGTCGTCAATCATTACTCCAATATATGAGTCATTTCTTGAAAAAACATGTTCTTTATTACTTAGGGAGATTGCAGCATTCAAACCTGCTACAAGCCCTTGCGCAGCAGCTTCCTCATAACCTGTTGTGCCGTTTATTTGACCAGCAAGATAAAGACCTTTTATTTTTTTTGTTTCCAATGTTTGGTAAAGTTCTTGTGGATCAATAAAATCATATTCAATCGCATAACCGTGCCTTACTATTTTAGCATTCTCTAAACCATTGATTTTACTTATAAATTCGTCTTGTACATCCGGCGGAAGTGAGGTTGAGATGCCATTTGGATATATTAAATCACTATCAAGTCCTTCTGGTTCTAAGAAAATTTGATGCCTCAATTTATCTGCAAATTTTACAACTTTATCTTCTACAGAAGGGCAATATCTAGGACCTGTCCCACTGATTTGACCTGAGTAAATAGCTGATTTTGTTATATTTTTTTGAATTATATTGTGAACGGCCTCATTTGTATACGTCATGTGGCACGGTAATTGTTCATTATGAGTTTTTGTAGTTAAAAATGAAAAGTAAGAGTGCTCGTCGTCAGCCTCCTGTTTTTCAAGCTTAGAGAAGTCTATTGTATTTTTATCCAGTCTCGCAGGTGTTCCAGTTTTTAGACGTCCAATATTAAAGCCGGTTTTATAGAGTGAGTCTGCAAGTCCTATTGAGGGAGAATCGCCGTGTCTTCCAGCTGGAATAGTTTTGTCTCCTAAGTGGATAAGGCCATTCAAAAATGTACCAGTTGTGATAATAACTTTTTTAGTAGATATTTTTTTACCACTTGCGCAAATCACACCAGCAATTTGTTTGTTACTATCAAAAATTAAATCTTCTACAGGATCAAACAAGAGTTCTAAATTCTTTGTATTTTCAATCTCCTCCTGCATGTGTTTTTTATAGAGCTTTCTATCAGATTGAGCTCTTGGTCCTCTTACTGCAGGGCCTTTTGTTCTATTGAGTAATCTATATTGAATGCTTGATAAATCGGCAATACGCCCCATTATTCCATCCAGTGCATCAATTTCCCTTACTAAGTGACCTTTGCCAAGACCACCAATGGCAGGATTACAGGACATTTCCCCAATAGTATCAAATTTATGGCTGATTAAGAGGGTTTTTGCACCAATACGCGCAGAAGTAGTTGCGGCTTCACAGCCAGCATGCCCTCCTCCAACTACAACAACATCATAACTAGTCATGATTAAGTTAATTAAATTAACTTAGACTAATTGCAATCAAATATTTTGTTATTTACCGATGCAAAAATCTTTAAAAATAACTTCTAAATATTCTTCAACATCAACATGACCAGTTATTTTTCCGATTTCTTGAATGGCTAATCTTAACTCTTCAACCATAAGCTCAGAATTAACTTTTAAATCTATACTTTTTGCACTGAGTAAACTCTGTATTGAATTTTGAACACCTAGAATGTATCGAGTCTTTGTTGGTATTGTATCGGTGTAACTTATGAATTTGCTTGATACGTGCTCAGCAATTTTATTGATTAAATTTTCAATACCACTTCCATTTGAAACTGAAATATTGATACAGCCTTCTTGTTTGTAATGATTGTGTAAGTCACATTTATTTAAAACAATAAGACGATCCTCATGTAACTCGATATTGTTTGGATCATCAAATAATTCCAAAACTAAATTTGCTTCTTTAATTTTACTTTGAGTTATTTCAATTCCTTTTTTTTCAATCTCATCCTCAGTATCTCTCAAGCCCGCAGTGTCTGTTAAAATGACTGGAAATCCAGCAATATTTAGCCTTACTTCAATCGCGTCTCTGGTCGTGCCCTCCCTATCAGACACAATTGCAACATCACGATTAGCAAGTGAGTTTATCAAACTTGATTTACCAACATTTGGAGATCCAATGATAGCAACTTTATAACCGTCTCTTAATATTTCTCCTTGATTACGTTGTTTTAAGTGTTCATTCATTTCGCCTAAAAGTTTTTCAATTTTTGAATTTATATTGTTAAGAACATTCTCAGGAATATCTTCATCTGCAAAATCTATATCCACTTCGAGGTAAGCAACTAACTCTATTAGAGACTTTCTCCATGATAAATATAATTTATTCAGTGAACCGTTCATCTGGGACAGTGCTTGATTATGTTGAATTTCAGTTTGCGCATTAATTAAATCACCCATGGCTTCAATTGCTGTAAGATCCATTTTGTTATTCACAAATGCTCTTTTTGAAAATTCACCGGGTTGAGCAAGTCTTAACTGATCAATGTTAGAAAGTGATTTGAGTAAAAGCTGAACAGTTGTATGGCCGCCATGAACATGAAACTCAACAACATCTTCACCTGTGAAACTTTTGGGTTTTGAGAAAAATACAGCAAGACCCCTGTCAATTAAATTGCCACTTTCTGGATCATAAAATTCTGATTTTGTTAAGACGTTTGGATCGAAGTGACTCTTTCTTGAAATTGTTTTAAGGGCAGTAAGTGCTAGATGTCCTGAGACTCTTACAACCGCTAACCCCGCAACACCGCTGGCCGTTGATAGTGCAAAAATTGTCATTTTTTTATTTGAAGATTTTCGGCAATACGGTCGTTGATTAGGTGCTCATTGATTACTTCGTCCACCTCTTCTTCTGTTTTACACGAGTACCAAACATTATCTGGATAAACAACAAGTGTAGGGCCAAATTCACAATGATCCAAACAGCCTGACGCATTTATCCTTATTTTCTTATCGGAGACTAATTCTTTTGTTTTTTTCTTCATATAGGCTCGTAGCACTGTTGAATTTTTAGAAGCACAACAACCTTTTGGGTGACCTTCAGGTCTTTGGTTTGTGCAAAAAAATACGTGTCTTTCAAAAAATTTGTTAGTCATAAGGTCAAAAAATTATAATATCTTATATATATGAGCAGCTACGTTTTCAAATCAATCATTGGCAATATTGAGCTTGTCTCAAGCAAAAATAGAATAATTGCAGTTCATAGAACAAGGAAAAAGCCTAACAAAACAGAGGATAAGCTTTTAAAAAGGTCTGCACTTCAAATTAAAATGTATCTTGCGCGCAAAAGGCGATCCCTTAATTTTCCAACAAGACAAATGGGCACAAAATTTCAAAACCGTGTTTGGAATTATTTACGAGGGATACCTTATGGAAGAACAACAACTTATGGGGACATTGCAAGGAAGTTAAGAACTTCGCCCCGAGCTGTTGGGGGAGCCTTAGGAAAAAATAATCTAATGATGACAATTCCGTGTCACAGAGTAGTTGGAAGTGACGGCAAACTCACAGGATTTACATCAGTGGGTGGATTAAGTACCAAAAGAAATTTACTGAACATTGAACAAAAAACTAAAAAATAATCTTGAAAAGAAAATTAGAGTAATTCCTAATTTTCCAAAAAAAGGAATTCAGTTTCAAGATATCACTTCAATCACAGACAGTAGGAGGCTTTTTACCGAAGTTGTTAATGAAATTTCTAAATATTGTAAAAAAAATAAATTTACTAAAGTAGCTGGTATAGAAGCGAGAGGCTTCATCTTTGGATCAGCTGTTGCCTACAAGCTTGGCTTACCTTTTATTCCAATAAGAAAAAAAGGGAAACTTCCAGGAAAAATAGTCAAACAAAAATACAAGCTAGAGTATGGAATGGATGAAATCCAGGTACACAAACACTCTATCACCTCTAGAGATAAGGTTTTGATTATCGATGACTTAATTGCAACCGGCGGAACAGCTAGCGCGGCTGCAAAGCTAATTTCAAAACTTGGAGTTAAAAAAATTGAATTTTTTATGATAATTGATTTATGGAACCTTGAAGGCTCAAAAAAAATTTCTAAAAGTTATCAGGTAAGGTCTTTGATGAAGGCAGAAGGATAGTTTACTTATTCATTGACTGGAAGAAATCGGAATTATCTTTAGTTTCTTTCAGTTTTCCAAGTAAGAATTCAATGGAGTCCATTGTTCCCATTGGGTTAAGAATACGTCTAAGAACATACATTTTTTGAAGCTCATCCTTATCAAGAAGTATCTCTTCTTTTCGAGTACCGGACTTAGTAATATCAATTGCAGGATATATTCTTTTATCAGCAACTTTTCTATCCAGTATGATTTCTGAGTTACCAGTTCCTTTAAATTCCTCAAAAATTACCTCGTCCATTCTACTTCCTGTATCAATAAGGGCTGTTGAAATAATAGTCAGTGAGCCGCCATCCTCAATATTTCTAGCTGCACCAAAAAATCTCTTTGGTCTCTGTAGTGCGTTTGCATCAACACCACCTGTTAATACTTTTCCTGAACTTGGAACAACTGTATTGTAAGCACGACCCAATCTTGTAATGGAGTCTAAAAGAATAACAACATCCTTTTTATGCTCTACTAATCTTTTTGCTTTATTGATAACCATTTCAGCAACCTGCACGTGACGTGATGCGGGCTCATCAAATGTTGAGCTGACAACCTCTCCTTTGACAGAGCGTTGCATGTCAGTAACTTCCTCTGGTCTCTCATCAATTAATAAAACCATCAAATAACATTCTGGGTGATTATCAGTAATTGAATGTGCAATATTTTGAAGTAATACCGTTTTACCAGTTCTTGGGGGTGAAACAATAAGTGCCCTTTGACCCTTGCCAATTGGCGCAACCAAATCGATTACTCTAGAACTTTGATCACTAGCTGGTTTTTCAGTTTCTAATCTGATTTGCTCATCAGGATAAAGAGGTGTCAGGTTATCAAAGTTAATTTTGTTTCTACTTTTTTCGGTTTCTTCGTAATTGATGGTATCAATTTTTAATAATGCAAAATAACGTTCACCGTCCTTTGGTGCCCTAATTGGACCTTCAACAGTGTCTCCTGATCTTAATCCAAATCTTTTGATTTGACTTGGACTTACATAAATATCATCAGGACCCGGGAGATAATTGGCCTCCATTGATCTTAAAAAACCAAACCCATCCTGTAAAACTTCTAAAACTCCTTCACCGTCAATATCTTTGCTGTCACTCGCAAGAGTTTTCAGTATTTCAAACAGCATATCTTGTGTACGCATTGAACTGGCATTTTCAACGCCAAGTTCCTCCGCATAAACAAGAAGTTCTTGTGGAGTTTTTTTCTTAAGGTCTCTTAATTTTAAGTTTTTAGCCATACTTATTAATGATGATGATAATGTGGAAATAGTTTGGAAGCTGCTTTCTAACCGTAATCGTTAAATATAGCAAGTTTTATATTGGTTTAAAAATAACCAGAAATACGACAATTATCATCAAAACCGTTGGAAATTCATTGATAATTCTAAAAAAACGCTCTGATTTTGGCCTTTTATCCTCTTGAAACTCTCTAGTTAATTTTGAGAAATACCCATGAACTCCAGACATGAGAATCACAAATATGATTTTTAATTGAAGCCATAGTTGAAGCAGCGCATCAATACCCAAATTTGATATCAACGCTAAACCAAACAACCATGAAAATATCATTGCTGGATTCATAATAATTTTAAGTAAACGTAATTCCATTAATTTAAAAGTCTCTGACGAGTCAGACCCTACCTCTTTACTCCAATGATACACAAATAATCTTGGCAAATATAATAAACCCGCCATCCAAGCTATCACACTGATAATATGTAAACTAAGAAATAAATTATATAAAAAAATTGAATTCATCTTAATTCTTGATCACACTGTTTAAACGTTGCTGGACATATTTTTTGCCTGATATTACCGCTCTCAATTTTTTCTGACTCACTAACTATTTCAGATAAGCTTTCTATAAATGTTTGATCAATGTTTAAAGACTCAGATCTATAATAATGCTTACAGCCTAGTTCACTTGCAAGTTCTTGGTACTCAATGTCTAATTCAACGAGTGTTTCAGAGTGATCCGAGACAAATGCAATTGGAACAATAACCAGCGCCCTATCTTCACTAATTGCATTTTCAATTTCACTTGGTGTTGTGGGTTCAAGCCATTTAACTGGAGTAACTTTACTTTGGTAAGCCAAAACATAATCTTCATAACCATGAATGCCCTGTATGACCGCCTTAACTGTTTGCTCCACTTGCCACTGATAAGGGTCTCCTTTTTTAATTATTGACACGGGTAAACTGTGGGCGGAAAAAAGAACTCTTACTTTCTTATCTTTGATGTGGTTTATTTTGTCTTGGATCAGTTTTTGATGGGCTTTTATTAGTTTCGCGTCATATGGATAACAACAGGTGTATTTTGTTTTTGTATTTAATTCCTGGTCTTGGGCTTCTTTGAACCACGCGTCCAGAGAAGATTTTGTTGTTGTTGTGGAGTACTGTGGATACAGGGGCAGTAAAAATATTTTATCTGGGTTATAGTCTTTGACTTTTGAAACGACCTCAGCTGTCATTGGATGCCAATATCTCATGCAAACAAATACTTTGTTTTCGATGCCTTTGTTTTTTAGCGCTTTCTGAAGGGCCTCTGCTTGAGAGTTGGTAATTTCAAGAATAGGTGATTTACCGCCTATTTCAGCATAAATTGCGGTTGCCTCTTTGGTGCGGCGAGAAGATATAAGTTTTGCCAATAAATATCTAAAGGGATTTGGAAGTCTAAATATATTAGGATCATTAAATAGATTAAATAAAAAAGGTTTTACGCTTTCTTGTTTGTCTGGTCCGCCCAAGTTAAATAAAACAACTGCCGTTTTCATTTTGACCTTATCTGTAAGAGCATTTGCTCAACCTTCTCAATAGATGTAGCGGGTAAAACCCCGTGTCCTAAATTGAAAATATGTGGTCTTTCTCTAAAAGCAAACAATATTTCTTCAATCTTTTGACCAAGGTTTTTGGAGTCTTTTAATAGATGTTTAGGATCCAGATTTCCTTGAAAAACAATTTTATCGTTTAGTTTATTAATTTTATCTAAAGGAAAATTATAGTCCAAGGTAATACAATCAAGCTTATCTATATTTGAATATTTTTTATAACATGCAAGATTAGTATTTCTAGGAAAGCCAATAATGGGGATGTCTTTTATTTTTTTTATACTCTTGATAATTTTTTCTGTGGGTTGAATACACCATTTATTGAATTGTTCATCATTCAAGTGTTCTGCCGCTGATTCAAATATTTGAAAAGCATCAATCCCACAATTAATTTGCATTTCTGCATGTTGAATAATCGCATGTGTCATTTGATCGATTAAGTTATCTATTTGTGAAGTCTTTTTTATAACATCTTCAGATCTTAGTTGTTGGCGTTCATTCTTTTCATATAAACAATAAAACAGTGTCGTCCATACTCCGCCAGCAAACCCTATTAAGGGGACATTTGTATTTTCTTTAATTTTTTTTATTCCTGTTGCAAGAGGTAGGGTTTTTTCAGGATTATAATTTATGTTCTCATTAAACTTTATTACTGGACCCTGCCCCTCAATAAAACTTACGGTTGAGCCTGCAGCAAAAGGGGTTATTAAAATATCTGAAAACACAATACAGGCATCCATGCCGTATCTGTTTACAGGCTGAAGGGAAACCTCTAGTATTGTCATGGGATCAAGAAACATATCCATAAGGTTTGCAAACTGTTTTCTGATAGTAATATATTCAGGCAAATGTCTCCCCGCTTGTCTCATTAACCAAACTGGTGTCGGGTTTGTTTTTTGACCCTTAAGTGTATCAATAAATATACTCATTATATTATATATATAATTGTAGTTGTTTATGTTCCTGTGGAATTGTGTATATATAAAAAGTCGCTTTTTGCCCACAATTCGATACACAGAACAATCGCTTTGAATTATATGTTTTTTAACTTTATACACCGACGTGGAAGAAAACCCCAATATCTCTAACAAGTGAACAAAGTTTGCAAAAATTCTCAATAAAGATAGAAAAATAAGTTAAAAATTACAGATGGGCAAAGATAGTAAAAGCACTCACAGGTCATAAGGAGTTTATACAGGTTTATGAACAGAGATATAATTTTGGCATCTAAAAGCGAAACAAGGATTAAATTATTACGCAACGCCGGCATAAGCTTTGAGGCCGTTGCTCATGGTGTAGATGAGGATGGGGTAAAGTTGTCGATGAGTAAAAATACCCCCGAAGAGGTCGTAGTTAAACTCGCAGAAATGAAAGCTTTGAAACCCTCAATGTCTAATAAAAATACCTTTGTTATTGGATCAGACCAAGGTTTGGATCTGAAAGGCGAATTAATTAACAAGGCTAGGGATAGAAATGAAGCAAAAGAACAGTTGATGAGAATGAGTGGATCTGTCCACACACTCATAACTGCCACAACAGTCGCTCAAGACAATAATATTATTTGGAAGTATGTAGACAGATCTAAAATGCACATGCGAAAGCTTAGCGAGGATCTGATAAAAGAGTATTTAAATAAAGTCGACGATGATATTCTTGGTCTTGTAGGTGTCTATGCAATTGAGGAGGAAGGAATTAAACTTTTTGAAAACATTGGGAGTGACCTTTTTTCAATACAAGGCATATCATTAATTCAATTAACCCAGTTCCTTTGGGACAACAATCTTCTATTTGAAAATAATGTCACATAAAAAAACAGCAGTTATTGGAGACCCAATAGATCATAGTCTTTCACCTAAAATTCATAATCACTGGATTGAAAGTAAGAAAATTGATGTGAGCGCCTACCAAAAAATAAATGTAACAAAAGAAAACTTTATTAGGGATGTTGATCATTTAATAGAAGAGGGTTACAGCGGTTTAAATGTTACAGTTCCCCTTAAGGAGGACGCATATAAATATTGTGACAACACATCTGATGTTGCAAGAACCCTCAAAGCAGTCAACACACTCATAGTAAATAAAGATGGTATTTATGGGGATAACACAGACCCAATTGGTTTTGAAAAATCAATTGCAAACAAAGGCCTAAATAACAAGTTGTGTTTGGTGCTCGGAGCCGGCGGATCAGCAAGGGCGGTTGTGTATGCGCTAACACATATGAAGTGTGAGATTGGTATTTATAATAGAACAAGAGAAAACGCAGAATCACTTTGCAGCGATTTGGGTGTTGAGGCAACAATCTTAACAGAAACAACACTAAGAGAGTTTGTTGGATCCTCACAATTAGTTGTCAACACCACAAGCTTAGGACAACAAGAAGGTGAAGAAAACAACTTAATAGACTTTGATAGCCTGCATTCATCCGCGCATGTTTATGACCTGATATACAATCCAAGCAAGACAACTTTTCTAAGATACGCTGAGAAAAATGGCTGCACAGTTCAAAATGGACTGGAAATGCTAATCCATCAAGCTGCACAGTCCTTCAACTTGTGGCACGACACAATGCCTGAGATTGATGAAGATTTAATGAGTGTATTGGGGGTTAGTTAGTGCTGTTGGTTGGTGTAACGGGATCTATTGGGATGGGAAAATCCACAGTTGCCAAAATGTTTAAAGATCATGGTTACGGCGTGTATAATGCTGACGATACAGTTCATTACATCTACGAAAACGATGAGGAGGTTATAGAAAAAGTAGAGAGACAGTTTCCAGGCTCAACGAAAGATGGTGTAGTCAATCGATTAGCATTAAGAGATATCCTAAATAAAGACCCTGATAAATTTAGAGACCTAGAACAAATTGTTCATCCTGTAACAAGGAAATATCAAATAATCTACATAAAAAAATTAATCGAAGAAGGAAAGATGGGTTGTGTTTTAGACATTCCATTACTCTTTGAAACTGGAGGAGAAAAATATGTGGATGTTTCCGTTGTGGTGACAGCATCTGAAGCAACACAACAGTCCAGAGTGGTTTTGGAGAGAAAAGTACCATTAGAGATATTTAATGCTATTAAAGATCAACAAATGCCAGACAGAGACAAATTAAAAAAAGCAGATTACATCATTTCAACTGATAATAATATTGAAGATACAAAATCAGAGGTAAAAGAAGTTGCTGCAAAAATTAAATTGATTAATCCAAAGGCGTGGAATACCTTCTTTAATCAATGAGACAAGTCGTACTTGATACAGAAACCACCGGACTAAGGCCTTCAGAAGGTCACAGAGTAATTGAAATTGCTGCAATAGAGATAATCGATTATCTTCCCACCGGTAAAACATACCAACAATATATTAATCCCCAGCGAGATGTGCCTGACACATCATTTAAGGTACATGGATTGAGCTTTGAATTTTTAAAAGACAAACCTTTATTTGAGCATATTGCATCGGAGTTTCTAGAATTTTTAGGTACAGATCCAATTATTGCTCACAACGTGGACTTTGACGTTGGCTTCTTGAATTACGAGCTTAATACTTGTGGCAAAGAGTCTATTAAAAATGACAAAATTGACACTGTTTCGATTGCTAGAGAAAAATTTCCTGGCCAGAGTGTTTCACTTGATGCGCTTTGTAAAAGATTTGCAATTGATAACAAAGAAAGAGAAAAACATTCAGCTACAATTGATACCGAGCTCTTAGCCCGCGTGTACATAGAACTAATGGATGCTCGTGAATTAAGTCTAGATTTAAGCACCAAGCCAGTAACTACAAATTCTACTTCATCCTTTGATACTGAAAAGATCAAGAATAGAAACTTACCACCCCGGATTTCTGATCAAGAGAAAAAATTGCATGAAGAATTTATTCAAACATTAGGCAAGCACTCTATTTGGAAAAAAATAAATCAATCTAAAAATAACCAAACGAGTGAATAATACAACTAATCATATACCTATTGATAACGGTAATTATCAACAAGTGCCCACACCAGCTGCATCAGTGTTGCTTATACGAGATACCAACCAGCGGATAGAAGTGTTCATGATTAAAAGATCCATGAAAACAAATTTTGGCGGTGTATGGGTATTTCCAGGGGGTAAAATTGATAATGAAGATATTTCAAATAATTATTTAAAATACAGCCCTCATCTTGATGACGTCTTGGCATCAGAAAGGCTTGGATTAAAAAAAGACGGCCTTTCATATTGGGCTGCATGTATCAGGGAGTGCTTTGAGGAAAGTGGAATTCTTCTTGCGAATAAAAAGGGAGTAAATTTAAAAAATACTGTTCTCAACAAGGATGATTTAAAAATAATAGATCAATACAAAAGCAAAATTTTACAAGGTGAAAATATTTTTTATAAAATGATAGATACTTTAAATCTAGAATTAGCAACAAATGAACTTGCATATATTTCACACTGGGTTACTCCGAAAATAGAGAAAAGAAGATATAGCACTAGATTTTTTATAGCCTGTACGACCGATCAGGTAGCTGTACACGATGGAGTGGAGGGAGTTGAAAGCAAATGGATTAATCCTGAAGAAGCCCTTCAAGAAAGTAAATCTGGAAATTTTCCTATGATTATGCCAACAATAAAAAATCTTGAGATGATCTGTGGTTTCACTGATACCGCTGAGCTTCTGTCTACTATGAACAACAAAAATAAAAGTGACATACCTAATGTTGAGCCAGTTTTTGAAATTGTGGACGGTGAACCTAAATTGGTTCGCTATTAATTATTACTTGTTTTCTTTTTATAAAGTTCAGCAAAGTTCACAGGGTCTAACATAAGTGGTGGTAAAGCACCATCAGCATGTAAGTCGTAAATAACTCTTCTTGCAAATGGAAAAAGTAGTCTCGGACATTCTACTAGTAAGTAAGCTTCCTTAACATCGTCAGTAAGATTTTCAATTTCAAATATTCCAACGTACTTTAGGTCTACGATATACAAACTCTGATCCGCGTGTGCAGCATTTACACTCACGTTCAGCTCGACTTCATAAATATTGGTATCTTTTTTATTTTGTGCTTTGACATCAACATTTGCATTAATATTGGGTCGATCGCTACCTGGTTGAAATGGTCGTGGTCCATTAGGATTTTCAAATGATAAGTCTCTAACAAATTGTGTGATAATTTTTGTTTTTACATCCACTATTATTTTTCCTCTTCATCAATATCAATGAATTCACCTTCAATGGTATTTTTATTTTGATTACTTTGCTTACCATATCTAGAAAGAATGTAACTTGCTACTAACTTTATGAAAATTATTCTAGTGAATGGTATCAATCCTACAAAACCTAAAGCATCAGTAAAAAATCCAGGAGTAATTAAAAGAATACCAGAGATAAGGATGACTAGCCCTTCAAACATCGTCTGAACAGGTGTTTCTAAATTTTGCAATTGAAATGTTAACTTTTGAAATGTGCTTATTCCTTGCTGACGGACAAAAAATACACCCACAATTGCAGTGATGAATATAAGCATTATGGTGTAGAACGATCCAATAATGCTCCCAATTTCAATAAATAAACTAATTTCGATGATTGGGATAAGTATAAAAAGTGCAATAAATAAAAACAAAATAAGTAAGTAATTGTTGAAAGTTTAGTTTTAATACCTAAATAAGAACTCTATAATATTTGATTAAATGAGTGAAGCATTTCAATATATTGATATTCTAATCCTAGCAATAATAGCAGGAATAGTTCTTTTGCGACTTAGAAGTATTCTTGGAAGGAGAACTGGCCATGAAAAAACAGATAAAACTTCATATAACTATGAAACTCCTCAACAATCTTCAGAAGAAAAAATCGTAACTATCGAACCAAAAGTTTCTTCAGGATCAAGAGAAGACGGTTGGTTTGATAAAGATGATTTTTTACGCGGCGCATCAAACGCGTATGAAACGATCGTCACAAATTTTGAAAATGGCAATAAAGATGCCCTTAAGCCTTTGCTATCTAATGAAGTATTAAATAGCTTTACGTCAGTAATAGATGAACGAAATAGTAAAAATGAAACTGTAGAATTTAATTTTATAGGTATAGAAAAATCTGAAATTGTTCACAAAGACCTGAAAAAAAATCCTATGGAAGTAACAGTGAGATTCATTTCAGAAATGATTACATGTATCAAAAACAGTAAAGATGAAGTAATTTCAGGCAGTCTTAATCAGGTGCAAAAAATTACAGACGTTTGGACTTTTGAAAAAATAAAAGATAAAAAAACTTCTAATTGGTTATTAGCAGCAACTTCTGATTAATTAATCAAATACTTATTTAACTTTTCTTTTATATTATCTGGAATTTTAGAAGACTTCATACTTTCTTGGTCTGTGTTAACCCAAGTAATAACTGCTTCATTTATTATTTCATCGGATCCAGATCTGTAAATTTCTTGTGTAAAAGTCATACTCGAATTTCCAAGTTTTTTTATTCCTGTGTAAACTTCGAGCTGATCATTTAATCTTGCAGGACTTTTAAAATTCATTTGCACACCAACCGTGTGAAAATCGTTATTAGTCTTTTTTACATATTCATCCTGATCAAAACAATCTTCGAGCATCTCACTGAGAGAAATGTCAAAATATGTCAAATAATGTGAATTATAAACTATTCTCTGACAATCAACTTCTGAGTAACGCACCTTTATCTTGTTTAAATGAGTTTTTTTTGTTTTCAGTGTCATAAAAATTAGAGAATGAACTTGGAAAGATCAGTATCTTTAGATAACTCGTTAACATTATCTTTAACGTAGCTTGCATCAATTGTAATTTTTTCTCCACCTTTATCTGCTGCAGAGAAACTTATGTCTTCTAACACCCTCTCAAGAATGGTATGCAAACGACGAGCGCCAATATTTTCAATAGTTGAGTTTATATCCACAGCTAATGTTGCAATTGCATCGATTCCGTCCTCACTAAAGCTGATTTTTACATCTTCAGTACCCATCAGTGCCTCATACTGTTTTATCAGGCTATATTTGGGTTCTGTTAGGATACGTTTAAAGTCCTCTTGTGAAAGTGCTTTGAGACTAACCCTTATTGGTAATCTGCCCTGTAATTCTGGCAATAGATCAGATGGTTTTGACAGTTGAAAGGCTCCAGAAGCTATAAAAAGTATGTGATCAGTTTTGATTGTTCCGTGTTTAGTGTTAACTGTTGTTCCCTCAATTAGAGGTAACAAGTCTCTTTGAACACCTTCCCTTGAAACATCACCACCAACCCTTTCACTTCTTGCGCAAACTTTGTCTATTTCATCAATAAATACAATTCCATTGTCTTCGACTGCTTTTTTTGCCTCATTCACAATTTGATCAGTATCAATTAACTTATCTGACTCTTCATTGACCAAGATCTCATAAGAGTCGGCAACTGTTGTTTTCTTCTTTTTAGTTTTTGGTCCCATAGCTTTACCAAGCATGTCGTTTAGATTTATCATTCCTATACCAGCACCTTGTCCACCTTGAAGGTCTATTGTTGGAAATGATCCTGTATCTTGAACAGCTATTTCAATTTCTTTTTCATTGAGTTCATTATTTCTAAGTTTTTTTCTGAAACTTTCTCTTGTAGCAGGCCCAGAACCTGGTCCAACTAAAGCGTCTAACACACGTTCTTCAGCAGCTAATTGTGCTTTTGCCTTTACTTCTTTTCTCTTTATCTCACGAACCATTGTAATTGCTATTTCAATCAAATCACGAACAATGGACTCCACATCTCTACCTACATACCCAACTTCTGTAAATTTTGTTGCTTCAACTTTTATAAACGGTGCTTGTGCTAATTTTGAGAGCCTTCTAGAAATTTCAGTTTTACCAATTCCAGTAGGACCAATCATTAAAATATTTTTTGGAAGAACCTCTTCTCTCATATCTTCTGGTAATTGCTGACGTCGCCAACGATTCCTTAGTGCTATGGCTACAGATTTTTTTGCATCATCTTGGCCAATAATATATCTATCAAGTTCGGAAACAATTTCCCTTGGTGAAAATGCTTGCATTATCTAATACTCAATTTTTTCAAGTGTAACATTGCTGTTAGTGAAAACACAAATTTCGCCAGCAATTTTTAGTGACTTTAAAGCAATTTCTTCAGCGGTAAGATCAGTATCAATCAGTGCTTTAGCAGCGGATAGTGCATAATTACCACCGCTACCAATTCCAATAACTGACCCTTCAGGGTCTAACACATCACCCATTCCAGTAATTAGAAGTGATGTAGAAGAGTCTGCAACTGTAAGAAGTGCTTCTAGACGCCTTAAATATTTGTCGGTGCGCCAATCTTTCGCCAGTTCAACACATGCTCTGGTAAGCTGTTTAGGATGCTTTTCTAGTTTCGCTTCCAGTCTTTCAAATAAAGTAAATGCATCTGCAGTTGCTCCGGCAAAACCAGCGATAACACTACCATCACCTATTTTTCTAACCTTTTGGGCGGTGCCTTTTATAACTGTATTTCCAAGACTAACTTGTCCGTCTCCCGCGACAACAACCTGATTGCCTTTTCTTATACTAATAATAGTTGTGCCGTGCCATGATTGACTTTGTTGATTTTCCATGCTGAATGTTATGTGGCTATTTATTTATTAACTTCAAGCCCTGACTTATCATTAAAAATTACATTTTTTATAGATAATTCAGTGATTTATTGATAGAAACCGACTGGATTTTGTTATGAGAACAGCAGAGTATAAAAGAGACACTAAAGAAACTTCTATCTCTGTCGATATTAATATCGACGGAACAGGTAAGTACGATATCAAGACTGGCATAGGATTTCTTGACCACATGCTTGAACAACTGTCAAAGCACTCACTTATAGATATGACGATAAAAGCAACAGGAGATACTCACATTGATTATCACCATACAACTGAGGATACAGGCATTGCAATTGGCGAATGTTTATCAAAAGCATTAGGTAATCGACAAGGTATTACACGTTATGCGCACTCATATATTCCCATGGATGAAACATTATCAAGAGTTGCGCTTGATCTATCAAATAGACCTTATTTAATTTGGAAAGTAAAATTTAGTGCTCCAAAGATAACATCTTCTCAAGGTGACTTTGATACTGAATTATTTAAAGAATGGTTCCAAGCTTTTGCACAAGCAAGTGGAACAACATTACATGTGGAAAATATTTATGGAGAAAATAACCATCATATAATTGAATCTTGCTTTAAGGCTTTGGCAAGAAGTTTAAGAAATGCTGTTGCGATTAACGAGCGGGAGGGAATGAACATTCCTTCTACCAAAGGACAACTTTAACAATGATTAAAGAAGGCCAAAAACTACCTTCGTTCAAACTTAAAAATCAAAAGGGTAAAGAAGTTATATTTCCTACAAAAGAGGACGCGCTAATTTATTTTTATCCCAAAGCGGATACTCCCGGTTGTACAAAAGAATCTTGTGATTTCCAAAGCAATCTTCGAAAGTTAAACAATCTAAAGGTTAAAGTTTATGGTGTGTCCAAAGATACTATTCAGAAACAAAATAGATTTGCTGAAAAATATGAATTAAAATTTGATCTTCTTTCCGATGAGACTGATAAAATCTGTGAGAAATTTGGGGTATGGGTTAAAAAAAGTATGTATGGCAGAACCTACAAGGGTATAGAACGGTCTACTTTTCTTATCATGAAAGGAAAGGTCACAAAGGTTTGGAGAAAAGTGAAAGTAAATAATCATGTAGAGGAAGTTATTGATACTATTAAACAAATAAATAAATGAAGTTAGTAATTATCAACTATGGCTCAGGAAATTTACATTCAGTACAAAAGGCATTTGAAGCCGTAAACAAGAACTTAGAAAATCCATATAAGATTGTTGTTACAAATACACCATCTGAAATATTAAACGCCGATAAATTAGTTCTTCCTGGAGTAGGGGCTTTTCAAGACTGCAAAAACGCAATTCACAAAATAGACGGTTTGTTTGAAAGTCTTGAACAAGTGGTAATTGACAAAAAAAAAGCTTTTATGGGCATTTGTGTTGGAATGCAGTTACTAGCAGAAAAATCTTTGGAATTTGGTGAATGTGAGGGCTTCGGATGGATACCCGGAGAAGTCGTCAAGATCGAGGCACCAGCCGATTATAAAATTCCACACATGGGATGGAATGAAGTCACTTTTCATAATCATGCATTGCTGAATAATATTTCACAAAACACTGACTTTTATTTTGTGCACAGTTACTACTTTAGAACTAAAAAAAATGAAAATTGTATTGCAACTACAAATTATCCAAATCCAATTACTGCAGCAGTACTCAAGGAAAATATTTTTGGCACACAATTTCATCCAGAAAAAAGTCATAATAACGGAAAACAAATAATTTTAAACTTTCTCGAGTGGGAACCTTCATGATTTTATTTCCAGCAATTGATTTAAAGGACGGCAAATGTGTAAGATTAAAACAAGGTGATTTTGAACAATCTACTACTTACAACGAGTCACCGTTAGAACAAGCTAAAATTTTTGAAGACTCAGGAGTGGAATATTTGCATTGCGTTGATTTAGATGGTGCGCTTAAGGGCAATTTTGAAAATATTAAATCTATTGAGCAAATAAAAAAAAATACGAATCTTAAGATTCAGTTCGGTGGTGGAGTAAGGAATATAGAGAGAGTCGAAAGACTCATTAATATTGGTGTTAATAACGTTATCATCGGAACATCAGTGTTTGAAAATAAAACTTTTTTTGAGAAATCAGTTAGCAATTATCCTAATAGAATTTCAATTGCTCTCGACATTAAGCGGAACCAAATTGCTACAAAAGGTTGGAAAGAGGTAAAAGATTTACAAATTTCTGATTTCTTAAAAAGTATAGAAGATCTTAATATCAACTCAATAATAATTACTGATGTAATGAGGGATGGTATGAAGCAAGGGATTAACTTTGAAATGCTAGAAAATGTAATGGTTCAAACAAAAATTGACTGTATTGCATCAGGTGGGGTATCAAATATCTCAGACCTTATTGAACTAAAGAAAAAAAATTATTCACATATAAAAGGTGTAATTGTAGGTAAGGCAATTTATGACAAAAATATTGATATTGCTGAGGCATTAAAGATAGTTAGATAGAATGCTAAAAAAAAGAATCATACCTTGTTTAGATGTTGATCGAGGGAGAGTTGTCAAAGGCGTCAACTTTGTTGACTTAATTGATGCTGGCGATCCTGTTGAACAAGCAAAAATCTACAATTCTGAGGGAGCTGACGAACTGTGCTTTCTAGATATAACTGCATCAAGTGACGACAGAGAAACCCTTTTTGAAGTTGTAAAAAAAACTGCTGAAAATTGTTTCATACCCCTGACTGTAGGTGGAGGTGTCAGGACCATTGATGATATATCTCGTTTGCTTCACAATGGAGCAGATAAAGTCTCCATAAATACAGCTGCGGTTGAAAACATTGACTTGGTTGCGAAAGCAGCAAAGAAATATGGATCCTCAACAATAGTTATAGCAGTGGATGCAAAAAAAGTTGGAGATAAAAGTTGGAATATATTTACCCATGGTGGAAGAAAGCCTACAGATATTAATGCATTAGAATATTGTATTGAAGTAGCTAATTTAGGAGCTGGTGAGATATTATTAACTTCAATGGACAGAGATGGAACAAAAATAGGATTTGACAATGAATTATTGAGTACTGTCTCATCCTCTATTGATATTCCTGTTATTGCTTCAGGTGGCGTTGGAAACCTTGAGCACTTTGTTGAAGGGGTATTAAAGGGAGGGGCTAGCGCTCTATTAGCTGCTTCTATTTTTCATTTCGGAGAATATAGTATTAAAGATGTAAAAACATATCTTGCCGAACAAAATATAGCAGTTAGGATTTAATTATGAAAGGTTATTGGGTTGTAAAAGTAAATGTGTTACATCCGGACAAGCAAAAATTGTATGCAGAGTATGCAACTGAGGCGGTCAAAAAATATAATGGCAAATTTTTAGTACGGGGTGGCGAACAAACAACTATGGAAGGTAAAGAGTTTAAAAGAAACGTCATAGTCGAGTATGAGTCAATTGAAATAGCTAAACAGGCTTATAACTCAGAAGAATATCAAAATGCAAAAAAAATCTTGGAAGATGAAAAGGATAGAATTTTTGCAATTGTTGAGGGAGTGGAATGAGCAGTAAAAAAGTTGATGTATTAGTTCGGCTCTTTGATACAATTATTTCACATGCGAATGAAGACCCTTCAAAATCTTATACCGCAAAACTTATATCAGAAGGTAAAAGTAAATGTATAGAAAAGTTAAAAGAGGAATCACTTGAAACTGTGCAGGCTGCTGAAGAAGATAATATTGAACAGATAATTTATGAATCGGCAGATCTTATCTATCATTTGTTAGTTATGTTGAAAAAATTTGATATTACTCCTGATCAAGTCTATGAACAGTTAGAAAAAAGAGAGGGTAAAACAGGGCTTAGAGATTAATGTCATATGATAAGGAAAATATTTTTGCTAAGATTTTAAGAGGTGAAATCCCATGTGATAAAATTTATGAGGACGAATATGTCCTATCATTTAGAGATATTCGTCCGCAAGCACCTTCACATGCCTTAGTAATTCCCAAAGGAGAATACGTAGACATAAATGATTTTAGTGCGAATGCTTCGGACGAAGAAATAGTTGGTTTCACCCGGGCTATTTCAAACGTGGCAGATATGTTGGGTATAAGTGAAAAATCTGGAGGAGGGGGATATAGGCTCATTGCAAATGCTGGTAAGGATGCGCATCAAGAAGTACCTCACTTACACTTTCATTTACTCGCGGGAAGACCATTGGGACCAATGGTATTTCCTGAAAAACCTGAATACAAATAATCAATATGAGTGAAAAAATCTCAGACGCTGAACTCATCAAGCTGTTTAATAAGAATAAATTATTCGACCTCTTTAATATGACTGTTCTAGAAGTTGATACTACAGATGGCAATATCAAAGTTGAGTTTGATATTGATAAAAAATACTGCAATCCTGCAGGTGACGTCCAAGGAGGTATTGTTAGTGGAATGGTAGATGATGCATCTGCATTAGCGTTTATATTTCAAAATCATTTCAAAAAAAGACCGCCAACAATAGAACTGAAAACAAATTTTTTGTATCCAACTAAACCGGGAAAAGTTATTGGATATGGGCGAGTGGTGAAATCTGGAAAAAATATTGTATTCTTGGAGGGTAGATTGGAGCAAAACAATAGGACTGTTGTTACCTCAACATCAACTTGTGTAAGTGTTGATATGCCTCAGGTGAATTTTAAAAAAATGATTGGAGATAATAATGAAAAATAAACAATGGATTTTAAAAAAATTTCCAGTTGGTGAAATTAGTGAAGGGGACTTAGTTTTGGAGGAAAATGAAGTTCCCAGTCTTTCAGATAGTCAAATATTAATAAGAAACATATATCTCTCTTTGGATCCTGCAAATCGCGGGTGGATGAGTGGACAAAAATCTTATGTTGATGCGATGCAAACTGGAGAAACCATGAGAGGTGGTACAATAGGCATAATCGAAGAGAGTAAAAATGAAAAATTTAAAAAAGGTGAAATTGTGAACTGTATGGGTGGATGGCAGCAATACTGTGTAAGTGATGGGAAAGGAGTAAGGCAAATTCCTCAAGGAACAGGTTTTCCTATTGATTGTTATATGAGTATTTTAGGAATGACTGGCCTCACAGCTTACTTTGGTTTGCTTGATATAACTGATCCACAACCTGGCGAAACTTTAGTTGTTTCTGCAGCAGCCGGTGCTGTTGGATCAATTGTGTGTCAAATAGGAAAAATTAAAGGTTGCAGAGTAATAGGGATTGCAGGTTCAGACGCAAAATGTAAATGGCTTGTTGATGAACTAGGTGTTGACTCTGCTATCAATTATAAGTCTGAAAATCTTAGACAAAAATTAAAAGAGACTTGTCCTGATGGAATTGACATATATTTTGAAAATGTAGGTGGTAGCATTACTGAAGCAGTATTAACTCGCATGAATATCAATGGAAGAATAAGTCTTTGTGGTTTGATTTCAGGGTATAATGCTGAGTCAATTGTTCCGGGGCCTGCTTGGGGAAATTTACTGATAAAGAGAATTAAGCTTAAAGGCTTTATTGTTTTTGATTACTTCAAAAGATACATGGAAGCCTACCAAGATATTACACAATGGTTAAAAGAAGATAAAATTAAATATAAAAATCATATTATTCCAGGGATTGAGAATGCGGGCACCGCAATCAAAAAGTTATTTTCTGGCGAAAACGAAGGAAAATTGATTATAAAAGTATCTGAAGAAAGCTAACACATAATTTCATGAAAAAGATTCTTATCTTCAGTAATGGTGAACAAATTGGGGATGGAATTTTAAAACTTCAAATTGTCCACCAGTTAAGGGAAAGATTCCCAACAGCAGAAATCCATTGGATGACTGATACTATTTATACTGAGTATAATTCCCGTTTAAAAAAATTCACTGAGCCATACATTGATAAAATTTGGGAGCAAGTAAACTTAAGCCCTTTTTTCTGGAAAAGAATATCTTCAAAATATGATCTTAAAAATATAAATTTTGATATAATAATTGATACACAAAAAGCAGTTTTACGTACCATTGCGTTGCGAAGAATTAAATGTTTAAAATTCATCTCCGCCTCTGCCAATTGGATGTTTTCAAACTATAAACCCAAGGATAAAAAATCAAAAAGACAATTTTATGTAAATAATATTATTGAGATGCTTGATTTAGTATCAAGTTATAAAAAACAACAAGCATCATCTATAACAATTCCAAAAGAAATACTAAAAGAATTACAAGAAGTTTTTCAAGCTGATAAAAAGTATTTTGGCATTTCACTTGGCTCTAATACGCCAAAGAGAATATGGGACTACAAAAAATTCATAGATGTGGCTAAATATTTTGAAGCAAAAGGGTTTGAGATAGTTTTTTTTCTTGGCCCACAAGAAATACATTTAAAGGAAGATATAATTAATCAAATTAAAAAACCAAAGTTTCCTGAGGAGGAATTGTCTAATTTTCCAGGACTTGAGGTAGTAATGGGTGCTACAAAATATTTAAGCATGGCAATTACTAATGATAGTGGCACTGGGCAAATGCTATCAACAAATCTATGTCCATTGCTGAAAATATGTGGTCCAACAAGCGCTGTTAAGTTTCTAAACGATCAATTTGAAAACATTCATTTTATTTCATCGGTCGAATTTGGGGGTAGTAATATTAATTTAATTTCAGCGGATGATGTTATAGAGGAATCAAATAAAATTTTACAATCCTCCCGATCGTCTTTTGATTAATTGATCCAAGACTCTGTCGGGCAATAACATTGGAAGTGTCCAATACATCATTCTACTTGGCGTGATGGCATACCGTGTTTTCCTGTTCGGATTGTGTAGTGCATTAAATATTAATTTTCCAACTTCCTCAGCTGGAAATGCTATCTTTTTAGCATTTTTCATTCTTTTAGGTATTCCTTTGGCTGCCTTTGCATAATCAGTTTTTTTGAGGCTTTCTAAAAATTTTTTATCAATTTTGTCAAAAATTTCAGTTTTTATTGGACCTGGTCCAATAACTACAACATCAACTCCATATCTCATCAATTCTCTTCTTAAACTATGACTTAAGCCTTCTAATCCAAATTTAGATGCAGTGTAGGCTCCAACGCCAGGCATTCCAATTTTTCCAGAAATTGAACTTATATTAAAAATTACACCCTTTTTCGAATTATTATTTTTTTCTGCTCCACACAATGGAGCAAAATATTTTATTACTCTAAACGCACCATTTAAATTAATATCAATTTGTTTTTCAAAATCTTTCACTCTTTGATGCAATAAGGGACCAGATATTGCTACACCTGCGTTATTAACTAAAGCAAGAAGATTCGAACTCTTAAGATCTTTTTTCAAAAATGTGACAGCCTTTTTTAGCTGAGCTTCTTTTGTTACATCAAAGATTAGAGGTGTAAAATTATCTTTATAAAGTTTTTTTAATCTGCTTGCATCTTTTGAATTACGAATACTTCCATAAACGTGGAAACCGTTTTTCACAAAATAACTAAGTGTTCCTTGTCCTATACCAGTAGAGACACCTGTGATCATAATAGATTTTTTACTCATAGTCTTGCTCCATAAATTTGAATTATTTTCGAGGCGAATATTACACCCTCATTCCCACATTGCTCTAAATTTTTACCATTAATGTATCCAAGTAAGAAGCCTGCAGCAAATAAATCTCCTGCTCCAGTAGTATCGACTAAATTTTCAATTTCCTGAGCTTTTATTTGTATAAGTTGATCTTTATTAACAATCATCGCACCTTTTTCACCAAGTGTGATAGCAAATATTTTATCATGCTGACTTATAATTTCGAGACAATCAACGAGACTATCCTTTTGATAAAGCGATTTAATTTCCTCTTCATTTGCAAAAATTATATCAGCTTCATTATTAACTAGATTTAAAAAACTTTCTCTAAATCGTTCAATGCAAAAAACATCGGATACACTAAATGCAACTAACCTGTTTGCCTCTTTAGAAATTTTTATTGCTTTTTTAATTGCTTCTTGCGCGTCATCAAGATCCCAAAGGTATCCCTCAAGATAAGTAATTTTTGACTGTGCTATAACATCTTCATTGATATCATTTAATTTTAGTTTTTGAGAAATTCCTAAATATGTACTCATTGTTCGTTGCGCATCTGGCGTTACCATTACTAAACATCTTCCAGTTTCACTTTCGTCTGATTGGGCCTTATTTGCAAAAACAACTTTTTCTTTTTCAAGACCTCTAATGAACGAATTTCCAACTTCGTCTTTACCTACTTTGCCGATGAAAGCGGATTTGATATTATTTTGAGCTAATGCAACGATAGAGTTTGCGACTGATCCTCCAGAGACATTAGCTTTTATCTCAATTTTGTTTGATAGGGATTTGATAGTATCTAAATCTACAAGTGACATAAGCCCTTTTCTTAGCTCTTGTTGATTTATAAATTCATCATTGACATCGGTGATTACATCTACAATTGCATTTCCTATACCAACAATGTCAAATTCTTGATTCACCATGTCTCCACCCAAGGACGTAAATCTAACTCAAACGTCCACGCATTTTTTGGTTGATTATGTATCATCAAGTAGTTTTGCGCAATATCATCTGGTTTCATCAAACCATCAATTTTTTTCTTTTCTTTGACGTACTCAGGAAAAAGCTTACTCACCCACGGCGTATCAATTGCTCCATCTACAATAACATGAGCGACATGAATACCTTTTGGCGCTAATTCTTTTGCCATACTTTGCGCCAAAGCTCTTTTCGCTTGTTTAGCACCGGAGAATGCAGCAAATCCCTCTTTACCTCTTATACTTGCTGTCGCACCGGTAAATATGATTGTCCCTTTTTTTCTTGGTATCATTTTTCTTGTTACTTCTCTTCCCATTAGGAAAGCTCCAAAAGTCGCCATTTCCCATACTTTATAATATTTTTTTGAGGTTGTTTCTAAAATGTTGAAACGAATGTTGGCTCCAATGTTGTATACGGCCACATTAATTTCACCAATTTCTGTTTCAATCTTATTAATAAAGTTAATTACATCTTCTTCTTTTCTTGCGTCTAAACTATATGCGAAACACTTTCCGCCATTTTTTTCTATTTCTTCTTTAAGTGGCGATAATTGATCCCCGTTCCTTCTAGCAACTACAGTAATGAAGTTATTTTGTGCAAATACTCTCGCCACCGCAGAACCAAGGCTGTCACCCGCGCCGATAATGAGTGCTACTTCTTTATTAATCATAATGAATAAAGTTATCAGCAAACAATAGACAGTTAAAGGTGTTTTATTTTTATAACTATTTATGCTTTTTTTGTTTTAATTGGCTTTTTTCTAGTTGGATAACAAGTTTTACATATTTTACACTCTATTCCAAAACAACTTCGAGCTTCACAATATTCCCTTCCATAAAATATTATTTGTAAATGTAACTTGTTCCATAGTTTTTCAGGAAATATTTTTTTTAAATCATGTTCAGTTTGCTTTACACTCTTACCATTTGTTAACCCCCATCTTTGGGCAAGTCGATGAATATGAGTATCAACAGGAAATGCTGGGTGACCAAAACCTTGTGACATTACAACACTAGCTGTTTTATGACCTACTCCAGGAAGCGCCTCTAGATCTTCAAAGGTTTCTGGAACCTCACCACTATAATTTTTCATTAATATTTTTGATAGCTTTGAGATAGCTTTGGATTTTTGTGGAGCAAGACCACAGGGTCTAACAATATTATAAATGGTTTTGACTGGCAGCTTCTCCATTTTCGCAGGATTATTTGCTTTCTTAAAAAGAAAAGGAGTGACTTCATTGACCCTTTTATCTGTACACTGCGCACTTAGAAGAACAGAAATTAATAATTCAAAATTATTTTTATGATTTAGTGGAATTGGGGTTTCGGGATAAATTTTATTTAAAATACTAATAATTTTTTTTGCCTTATCAGCCTTTAACATTATGGTTCTTTTTCAACCTAATTTATATTTAGTACATCCGACATGTCAAATAGGCCAGGTTTTTTGTTCATGCCCCATTTCACAGCTTGTATTGCTCCGTTAGCAAAAATACCCCTATCTTTCGCTGTATGCTTGATAGTAATATCCTCATCCCTGCTTGAAAAAATAATTTCGTGATCACCAATAACTTCACCTTTGCGGAAGGATGAGACTACAATTTTATCTTTAGTACTTTTAGCCTTTATGTTGAGACGAGAGATTTTTTTAATATTTTCAAATTTTTTATTTTTACCTTCTGCTGCAGCTTGCCCCATCATTACCGCAGTGCCTGAAGGTGCATCAATTTTATGTCGATGATGCGTTTCGTTTATTATTGTGTCAAAATCATTTTTTAAACTTGAGGAACTTATTTTAATTAATTTATTTATTAGGTTTATACCTAAACTCATATTACCTGATTTTATGATTGTTGCATGTTGCGCAGCGAGTTTAATTTTTTTTAATTGAGAGCTATTAAAACCTGTAGTTCCAATTATATGTACTATTCTTGCTTGAGCTGCATATTTTGTATGTATCATAGTTGCTTCAGGAGTTGTGAAGTCAATAACAGCGTCAGTTTTAGCAAATAATGGAATTATATTATCGGTGACATTAATTTTTAATTTTTTTGTTTTGAGTAACTGACCCAAATCTTTGCCAATATCTTTATGCCCGCTTCTCTCGGTTGCACCATACAAAACAAGTGATTTATCTTTCAAAACTCTTTTAGCGATTTGCATTCCCATGCGTCCGGTTACGCCAGTTATGACAATTTTTATTTTTTTCATTAATTTAGGATAATCGAAATAATTGAAAAAGTAAGTTTTTTAAGCTTTTGTTTTCCAAAAATCCTTAGCTTTTTTAAAAAATGCCGATGCTAAAGGACTCTCATTTTGATCACTGGTTTCTTGAAAGGATTTCAATATTTCAATTTGCTTCTTATTTAAATTTACTGGTGTTTCAACTTTTGCCTGAATATACAAATCACCTAAATAACCGTTGCGAACATTAGGCATTCCTTTTGATTTTAATCTGAATTGGTCACCAGATTGAGTACCTTGAGGTATTTTTAGCCTAGCTTTACCGCCATCTATTGTCGGTATTTCAATAGCGCCGCCAACAGCAGCATCGACCATAGATATTGGGACCTCAGCAAATAAATTTTCATTCTCACGAGCAAATATTTCGTGCTCATTTACATTTACAAATATATACAAGTCCCCCTGCTGCCCGCCGTTCAGACCCGCTTCACCTTCTCCGGATAGTCTTATTCTAGAACCGTCATCAACGCCCTTTGGTATTTTCACCATCAAACTCTTTGTTTTCTGCGTTCTCCCAGTTCCGCTGCATGGTCTGCATGGATCTGAAATAGTTGAACCACTTCCCTGACAAGTTGGACAAGTTTGTTGAATTGAAAAAAAACCCTGCTGCGAGCGAATCTGTCCCCTTCCTCCACATGACTGACAAGTTACTGGCTGACTTCCTTGAGATGCGCCAGAACCTGAACAAGAACCACATTGCACTTGAGTTGGAATTTTTACTTTAAATTTTTTACCATTAAACGCTTCTTCAAGACTAACAGTAATATCATATCTTAAGTCTGAGCCACGATTATTTGTTTTTCTTCTACGATTTCCTCCACCACCAAAAAAGGATGAGTCTCCAAAAAAGTCTTCAAAAATATCTTGAAAAGCTGATGAATTAAAATCAAAACCAAAACCGCCCTGGCCTGTATTACCATCCACTGCCGCATGACCAAACTGGTCGTAAGCTGAACGTTTTTCTTTATCATGAAGTATAGCGTATGCCTCACTCGCCTCTTTGAATTTAACTTCCGCATCCGCATCACCCTGATTACGATCAGGATGATATTTCATTGCTAATTTTCTGTAAGCTTTTTTTATTTCAGAGTCATCAGCTGACTTGGAAACGCCAAGAACTTCATAATAGTCTCTTTTTGACATAAGCTTACCTGCTTACGATTGCTTATTATCTTCTTTGACTTCCTCGAATTCAGCATCAACAACTTTTTCATTATTCTGGTCAGATCCAGCAGTTGTATTGTCAGATGGCTCGTTTGGATTAGGAGCATCTTGTTGTTGAGCCTTATACATTGCTTCACCTAATTTCATAGACGATTGAGTTAATGCTTCAAGTCCACTTTTAATCTTATCGGTGTCATCTGAAGCAACAGCTTCTTTTAAAGCCTTAATATCGTTTTCAATTGCATTCTTTTCTTGCTCAGAAACCTTATCACCAAATTCTTTTAGATTTTTCTCGGCAGAGTGTATCATTGTGTCTGCTTGGTTTTTTACATCAACGCCTTCTCTTTTTTTCTTATCTGCTTCTGCGTTGGCTTCAGCTTCCTTGACCATTTTGTCGATCTCTTCTTCACTCAAACCACCCGATGCTTGTATTTTAATTTGTTGTTCTTTTCCTGTGCCTTTATCTTTTGCAGACACATTTACGATTCCATTAGCGTCAATATCAAATGTTACTTCAATTTGAGGAACACCCCTAGGCGCAGGTGGTATACCTACTAAGTCAAAGTTACCAAGTAATTTATTATCAGCAGCCATTTCTCTCTCACCCTGACATACTCGTATTGTTACAGCAGTTTGATTGTCATCAGCAGTTGAAAATACCTGACTTTTTTTTGTTGGAATTGTTGTATTTTTATCAATTAATTTTGTAAAGACGCCACCAAGAGTTTCAATACCAAGGGATAGAGGTGTAACATCAAGCAGCAATACATCCTTAACATCCCCTTGAAGAATACCAGCCTGAATAGCTGCACCTTGTGCAACAACTTCATCTGGGTTCACTCCTTTATTTGGTTCTTTACCAAAAAAGTTTTTAACAGTTTCTATAACTTTTGGCATTCTTGTCATTCCACCAACCAAGACTACCTCGTCAATTTCACCGGCACTCAAACCGGCATCCTTGAGAGCGGCATCACATGGTTTAATTGTTTTTTCAATTAAATCGTCAACAAGTGTTTCAAGCTTTGCTCTTGTCACCTTGATATTCAAATGCTTAGGGCCTGACTGATCAGCTGTAATGAATGGTAAATTAATTTCTGTTTGAGATGTTGAAGATAATTCGATCTTAGCCTTCTCAGCAGATTCTTTCAATCTTTGGAGCGCTAATTTATCCTTAGTAAGGTCAATATTATTTTCTTTCTTAAATTCTTCAGCAAGATAATTTAAGAGACGAGTATCAAAGTCCTCACCACCTAAAAATGTATCACCATTAGTTGACTTTACTTCAAAAACTCCATCACCAATTTCTAAAATTGAAATATCAAAAGTGCCACCACCTAAATCATATACAGCAATAGTTTTGCCATCCTTCTTATCTAAACCATATGCTAGTGCAGCAGCAGTTGGCTCATTGACTATTCTTTCAACCTCAAGTCCAGCTATTTTACCAGCATCTTTAGTAGCTTGTCTTTGAGCATCATTAAAGTAAGCAGGAACAGTGATGACTGCTTTTTCAACTTTTTCTCCTAAATACCTCTCTGCATCTTCTTTTAATTTTTGAAGTACAAAAGCAGAAATTTGAGATGGTGAATATTTTTCGGATCCCGACTCTACCCATGCATCACCATTTTCAGATTTAATGATTTTAAAAGGCACCATGTCAGCATCTTTTTTGACCATTGGGTCTTCGAAAGACCTACCTATAAGTCTCTTGATCGCAAAAAAAGTATTTTCAGGGTTTGTTACACCTTGCCTTTTTGCAGGTTGTCCAACTAACTTTTCTTCATCACTTCCAAAACTTATAATTGAAGGCGTGGTTCTAGATCCCTCAGCATTTTCAATAACCTTAGGGTCCTTCCCATCCATTATCGAGATACAACTATTTGTAGTCCCTAAATCTATTCCTATTACCTTTGCCATATTCTTACTCTGAATTGATATTTGTTTTATATATGGGTAGTTGATTTTGCAGTACAACCCCTTGCTTAAAAAAAGAGAAAAATGAGATTTTTAATTATTATTATACTATCCTATTGATATTATTTAACTTTTTTCTTTACCACGCCTACAAGTGCTGGTCTTAGAAGTCTATCTCCGATTTTGTATCCCTCTTGAACAACCTCAGCAACAGTTCCTGCTTCTTGATCATCCTTTTCAACTTCAAACATCGCTTGGTGAATATTCGGATCAAATTGCTCACCCAGTGATTTAATTTGTTCAATCTTAAATCTTTCAAAAGTAGAAATAATTTGTTTTTCGGTAAGCTCAATGCCCTCGAATAATTGTGAAAGACTGTCTGATTTTTCTTTTACTTCTTTAACTTTAACTGAAGCTATAGCTCTTTGAAGATTATCGAGAACCGACAGTATCTCTTTTGCAAAATTTGAAATCACATAATTGCTTAAGTCCTCTTTTTCTCTATCAAATCTTTTTCTTAGATTTTCATTTTCAGCCAGGCTGGTTAGAAGCCTACTTTCAAGTTCTTTAAGCTTATCATTATCATCAGCACCCACATCTTCTGTTTTTACTTCAGAATTTTCATCTACTTTAGCTGGCTTGGGGTCTAAATTTTTTTTATTTTTATTTTTGGCCATATTTAATTATGTAATGATCTATATTATTTTCGTCAATACATAGTATAATTTATCACTCAATGAGAAATAATAGAAATATTAACCAATTAAGAGATATAGAAATAATTCCTAATTTTTCATGCAATCCTGAAGGCTCATGCTTAATTAAATGTGGTAATACGCATGTGATCTGCAGTGCATCGCTTGATAGAAATTTACCAAGATGGTTAAAAAATTCAGAGACTGGGTGGGTAACAGCAGAATATGGGATGTTACCAAGATCAACTTATGAGAGAATGTCTAGAGAGGCCGCCAAAGGTAAACAATCTGGTAGAACACAGGAAATACAAAGACTTATTGGAAGATCATTAAGATCTATAGTTAATTTAGAAGATTTAAGAGAATTACAAATAATAATAGATTGTGATGTTATTCAAGCAGATGGTGGAACAAGAACCGCTTCAATTTCAGGATCATTTATCGCACTTCAATTATGCATAAATCATATGCTTAATAAAAAAATTATAAAAAAAAATCCAATTAGTGAATATGTTGCCGCAATCAGCTGTGGAATTATAAATGGTGAACCTTATTTAGACTTAGATTTTGAGGAAGATCAAAATGCTGAAGTAGATGCAAATTTTGTAATAACAGAAAGTGGTAAATTAGTTGAAGTACAGATGACTTCGGAAAAGAAGCTTTGTGAGGAGAGGTCATTTAATGCAATGTTGGAACTTGCAAAATCAGGGATCTCTGAGATCATCCAAATGCAAAAAAAAATTTTAAGTGATTAAAAATATAAAAGAAATAGTTATTGCCAGTCATAACGAAGGAAAGGTAAGAGAAATTAGATCTCTATTAAAGCCAATGGGTCTCAAAATTTACTCTGCAAAAAAATTTTGTATCAATGAACCAATCGAAAACGGAAAAACTTTTAAAGAAAATTCTCTAATAAAATCAAAAAATGCTGCCAAAAAATCAGGCATTCCTGCCATAGCTGACGATAGTGGCCTTTGTGTTCTATCGCTTGGTAATCAGCCTGGAATATATTCAGCCAGATGGGCAGGAAAGGATAAAAATTTCAACACAGCAATCAGAAAAATACACCAAAAAATTCTTATAAATAATTATGTAAACAAGAGTTCTCGAAAAGCTTTTTTTTGTTGTGCTTTATCCATTTATTTTCCAGATAATAATTACAGAGTATTCGTAGGAAAAAAATATGGACATGTTCAATTTCCCCCTCTAGGCAAAAATGGTTTTGGATATGATCCTATTTTTGTACCAATTGGTTATAAAAAAACTTTTGGTGAAATGAATTTCGATTATAAGGAAAGAATAAGTCATCGATCAATAGCATTTAAAAAAATGAAAACGTATTTAGAAAGATTTATAGATTAATTTAAAAGACTAAATTTTTGATTCTTTATTTTATATATTTTTGGTTGACGTGAGACATTGCCATTTGAAGTCATTTTAAACCATCCGTTTATACCAATAAAGCCATTGGAGTTATGCAGCTTTTCTATTGTGAAATTGTTTTTGTCTTTATGAAGATTACTGATGAGTCCAACAATATCATAACTTAATGCCGCTAAAGAGTGTGGCTTAGAATTGAAAATTTCTAAATATATATCCTCAAATTTTCTCCGATTATCTATGTCAAGTGAAGCGAAGTATCCATTATCTAAACCCGGTTCTTTTAGTGATAAATTTTTAGCCCACAATGAACTTCCAATATATTGTATTTTTTTAGGGTCTACGTCGTAATATGGAAGTATAGAACTGAAGTTTGATACCTCTTGAAAATTTTGCGCGAAAATTATCAGGGCTTCAAAATTTAATTCACCGTAAGTATCTAATTTTTTTAACTTCTTCAATTCCTCTTTTGCTTTTTCAGAATTCTCTTTTTCCAATTGTTCAATTTTCTTTTCTAAATTAGCTTTTCTTTCTTCAAAATTAGAAACATTCTTTGAAACATCATAAAAATCTGGAGAATTTGGATTATAGAAAGTAAAGTTAAAGGTCGATAAATTATTTTTAGACTGAAATTGTTTAATTTCTTTTTCAACACGACTACCAAATTCATTTCTTGGAACTAATACAGCATATTTTTTTAAATTACGCTTAATGGAATAGGTTAATAATTCCTTTAATTCATCTTCTAATTTAAGCCCAAATACATATAACCTGTTATCTTGTATTTTTGAATTATTAGAAAATGCAACAATGGGTATATCTTTATTTTTTGTAACTTCCCTGACTTGATTTACTTTATCGGAGAAAACTGGCCCGATAATTATATCTATATCATCTTCAAGTACGCTATATAATCGAGATAATAACTGCTCTTCATCACCTGTATCAATTATTGTAAATATTATTTTCTTATTATTTTTTTTTTCAACTGCCAATTGAGCAGAGTTTAATAATGATTTACCTATTTGATAATGTTTACCGCTTAAAGGGAGCATCAAAACAATATTAAGAAATTCCCTTTGAGCAGTATCTTTTTCTTCATTCAGAATCTGCGATGATAATGAATTATTATTTATATTCTTATTATCTAATTTTATAGATTTATTATATGTGGTAGTTTCAGTTTGGTAATTAGTTGGAGTCTCACAACTTAGAAAGCCAATGAATGTAAAGACAGTTATTAGTAGAATAAATTTTTTTTTTAGATACATATGAACATAAAACTAAACAATGGTTATATTAATGAATTATTAGAATACGAAAAGGTTCAAAATGGATTATACATTGTGGCAACTCCAATTGGCAATTTAGGTGATATTACCCTACGATCTCTTAAAATTCTGTCTTGTGTAGATTTAATCTTATGTGAAGATACTCGCATAAGTAAAAAATTAACGAATAAATATGGAATTAAAACCCAACTTAAACCATTTCATAAATTCAACTCAAAAAACTCTATTCCATTAATAATAAAAAAATTACAAGCGGGATTATCAATTGCAATAATATCTGATGCCGGCACACCAATAATTTCGGATCCTGGCTCAGATCTTATAAAAATTTGTGACGAAAAAAAAATTAATGTATTTTCGTTACCTGGTCCATCAGCAACCATATCAAGCTATGTTTTGTCAAGTTTTGCTCAAAAATCTTTTATGTTTAGAAGTTTTTTTCCAAGACATAAAAATGAAGCTCTAAAAGAATTGGATTTGATAAAAAAACTTGAATGCGTAGTAATATATTTTGAATCACCTCTGCGAATTCTAAAAACACTTAATTTTATCAATGATCATTATGGTAGTTGTGAGGTAACATTTGTAAGAGAATTAACTAAAAAGAATGAAGAAGTCATTAACTCAAATATTACAGAAGTGATTGAAAAACTGAGAAACAGAAAAAAAATTTTAGGTGAAATAACATTTGTGGTTAAGCCTCTTTGCCACAGTAAAGAAAATAAAATTTCAAATGAAGAAATTTCAATATTATCTGATCAACTTATTGCTGCAGGGCTTAATACATCTAAAATTTCAAAAATTATTTCAACATTTTTTAATCTTTCAAAAAGAGAGGTATATCAGTTACTAATAAAAAATAAGCAATGATATTAATTTTGATATATAATAATTTATAATGCACATTAAGTTTGTTTATACCTTAGTTTATATAATACTACCCTCTATCTTGTTAGCTCACTGTGCACAAGTAGCAACCGGCACAGCTGTCAAGGTAGTTACAGTCAATCAAGAAGATAGATCAATTGGAGAGTTTGTTGATGATACAATTATTAAAACTCTAATAAAAAATACATATTTTGATCAAAACGAAAAATTATTTTTTAATATTGATGTTGAGGTGTCACAAGGAAGAGTGTTATTGACTGGGACAATAGAGAATATAGATCTTAAAATTGAAGCAACACGGATTGCTTGGGGAGTAAAAGGAGTACAAACTGTTATTAATGAAATCCAAATATCTAACTCAGATAATATAATTAACTTCGCTGATGATCTTGTTATAAGCACAAAGGTAAAGGGAAAACTTATATTGAATGAAAATGTTAATTCATTAAATTATAGTATTGAGACAGTTAATAAGCTAGTCTACATCATAGGTATTGCTGGAAGCGAGGATGAAAGAGATTTAGTAATAAATATCGCTAGAGATATATATGGTGTTGAAGAAGTAATAGATTACATCTCAATCAAAACTGATGAATTTTAATCTAAATGAACGTAGGTTTTCAAATTGATGAAATTGATAAGCTCAATATTAAGACTGATAGTTCCTTACCATTAATTCTAGAGTCCCAAAAAAGAAAAAATAAGAATTTTTATTTTTTACCAAGTAGTCTGACATTTAAAAATAATTTGGTATATGCTCAGGCTAGAGAAATTTCTTTTAAAGATAGTAAGTTAAAAAATTATGTAATTGGTAATCCTAAACAAGTAAGGGTTGATAATTTCAATTATGTTTTCATTCGACAGGATCCGCCTTATAACATGGAATATATTTCTTCTATGCATCTCTTAGAACAAGTAAAAGGGCCTACTAAGTTTATAAATCGTCCAAATGGGATAAGAAACGCACCAGAAAAAATTTCAATGCTATCTTATAAAGAAATAATACCTCCAACGGTTATTACTAGAGAAAAAAAGGAAATAAATGATTTTATAAAACAAAATGGAAAGTGCGTAATTAAACCTCTCTACGGCAATGGAGGTGAAAGTATATTTTTACTTAATAAACAAGATGAAAACTATAATCAAATCATCGAACGTTTCATAGATCAGCATAAAGAGCCATTTATAATTCAAAAATTTCTTCCGGAAATCAAACATGGAGACAAACGAATAATTCTTGTTAATGGAGAACCAATTGCAGCTTTGAGAAGGATACCCAAGAACAACGAAATACGCTCAAATATTCATGTGGGAGGAAATTGCGAAGCAGTCAAAATATCAAGACAAGATTTAAATATTTGTAAGGAAATCGGAGGATTTCTAAAAGATGAAGGACTTTTTTTTGTAGGCATTGACGTAATTGGTAAATATTTAACGGAAATTAATGTTACGTCACCAACCTGCATACAAGAAATCAAAAAACTTCATAAGATCGATATTTCAAAAATAATTTGGGATCAGCTTTTAAAAACTAATTAATTCGATATGAGCATACAATCAAAAATACTCAACTTCATGCTTAAAAAATATGTAAAAGATGTTCAACCTCCTGTTGAAGAAAGATCCTACATTGAAGCAAGAAAGATGATGAATCAGGAAGGTTACGTTGATCAAGATAATTCATTAGGGTCTAAACTTTTGCAAAAATTAATTTTCAATAAACGCAAATCATCTATGGATATTAAAGAAATTTATTTAAGTGAAACGAGAACTTTACATTTTACAAATAAAAACTCCGATAAAGAAAAATGTATACTTTATCTTCATGGAGGGGGTTATGTAGCTGGATCACCAGAGACACATCAAAATATGCTTATAACATTAGCTAAGTTATCCTCAATTCAAATATTTGCTATTGATTACCCATTATCACCTGAAAGTAATTTCCCTAAAGCAATCGACGAAACTATAAGCAGTTATAATGCCTTATTAGAAAGAGGATTTAAAAATGAAAATATTTATTTTGGAGGGGACTCAGCTGGAGGTAATCTAACTTTAGTCAGCACATTGAAATTACAAGAGCTAAATCAAAAATTACCTTCAAAACTATTTTTATTATCTCCATGGACAGACCTTACTGGCGAGGGAAGAAGCATTAAGGAAAATTCAAAGTCAGATCCTTATTTATCTTACGATAATTGGCTAAACACATCGCTCTCTATGCAGAAAACTGTCAAAGAATGGTACGCCCCAAATCAAGATTATAAAAATCCTCTTATATCCCCAGTATTTGCAAAATACTCTAACTATCCAAAAACCTTGATACAGGTTAGTGATATTGAAATATTGTATAGCGACTCCCTGGATCTTGAATCTAAAATAAAAGATGGAAACAATGAAGTGACTTTAAGCGTATACAACAATCTACCTCATGTTTGGCAAATATTTGGTTTTTTACCTGAGGCAAAACAAGCACTCAAAGAGATCGCATATTTTTTGAAAAACTAACTTTTAAAGGCTGATAATGCAGCTAAGTTTACAATGTCAGCAACATTTGCTCCTAAAGGTGCAATTTGTATACTTTCTTTAAAGCCAACCAAGTATGGTCCAACTAGTGTACCTCCTCCTAATTCCTGAAGCATCTTAGTTGATATGCTTGCACTGTGAATAGCTGGCATAATCAACAAGTTTGCAGGCCCAGTTAATTTACAAAAAGGATAAAGATTCATTAAATTTTCATTTAAAGCAGTATTAGCACCCATTTCTCCGTCGTATTCGAAGTTTACATTTCTCTCATCAAGAATTTTTTTTGCATCTCTCATGTATACTGATCTCTCAGTATAAGGCTTACCAAAATTTGAGTATGAAACCAGAGCGGCTCTTGGTTCAATTCCAAATATTTCTCTTACTACCTCAGCACTTTCTTGTGTGATGTTTGCTAATTGTGAAGCATTTGGCATATCATGTACATTTGAGTCGGCAACGAAAATAGTTCTCCCATTACATAACATTACTGTCATGCCAAGAATTGTTTTATTAGGTATTGGGTCAAGCACATACTCGATACTTTCCAAGGAAGCAGCATAGCTTCTTGTTAAACCGCAAACCATTGCATCAGCTTCTTTTAAAGATACCATACATGCTGCAAAAACATTTCTTTCCCGATTGAGAAGATCTAAACAATCCTTTTTTAAAAAACCTTTTCTTTGTAAACGATGATAGATATGTTCGGCATACCTATCACGTTCGGATTTATTCCTAGTACTGTGAATTTCCATTTGGTCAAAAAAATCTAATCCCATTTCCTGCATTTTATCTTTTATGACGTCATCTCTTCCAATTAATATTGGAGTACCCATTCTATTGTTTAGAAAAATTACTGCAGCTCTGATCATATCTTCCTCTTCACCTTCAGTAAAAATTACTCTTTTTGGATTTTCTTTTACTTCTTGAAAAACTTTTTGTAGAAGACCTGCAGAAGGATTGAGCCTCGCAGATAACTCATTCGAGTAATTTTCAATATCAACAATTGCTTTCCTTGCAACACCAGTATCCATAGCGGCTTTAGCAACTGCTGGAGGAACCTTACTAATAAGTCTTGGATCGAAGGGAGAAGGGATAATATAATCTGGGCCGTATTGAGGTCTTTTCCCAGGATAAGCATTGGCTACCTCATCTGGTACATCTTCCTTGGCTAGATCAGCTATTGCTTTAGCCGCAGCAATCTTCATTTCAAGGTTAATTGTTTTTGCCCTTACATCTAATGCACCTCTAAATATATAGGGGAATCCCAAAACATTATTAACCTGATTAGGATAATCTGATCTTCCAGTAGCAATAATCGCATCCTTTCTACATTCTTTAATCTTTTCAGGCAATATTTCAGGTTCAGGATTAGCCATTGCAAAAATAATTGGTTTTTCTGCCATAGATAAAACCATTTTTTGACTAATGATATTACCAATTGAGAGACCAAAAAAAATATCAGCTCCGTTTAATGCATCTTCAAGAGTTCTACACTTTGTTTTTACTGCATGTGCAGATTTCCATTGGTTCATATTTTCTTTTCTTTCAGTATGAATAACTCCTTTTGTGTCACACAATATTGCATTTTCATTTGGCATACCCATTGCCTTTAAGAGCTCTAGACATGCAATACCTGCAGCACCTGCTCCATTAACAACAATTTTGGCTTCATTAATTTTTTTTCCTGTAAGGTCCATTGCATTTATAAGAGCTGCAGCAGATATAATTGCTGTTCCATGTTGATCATCATGAAAAATAGGTATGTCCATTTGTTCTCTTAGTGAATCTTCGATTATAAAACACTCAGGAGCCTTAATGTCTTCAAGATTTATTCCTCCAAAAGATGGTCCTAAATACTTTACAGAGTTAATAAATTTTTCAGCATCCTCGGTATCAATTTCTAAATCAATTGAGTCGATATCTGAAAATCTTTTAAATAAAACAGATTTTCCTTCCATAACTGGTTTTGATGCATGAGCTCCTAAATTTCCAAGGCCTAATATTGCAGTTCCATTTGATATAACTGCAACTATATTACCCTTACTTGTATAGTCGTAAACTGTGCTTATATCTTCAGCTATAGCGTTTACAGGAGCCGCAACACCAGGTGAGTAAGCTAATGAAAGGTCTCTTTGTGTCTCTAGAGGTTTCGTGGCTTTAATTTCTATTTTGCCTGGCTTACCTTGGGTATGAAACACTAACGCTTCTTTTTCGCTGAAATGCTCTTCTCTATCTTTTTTTGTCATATTTTCTTTTTTTGGATTTTATATAGGTTTTTACCTGCTTTTCAATTTCAAAAGATATATATTGAAGGAACCTTTATTTTTGAAGTTATTTAAATCAAAATAGATTAATAAACAATGTTTATATGAACGTTATAAGGTCCTCACTTATCTACTCTTTATTTACATCGATTAGTAGAGTTTTTGGTTTTTTAAGAGATATAATAATTGCTAACTTTTTAGGTACTGGAGTAATAGCTGATATTTTCTTTGTTGCTTTTAGGTTACCAAATACGTTTCGAAGAATTTTTTCAGAAGGAGCACTAAACTCAGCGTTCGTACCCATCTATACTAAATTAATTAAAGACAATCTAAGGCATGAGTCAAAAAAATTTTCTGGAAGTATTTTTCTGATTTTTTTAGTGGCTTCATCTCTGGTGGTTTTAATAATTGAAGTTTTTATGCCAACTTTTGTTGCAATTTTAGCCCCTGGATTTGCAAACGATAATGATAAATTTAATGAGCTAGTTGCGGTTTCAAGAATTATTTTTCCTTTTTTAATTTTAATAAGCATTTCATCAATTTGTTCATCAATTCTTAATTCACATAACAAGTTTGCATTGTCAGCAGCTCTTCCAATAATATTAAATATAACATTGATAATAGCACTGATTACTGCAGCTTATACAGCAAGTGATTTTTTAACATTCTTATCCTGGAGCGTTATTGTTGCTGGTCTGTTACAGATCGTATTTCTTATTATTGCTCTAGCCAGAGAAAAAATATTTTTTTTCTTTACTAGAAAAATTTACACTAGTTACGTTAAGCGTTTTATAAAGCTGTTTACAGCAAGCTTTTTTTCATCTGGGTTATTGCAGATAAATATTTTAATTGGAACAATCATTGCCTCATATGAGAGTGGTGCCATTTCATACCTTTATTACGCTGATCGCATCTATCAATTACCTCTTGCCCTTATTGGCATAGCAATTGGTGTTGCTATGCTGCCCTCAATTTCAAGTAAGATAAGATCGGAGAGTTTTGAAAAAATCAATGAAACAATAGAACAAACATTAGTTTACTCATTGTTGCTCGCGGTTCCCGCATCTGTAGGAATTTTTGCACTTTCAGAGCAAATAATAGCTGTACTTTTCGAAAGAGGTGAATTTAACGAAAACTCTTCATTATTTACATCTAAAGCTCTCAAATTCTACTCTTTGGGTCTTGTGGCATTTATTCTAATGAAAATTTTTACACCAATATTTTTTGCATATGAAAATGCGAGACCTACCCTGTATATTACTGCAACAAATTTAGTTATAAATACAACATTAAGTATAGTCTTATTTGTCAATTTAGGTTTTATTGGAATTCCGATAGCTACTAGTATATCAGCATGGATAAGCGTTTTATTTATGAACTATAGCTTGTATAAAAATAATTATTATCAAATTAGTAGAAGAATGATCTTCCCTGGCACAATTATTATTATTGTCTCGTTTATCATGTATCTGTATTTAATTTTTTTAGAAAACTATTTGGAAATTCTATTTAATTTCCATCAAGGCTATGAAATTATATTTCTTTTATTTTCAGTACTTTCTTCAATATTGCTTTATTTTGTTCTAATTTCATTTTACAAGCCATTTAAATATTCTGAAATTAAAAAGATTTTACAAAAATGAGTAAAATTAATAACAATACTGTTCTATCTGGTGTTCAACCATCAGGCGATCTTCATATAGGTAATTATCTTGGGGCAATTAAAAATTTTGTGAACATGCAAAATAACTATAATTGTTTTTTTTGTATAGTTGATTTACATGCGATAACTGTAAAACAAGACCCTAAGATTTTAAAAAGAAATACTTTAGAAGTTGCAGCAACTTATATAGCTTCTGGTATAGACCCAAAGAATAGTGTAATATTCAATCAAAGCAGTGTATCCGCCCATTCTGAGTTAGCTTGGATATTTAATTGTGTTACAAGAATGGGATGGTTGAATCGAATGACACAATTCAAAGATAAAGCGGGGAAAGATAAAGAGAATGCCAGTTCAGGTCTATTCATTTATCCTAATTTAATGGCTGCTGACATACTAGTTTATAAAGCAACACACGTTCCAGTTGGAGATGATCAAAAGCAGCATCTTGAACTCACTAGAGATATTGCACAAAAATTTAATCGCGATTTTAATTGTGAGGACTTTTTTCCGATTCCAGAGCCAATTATAGATAAGAATATTTCAAGAATTATGTCTCTTAAAGATGGAAGTCAAAAAATGAGTAAATCAGATCTATCTGAATACTCACGCATAAGTCTTTTAGATGAGAGTGATGAAATTATAAAAAAGATAAAAAAAGCAAAAACTGCAGATTCAGTCATGCCAGGAAAAATTGAGGAAGTACAAAAATTAGCTGAGGTCAATAACTTACTTAATATCTATTCAGGTTTTTCTGAAATTGAAAAACATAAACTAGTTGAACAATATGAAGGTCAAAATTTTTCTAAATTTAAGTCTGATTTATCAGATGTGTTGGTAGAACGATTAAATCCAATAACAACAGAAGTCAAAAAGCTGATGCAAGACATAGGCTATCTTTCAGAAATTTTGTTTGATGGCCAAAATAAAGCAAATCAAGTTGCGCAAAAAACAATTAATGATGTATATGACATTGTAGGACTACACAGAAATGAAGCATAGATCAAAATTTTTAGTAATAGTTGATGACTCTGAAGAGTTGAACGTTGCGATCAGGTTTGCTGCTAAGCGTGCGCAGAGTACAAAGGGAGGAGTAACATTATTAAATGTGATAGAACAATTTGATCCTCAACAATGGCAGTCAATAGAAGATATTATACTTCAAGAAGCAAGAGAGAAAGCTCAAGAAAAACTTCAAAAATGGTCTAAAGTAATTAATGATCTAACTAATATTGTCCCTGAGCTTATGATAAAAGAGGGTACCACAAGTGAAAAAATCATAGAGACACTGGAAGAGGACAACGCGATTAGATTTCTTGTTCTAGCTGCAGCTGAGTCAGATCAGCCTGGACCACTTGTATCACTTTTGGCAGGACAAAAATCTGGAAAATTACCTGTGCCTATTGTTATAATACCACAAGGACTTTCAGACGAGCTAATAGATGATTTAGCATCTCGATCAGATTAAAAATCAATTTAATTTCAGTAACTTAATAAATAACTGTATCAAAACTTTAAAAATTTATGAATCTATCTATATAACTTTAGTAAAGTTATGTTTATACAAACCGAATCAACTCCAAATCCAAATTCACTAAAGTTCATTCTTACTGATTATGAGCTTTGTGAGAAACCAGTTGAATTCAATAAATCACAAGATAACAGAAACTCAGTATTAGCAGACGAACTTTTCAAAATAAAAGGAGTTGATAATTTATTGTTTAACAAAAATTGTATCTCAATTAATAAAAATGATTATACCTGGGATCAACTTAAGGCTTCAATATTGCATGTAATTTCTAATCATCTTAACTCTGGACTTCCAGCTATTGATAAAAGAGACGATGACGGCAATGAATTAGATAATATACAGTTTCATGACGATGACTTGAAAGTAGTTAATATGATCAACAGTATATTATTATCAAAGATCAGACCGGCAATTATGCAAGATGGTGGAGACGTAAAATTTATAAAATATGAAAGTGGTATAGCTTATCTTTCCTTAAAAGGGAGCTGCGCAGGTTGTCCAAGTGCAACGGTTACATTGAAAAACGGTATCGAAAATATGCTTAAACATAATGTTCCTGAAGTCAAAAAAGTTGAGCAGGTAGTATAGAAGAATAATCGCTATGAATATTTTAGTTACTCAAGATAAAAATATTAAATTTCTATTTAAAATATATTATTTTATTTTTTTACTCATCGTCTTATCGGTTTTAACTTCGCTGATATATACCAATACCTTTTATCAAAAGTCTTATACGCAGAAAGATATACCTTTAAACCATGCTGAAAAAGATATGCAGGTTTCTTACATAATTGATTTAAAAACTGCAAAATCTCTCCAGCAAAATGAACTAATTTACGATACTAGGATTGATCAAATCAGAGAAACTAAGTCGATACCAAATATAAGAGTGTCTCAACTACCTAGGGATCTAAAAAGCATAAAATCCATTAAAAATAGAAAAGAATTATTTATAAAAATTACATTACCATTAATAGTCCAAGAAAATAGCAAAATTTCATCTTTGAACCAGAATATAAAATTAATCAAAAGTAGCTTTGATCAAATATCACGCAAAGAAGCTATTTGGGTTCAAAATTTAATGGAAGAATATAATGCCGATACTTTAGATTCTCTATTAATAAAAGTTGATGAAATACCCGTTTCACTCGCACTAGCACAGGCTGTTATAGAGAGCGGATGGGGCACTTCCAGATTTGCATACGAGGGTAATGCACTTTTTGGGCAGTACATTTGGGGTAAAACTAACGATGGTATCATTCCAAACGAAAGAGAAACTGATGCTAAATATAAAATTAAATCTTTTAATAATTTAAGTGAGTCTGTAGCGTCTTATATGAAAAATCTAAATACAAATTTTCACTATAATGAGTTTCGCATTAATAGATTTGTGCTGCGTTCAAATAAGATACCTCTGAAAGGTACTTATTTAGCTGAGTTTTTATCTAGTTACTCTATTGAAGATGATTATATTGATAAAATTAAAAATATTATTGAAATAAATGACTTTCAAGATTTTGAAAACTTAAGTATTGATCAGCAAACTCCACTGATTACTGATATCATTTAACTAAAAACTGATATCCAAACCAATACCATTCATCATCAATCTTTGTTGTACAATTTAGACGCGCTCTTCCACTTAAATAATCTTCCTTTAATTTTATTTGGAATCTATTTTTTTTTATATTTATTATTTCTTGTTTATCCCATTTGCCACCAGGATTAGAAAAACAATCTATAGTGCTTCCTTTCAAATTATTTAAAATACTAAACTCAATTAAGGGTTTTTTGTTATCGATCAAAAACATATCTCCTGGCAAAAAATCCTTTATATTTAGAGAATAAGCATTAACTGCAAATTCAAATCTATCAATATCTCCAAATCTTTCATTGAGTGAAAACCTAGGTAAATAGTATTGATTACCAAAACTGGAAATAACCCCAGAGTGTTGACCAAATGCATGCGAAATACCAAACTCCTTGAGTATGTCAATTACTTCATTACTAGATTCTCCATAAGGATAGGCAAATAGTTTAGGTATGTAACCAATATTTTTAATCCAACTTTTATGAGAATTTAAAATGTCTTCTTTTATTTCCGAAATGGAATTTAATGGCATGTGTAAATGTGTAGATGTATGTTGACCAATGCTTCCACCCTCATCAACAAATGTTTTGATTTCTTCCCAAGTCATGTAACCATTTGTTCTATTATCAATTATCTCAGTAGACAGAAATAAAGTGACAGGAATTTCATTATCTCTAAAAATTGGCCAAGCAATTTTATAAAATGAGCTATATGCATCATCAACAGAAAACGCTACAGTCTTGTCATTAAATTTTTTATTTTGATCTAGATCTTTAATCAATTCTTCTAACTTAATAACCTTAATTTCATTATTAAGAATGTAATCTATATGCGAAAAAAATTGCTCTTGACTAACATTAGTAGATGGATATTTGTCTTCTCCAAATCTATGATACATGAATACCGAAACACCAGACTCAGAAAAAGCAGGTAAAGTATATGAGGAGAAAATTATTAAAAATAAAAAATAATTTTTGCTTAAATTATTAAAAAAAAAATTATTCATATCATCTAATTTTTAGTCTATATGTAAAAAATAGCAATATTATGTTTCTTATTTTAGATTTTACTGAGTCATTTAAATTAGCTTTAATACATAATGGTAAATCAGTTAATAAAGAATTAAAAATAAAAAAAAATATTTCTGAAATATTAATTATTGAGATTGATAAATTTTTAAAAAAATCACATACAAATATAAAAAAAATAAAATCAATTTATATTATTACAGGACCAGGAAGTTTTACTGGTATTAGAACTGCATTAACTTTTGCTAAAGCTCTTAAGTTGACCATGAATTTAAATGTATTTGGATTATCTAAATTTGAATTAATTAATTCTAAAATGGGACTGAGTAAAATTAGAAAAACAAAATGTATAATTTTACACTTTAGAAATAATGAATTTTTTATCCAATCATTCAAAGGCAACAAGAGCATTAATTCGCCTACATTAGTTAATTTTGATAATGAAAAGTTCAGGTACAACAGTACAATAATGTATATTTGCGATATTAATCTACATAAAAAATCACTAGAAAATAAAAGTTTCCTTAAAATAAAAGAGAATTTTCATTTAATGGAATATAATTTGTACGAATTACCAAAAATAATTAATAATAATATGATTGATAAAATAGATCCAAAACCATTATATATAACTAATTATTTTTGAGCGGTTTACATGATTGACGTAAAAAAAATGTGCAGAGATAAAGGATTAAGAATGACAGAGCAAAGAAATATTATTGCCGATGTCATCACAGAGATGAGTACTAATGGCCATCCAGATGTAAATGAAATATTTTTAAATGCCAACGAGCAAGATAAAAATATTAGTATTGCTACAGTTTACAGGACTGTAAAACTTTTTGAAGAATATGGTGCTATTGAAAAACATGAATTTAAAGATGGTCGATCAAGATATGAAGCCATTGAAGACCATCATCATGATCATTTGATAGATATTGAGTCAGGAGAAATTCATGAATTCACTAATGAAGAAATTGAAGAGATACAACGTTCAGTTGCAAAGTCCCTAGGATACAAGCTTGTTGATCATAGGTTAGAGCTTTATGGAATTAAAATAAAAAAAGATAATTAGATGTCTATTTTAAGACTTATTTTTATTTTAATTTTTTTACTTTTAATTATAGCTTTTTCAATACCTGTCCAAGTTTTTTGTAACATAATTGGATTTAAGTTAAAGAAGATCTACCCTCTTTATTTTTATCAAATGATAAAAATTGTTACAGGCATTAATATTAATTTTAATAAAACAAAACTTAACAAAAAAAACATGGGAGTTCTCTATATAGCAAACCATGTTTCATGGTTTGATATAATTTGTTTAGGAACGTTACTAAATGCAAGATTTATAGCTAAGAAAGAAGTATCTCAAATGGGAATTTTTGGTTTTTTAGCAATGTTAAGTAATACTTTTTTTATAGATAATGAAAATAAAAATAAAATCATTGAATATAATCATTTAATTCAAAAAAAATTAAAAGCTGGTGAAAATTTTATTATCTTTCCAGAAGGGACGACGTCTGATGGAAATGGCATTAAGAATTTTAAATCCTCTATGCTTGAGTGCGCTTTTGACAACAATAATGAAATTAATATTCAGCCAATTTCAATATGTTACTCAAAGTTAAATAACATTCCAATGGGAATTTATTTAAGACGAAACATTGCTTGGGTCGGCGATACCTCAATGGTCGCAGCAATGGCAAATTTTCTCAGATCTGGTAGAATTACAGTTGATATCGTTTTTCATGATCTCATGAGTGTAAATAGCTTTAAGAATAGAAAAGAATTGGCGGCTCATTGTGAGAAGCAGATATTAAGTGGTCTAAATCAAAGCATAAAAGTTAATTAAATGAGCCTTTCAACTTTTTTCGTAAAATCTTATGGATGCCAAATGAATATTTACGATAGTGAAAAAATAACTTCAATTTTAGAAAATAAGGGTTTGAAGCTAAATAAATATGCTGAAGATGCAGATCTGATTGTATTCAATACATGTAATATTAGAGATAAGGCCGCCCATAAACTCTATTCTGATATTGGAAGAGTAAATAAATATAAGAAGGAACAAACTATTGCTGTTGTTGGTTGTGTAGCCCAGGCTGAAAACTCAGAAATGTTTAATAAAAATAAGTCGATTGATATAATTTTGGGTCCACAAAGTTATCATTTACTACCGCAAATGATTGATGATTTAAATAAATACCCGAAACAGCACAACACTGAATTTATTGTAAATGAAAAATTTGACTATTTAAGTGAGCAAAAAAGAAAGCAAGGTGTTTCATCATATATAACCATTCAGGAAGGTTGTGATAAATTTTGTTCGTTCTGTGTTGTTCCCTACACAAGGGGACCAGAGTACTCCCGTCCTTTGGAATCGATATCAAAAGAAGTAAATGTTCTTACTAATAATGGTGCAAAAGAAATTGTCTTACTAGGTCAAAATGTTAATGCTTATGAGTTTATTAACAATGGAGTAAGAGTAAATATTTCTGACCTTATCGAAGAAATTAGTAAAAATAAAAACTTGAAAAGAATTAGATATACAACTTCGCATCCAGTAAATATGAGTGATGATTTAATTAATCTACATGCTACAAATGATAAACTTATGCCATTTATTCATTTGCCTGTTCAATCTGGTTCAGAATCAATTTTAAAAAAAATGAATAGAAAATATGATCCTAATTTTTATCGAAGAACTATTGATAGGTTAAAGAAAGTAAAACCAGACATAGAAATATCCTCAGATTTTATTGTTGGCTATCCAGGTGAAACAGATCAAGATTTTAATGATACATTAAAACTTATTGATGATATTGAGTTTACCCAATCTTATTCATTTATTTATAGTTCAAGACCAGGAACTAAGTCATCGACAGAAGTCGACGATACTCCAATTTCAGTAAAAAAAGAAAGATTGTTAGTGTTGCAAGAAAAATTAAAGAAAATTCAATACTCCTTTAACAAACAGTTTTGTAATAAAACTGTAAAAGTTTTAATTGAGAATCAAAGTTTAAGTAATCCTGAGTATTTCTTTGGAAGAACACCCTTTATGCAATCAGTTTATATCAAGTCCAACAATCTAGTGCCAGGTCATGAAAAAGATATTGATATTACGTCTTGCAACCATAAGAGCTTATATGGTATTTGTTAAAAATTGATTATCCGCTTAATTTGAAAAATAAACAAATAAAACCTATATCCGAAAATCAAAAGGACCTGACACCAGGATCTTCCATAATAAATATTGATAACTTAGATGTTGTAGAGATATTTGGAGTTAACAATGAAAATTTAAATTTTTTTGAAGATCAGCTTCCCATTAAGGTCTTTCAAAAAGGAAATCAACTAAATATTAAAGGTGAGAAAAAATACAGAAATATTTTGCGAAATGCAATTTTAAAAACACAACAGGATTTAAAATCTAACAGAAAAGGAAATAATATTAATTTAATGCAGGAGAATCTAAAAATGCAATTTTTAAATGAAAATGATAAAATAAGAAACTTGACAGTCACCAAGACAGCAAAACTTGATGTTATTGGTAAAAGTAAAATGCAAAATCATTATTTAGATATTCTTCAGAAAAAGAAAATTGTCTTTGCGGTTGGTCCAGCCGGAACAGGTAAAACATTCTTAGCAGTTGCAGCAGCAGTTTCTCAATTATTAGATAATAAATTTGACAGAATAATTTTATCTAGACCAGCAGTAGAAGCTGGAGAAAAACTTGGTTTCTTACCTGGTGATTTAAAAGAAAAGGTAGACCCTTACCTGAGACCATTGTATGACAGTCTTTATGATCTTATGCCATCCGATATAGCGGTAAGAAAAATTGAGTCCGCTGAAATTGAAATAGCTCCTTTAGCTTTTATGAGAGGCAGGACATTAAATAATTCATTTGTCATCTTAGATGAAGCCCAGAATGCAACACATACGCAAATAAAAATGTTCTTAACTAGGTGTGGTAAAAATTCTAGAATGGTAGTTACAGGTGATCCATCTCAAATAGACCTCAATAGAAAAAGTAACTCAGGGTTAATAAAATCAATTAAAATCCTAGAAAAAATTGATAATATTGAAGTTGTTGAACTAGGATCAAAAGATATTGTTAGAGATGAGATGGTCACAAAAATTATTAATGCTTATGACTCATACGATGACCGAATAAAAGACCTCTTTGATCAAAAATCATAATTAATGACAAAGATAAGTTATAATATTGAGGACAAAGGATGGAAAAAACATTTTCCACATTTCAAAAAATATATTGGAAAAGCTGTAAATGAGACACTTAAGCAAACGGATATAAAAATTGATGAAGATATTGTCGTTAGTATTTTTTTAACCTCAAATAAAGAAATTAAAAAACTCAATAATCAATATAGAAATAAAAACAAACCAACAAATGTTCTATCATTTCCAATGCAGTCTTCTTCAGATGGCATTCACCTTTTAGGTGACATTGTTTTATCAAATCAAACTTTATTGGAAGAGTCCATTGAACAAAAAGTTAAAAAGTATGACTATTTGTGTAAGATGACAATACATGGGATGCTTCATCTGTTAGGTTATGATCACAATACCGAAAAACAGTTTAAGCGAATGAATAAGTTCGAAAATATAATATTTGATAATATAAAGCACTTACCATGATCAGAGAATTATTTAAAAAATTTGTTTTTAAGAAAAATACTGACAATAACAATCTAAAACAAAGTATTGAAACTGTTTTAGATAATGACTTGAAAGGCACTGAGGGAATTTCAAAGCACGAAAGATTGATGCTTCTAAATATCTTAAAAATTGATGGCATCAGATCATCAGATATAATGATACCAAGGGCTGATATTGGTGCAGTAGAATTAAACGACAGCTTTGAAAAAGTGCTTGAGGTCTTTATAAAGGAAGCTCACTCTAGGGTACCAATATATGAAAAAAATCTTGATAATATAATTGGCATGATTCACATAAAGGATTTGGTGAATTACCAAAATCAAAAAAAAACGGAAACTAATTTTCTTCAAAATTTAAAAAGAGAGATTTTAGAAATCCCTCCTTCAATGCCAGTGCTCGATTTATTGTTAAAAATGCAGTTAACCAGATTACATATGGGTATTGTCATAGATGAGTATGGTTGTACTGATGGTCTTGTTACAATTGAGGATGTAATTGAGGAAATTACTGGTGAAATTGAAGATGAGCATGACGAAAAAAACTTGCCAATGCTCATTAAATCCTCTCTCAATACTTTTGAGGCTAGTGCTAGAATTGAAATACATGAACTTCAAAAAGTAACCAATGTCGAATTTTTGAATTCATATGATAATGATGATGTTGATACACTAGGAGGATTAATTTTCTCATTAACTGGTCGAGTTCCGCAAAGAGGGGAAATTATAAAACACACTTCAGGCACGACCTTTGAAATAAAAGATGCAGATCCAATGAAAATTAAATCCGTTAAAGTAACAACACCTAAAAAATAATGAAATTATTGGAATTTATTCCACTTAGAAGATTTTACTTACATGCCACCTGTTTCTTATTGGGAATACTCTTAGCATTTAGTTTTGAGCCATTCAAAGTTCCATTCTTGTCTTTAATTGCAATTGGAATTTACTTTTTAATGAATAACTATATTTTTGAAAATTTTAAAAGATATTATAAAATTTTTTTTTTTAACGGTATTTGCTTTGGTTTTGGTTTTTTTCTATTAGGTATGTATTGGGTTTCAAACTCAATAATAGAACTTGATGCAAAGTTATCTTATGTTGCCCCAATTATTTTAATTTTTTTTCCTCTTTCTCTCTCTATTTTTTTTGGTGTAATGCAACTTATCAATGCTGTTATATGGAGCAAGTCTAACTCAAAATTATTTTATTTCAGTTCAATATGGATAATTTTTGAATTTTTAAGAAGTGTATTATTTACAGGTCTGCCATGGAATCTAGTTGGATATAGTTGGTCATGGTCATTAAGTTACTCACAATCAGCATCAATTTTTGGAATTTATGGACTTGGACTAATAACTGTATTTTGCTCAGTTTGTATATTTAGCTACATTGCTGATATAAAAAATAAATTTTATTTATATACTGCAATTTTAATTCTCGCTTTATTATACTTATACGGTTCGTATAGAATTAATAATAATCAAACAATCTATTCAGAAAATGAATTAAGAATAATACATACATATTTTAATCAAAAAGATAAGTGGACGAAGAAATCGATTGAAAATACTGCAACAATGGGGTCTTCTAACTTAATTTCAGTTTTCCCTGAAACCTCATTGGGACTTGATCCAAGTAGACCAAAAAACTGGTTAGTTGGATATATTAGAAGAGATCAAAATAAATTTTATAATTCAATTAATTATAATGGGTTTACTTACGATAAAAAAATTCTCGTACCTTTTGGAGAGTATTTTCCATTATCAAGTCTGATGAATATTTTATTTAGTGAAAATAAGTTTTTTGAAAACGAATTGACTAAGGGAAGTAGTGACCAGGTATTTAAGGCAAATATTTTACCACTTATTTGTTATGAAGCGATTTTCCCAAACTTCGTTCGTAATAGTATTTCAAATAACACTAGTTTATTAGTAAATATAAGTAATGATGGATGGTTTGGAAACTTTAGTGGCCCTCGACAACATTTCACGCACGCTCTCTTTAGATCAATTGAACTCGGAATACCTCTAGTTAGATCTTCTAATAAAGGTTTTTCAGGCTTAATAAGCCCAATTGGAGAAATTTTAAATGTCACAAATATTGGTAAAACTACTTATTTAGATGTGAAAATCCCTGAGAAATTGGAGACTACTGTCTATAGAGAATATGGAAATCTCTTGGCATATTTTTTAATAGTTTTATTTTTTATAATTGGCTATGCTATTCGCTTTAAACAAGATAGTTAAAATGTATGAGTAACAAATATCTTTTTACAAGTGAGTCAGTTTCAGAAGGTCACCCAGATAAGGTATGTGACATAATTTCAGATTCTGTAGTTGACGATTTTCTGTCTCAGGGAAACCCTGAAAATTCTAGGGTGGCAATGGAAACGTTAGTAACAACAAATAAAGTAGTGATGGCTGGAGAAGTAAGAGGTCCAGAAAATTATAAGTGTGATTACGAGACGCTTGCAAGAAATGCAGTGAAAGAAATTGGATATGAACAAGAAGGTTTTCACTGGGAAAAATTTTCTTTTGACTGTTCAGGTGTACATAGTCAATCTGCTGATATAGCTATGGGAGTTGATGCATCAGGAAATAAAGATCAAGGTGCGGGTGATCAAGGAATCATGTTTGGTTATGCTTGCAAAGAAACACCATCATTAATGCCTGCACCAATATACTACTCACATAAAATTTTAGAAGAAATGGCAGTTAAAAGAAAAAAAGGCGAAACACCAGGAATACAACCCGACTCTAAAAGTCAAGTTACGCTTCAATATAATAATGACTCACCAGAGAAATGTACTAAAATAGTAGTTTCTACACAGCATGATGAACATCTTGATCAACGAGGAGTGAGTGAAATTATTATTCCGATAATTAAAAATATTATGCCTGAAGAGTGGATTAGTAATGAAACTGAAATACTAATTAATCCTACTGGAAAGTTTGTAATAGGTGGTCCAGATGGAGATACGGGACTGACAGGAAGAAAAATAATAGTTGATACTTACGGTGGAGCGGCCCCACATGGTGGAGGTGCATTTTCAGGAAAAGATCCTACTAAGGTTGATAGATCAGCAGCATATATTACAAGATATATTGCCAAAAATGTTGTTGCATCTGGGATTGCAGATAAATGCACTCTTCAACTTGCGTATGCAATTGGCGTCTCAGACCCACTTTCAATCTATGTAGATACACATGGAACTTCTCAGATGTCAGATGAAGATCTCATTAAAAAAATTACATCTAACATTGATCTTACTCCTAGAGGTATTAGGGATCACCTTAATTTACATAAACCGATTTATAAAAAGAGTGCAGCATATGGTCATTTTGGAAGAGAAGCAGAGAGTGATGGATCATTTTCTTGGGAAAATATTGACCTAGCAAAAAAACTTTAGAAAAGTTCTTGTTTTTATTGAAAAATAAATATCCTAAGTATTATTCTTTTCAAGGAAGAAAAATATCCAAAAAAATTTCTTTACCTAAAAAAAACTTGATAAATAAGTTTTATAATGATTTTTCTTTCGATCAGGATGTAATCGAATGTCTCAATAACGATAAAATAAATAGAAAAATAGACATACCTGATCGTTATGACATAACCAATATTGAAATTGGTTTTGGAAATGGAGAGTTTTTGATTAAAAATGCAATTTCTAGACCAAATGAATTATTTATAGGTGTTGAAGTTTATTTAAATGGTATTGCAAAAGTTCTTGAGTCAATTTTAGATTTTGGGTTAAAAAATATAATGTTAAGCAATTTAAATAGTTTTTATTTTTTAAAAACAATGCCGCATAAATCCATTGATAAAATTTTTCTTATTAACCCCGATCCCTGGGTAAAGAAAAGACATCATAAAAGAAGATTAATGTCTTACGAAATATTAAGTCTTTTAAAAAAAATTACAAAATCAAAAAATTCAATATATATGACCACTGATTCCCCAGATTATCTGACAGACACTTTAAGTCTCTTAAACGAATATAAAGATAGTTTTGGGACATTTAGTTCATCTATACTTAGTAAAAACGATGAATTATATGGGATCTCAAAATATCAGAGAAAAGCAATAGAAAATGGGGGTAAAATCTATCTGTTAACTTTCTGAAATTACTAACTTTTACTTACTTGATTTATTAATATTACAGGTGTATAGAAATAAAAAATATTGCTAATTCAAACAAAAGTGGGTTAAGCCCGCTTTTTTTTTACGCTGAAGGATGTATATGGTAAGTGCAAATAAAATTGAAATTCTAAGAATTGCTGAAGCTGTTGCTCAAGAAAAAATGATTGATAAATCAATTGTTATAGCAGCTTTAGAAGAGGCAATCGCTAAAGCAGCCAAGAGTAATTACGGTGAAGAAAATGAAGTTATAGTAGAAATTAATCAGGACAATGGTGATATTTCAATATCAAGGAAAATGCTTGTTGTTGACGATGTTAAAAATAAATTTCTTGAAATTACTCTTAAAGCTGCAAAAAAAATAAATGGAGCTGCTCAAATAGGAGATCAACTGCTTGATCCACTTCCTCCTCTAGACTTTGGAAGAATAGCAGCACAATCTGCGAAGCAAGTGATAAATTCAAAAGTTCGTGAAGCGGAAAGAGAAAGACAATACAACGAATATAAAGATAGGGTTGGTGAAATTGTAAACGGTATTGTTAAAAGGACAGAGTTTGGAAATATTATACTAGATCTTGGTAAAGCTGAGGGAGTCATTAGAAAAGATCAAACTATTCCAAGAGAAAATTTGCGAAATGGCGATAGGGTAAGAGCGTACATTTATGATGTACGTGCAGAACTAAAGGGACCACAAATATTCTTGTCCAGATCCCATCCACAATTTATGGCAAAATTATTTACTCAAGAGGTGCCAGAGATTTACGATGGAATTATTAGCATTAAAAGTGTGGCACGTGATCCTGGTAGTAGAGCTAAAATAGCAGTTTTTACAGAAGATGGTTCAATCGACCCTGTTGGCGCGTGCGTCGGAATGAGAGGTAGTCGAGTTCAAGCAGTGGTTAATGAGCTACAAGGAGAGAAAATTGATATTATAAATTGGTCTGACAATGTTGCAAATTTAGCAATCGCTTCACTTTCCCCTGCTGAAGTTTTAAAAGTTGTTCTTGATGAAGACCAAAACAAAATTGAAGTTGTAGTATCTGAGGAACATTTAAGCCTTGCTATAGGAAGAAGAGGTCAAAATGTTAAACTTGCAACTGAATTAACCGGATATGAGATCGATATATTAACTGAAGATGAAGAGTCATCTAAGCGACAAGAGGACTTTACAAATAAAACAGATATATTCGTTTCATCTTTAGATGTTGATGAAACACTTGCACAGCTACTTGTAAGTGAGGGGTTCGGAAGTGTAGAAGAGGTAATAGATACGGATAAATCAGAATTATTATCTATTGAGGGTTTTGATGAAGAAATTGCTACAGAATTAATGGACAGAGCAAAGAAATTTTTGTCAGATAAAGATGATGAAAATCAAACAAAAATCAAAGACATGAAAGTGTCTAATGATTTAATTCAGTTTGATTTACTTTCAAAAGCAATGGTAGTTAAGTTAGCTGAGAATGATATTAAGACACTTGATGACTTTGCCGGATTGACAACAGATGATCTAATTGGCTATCTGGAAGTTAAAGGAGATAAAAATTCAAAAGTAACGGGATTATTAGAGGAGTTTAATTTATCACGAGAAGAAGGTGATCAACTAATCATGGAAGCCAGAAAAACATGGCTTGAATAATTTGATTTATAGATTTTTATAATGACAGATATCAAAAATAAAACAAAAAAAAACAAAACCTTAAGTTTAAAGTTGGGTACCAAGCCCTTAATTGCACCTAAAAGAAATATTGAAGCAGGTAAAACGGTTATTGTTGAAAAAAAGAGATACAAAAGAAGTATCGGCACAGAAGCACAATCTCAAATCCCAAGTATAAAGAAGAAAAACACTATAGAAAAAAGTTTTCAAGAAAATTTTGAAAAAAGCACAAATAAATCTGGCGTTGTACTTAAACCACTATCAAAAGATGAACAAAAAAGAATTCTTCAAGCTGATAGTAAAAAAGAAAAAAAAGATGAGATAGATAAAATTAGATCTGGAAAATATTCTAATCAGCTAGAAAAACAAAACCCCTCCTTAATAGAGGATAAAAATAATAATATTGATATATTAGATGGTAAAGATCTAAAAAGAGACTCAGATAAGAAAAAAAACTTTGAAAAACTAAATGAAACTGAAGATAGAAAGAAAACTCAAAATACATTTGGTAGAAAGAAGATTAGAGAAAGAAAAGTAACTATTGTTACGGCTTTGAGTGACATTGATGAAAGAACAAGAAGCCTCGCGGCCTATAAAAGAGCAAAACAAAAAACCAAAAAATCTCAATCGGAGCAGGAGCCCGCAAAAAAACTTGTCAGAGACGTGTACATACCTGAATTCATAACTGTAAAAGAATTAGCAAATAGAATGACTGAAAAGTCAGGTGACTTAATAAAATCATTAATGAAAATGGGTATGATGGCCACAATAAATGAATCAATTGATGCTGATACTGCAGAAATTTTGGTAACAGAATTCGGTCATAACTTCAAAAGAGAAAATATAGAAGATCTTGAAAAAGACCTTATTTCAAAAGATATAAAAGCGAAAAAAAATGACATCAGGTCACCGATAGTGACTATAATGGGCCATGTTGATCATGGAAAAACTTCTTTATTGGATAAAATTAGAAATTCAAATGTTGTCTCAGGGGAGAGTGGAGGCATCACTCAACATATTGGCGCATATGAAGTAACACATAATAGTAAAAAAATTACTTTTATTGATACTCCTGGACATGCAGCTTTCACAGATATGCGTGCACGAGGTGCCAACATAACAGATATTGTAGTTTTAATAGTTGCTGCTGATGATGGAGTAATGCCACAAACTAAAGAAGCCATCTCACATGCAAAGTCTGCTAAGGTGCCTATTATTGTTGCTATTAATAAATGTGATAAACCAGAATCAAATCCAAAAAAAATAAAAGAGGAACTTCTGTCAGAAGATTTAATAGTTGAAGATTTATCAGGTGAGATCCAATCGGTTGAAGTATCAGCTGAAACAGGTAGCAATATTGACAAATTACTTGAAGCTATTGTCTTACAGGCTGAGCTTTCAGAATTAAAAACAAATAATGAAACTTTTGCTGAAGCAACAGTAATTGAAGCAAATGTCGATAAAGGAAGAGGACCTCTTTGTAATATTATAGTGACAAATGGAAAATTAAAAGTAGGTGACATAGCTGTTGCCGGAAGTGAATATGGAAAAGTTAGGGCAATACTGAACGATAAAGGGCAAAATCTAATGGAGGCGGTTTCATCAATGCCCGTGCAAGTATTGGGTCTTAATGAGCCACCTGAGGCTGGAGATAGTTTTGTAACTGTTGAAAGTGATGAAAAAGCCAGAGAATTGTGTGAAATTAGAAGTCAAATCAAGAAAAATAAAGTTTTACCTAAAAAAATTAAAAATACAGATAATGACTTAGCCTTTGGTTCACTTGAAAATAGTAAGGAAATACTAGAAGTTGTAATTAAAGCTGATACCCGTGGTTCGTCAGAGGCTATAATTCATCAATTAGAAAATATAAAAAGTGATAAAATAATAATTAATGTAATTCATTCTGGGGTTGGTTTCATTAATGAAAGTGATGTAGCTCTTGCATCAGCATCAAATGCATTATTGTTATCATTCAATTCCACCACTACGAAAGAAGCTAAGGCTAAAGCAAAAACAAACAATCTTTCGATTCAAAACTTTAATATTATTTATGAGCTTATTGAATTTGTATCTAATTTTGCTAGTGATAAATTAAAACCTACAATCAAGGAAAATTTCATTGGTAAAGCTGAAATTTTGCAAATTTTTAAAGTTTCAAAAATTGGTGCAATCGCAGGCTGTAGAGTGGTGGAAGGTTCAATTAACAAAGGTGCAAAAGTTAAAGTAATACGAAATGAAAAAACAATTTATGATGGAGATATTCTTAGTTTAAAAAGAGAAAAAAATGAGGCCAATGAGGTAAAATCTGGAACAGAATGTGGCATCAGTATAAAAGAATTTAATGATTTCGAAGTAGGTGATTTCATTGAAGCATTTAGTATAGAAGAAATAGCACAATCATTGTGATCTTAAAAAGAAAAACTGAAAAGACCAATAGATCATACAAAGTTTCTGAGATTATTAGAAAAGCTATAAGCGAAGTTTTGGTAAAAAATGAATTGCCACTCGATATACCTTTCGAGTTTCCAATTAATGTAATAAAAGTTGAAATGAATTCTGATTTAAAGATAGCTTATGTTTATGTAGTTGCTCATAAAAAAATTGATGAAACTGAAATTATTTTAAAATTAAATTCTTGTAAGCAATATCTCTCAAGAGAAGTTGCAAGTTTAATAAATTTAAAGTTTTCTCCTAAACTTGTTTTCAGAAATGACAAAAGCATTCATGAAATAAGTAACATAGAAAAATTACTTAGATCAAAGAAAGTTCTCAATGATTTAAAAGAAATTAAATCATGAACGGTTGGATATTTATAGACAAACCAAAAAATATTACTTCATTTAAAGTAATTAAAAGGCTTAAAAAAGTTTTAAATATTAAAAAAATTGGACACACTGGTACTTTAGACCCTTTTGCGACAGGAATACTTGCAATTGCTTTAGGCGAAGCAACAAAAAGCATACGTTATCTCAAACAAAATAAAGTCTATAAATTTAACGTAGTTTTCGGGGAACTGAAAGATACCGATGACATTACTGGAAAGACAATTAAAAAATCAAATATTTTACCTACATTAGATGAAATTGATCAATGCATTGAAAAGTTTGTTGGAAAACACAGACAAATACCTCCGCAATTCTCTGCAGTAAAGGTTAACGGTAAAAGGGCATATAAACTTGCGAGAAATAATCAAAAATTTGAACTCAAAGCTAAAGATGTATTTATAAAAAGTATAGAGTGTTTAGGTGCTAAAAATAACAATGAGTATTCTTTCGTAATGGAATGTTCCACTGGGACTTATGTGCGATCAATAGCGAGAGATTTAGGAAAAATGCTTGGAACATGTGCCTATGTTTCTGAGTTAAGAAGAGTAAAAATAGGTAAAATTGAGGAAAAAGATATTATTTTACTAGATAAATTTGAAGAATTAGTACATATTGGCGATCATTTTGAAGTAATGCATTCAATTAGAGACGTACTGGACGACATCCCAGCAGTATTGATCGATCAGGAATTAAGTCGTAAATTTCGAAATGGTCTTAGCTTTGAGTATTTTAATAAAAAATCTGAGAATGATTATTTATTGATTGAAACAAATACAAAGTTTTTAGGTATAGGTAAAGCTATTGAGGGTAAAATAAAACCTGTAAGGGTTTTTAATTTATAAAAGGAACAGTGATGTCGATAAATAGAGAAAATAAGACTAAGATAATTGATGAATATGCGAGATCCAAAAAAGATACAGGATCTCCAGAGGTACAGATAGCTATTCTTAGTGAAAGAATATCTAATTTAACTGAACATTTTCAGTCACATAAAAAAGATAATCATTCAAGAACTGGTCTTATGAGACTTATAAATCAAAGGCGGAGCTTGCTAGCATACTTAAAAAAAAGCAATAAGGAATCTTACGAGAAATTAATAGAAAAGCTCGGTATTAGAAAATAAAACAATGATAAATAAAAATTTTAGAGGAATGAAAGAATATGGAAAAAGCTATTTCAAGAGAAATGAATTGGGGAAACCAAGTATTAAAAATAGAAACAGGAAAGGTAGCAAAACAGGCAACTGCTTCAACAATAGTTAGTTACGGAGACACAGTTGTTATGGCTAATGTCGTAGCTGCTAAAACTGCAAAACCTGACATTGATTTTTTTCCATTAACTGTCAGTTATCAAGAAAAATTTTATGCTGCAGGTAAAATTCCAGGGGGCTTTTTTAAACGTGAAGGTAGACCTACTGAATTTGAAACACTTACTTCAAGACTAATTGATAGACCTATAAGACCATTATTTCCTGAGGGTTTCAAAAACGAAACTCAAGTTATTTTAACTGTATTGTCACACGATACAGAAACAAACCCTGACATAGTTGCAATGATAGCAGCTTCTAGCGCCTTGACATTATCCGGAATACCATTCATGGGACCAATTGGTGGATGTAGAGTTGGTTATGACGGAAAAGATTACATATTAAATCCAAAAATTAATGAAGAAACTCAATTAGACCTTGTCGTATCTGGAACTCAAGATGCTGTTCTGATGGTAGAGTCTGAAGCTAAAGAACTTTCTGAGGAAATTATGTTGGGTGCAGTCAAATTTGGACACGAGTCAATGCAAGAAGTCATAAAAATCATTATTAATCTTGCTGAGGAGTGTGCTAGAGATCCATGGGAATTTGAATACACTGTTAATGATGAGTTGATTAATGAGCTCAAAAGTGAATTTGAAGATCAAATCAAACAAAGCTATTCAATTGTAGATAAGATAGAAAGACAAAACTCTCTAATCGAGATTAAGTCTGCTATAGAAGAAAAATACGCTGACATTGAAGATAAAAATATCAATGAAGTAATGTCATATTTCAAAAAAATTGAAAAAGATGTGGTTAGATCTCAAATTTTGAATGATAAATCTAGAATTGATGGGCGTAAGCTTGATGAAGTAAGAGATATTTCTTCAGAAGTCTCATGGTTACCCAGAACTCATGGATCGTCTTTGTTTACTAGAGGTGAAACACAGGCAATCGTTGTTGCAACGCTAGGATTTGGAGAAGATGAGCAAAGAATTGAGGCACTTCAAGGTTCTTATAAAGAAAATTTCATGCTTCATTATAATTTTCCTCCATATTCAGTTGGTGAGGTTGGAAGAATGGGTTCAGCAGGTAGAAGAGAAATCGGTCATGGTAAATTAGCTTGGAGAGCCATTAAAGCGGTATTGCCTAATAAAGAGGATTTTGATTATACAATCCGCTTAGTATCAGATATTACTGAGTCAAATGGTTCATCATCGATGGCAACTGTTTGTGGATCTTCACTTGCCCTAATGGATGCTGGGGTTCCCATCAAAAATTCAGTTTCAGGTATTGCAATGGGATTAATTAAAGAGGGCGATGATTTTGCTGTATTATCTGATATTCTGGGCGATGAAGATCATTTAGGTGATATGGATTTTAAAGTAGCAGGTACCAAAGACGGTGTTACCTCATTGCAGATGGATATTAAAATCACCGGAATAACATATGAGATTATGGAAAAAGCTCTCAACCAAGCTAAAGGCGGAAGAGAATACATCTTAAATGAAATGAATAAAGCGTTAGACTCTCCAAGAACTGAGCTTGGACCTTACACACCAAGAGTTGAAATGATGAAAGTCAAAAGAGATAATATTGGCGAAATCATTGGAAAAGGTGGCGCAACCATAAAAGATATAATTGAAAAATCTGGAGCAAGAATCGATATTAGTGATAGTGGAAATGTAAAAATAGCTGGAACCAATAATGAATCAATTCAAGCCGCAATTGAATTAATAAACTCAATTATTGAAGAACCAGAAGTTGGTCAGGTTTATGAGGGTAAGGTTGTTAAAATTATGGAATTTGGCGCATTTGTTAATTTCTTTGGTAAAAGGGACGGGCTTGTTCATATTTCACAACTATCTGAAGAGAGAGTTGAGAAAGTTACTGACGTTGTAACTGAAGGTGATATAGTGAAAGTCAAAGTAATCGGTTTTGATAAAGGCAAGGTTAAATTATCAATAAAGGATGCTGAAATCTAAACAAAGGTTTCATTAATGGAATACATTAATACTTCAGAAGATAAACTTCATGAAGAATGTGGTGTATTTGGTATATTTGGAAGCCCAGACGCTTCCGCACTTACTGCCTTAGGATTACATGCCTTACAACATCGTGGTCAAGAAGGTGCAGGAATTGTTTCATTTGATGGAGAAAAGTTTCACGGCGTTAGAAGGCCAGGACTTGTTGGGGATCACTTTAATAAACAAGAGGTGATTAATAGGTTGCAGGGTAGCAATGCAATTGGTCACGTTCGATATTCTACAACTGGTGACTCAATTTTAAAAAATATTCAGCCGTTGTATGCAGATTTAATGTCAGGCGGCTTTGCATGCGCACATAATGGAAATCTCACAAATGCTTCAGCTTTAAGAGAAAAACTTGTCAGTCGCGGATCAATTTTTCAATCTACATCTGATACTGAAACAATTTTGCAATTAGTAGCGCAGTCTGAGAGAAAGCAAATAGTTGATAAACTTATAGATGCTTTATTTCAAATCCACGGGGCATATTCACTTGTTATTCTTACAAACAAGAAACTTATTGGTGTAAGAGATCCTTATGGAATAAGGCCTTTAGTTCTTGGTGACCTCAATGGGGCCCCAGTTCTAGCTTCAGAATCATGTGCTCTTGATATTATCGGTGCAAAATTTGTCAGAGAAATTGAAAATGGAGAAATAATAATAATTTCAGAAAAAGGGATGGAAAGCGTTAGACCTTTCCCAAAAGTTGCCGAAAGACCATGTATTTTTGAGAGAATCTATTTTTCTCGTCCTGACAGTATGCTGGGAGGAAACACAGTTTATACTTATAGAAAAAATCTTGGAATAGAATTAGCAAAAGAACATTATGTTGATGCAGATACAGTTGTACCTGTTCCTGACTCAGGAGTTCCAGCCGCCCTTGGCTATGCACAGCAGTCAAATACGCCATTTGAACTAGGTATAATTAGAAATCACTATGTTGGAAGAACATTTATCGAGCCATCCCAAAGTATCAGACAATTTGGAGTTAAGCTTAAACATAACGCTAATGTATCTTACATTAAAAATAAAAAAATTATTTTAATCGATGACTCTATTGTAAGGGGAACTACAGCAAAAAAAATAATTAAAATGATTTATGATGCAGGTGCGAAAGAAGTACATTTAGGTATAGCATGCCCTCCGATAAAGCATCCTGATTTTTATGGTATAGATACTCCAGATTATAATGAACTTATTGCGTCAAAAAATAGTATTGAAGAGATTAGTAAGACTATTGGATCTAAATCATTGTTTTTCTTATCATTAGAGGGCACTTATAGAGCTATGGGTTACGAGAACAGAAATCCTGACCAACCTCAATTTACTGATCATTGTTTTACAGGCGAGTACCCCACAAGTTTAATTGATCGTCAAAAGGGGAATATATCAAAACAGTTTTCTCTTTTAACAGAAAAAAACTAAATTTCTTTAGGAACACCTACAATATTATAGCCACAGTCAACGTAATGTGTCTCACCTGTTACGCCAGAAGACAAATCACTTAGTAAGTATAGGCCTGATTTTCCAACATCCTCTAAATCAATGTTTCTATTCATTAAAGAATTTTTCTCAGACCACTTCATCATGTCTTTGCCACCAGAAATACCAGCCATAGCAAGTGTTTTCATTGGTCCTGCTGATAATGCATTGACCCTAATGTTGGAAGGGCCGAGATCAGCAGCTAAATATCTTACACTGGACTCAAGAGCAGCTTTTGCAACACCCATTACGTTGTAGTTCCGAATATATTTTTGAGATCCATCATAAGTAAGTGTTAGAAGTGAACCACCATTTTTCATCAGTTTTTCAGCTTCGTGAGCTACCTCCGTAAAAGAAAAACATGAAATAAGCATAGTATTTGAAAAGTTATTGCGTGATGTATTCAAATATTTTCCTTTTAATTCTTCTTTTTCAGAAAATGCTATTGAATGTAATACAAAGTCAATTTCGCCCCAATGATTTCCAATTTCATCAAATGATTTTTTTACTGATCCTTCTTTTAATACGTCACATTCGATTAAAAAATTACTTTTAATCGAATCTGCTAAAGGCTTCACTCTTCGATGCAAGGACTCTCCCTGATAAGTAAAACAAAGCTCAGCACCTTCATCAGATAATTTTTTTGAAATTCCCCAAGCAATGGAATGATCATTAGCAACACCCATAACCACCCCTTTTTTTCCATGCAGTAAAGTCATCCTTCAAACCTCTTAAATACTAATGATGCATTTGTACCGCCAAATCCAAAGCTATTACTCATTGCGGTATCAATTTTTTCATCATGACGTGAAGTAAGAATATTCATTCCAATTGCTTCTTCATCCAACTCCTCAATATTAGCAGATTCTGAAACAAAATTATTATTCATCATTAATAAAGTGTAAATTGACTCATGAACACCTGCTGCGCCTAAGGAATGTCCACTCAAAGATTTTGTAGAACTGATAAGAGGCAAATCATCTTTAAATACTTTTTTTATTGCTTTTAATTCAGCAATATCACCTACAGGTGTTGATGTTCCATGAGCATTAATGTAATCAATTTTTTCAATATCTTTTTTTGCCATGATCATGCACCTTTCAGCACCTTCTCCTGATGGTTGAACCATGTCATGACCATCTGATGTAGCTCCATAACCGACTATTTCAGCGTATATCTTAGCATTTCTCTTTACCGCTGTTTCTAAATCTTCCAAAACGACTACCCCACCTCCGCCGGCAATAACAAAACCATCACGATGTCTGTCAAAAGCCCTGGAAGATTTTGATGGTTGATCATTATATTTAGAGGATAAAGCAGGCATTGCATCAAAGAGTGCTGACAAAGTCCAATCTAATTCTTCACCACCCCCAGCAAATATACGATCCTGTTTTCCCATTTGTATAATTTCAAAAGCATTACCTATACAATGAGCACTAGTAGAGCATGCTGAACTTATTGAATAATTTATGCCTTTAATTTTAAAATAAGTTGATAAAGTTGCAGAGTTGGTGCTGCACATGACTTTTGGAACACTTGTAGGACCAATTTTTTTTGGACCTTTTTCTCGAGTGATGTCAAACGCTCTTAGTAAGCTTTTGGTAGATGGTCCACCCGATCCCATAATTAAACCTGTCATATTATTCGATATTTCATCTTCATTAAGTCCGGAGTCCTCAATAGCCTCATTCATAGCAATATAATTATAGCTCGCTCCATCTCCCATAAATCTAAGAAACTTTCTATCTATAGTCTCTTCTAAATTGAGATCTATCTGGCCACTTACCTGGCTTCTAAAACCCATTTCCTTTTGTGATTGGTCAAAAGAAATACCTGAAGAAGCATTGTATAGCGATGATTTTACTTCATCTTTATTATTTCCAAGAGATGATACGATTCCAAGACCTGTAATTACAACTCTTCTCATTATTTAATCAGTCCTACTTTTAACCCCTCAGCTGAATATATTTGCTTACCATCTACTTCTACCACCCCATCTCCTACTCCCACAATAACACCTCTTTTTATTATTTTTTTCATATCAATTTTATATTCAACCAATTTTGAGTCTTTTAAAATTTCACCACCAAATTTTACGTTACCTGAACCTAGCGCCCTGCCGCGTCCTGGTTCTCCAATCCATCCCAAATAGAATCCAACTAGTTGCCACATTGCATCCAAGCCAAGACATCCAGGCATCACAGGATCCATTTCAAAATGACAATCAAAAAACCAAAGGTCCGGTGTTACGTCCAATTGAGCAATAATTTCACCTTTGCCAAATTTACCATTACTATCAGTAATTTTTGTTATTCTATCAAACATTAACATTGGCGGAAGTGGAAGCCGTGCATTTCCAATACCAAACATTGTGCCGTGAGCACAATCTAAAAGATCTTCTTTTGTAAAGCTTGATTTTTTTTCCACAAGGTTTATCTATCTTATTGTTTTATATGAAGTTTATAAGATTAATGTATTATTATTGTAAAATACATTAAATTTTAATAAAAATAAATTTATGAAAGATATCAAGCATTTTTTGAGACAAAACTCGCTAAGACCAACCAAGCAAAGGGTGATTATAGCAAAATACTTATTTGACGGCGTAAATAAGCATGTAACAGCTGAAACTCTATCAAATAAACTTTTGAAGATGAAAGCAGGGATATCTCTTGCAACAATTTATAATACCCTTCACGACTTTTACGAAAAAGGTCTTTTAAAAAAATTAATGATTAATTCTGAACGTATTTATTTTGATACTAACACTGAGCATCATCACCACTTTTATTCTAAAAAGGATCAAAAATTGATTGATATCAATGTAGATATGAAAGTAAGTGGCCTTCCAAAACCTCCAAAAAATAAAAAAATTAATAAGATAGAAGTTCTAGTTCACTTAGATAATTAATTGATAATAATTCTCAATATCAGTTTAGAACGATTCTAATGTATTGACTTTTATCAAATCAATTATATCTTTACATTAACTTATTAAGGAGAGACAAATGACTGAATTAAAAGATAGTAAAACTTTAGATAACCTAAAAGCAGCATTTGCAGGTGAGAGCCAAGCAAACAGAAGATATTTATACTTTGCACAAAAAGCAGATGTAGAAGGCCACAATGATGTAGCGGCTGTATTTAGATCAACTGCAGAAGGTGAAACAGGACACGCTCATGGACATTTAGAGTTTATGGAAGAAGTAGGTGATCCTGCAACAGGAGAACCAATTGGTTCAACAGAGGATAATCTAAAAGCTGCTATAGCTGGAGAAACTCATGAGTATACAGATATGTATCCAGGCATGGCAAAGACTGCAAGAGAAGAGGGTTTTGACGAAATAGCTGATTGGTTCGAAACATTGGCTAAAGCTGAAAAGTCTCACGCAGGCAAATTCCAAAAAACATTAGACTCAATCGATTAATTAATAAAGGGGCTTAAATAGCCCCTTTTTTCTATCATGGATATAAAAAAAGAAGGCAGCTTAGCTGCACCTACACGTGATATTGTAGATTGGAACTCAGATGAATATCTAAATGAAAAAGCTTTAGATGCTGAGATGCGTCGACAGTTTGAAGTTTGTCATAGTTGCCGACGGTGCTTTAATCTCTGCGATAGTTTTCCAACATTATTTGATTTTATTGACGACTCGCCAAATGAGTCAGTTGATGATTTAACAAAAAAACATTTCGAGGATGTTACAGATAAATGCACATTATGTGATATGTGTTTTATGACTAAATGTCCTTACGTACCACCCCATGAATTTAATATCGATTTTCCTCATCTGATGCTCAGATATAGAACTTATCAAGAAAATCAAAAAAAATTATCTAAAATTCCAAAAGAACTTGCAAAGGTAGATCGAAATGCGAGTCTCGCAAGACTGTCCACCAGTATAGCTAATTGGTCATCTGATAAAAAAAATAAATTAACAAGAAGTCCGTTGGAACTTATGACCGGTATAGATAAAGATGCTGAATTACCTAAGTTCGAAAAAAAGTCATTTCATGATAACTTCAAAAATATTTCTAATAAGCTAAATAAAAATGCTCCAGCTTACGGAAGAAAGGTAGCAATTTATTCAACATGTTATGTTAACCATAATAATTCAAAAGTAGGAGTAGCCGCTAATAATGTTTTAAATTTTAATGGTGTGGAAACAATATCAACGTACCCAGGTTGTTGTGGAATGCCACATTTAGAGCAAGCGCAGCATGAAAAAGTAAAAATTCAATCGGAAAATATCTCAGAAGAATTATGTAAACTTATCAATCAAGGTTATGACATAGTAACTCTCACAGCCAGTTGTGGTTTAATGTTAAAATTTGAATGGCCATTAATTAACCCAGGAAATAAAAATGTTAAACGGCTATCAAAGCATGTTTTTGACATTGATGAATATATTGTTGATATAGCTAAAAAAGAAGGACTTGTTGATGGTTTACAATCTTTTGATGATGGAATTACTGTTCACAACGCCTGCCATGCTCGGGCACAAAATATGGGCAATAAAGCGCTAGAAATGTTGAAAAAAATTCCCGAAACCAAAGTAGATGTCGTTGAAAAGTGCGCTGGACATGGAGGAACTTTTGGGGTTATGAAAAAAACAAGAAAGTCGGCAATTAAATACGGCAGGGCTACTGCTCGACAAATCCGAAACAAAAAAAACAAATATATGGTCTCGGATTGCCCTCTTGCTTGTAAGCATTTAAGTGAATTTTTAAATGAAGATAAAGATACAAAATATATTTCAATGCACCCAATAGAAGTTATAGCAAAATCCTATAATTTAACTTGATATTTAATGATTAATTATTAGGTAAGTGGTATGCCAATTGAACAAAAAAAAATCGACTCGTCTGATTTATTAGACTTAACAACTTATTCAAAAGAGCGTAAGGCAATTCGAAAAGAAGTTGTTGCAATGAAAAAAAATAGACGAGTAGAGTTGGGACCACATTCTACTTTCTACTTTGAAAACTTTTTTACAATGAAGGCCCAGATACAGGAAATGCTTTATATTGAAAAAGGTGGTGATGAACAATTAAGAGATGAGTTAGAGGCGTATAATCCCCTAATACCAAATGGTTCGGAATTAGTTGCTACATTCATGTTTGAAATTGATAATCCAATAACTAGAAAAAAAGTTTTGTCCTCTTTGGGTAATGTAGAAAATAAGACATACATAAAGGTTAATGGAAATAAAATTTTTGCTGTGCCTGAAAATGACGTAGATCGTACAGACAATTCAGGAAAAACATCGTCAGTTCATTTTCTGCACTTTAAGTTTGAAGATCATCACGTTAGAGATTTTAAAGATATGGATTGCACTGTTGAGATTGGAACCGACCACGAACACTATCCACACATTTCTGTACTTACTAATGAGGTAAAGGCTGCACTAATAAAAGATTTTGATTAATCTTTTCCGGTAGATCCAAATCCTCCATCTCCTCTTTTTGTTTGATCAAGATTTTGAACTTCTATAAACTTTACTTGTATAGCATTTGTGAAGACCATTTGTGCAATTCTATCTTTTGGATGAATGGTAAATTCATCTTTGCTTAAATTTATTAATATTACTTTAATTTCACCTCTATAATCACTGTCTATTGTTCCAGGGGTGTTTAATATTGTAATACCATGTTTAAATGCTAAACCGGATCTTGGCCGAATCTGAGCCTCCAAACCTTTTGGCATTGCAATTGATATTCCACATGGAATAATTTCTCTTTCCCACGCTCGAATTTTAATTGAATTTTCAATGGATGCACTTAAGTCAACTCCAGCAGCCTCATCAGTCTGATAAGAAGGAATATCAAAATCCTTAAGTTTTGAAGTTTTTTTTATATGTACTTCTGAGAAAGGTAGATTAGCCAAATCAATAACATCAATTATTTAAGTGAAGAGAAATTTTTTGACATAGTTTCTTGGCTACTTCTTTTTTTGTCATCAATTCCCAGTTTTCAGAATATAGCTTTGACGTAAAGTATATTTTATTTGTATCTTGATTAAATATGTTATTTTCTGAAACATTGTTGCCAAGAACCCAATCACAGCCTTTTTTATTTAGTTTTTCATCCGAGTTTCTTTCAAGATTACTAGTCTCAGCTGCGAAACCTACTACCAGTTTTGGCCTTAGATGGTTTCTTTTACTTAGTCTTTCCAAAATATCTGGGTTTTCTTCTAATATCATATTTTGACGTGATCCATCTTTCTTTATCTTTGCAATCTCTTTATTAGCAATCTTATAATCTGCTACAGCAGCGGCACATACCGCTATATCTACTGGCAGTGAACTTTCGCATGCTTCTAACATTTGATCAGCTGAGTCCACGTTTATGACTCGTTCTACAGCAGGCCTGGTTAAGCTCGTTGGGCCAGAAACTAAAGTTGTTTTTGCACCTAAGCTTTGTAATGTTTCTGCTATTGCATAGCCCTGTTTTCCAGAGGACTCATTAGAGATAAATCTTACAGGGTCTATCATTTCTTTAGTTGGACCAGCAGTAACTAAAGCAGTTCGATTCACAAGAGGTTTATAATCAAGTGCATCAAAATATTTTTTAATAAATTTTACTACTTCATTCGGTTCAACCATGCGGCCTTCGCCGTATTCACCGCAAGCCATTTCACCGTTATCGGGTCCGATAAACTCGATACCATCATTTTTCAATGTCTCAACATTTCTTTGTGTAGAATTATTCAACCACATTCTTACATTCATTGCTGGTGCAACCAGTATTGGCTTGTTTGTAGCCATTAGAACGGTAGATGCAATATCGTCAGCTACCCCGTAAGCCATTTTTGAAATTATATTTGCAGTCGCTGGAGCAACTAAAATAATATCTGACAATCTAGAAAGTTGAATGTGACCCATTTCATGCTCATCTGTTAAATTAAACAAATCAGTATAAACTTTATTTCCTGAGAGACTCTCAATAGATAAAGGTGTTACAAATTCAGATCCAGATTTTGTTAAAATACATGTTACATCTACATTATTTTTCTTTAATTCACGTATTGTATCTAGAGACTTATATGCAGCAATGCCTCCAGTAATAATCATTAAAACTTTTTTATTTTGCATTTTGTACACGTATACTCTTTTGTCTTAAATGACTAGTAATAAACGAAAAATTTTTCTAAATGAATACAAAAGTAAGCATTATTCCAACTACAAGAGCTACACCACCTATTACATATGAACTGCTATCTCTATTTTTTGGAGTTTTATCCTCTTCATTCTTTACTATCAAATCAAAGGCTTGATCAGCTCTTGAGATAAAGTCAGGAATGTCAGGAACTTTTCTTGCTATACTTTGTAATGCTTGTTGCGTTTGTTGAAGTCTATTTTTTATTCCTAATTCATCTTTTAGCCATGTTTCAATTTCAGGTTTCGATACTTCCCAAAAATTAATATCTGGATCCAACTTTCTGGCAACGCCCTCAACCGTTATCATTGTTTTCTGTAAAAGCAAAAGCTGTGGTTGTAAAAACATATTAAATTGCTTTGTTATATCAAATAACTGGAGTAGCACATTCCCCATTGAAATATTTTTAGCTTTTTGATTTATGATTGGCTCCCCAATCGATCTCAAAGCTTGTGAAAAATCCTCTATAGATTGATTTTTGTCAATCAAGCCTGCTTCTTGATGAATTTTTGCAATATGTAAATAATCTTGTTTTATAAATCCATAAATAATTTCTGCTAAATAAGATCTATTTTTTTTATCCAATCTACCCATAATACCAAAATCAACCGCTAAAAGTTTACCTTTTGGATTAAGGAACAAATTACCTTGATGAAGGTCGGCATGAAAATATCCATCTCTTATTGACTGTCTTAAAAAATTTATAATCAGATTTTTAGCTGCCTGTTTTTTATTTACTTTTTTTTCGTTCAACTCATCAATTTTATCTGCTGGAACACCAATAATTTTTTCCATCGTGAGTACTTTTTGAGTAACTTTATCCCAATAAACATTTGGTACATAAAAACTCTCATCCATATTCGTATTCTCAGATAACTCTGAAGCAGCCGCAGCCTCATATCTTAAATCCAGCTCAAACTTTATGACTTCCTTTGCTTTTTTTATTATAGAATTAGGTCTTAACCTTTGAAATTCAGTGAAATTTTCCATGAACGTGGTAAGCCACTCAAGCCTTTCCATTTCCTGATTGATTATTTTTTCTATTTCTGGCCTTAGAACTTTAACCGCCACATCAATTTCTGTATTAGATGATTTTATTTTAGCAAAATGCACTTGAGCAATTGAAGCTGCGGCAATTGGTTCGCTAAATTGTGAAAAAATACTATCAATACTTGTTCCAAACTCATCTTCAATAATTTCAATAGCTATTTTTCTAGAAAAGGGTGGCAAATTATCTCTTAATAATGACAGATCCTCTGCAATTGTATTGCCTACGATATCTGGCCTTGTAGATATTAACTGTCCTAGTTTAACAAATGAAGGACCAAGTTCGTTCAATGCTTGCGCAATTCTTAACCCGTCAGATTTATTCTTATGGTTTTTATCATAAGGCACACCTATAGAAATTAAATTAGTAAAAAAAATAAATAAAAATTTAAATCGTATATTTTTATTTATTAAGATTAATACATTGTACTTTTTTAGTACTCTAATCAGTTTGATCAAAAAAAGTAAATTACTGAACATTTATAATTTTTGTGGCATTGTGTATGGCTACTATTCCATTAAAAATATTACGATAGTTTACATCTTTAAATTTTGTACCCTCAATGATTTTTTTAAAATTTTCTTGTGATGGGAAATTACTAATTGTTTTTGTTAAGTACTCATAAGGCTTTTCATCTCCAACAATAATTTTACCCATTACTGGTATAATTGAAGAATAAAAATTATACACATTTGAAATTGTTTCATTCTCAGCTTTGGAAAATTCTAAGCAATAAAATTTTCCTCCAGGTTTTAATACTCTATATGCTTCACCCAATGATTTTTCAATATTAGAAAAATTCCTAACGCCAAAGGATACGAGGTATGCATCAAATGTATTTTCTTTAAAAGGAAGATCTTCTGCAGGTGCAACAATCCATTCAATTTTATCTTTAAAGTTGTGATTTTTTTTTCCTTCTTCAACCATAAATTCATTAGGATCACACACAGTAGCCTTTCCTTTGCCTTTAACTCTTTTTAAGAATCGTCTTGCAACATCACCAGTTCCTCCGGCTACATCAATTATATGCATCTCCTTTTCCGGAGAAAGCCAATCGATTAGTAATTCTTTCCAATACCTATGTGCACCAAGCGACATTATATCATTCATGATATCGTATTTGCTTGCAACTTTATCAAAAACTTCTTTTGTTTCCATAATACGTTTATTTATTTAATATCTTATAAACTAAAAAAGTATAAATGTAATATATGCCAGAGCTACCAGAAGTCCAAACAGTTGTAAATGGCATAAAAAGCAAAATTAATAAGCATAAAATTTTACGATTCAAGAAATATATAAGTAAATTAAGATATCCTATCCAAAAAAATTTATCTTCAGAAGTAGAGAGCTCTACAGTTACAACTGTTTATCGAAGAGCAAAATATATAATTATAAATTTATCAAATAACAGATCATTAGTAATACACTTAGGCATGTCAGGAAGGATTATTATTGTAAAAAATAATAAAAAAAAATTTAAACACACACATTTCTCTATCCTATTTGACAAGAACTTAGTTTTTCAATTTATTGACCCAAGAAGATTTGGATATATTTTCGTTACGGAAACGGCCTCATTAGAAAGACATAGGTTCTTTGTGAACCTTGGAGTTGAGCCCCTTATTAGACAATTTAATGATCGATATCTTTTGAACGTAACGAAAAATAAAAAATCGCCGATTAAAAATATAATTATGAATCAAAAATATATTGTTGGTGTTGGAAATATTTATGCTTCTGAAGCATTATTTATGTCAGGTATTCATCCATTCAGGTTAGGTAAAGATATTACAAAACGGGATTGTGTAAAATTGGTACGCGCTATTAAAAGTGTACTAAAAAAATCTATAAAATTAGGCGGTTCAAGCATAAACGATCATACGATGGTTTCTGGAAAGATGGGATATTTTCAAAATAAATTGTATGTTTATGGTAAGGAGGGATTAAAATGTGCAAAAAGATCTTGTCAGTCGCCCATAATACGAATAGTAATAGCGCAACGTTCATCATTTTATTGTTCTGAATGTCAAAGATAAAAAAATATAGTTAATTATGGCCAATACAAAATCTGCAAAAGGTAAAGTAAGAGAGATTTCTAAAAAAACAGACATTAATAAATCTGTTAGGAACAGATATCGTACTTATATTAAAAAAGTAGAACTAAATATTGTTAAAGGCAATAAAAATGAAGCTCAAGAGGCTCTAAAGCATGCAGAGTCAGAAATAATGTCAGCTGTTTCGAAAAAAATTGTTCACAAGAATACTGCCTCAAGAAAAATTTCACGTTTATCCAGCCAAATAAAATCTATCAAATAGATTCATTAAACTTTTTCCGTAGCTTATGATAAGCAGTGAAAGTTACATGCAAACATAACACACTAATTTAATTCTAAATTTTATAAGTATCTTAATTACTTTTATTATTGCGATTCATTTTTAGAGAAGCTAATTTAATTCAAATTAAAAAATATCTTTTTTAATTATTCAGAAAAAATAATTTTTTAGACTAAAATTATTAATAATTTAGTCAGGGCTTTTTTGATCCAATTTTTGTTTTCAATAAAAAGTGTAAAAAGAATTATGTTTTTTTTGTAAATTAGATAAGATTTTATATAGGGCTATTGGAGGGGCTTACAAAAAATGTATCAAGATTTAAACAAGAATCAAGCTTCAACAATTGACTTAAAAGATCAGTGGAATTCAGTCCTCAAGAAACTCAATGCAGAATATGGAAACGAAATTTTTAACAGTTGGATTAAAAATATTTCAATAAGAAACTTAGATGAAGATATCTTGTACTTTACTGTACCAACAAGATTTATAAGAGACTGGATTACCTCACACTACCTAGACAAAATTATATTTTTTTTAAATCAAGAAAATTCACAAATTAAAAGAGTTAAGATCAATATTGATAATTCTCTTACCGCTAATATGCTTAACATTGATAAAGTTTCTAGTGATGAAAAAAAGACAAATATTTACACGAGCTCATCAAGCTTTTCAGATGATTGGCCATTAGATGATAGATTTAAGTTTGAAAAGTTTATTGTTGGACCGTCAAATGAGTTAGCTTTTGCTTCAGCAAAACGGTTTTGTACAAAAGACATTAATGATTTTAATCCATTGTATGTTTATGGGGGCGTTGGTTTAGGAAAAACACACTTATTGCATGCGATTGGTTGGAAATACAAAGAAGAAAATTTAGAAAAGAGTATTTTATATCTTTCAGCAGAACGATTTATGTTTCAATTTATAAAATCTCTTAGACAAAAAGATACAATGTCTTTTAAACAAAAATTTAGATCTGTAGATGTATTGATACTTGATGACATACAATTTATGATTGGAAAAGTATCAACCCAAGAAGAATTTTTTCATACCTTTAACTCTCTACTGGATATGAATAAAAAAGTTATAATCTCTGGAGATAGACCACCAAGTGATCTCGTAAGTTTCAACGAAAGAATGAAATCCAGGCTTTCAGGCGGCTTGGTTGTAGATATAATGCCAGCTGATTATGATTTGAGATTTTCAATTATCAAAAATAAATATAATGAACTCAAAGATAGAAATAAAAATACATTAAGTTTAGATGAGGAAGTATTATCTTTTCTTGCCAAGACAGTTACCTCAAATGTAAGAGAATTAGAAGGAGCTTTAAATAAAGTTTATACATTTTCAAATATTTTAGGTAAGAAAATTGATGTTGAGTTAACTAAATCAGTTCTAAAGGATTTACTGAAATCTAACGATAAAAGAATTACGATCGATGAAATTCAAAAAAAGGTATCGAGTTACTACAACATAAGAATAGATGATTTAATTTCCAGTAGAAGAATCAGGACTTTTGCCAGACCTAGACAAATTGCAATGTACTTGTCAAAAAAACTGACAACCAGATCGTTACCTGAAATTGGAAGAAAATTTGGGGGAAGAGATCATACAACTGTTATTCATGCTGTTAAAAAAATAGATGAGTTAAAAGAAAACGACTCTAAATTTGATGAGGATGTAAACTTGATTACACAAATGATTACTTCTTTATAACCTTCAGTTGTTAATTAATTTTTTTATGGAATTCAAAATAAACAGTACAGATTTGCTCAAGGCATTGTCTCATATACATGGAATTGTAGAAGTTAGACATACACTACCTATTCTTTCTAATATAATTTTAGAAGCTAAAGATGATAAACTGATTTTATCGTCTACAAATCTGGACATTTATTGTTCTGATAAAATTAGAGCTGAAGTTTTAAAATCTGGTGAAGTATCAGTCTCCGCTGTAACTTTTTTTGAAATTATTAAACGTTTGCCATCTGGATCGGAAGTCTTGATGATAATGGAAGAAGGTGAAAATGAAATCAGATTGACCTGCGGTAGGTCAAAATTTAATCTATCTACTCTTAAAACTGACGATTTTCCAATAATATCTGATAGTGATTTGTCTACAAATTTTGTTCTTAGTGCAGACGAGCTTATTAGAATTATAGATAAAACAAAATTTGCAGTTTCAAATGAGGAAACACGTTATTATTTAAATGGCATTTTTTTACATAAGGCTGAGAGGAATTCTATTCAATTTTTGAGAGCGGTTGCTACGGACGGTCACCGTTTAGCACAATATGATATTCCGCTCCCTCAGGGCGCAGAAGATATAACTGGAATAATTATTCCAAAAAAAACTATATATGAATTAAGAAAGGTTCTTGATGATGCAAACGGAGATGTCAGTGTATCGCTAAATGAAAATAAAATTAAATTTTCTTTCAACGATCTAAAGATTGTATCAAAAGTTATTGATGGCACCTTTCCTGATTATACTAAAGTTATACCGCAAAAAAATGATAAAAATTTTAAAACTAACAACAGTGATCTTAAAAATGCCATCGATCGTGTTTCAGCAGTAGCTGCAAATGAAGAATCAAAATCAAAAGCTATAAAGTTTTGCATAGAAAATAACTCGCTCAGTCTTAGCGTTGAAAGTCAATCTAAGGGATCAGCAAATGAGATGATAGATGTTAACTATAGTGGTGATAAAGTTGATATAGGATTTAATTCTAAATATATCATAGATATTTGTAATGAGGTTGATGGAGATGAAATTAGTATTAGTTTATCTGACTCAATTTCTCCAGCAATTATTCTTGATAAGACTGATGAAAATTTATTTTTTGTATTAATGCCTATGCGAATTTGATTATGAATCCTAATACTAGGATTGAAAAAATCTCATTAATTAACTTTAAAAATCATTTAAACACCAATCTTGAGGACCTTAATACATTCATAGTACTGAATGGAAAAAATGGTTCAGGTAAAACAAATATACTTGAGGCAATTTCACTTTTTTCTCCTGGCAGAGGTATGAAAAATTCGCGTCTATCCGAAATACCAAATAAAAATCAAAACCAGCAAAGTTTTGATATTAAATTAAATATTAAATATGAAACTGGTGAGATCCAACTTTCTCGAAGTTTCCACAATGAGGAAAAGAATAAAAATCATATTTTAGCTGATAATGAAAAAATTAATAATTATCAATTATTGGAATTCATAAACATTTTATGGATTACACCAATAATGGAAAAAGTAATGCTTCAAAGCAATTCAGAAAAAAGAAATTTTTTTGATCGTCTTATCTTTAATATTAATAAAAATCACTTAAAACATTATACAAAATTGCAAAAACTTCTAAGTGAGCGGTTGGCTTTGTTAAAGAATAAAAAATACGACTCTAATTGGCTTAGTATCATTGAGAAAAATATTGCAAATTTATCGGTACAACTGCTTATTAATAGGAAAAGTTTTATAGATCAACTCAATAAGGACCTGGAAACAGTCAAAAGGCCTTTCAATACGTGTCAGATTGATGTCGATCATGAGCTATCAAAATTGGGTGACATACTTAACTCTGAGGAGCTTATTTCAAAATATATCACTGTTTTAAGTAATAATAGAGAAATCGACAGCGCTTTAAATAAAACATCACTGACTGTCAATAAGGTTACGATTAAGATATTTAACAATATCGACAAAATCATTGAAGCAAAAAATTGTTCAACTGGAGAGCAAAAGTCTATCTTACTTTCTATATTTCTTTCAGTCGCCAAAATGGTAAAAAATAAAAACAACGGGCGCGCACCCATCATTTTGATTGATGAAGCAATGGCACATCTCGATATTGATCGAAAAGAATTCCTTTTTAGTGAGCTATCGGATTTGAAATCTCAAGTATGGTTTTCTGGTGTATCAAAAAACTTATTTGAAAATATAAGTGATCAAACAGTTTTCTTTGAAATGAAAAATATTATATAATATTAAAAACAAACAACAATTAAGTGAACAATATTTCTAATAATTACGGCGCTGAGTCTATAAAAGTTTTAAAAGGTCTTGAGGCAGTTCGAAAAAGACCAGGCATGTACATTGGTGATACCGATGATGGTAGCGGTCTACACCACATGATATTTGAGGTTGTAGATAATTCCATTGACGAGGCACTTGCAGGTCATTGTGATAAAATTCACATTTGTCTAAACAGTGATGGCTCGGTGACTGTCGAAGACAATGGCAGAGGAATACCAACAGAAATTCATCCTGAAGAAAAAATTTCAGCTGCAGAGGTAATAATGACTCAATTACATGCGGGAGGTAAATTTGATCAGGACTCTTATAAGGTATCAGGAGGATTGCATGGTGTTGGAGTTTCAGTTGTTAACGCTTTATCATCTAAACTCAATTTAAATATATTTAGAGATGGTGAAGAGCATTTTGTTGAATTTAATAAAGGAGAAGCTTCTAAGCCACTAAGCATAATAAATAAAAATATAAATAAAAATGGAACAAAAGTTACTTTTTATCCTGACAAAAATATTTTTTCAGATACAGAGTTTGACTCAAAAATTTTAAAGCAAAGATTTAGGGAAATGGCTTTTTTAAATTCTAAAATCACAATAATTTTTAGTGATGAAAGAAATGCTGATAAAAAAGAAAGTGCTTTTCATTATGAAGGAGGTATAAGTGAGTTCGTTAAACATCTTGATAAATCCAAAAAACCATTAATTGAATCGCCAATAAATATTGAGGGTTTTAAAAATAATATAGAATTTAATTGTTCTTTATGGTGGAATGATAGTTACTATGAGCAAATACTCACATTTACAAATAATATAAGACAAAAAGATGGTGGCACTCATTTATCAGGGTTTAGATCAGCCCTGACACGTGTTGTTAATAATTATTTAGATGGCAGTAAAAGCGTAAAAAAACAGACCGTAAGTCCCAACAGTGATGACATTAGAGAAGGACTTACCTCAGTATTATCTGTAAAGGTTCAAGACCCAAAATTTTCATCACAAACAAAAGATAAACTAGTTTCCTCAGAAGTCAGACCAGTTGTTGAGAGTCTGGTGAATGAAAAATTAACAGATTGGTTTGAAAGAAATCCAAATATTGCAAAAGAAATTTTTCTTAAAATACAAAAGGCTGCTGAAGCTAGAGAAGCTGCCAGAAAAGCAAGAGAATTGACGAGAAGAAAATCTGCTTTAGAGATAACTAACTTGCCTGGGAAGTTAGCTGACTGTCAGGAAAAAGACCCATCAATGTCAGAAATATTTATTGTTGAGGGAGACTCAGCGGGCGGATCTGCAAAACAGGGAAGAGATAGAAAGTTTCAGGCAATATTACCTCTGAGAGGCAAGATTCTTAATACTTGGAAGTCTAGAACAGATAAAATTTTAGGATCACAAGAAATAGGTACTTTGATAACTGCACTCGGTACAGGTATAGGACCAAATGAATTTGATTCTAACAAATTGAGATATCATAAAGTAATTATTATGACGGATGCTGATGTTGACGGCTCTCACATTAGAACACTTTTACTAACATTCTTTTTTAAGGAAATGAGAGGACTGATTGAGAATGGTAATTTATATATAGCAAGGCCACCTTTATTTAAAATAAAAAGAGGAAAAGAAGAACTGTACATAAGTGATGAAAATAACCTACAAAGATCTCTAATAAATTATGGTGCTGAGGACGTAACATTTAAAACTGCTCAAGGTAGGAATTTAAATGAAAAGAATTTGGTAGATATTTTAAATAAAATTTCTGAAGTTATTGAAATTTATAACAAAGTGCCTGATAGATATGATAAAAAAGTTTTAGAGCAAATTGCCATTGCAGGATGTCTAGACATAAATAAATTTATTGAGTCAAAAGAGAAGACTAAAGAAGCAATCAATTATATCACTAATAGAGTTAATGTCAGTCGACCTGATTATGATAGAGGTTGGAAAGGTGAGTATTCAAAAGAAAAAGGATTTATATTTAGGCGTGAGCTAAGAGGTTTAAGAGATAATATAATTATTGATAATAAGCTTCTTAAATCTCAAATAATACAGAATCTTAATTTTAGTTACGCAGATCTCTATCAATTATTTGAAATGCCTGGCGAATTATTAATTAAAAATGAAACAACAAAGGTTTATTCACCGTCTCAACTTTTAGGAATAATTTTAGACATTGGTAAAAAAGGCTTAACAATGCAGAGATATAAGGGTTTGGGAGAAATGAATCCTGATCAACTTTGGGAAACCACTCTTGACCCACAAAATAGATCATTGATACAAGTTAAAATTGACGACGAAGAGTCAACAAAGGGTGTATTTGAAGATCTAATGGGAGAGAATGTTCTGCCGCGCAAGGAATTTATCGAAAGTAGAGCAGATAAAGTAGTTAATCTAGACATCTAGTCAAAACGTATTCTGTATAAGTAACTATCATTTTTTTTTAACCATTTAATCTGATCCTTATAATCTGGACACATTTTTTTCACGAGTTCCCAAAACTTTTCTGTGTGATTAAATTCCTTTAAGTGACATACTTCATGAACAATTATGTATTTCAATACGGATGTCGGTGCAAATATTAAACGCCAATTTAAATGTATAATCCCTTTTGTATTACAAGATCCCCAGTAGTTAAAACTGTTTGAAAGTTTCATCTTGTTTATATTCAAATTGATTTGTTTAGAAATTAATTTTATATAATTTCTTGAGTCAGATAAAATTTGATCACGTAGCCACTGCTGTAAAATTTTTTTATAATTATCTCTATCAGATTTAATAGTTATTTTATTTTCTGATATAATTATTTTACGATTTTCGTCTTTTTCAAAAATTAATTTAGTTTTTTTTCCTCTTATCAATAAAGAGGATCCATTTTCTATTAATATAAGAGGATGTAATTTATTTGCTTCATTACTAAGCCATTCAATATTTTCTTGTGCAAATTCAAATCCATTTTTAAAAGAAATATGTTTAGGAATAGACACCAAACCTTGTATTTTTTTTTTATCAAATGTGAGTTTATAGTTTCTCGATAATTTATTTTTTCTTATCAATATATGAATACTCTGATTTTTGTAGTTTATTACGCGTTCTTTAATCATAGTTTTAGTCATTGAAAGAATATAGAATATTATTTAATTATTATATCCAATATTAGGAAATAAACCTTGTCTAATTTGCTTAAACAATCATTTGATGAAGAAATTAATTTAAAGTTAAGAACATTAAATTTAATACATTGGACCGCAATATTTGGTCAATTTATTTCTGTCATAATTGCTTTTTTTTATTTTGAAATAAATTTTAATATATATCTTTGTATATTATTAATTCTGTTAAGCGTCATACTAAATATTATTGTCAGTATATTTTTTCCTTTAACAAAAATACTTAATTATAACGAAACATTTTTCATATTAGTTTTTGACCTGCTCCAGCTTGTAGGGCTTCTTTTTTTAACAGGGGGGCTAACTAATCCTTTTTGCGTATTGATTCTTGCTCCACTAGTTATTTCTGCAACCTATCTTGATTTAAAAAGAATAATAATTATTACCTTTATTGCGATTGTCTCACTTAATTTTTTAGCATTCTTCTATTACCCTTTAGAAAGTGATATACTTGGAATCAGTCAAAACGAATTTTCAAGATTTGAGATTTTTTTAATATGGTCAGCACTAATTATTGCGACCATATTCTTAACCTTTTACTGTTTTAGAGTTGCAGATGACTCAAGAAAAACTCGCAAGGCATTAAAAGAAACACAGCTATCACTGTCTAATGAAGAAAAAGTTTCAGCATTAATGGGACTTACAGCTGCCGCTGTACATGAGTTGGGAACTCCACTGTCAACCATATCAGTAATTATAAGTGAGCTTGTTAATAATAATCAAGAGCAAGATCTAAAAGAAGATCTAAATGTAATACAATCTCAACTTAAAAGATGTAGTGAAATTCTAGAGAGATTAAGGTCCAATAACCTTGATGAAAAAAATAATGAATTTATCAATCGTTTAGATTTTATCCGTTTAATTAATGAAATTATTTCTTCTTATCAGAATAATAACATCAAAGTCATAATTTCTAGTGACTCTTATTTTGAAGATACAGATATTACAATTCCAAGATCAGCTGAAATTGTACATTCAATTACAAATGTTATTGATAATGCTTACAAATTTGCTAACGCGGTTATTAATATAAATTTAATAAGTGAGAAAGAGAGTATTATCATTGAAGTAGTAGACGACGGCCCCGGCTTTGCGCCAGAAATTTATCCTTTCTTAGGGGAACCTTATATTAAAAATAATAATAAGGCTGTAAAACAAGGGTTGGGACTGGGTTTATTTATATCAAAAAACCTCCTTGCAAAGTCCAATGGTCAGATTAAGTTTTCTCATAGTGAAAGTGGTGGTGGAATGGTAAAAATAGTTTTATCAAAAGACCAGCTCGATTTATTGAAATAATAATGCAAAAGATAATTATATGAACTTGAATGATAAATCTTTGATGATTATTGATGATGACGATATATTTCGAAATCGATTAATAACTGCAATGAAAAGAAAAGGCTATGAGGCTTATGGTGCATCATCTGTTTCAGAAGCGAAATCATTAGTTAACTCAAACGCTCCAAAGTACGCAGTTATTGATTTACGACTTAACGACGGAAATGGTCTTGAGGTTGTATCAGTTTTATCTAATAAAAGGCCAGATAGTAAGATCGTAATGCTCACTGGTTACGGCAATATACCTACAGCTGTTGCGGCCGTTAAAGAAGGTGCGTGTGATTATCTTGCTAAGCCGGCTGACGCTGATGATATTGAAGCTGCACTAAAGGCTCCTTATTCATCTACGCCTGAACCTCCACAAAACCCAATGTCTGCAGATAGGGTAAAATGGGAGCATATTCTTAGAGTATATGAGTTGTGTAACCGGAATGTTTCTGAGACTGCTAGAAGATTAAAGATGCACAGAAGAACATTACAGAGAATACTTCAGAAAAAGTCTCCGAAATAATTATCTAAGCAGTTTTCTTTAATTGATTGATTTCACTTAAGGCACTTACACCTTGATCAGCAATTTCCTGACCAGCAACAGTATCACTTTCATTATTTAACTCGTCCATGTTAACAAATTCGGCATATGTTGCTCTAGTTCTATCAGTGATTATGTGCGCCTTTAAAAGTGTTTTGACGAGAACTCTAAAGATATTATTTTGATTTTTCATCTCGTCCTTGATCACTTCTCCTTGATCAATATATTTATGAAATTCACGATCAACCCACTTATGATCCAAGCCAACGCAGGAATATACGTGTTTCTTTTCAAATGGATTAACCAGGTTAAACAGAAGTTCAACAAATATCTTTTCAGCCCAATCTTCAACTTTAATATGTTCTTTCTTAGTCAATTTTGGCACTGTTCTATCTGCCCATATTTTGCCAAACTTATGATGAAATGCTTCATCGCTCATTGTATATTTTAACAATGTTTTCAGTACTGGATCATTTGTATTTTCATATGCCATGGCAAACGCTCCCATAGCCAATCCTTCGATCATCATTTGCATCCCAATGATCTTTTTATAAACTAAATCAGATGAAACAATTTCGTTAGCTACTCTACCTAAGGTTGGCCCAACTTTATAAGGTGACCCCCATCTTGCTTGTATATATTTAGTAAAGCCTGCAACATGTCTGGCTTCTTCCCTTGTTTGATTAGCTGCATATTCCTGAGCGCCTGGATCTCTTAATACGTGACATAAACTTGCACTCAATGATAGAGCAGCCTGCTCGCCATGGAGAATTTGCGATAATACAAATCTAAAACTCTCATTGTTTAATTTGATTAATTGTTGCTTTGACAATTTCTCTCTGATGCTTGGAATTTGTAGTTCAATTCCGAAAGGTCCGTCAGGGTCAACAATGTTTTCATTCTCTATGTCAAAAGGAATGTCGAAATCAATATATTTTTTGTCATTAGGATCCCAAAAATGTTTATGTGTAGCGCTAATTATTTTATCGAAAGCATCTGATCTATCACTGTAGCGATCTTCATCCATCATCGGAATAAAGTGCCTTGGATTTGCTGCATTATAAGCAGGGTCTTTAGTAAGTGAATTTTTACCTGATTTGGAAGTTTGCCATTTTTCTTGGACCTTATAAACTTGGTCTTTAGCTACGATTTTTGCAATTTGTATTCTTTGTGAAAATTCAACCATAATTGATATTATAATGAATTTTACTAATTATAAAATATATTTATGAACATTTGTTCATTTTTTAGTTTAAAATATATATTAATTTCAATAACTTAAATATTTTATAAAGTTTTGTCATTATTATCTTACTTACCACAAACTTGAAATAAAGTTTATACATTTTAATTTAAACGTATACAAAGCTATGATTTTCTCATATTTTTTCACCTATCACAAATTAACTCTATAGAAAAATGCTGCAAAAAATTGAAAATTGGTTTTTTAAATTCCGTTTTTGGGTACTAGCTAGTTTTGTATTGTTAACAATTATAATGGGTTACTTTGCAGTTCAGATCCGAATGGACGCAGGTTTCTATAAGCAATTACCTAGTAGCCATTCATTTGTAAAAACCTACTATGAGTATCAAGATGATTTAAGCGGTACTAATAGCATTACTGTTGCCCTGAGGACTACACAAGGAGATATTTTTAATAAAGATTATTTAAGTAAACTTTTTGAGTTGAATCAATCCATTAGATATCTGCCAGGAGTTAACCAAGGCTCAATGCAATCACTTTGGACACCTAATGTAAAAGTGATGCGTGTTACAGAGGAAGGCTTTGAAAGTACAGAAGTCATTCCTGGTAATTTAACTCCAGACAAATTATCAGCAGAAGAAATCAACAAGATAAAGGAAAGAATATTAACGGGTGGGCATGTAGGCAGTATTGTTTCCAATGACTTTACCTCATCGCTCATTAAAGTTGAATTGACAGAGTTTAATAGAAAAACTGGAGAAAAATTAGATTACTTGCAACTAGGCAAAGATATTGAAGAAATTAGAGATCAATTTGAGCAAGGAAAATACAGAGTTGAGATAACTGGCTTTGCAAAAATGATATCCGACATTGCTAGTGAAGCATACAATGTTGTAATATTTTTTGCTTTAGCCTTCTTACTTACTGTATTAGCAGTTTATTGGTACTCACGCTCTTGGACGCTTACCTTTCTTCCCCTTGTTTGCTCATTAACATCATTAGTATGGCAATTTGGAATGTTAAAAATTTTAGGTTTTGGACTAGATCCTCTAGCGATTCTAGTACCTTTCTTAGTATTTGCTATCGGTGTTTCACATGGAATTCAACAAGTTAATCAGATTACAAAAGAAGTTATAGAAGGACAATCAGCTGAGTATGCTGCAAGGGCTTCTTTCTCGAGATTATTAGTGCCTGGTACGATGGCGTTAATCACTGATTTAGTTGGATTTGGAACGCTTATTTTACTTCCCATTGGGATGATCCAAGAACTTGCAATCACTGCATCAATTGGAGTTGCATTTAAAATAATCACAAACCTCGTTATGCTCCCACTTGCCGCTTCATATGCGAGGTATAATGAAAGTTTTGCAACTCGAGCACAATCTGCCATTACGTATCGACAGAATTTGATGGGATTTTTTGGCAAATTAGCTAAACCTCGACCTGCTGTGATAACATTATCATTCAGTGCATTATTATTCGCTGGAGCAACTTACTTAGCGAGTGAAAGACATGTAGGGGATCTTCATGCAGGCGCTCCAGAGCTTCGAGCAGAAGCAAGGTACAATCAAGATATTACAGAGTTAACAAAAAGATATAATGTTACAACTGATGTATTAGTTGTTATAGCTGAAGTTGGAGCCGCAGTTGGAATCAATCCTTGTCGATCTGACGATGTAATGGCGGCACAGGATAATCTTCATTGGTATCTAGAAAATATTGAGGGAGTTACAAAAGTAATTTCCTTATCAAGTGTTGCAAAAAGAGCTTTAAGTGGTTACGCAGAGGGTAACCTTAAATGGACATATTTACCAAGAAATGAAAGAGCACTAGCTTTTGCAACAAGTGTTGTTGACCCTTCAACAGGGCTTATTAATGAAGCATGTTCAATAATGCCTATTTACGTTTTTACGGAAGATCACAAGGCAACTACAATAAGTCATATTATTAAAACAGTAGAGTTATACAATGAGCAATACCGTGATTTAGAAGACTCAATTACTTACAGGGTTCAGATACAAAAACCAACAGAAGGTACTGATATAATTCCTTTTGCAGCCTTTTCGGGTACAACATTGCGACCATTAGAGGTTCTAGGTTTAAAAAATCCAGCTGTCTTTACTGATGATGAATTCACTGACTTTGCTTATGAAAATGGATTTAACAGTCGAAACTTGTGGGTCGGAAGTCTTGGAAATTATTACAGAGACATAGATTCATTTGATGAAAATGTAAATTTTAGAGTTAAAGATATCAAGCAGTCAGATAAAGTATTTAAAAAATTTTTTGAGGATAATCCAGAGTATTCAGATATCGTTTTCGAGTCAGATGAAATTAAATATAGGCTTGCTAGTGGTACAGTTGGTATTCAGCATGCAACCAATGAAGTTATTGAAAAAGGTGAATTACCAATGATGGTTGCAGTTTATATTGTTATAATTATTTTAGTATTTACTACTTACTTAGATTGGAGAGCTACAATTTGTTGCACAGTTCCTCTAACTTTTGCGACGATGCTGGGTTATGCTTTCATGGAATTAGCTCAAATTGGATTAAAGGTTTCTACTTTGCCAGTGATGGTCCTTGCAGTAGGAGTAGGAGTTGATTATGCATTTTATATATACAACAGACTTAATATGAGAATGAAAGAAGGGTTAGATATCACAGAAGCATTTGAGCATACTTTTGCAAATACAGGTGCTGCAGTAGTCTTTACTGCCATTACTTTAGCAATTGGTGTTTCTACATGGTCATTCTCTGCACTAAAATTTCAGGCAGATATGGGATCGTTACTTACATTTATGTTTATAATAAATATGGTTTGTGCGATGACTACACTACCTGCTCTTGCCGTTGTACTTGATAAATTATTTCCAAGAAAAAAAATTAATTCTTAGTTAATTTAAGAAATACATCTTCAAGTTTAGTCTCATTTATTGTTAAATCTTCAATCTGAATATTAGATAATTGTAATGCATCCAAAATTTTATTGAAACTTATCTCGCTAGGTTTGTAATTAATTATTAGACAGTCACTATTAATTTCACATTCTACATCTAGTCTCATTATTGGATCTAGATTAAAATTTTTACTATCTAATGAAATAATTATTTGCTTTCTGTCAATTAATGATTTTATGTTTGATGTAGTATCCTTTGTTATTAAATTACCATTATCAATTATTGCAATTTCATTACACAACTCTTCTGCTTCATGTAAATAATGAGTTGTAATAATAATGGTTTTACCTTCATTGTTTAATTTATTTATATTGGCCCATAAATTTGCCCTAAGCTCAACATCTACTCCTGCTGTTGGTTCATCAAGAATCAGTATTTCAGGATCATGAACCATTGCTTTAGCTATAAGTAATCTTCTTCTCATACCTCCAGATAATGTTCTAGCGTATGCGTGAGATTTATCTTCTAACGCAAGAAGCTTTAGGATCTCATTGGTCCTTCTATTTTTTTTTGGAACACCAAATAAACCAGCCTGAATTTCTAGTAACTCATATGGAGTAAAAAAAGGATCAATATTTAATTCTTGAGGAACTATACCCATTAATTTTTTTACATCTTTTAGATTTTCATGATGACTCATGCCAAATATGTCTATGTGCCCAGATGTTTTTCTTACCAGATCAGCTAAAATATTAATAAAAGTTGATTTACCCGCACCATTAGGTCCTAGCAATCCAAATATCGAGCCTTTCTTTACTTGAAGAGAGATATTATTTAGGGCTACCTTTTCATTTTTAGATCCTACTCCGTAAATTTTATTTAAATCTCTTACTGATATAGCGACATTGCTTGACATAAAAAAATAATAAATATTAGAATTAATAGTTTTTCAAAGTAATTTCTTGTATCATTCTGATTATGAATTCTCCAGAAATAAAAAACGAACAAAATAAAGATATTGAATATGTAAATTCAAAAAAAATAAGCTGCGCTGGAGTTGAAGGCCCCTTAGGTCACCCAAAAGTATACCTTGATATGGGAGATGATAATCAGATCGTTTGTCCGTATTGTAGTAAACTATTCATACTTAAATAAATGGCAGAGAGAAATCACCTATTTTTGGTTGATGGATCAGGATATATTTTCAGAGCATACTATGCATTGCCACCACTATATCGAAAAAGTGATGGTCTGCCAACCGGAGCAGTGAATGGTTTTTGTAATATGCTTTATAAGTTAATTGAGGATACAGATAAAAAAATAAGCCCTACACATTTAGCGGTTATTTTTGATAGTGCTAGAAAAACTTTTCGAAATAATATTTATAAAGAATATAAGGCAAATAGGGGAGATCCGCCCGAGGACTTAATACCTCAATTTAAAATAATTAAAGATGCTGTAAAAGCATTTGGAATCCCATCAATCGAGCTAAGCGGTTTCGAAGCAGATGATATCATTGCCACATATGCAACATCAGCTGAAAATAAAAAATGGGATGTATCAATTGTTTCTTCTGATAAAGACCTAATGCAGATTGTTTCACAGCAAGTGAAATTAATTGATACAATGAAAAACAAAACAATTGGTCCAAATGAAGTCCTAGAAAAATTTGGAGTTGGTCCTGAAAATGTAATTGATGTTCAAGCACTGGCTGGTGATAGTTCCGACAATGTACCAGGTGCACCAGGTATCGGAATCAAAACTGCAGCGCAGCTTATTAATGAATTTCAGAGTATCGAGAATCTTTTGGAAAACTATGAGGAAATCAAACAACAAAAGCGCAGAGAAACAATCAGGGATAGTAGAAAAAATATCCTTATAAGCAAAGAATTAGTAACCTTGAAAAGGGATGTAAACAATATTCCAGCTCTCGATGATCTAGTTAAAAAAGAAATTTCTGTTAAGACTTTAGTTCCTTTTTTAGATGAGCTGGAGTTAAAGAAGTTATCTGAAAGGATAAGAAAAAAAAATCCAAATATAAAAATTACATCTAAAAATCTGAAAAGTACCAAAAAACTAAAAAATTTAAATGAGCAAATTGAAAAACCAGATGATAATTTTAAAAAATCGATCAAAATTTCTAATTCCAAATCTTCTTACAATTTAATAAGTGATGAAAAAAAACTTAAAAAGCTGGTTAGCGAAATCTATGATGTGGGTGAATTTGTATATGATGTTGAAACAGACTCGCTCAATATAATCGAGGCTAATCTAGTTGGCGTTTCTTTTTGTTTTAACCAGAAAGTTGCCTACTATATTCCTGTGCAACACGTTGACCATGATGAAAAAAAAATTCAAAGCCAAATATCTCTCAAAAGTTTTCTATCAATAATTGCCCCTTTAATGAAAGATGAGTCCATAATCAAAATAGGCCATAATATTAAATATGATAATTCAATTTTAAATAAATATGGAGTTGAAGTAAGGGGATTTCACGACACCATGTTAATGTCTTATGTTCTCGATGCAGGCGTTAATCGGCATAATATGGATGAATTAGCCAATATTCATTTAAACAGAGAAACAATAAAATTTAAAGATATAGTTGGCAGTGGTAAATCACAGATTACTTTCGACAAAGTAAAAATTGATGATGCACTAAATTATGCAGCTGAAGATGCAGAAATAACCTATAAATTATATTTGTTTTTAAAAAAAAGAGTTCAACAAGAGAAAGGTAATTATATTTACACTAACATTGAAAGAGAATTAATTAATCCGATCCAATCAATGGAAACCAATGGAATTAAAGTTGATAAGCAATATCTAAATGATTTATCATTTCAATTCTCACAAAGAATAGAGAAACTTGAAAAAAAAATATACAAGGAAACAGGTTCAAAATTTAATATTGGCTCTCCAAAACAATTATCTGAAATCTTATTTGATAAATTAAAACTCAAGCCACCTAAAAAAACCAAAACTGGTGAAAAATCGACAGGTATTGAAGTTTTAGAAGATCTTGCATATGAAGGAAATAAAGTTGCTGATACAATTATTCAGTGGCGACAAATCTCTAAATTAAAGAATACATATACAGACGCACTTCAAAACCATATTGTAGAAAAAACAGGAAGAATACACACTTCATTTGCTATGGCTTCGACTAATACAGGAAGACTTGCATCATCAGATCCAAACCTACAAAATATTCCGATAAGAACAGAGGAAGGGAAATCAATTAGAAAGGCCTTTATACCCGATCAAGGCTATGTGATGTTTGCTGCCGATTATAGTCAAATTGAACTAAGAGTTCTTGCACACATGGCTGACGTGGCACAACTAAAGGAAGCTTTTATAAATAATGAAGATATTCATCAAATTACCGCCTCAGAAATTTTTAATGTAAAACTAAAAGAAGTAGATAATGAATTAAGAAGGAAGGCCAAAGCAGTTAACTTTGGAATCATATATGGGATCTCAGCTTATGGGCTTGCAAAACAGCTTTCAATATCAAATTATGAAGCAGGGGATTTTATAAAACAATATTTTCAAAAATTTTCAGGAATCAAAGAATTTATGGATCATACGAAGGAGTTTTGCAGAAATAATGGTTATGTTGAGACGATTTGTGGAAGAAAATGCTTTTTTCCAAGAATTAAGGACAAAAATTTTGCTCTTAGATCTTTTCAAGAAAGAGCAGCAATAAATGCACCAATTCAGGGCACTGCAGCTGATATTATTAAATTAGCCATGATTAAAATAAATGGTAAAATTAAAAATTCAAATGATTGTAAAATGCTTTTACAGGTTCATGATGAATTAATTTTTGAAATAAAAAAAAGTAGATTAGACCACTTTAAAAAAATTATTATAGAAGAAATGGAAAATGCATTAATGCCCAAATTTGAATTTTCTGTACCTTTAGTAGTTGACCATAACCATGCTCTAAATTGGAGTGATGCTCATTAATGTCAGAGGTAATTGTACTTGTTACTGGAGGCTTTGATCCAATTCACAGTGGGCACATTGCATATCTAAAGGATGCAAAAAAATTAGGGGATAAACTTATTGTAGGAGTCAATTCTGATCAATGGTTGATGCAAAAAAAAGGAAGTCCTTTTCTTCCAATCCAGGAAAGAATTGAAATAGTATCAAATTTATCTGTAGTAGATAAAGCGATTGAATTTACTGATGATGAATTAAATTCAGCATCAGGTGCAATTCAAAAAGTAATAGATCAATATCCAGATAATAAAATAATTTTTGCAAATGGAGGGGATAGAACCTCAGATAATATTCCTGAGATGGAAAAATTTAAAAATAATAAAAATGTACAATTTGAATTTGGTGTTGGAGGAGATTTTAAAAAGAATTCATCTAGTTGGATATTAAAAAATTGGCAAGGACCACTTGAATACAGACCATGGGGCTGGTTTAGAATAATTGATGATAGCGATGATCATAAAATAAAAGAAATACAGGTAAATCCAAATTCAAGACTTAGTTATCAGTCACATTCCAAAAGATCTGAAGTGTGGACAGTAATTAAGGGTGATGCAACTGTATTGATTGATGACAGTGAGCATCATTTAAAAGTAAATGATTCAATTTTTATTCCGGTAGGTAGCAAACACCGATTGGAAAACAATACTGACTCACCACTAAATATAATTGAAGTTCAGACAGGCACATATTTTGGTGAGGATGATATTGTAAGATATGAAGATGACTATCATAGAGAATAATTAATGAAATTTAATTCCCCATATTTCTATCTCGCCTTTTTTTTAATTTTAAACATTTTTAATTTTGTAGACAGAAATCTTTTAATTGCTTTTGCTCCACAAATAAAATCAGAATTTAATCTTACTAATGTTCAATGGGGATTACTTACAGGCGTTTACTTTCTTTTTTTTTATTCAGTATTCGGAATTTTCATGGGAGTACTTGGTGATAAATTTAGCAGGATGAAAATTGCTGCTGCAGGTGTATTTTTATGGAGTTTAATGACTGCCGTAACTGGTATAGCAAAAAATTTCTCTCATTTAATTTTTGCCAGAGCCCTTATTGGGGTGGGTGAGTCGGCTTTAACACCAAACGCAATATCAATGCTTTCAGATCTTTTTAAGCAAAATCAAAGAGGAACAGCATCAGCAATTTATTATTTAGGTATACCTTTAGGTGTTGGATTTGGAATGTTAATTGCTGCATTTTTTGGCCCCATTTTTGGCTGGCGAGCAGTATTTATTTTTCTTGGTTTGATTGGTATGGGGCTTGGCATACTTACTTATTTTCTTTTTGAACCAATAAGGGGCCAATTAGATATAAACTTTGATAAAACCTCAAAACCAAATAGCATTAAAGATATTTTGAGTATGACCAAATCTGCTCTCTATAACTCTAAATGTTTAACATTTGTAATTATAGGAAGTATCTTTTTACACATACCTTTAGGGGCTGGAAACTTTGAGGTTTTGTGGGCAGTAAATGAAAGAGGTTTTACCGCAAGCTCTTATAATTCGTTGTTTGGTTTTTTATTTATTATAGGAGGAACGGTAGGTGCGCTTGCTGGAGGAATTTTATCAGATCGTTTGAGTCATTATTTTAAAGGCGGCGTAATGACTTTTTTAGTTATATCTTACATAATCTTAACGCCTTTAACTGTTAGTTACAGATTTATTAGTCCTGACTCATATTTTTTCTATTTTACACTTTTTTTTGTATCATTTAATGTTACTTTTTTTTATGGACCAGTATTTGCTGCTGTTCAAGAGTTAACTCCAGTGAAAGTAAGATCGACGATGGTAGCTATTTTTATATTGGGAGTTAATATTATTGGAATGGGAGTAGGAAGCTTTTTTACTGGATATTTAGTGGATTATGTTTTCAACGATTTTTCTGCACCATATACATATTCATTGGTTTCGGTTGGCTTAACAGGTTTAATTGCAATCATTTGTTATTATATTGCAAGTTTTAGCTACAAAGAAGATCTTGAGAGAGTAGTGGGACCTAATTAGTCACTGGACCTGATGCAAGAATTTTGTCCTCTACATCAGACTCAAATTTTACAAAATTTTCAATAAACATATTTACCAATTTTTTAGCTTGTTCATCGTATTCTGATATATTACTCCAAGTATTTCTTGGATCTAATATAGCTTCATCAATTTCTTTAACTGTTAGAGGTACACTAAATCCAAAATTCTTATCTTTTCTCATCTGTGTATTTGAAAGTTCGCCAGATAGTGCAGCATCAAGTAATCTTCGAGTATCTTTAATTGATATTCGCTTACCAACTCCATAAACACCACCTGACCATCCAGTATTTACTAACCAACAATCTACAGAAAATTTAGAGATTTTATCTTTAAGTAGATTTCCATATTCAATTGGATTTCTGGGCATAAAAGGAGCTCCAAAACATGTTGAGAATGTAGCCTGAGGTTCATTTGATAGTCCAATTTCGGTGCCCGCTACTTTTGCAGTATAGCCTGAAAGAAAATGATACATTGCTTGTTCAGGAGTTAATTTTGCAATAGGTGGTAATATGCCGAATGCATCTGCTGTTAACATTATAATATTATTAGGGTGAGGTGCTTTTCCAGATTTTATTACTCCAGGTATATAATCTAACGGATATGCGCCTCTTGTATTTTCAGTGAGTGAGTTGTCATCAAGGTCTAAAAGACCATCACTATTCATGACTGCATTTTCTATAACTGTACCCTTCATTTGAGTTGTCTTATAGATTTCTGGCTCAGCATCTTTAGATAAACGTATCAATTTTGCATAACAACCACCTTCAAAGTTAAAAAGGCCTTCATCTGACCAGCCATGTTCATCATCTCCCAACAAAGATCTATTTGGATCAGCACTTAGGGTTGTTTTTCCAGTTCCAGAGAGACCGAAGAAAATAGCTGAGTCTCCTTTTTCTCCAGAATTAACTGAGCAATGCATCGGCATTACTTTTTTTTCTGGCAATAAAAAGTTAAGGAGAGTGAAAACTGATTTTTTTGTCTCTCCAGCGTACTCAGTTCCAGCGATAAGTATTACTTTTTCTTTCAGATTTACTATTATCGCTGTTTCACTATTAGTACCGTGAAACACAGGATCTAATTTGAGGCTTGGAAAGTTAATAATAGTATAGTCTGCAACAAAGTTTTTAATCTCATCAGCTGTTGGTCTTACTAAAAGATGTCTTGCAAATAGACTGTGCCAAGCGTATTCAGTAATAATTGAGACATTTAATGAATGATTTCTGTCTGCTCCACCCATTAAATCATTTGAGAAAATTGATTTATCTTTTGCAAATTCCACAAATGAATTAGCTATTTTTTCGAATTTATCTTCAGAAATTGCTACGTTAGTGTCACCCCAATTAATTTTACTTTTATTATCATTTTCTTCTACAAAGAATTTATCATTTGCTGAACGTCCTGTGTGCTTCCCTGTTTCAACAACTAACGCGCCATGTTTAGATAACTTTCCTTCACCATTCTTATGAGATATTTCATATAGCTCCTCAGAACTTAAGTTACGGCTTACTTTAGAAGCATTTTCAATAATTTGATTATTTAGATGATTATTCATGATATGAGTGTGTGATAAAAACATATAATTACATTTATGTTAAGGGCAAATATTTACAAAGTTAATATACCTGTTAGTTATATTTTTATGATTTTCTGCCATTTTAATGCCATAACTCATTATTAATAAATGGAAGTATGAAGACTTTAATTGCACTCGTAGATGATGACCGAAATATTTTGATTTCCTTGGAAGAGCTACTGAAAAAAGAAGAATTTGAAATTCATACTTATGCTGATGGTCAATCTGCTTTAAATGGGATGTTTAGATACCCTCCTGCCTTAGCTGTAATTGACATAAAGATGCCGCGCATGGATGGTTACGAGCTTTTTAGAAAGATAAGAGAAAAACTTAAAATACCAGTAATATTTCTTACATCAAAAGATCAAGAAGCAGATAAGTTGAAAGGTTTAATGCAAGGTGTCGATGGTTATGTCACAAAAGGAGGTAATTTTTCTAAGGAGATTTTAATTGAAACAATTAAAAATACGCTAAATAGAGTAAAAATTGATTCTGATAGTAAAAATGTAAATGAAATAATTCTACATGGAAATTTGAGACTGGACTGCCTAAGACATTCTTGTGAGTGGAAAGAAGTTCAACTCGATGAAGATTTAACTACAACAGAGTTTAAAATAATAAAAGAATTAGTCGAAAGGCCAGGTATTGTTAAGTCCAGAGACCGGCTGATGGAAATAGCTTACAATGATGAACTTGATGTAGATGATAGGACAATCGATAGTCATATAAAAAGGATTAGAAAAAAATTTCGTAAAATAGATCCAGAGTTTAATGCTATTCACACATTGTATGGTTCAGGATATCAATGGAAATAAAATATATTTCTGTTTAAAATAAAAGAGTTGAATAGTTTATTAAAAAAATATTTATTTTACAATTTACTAGGACTAGTTCTGCTAGCTATAGCAACTACAGTATTAATAGTTGTTTCGAATAACTACCAATTGAATAAAAGACTCAAGGAGATCGATAATCAAAATTTAATAATTTATAATTTTTTAAATTCATCAAATTTTTTTAGAAATAATGAGTCTGAAATTATATACGAAGCTATTTTATCTAAGCTAGAGATTAAAAATTTATCTATAATAATTTTAGATAATGAAGGAAATGTGGCGATTGATACAAAAGGTTATGATGTTGCTTCAGACAGCATTACTCCGAGCCCGCCTATTGAGATTGAGGAGCTTGGTAAAAATTCTAATGATAATGAAATTTTGAATTTGAACAAAAAAAGCTCTAGCTTTAGGGACTTTCTTAAAAACGAAATTTTTATTGAAAAATTTAATAATTCAAAAAAAGGAATAAAGAGTAGTTTTTCCGTTCAACAAGAAAATAAAAAGTTAGAACTATTTTCAATTTTACCTGTCAGTCTAAATGACGATATCTTTCATATAGTTGCTTACGAAGATAATACTGAAATTCAAAGGATTAATAATCAAATAAGGTTTAATGTACTTTTGGCTGGTCTAGCTATTGCATTTAGCCTCATTCTTTTTTCTTTTTTCTTAAATTTCATAATTCTTAAGCCAATAAAAAAATTAGCAAAAGCTGCTGAAAATGTAGATGCAGATGTTAAATCGAAACCATTAATTACTGTTCTTGATAGGAGAGAAGATGAAATTGGTCAACTTTCAAAAATTATTAATACCATGCTTAAAAACCTATATCAAAAAATAGATAATGCTGAAAATAATTCAGCTGATCTAATGCATGAGATAAGAAATCCACTTGCATCCATAAGAATGGCTACTGATGTAATCAATGATAAATTAGATTACGAGCAGAAAAAATTTCTTGATTTAATCTTAAATGATATTTCAAGAATCGAGAATATTATCACTGATTATTCATCAATGATTAAAGATGAGGTTAATTTATACAAAAGTCAGTCTGATGTTTTTAATATTAGGAAACTTTTAGATGAGTTAATTCATAATTATAAAGAGAATGTTTCCAATAAATTAAATATAAAATTTTTTGCCAATGAAAATCAAAATCTTCTGGTCAATGGGCAAAAATCTTTT
>CACMBZ010000002.1:0-125258 GCA_902612095.1 uncultured Pelagibacteraceae bacterium | reverse complement strand
ATCATTAAAAAATTTAAAACAGCTTTTTGAGGAGCAAGAAGTAATGGAAAGTAACATTATTGAAATAGATTTAAGAATTCAAGGAAGAGCAGCCCTCAAAGTTTTAGATGGAAAAATAAATTATGGTATTGATGAGATTTAATGGGTCAAAAAATAATTAGTGCGATAGACATAAGAGCCGACAAAGTAATTTGCCTTATTGCTCAAGAATTACAAATATTAGACAAAGGGAAAATTCTTCAACTTATTGGAATAGGTACTTCTAAACTGAAAGTCAATTGTTTAAAGCCCTTTTCATTGGAAACAGATGAAATTAAAAATCATCTTGATGCCGCTATTTCGAAAGCAGAAGTAGATGCCGGTATAAAGATTAGTAACGTGTATGTCAGTATATCAGAAAACATGAAATCAGATTATATTGAATTTGAAAATAAGATTTCAGGTAGGATCATAACAGAAAATGATATCAAATCTTTTTTTGAAGATACAAAATTTAAAAGACTATATACTGAAACTGATGAACCACTTCATTCCTTTCCAATAAGTTACAAAGTAGATAATAAAAAAAGCTTATCAGATCCAATTGGTGTTAAAGCTGAAACTCTTCATACAAAATGGCATGTTATATCAACTTCAAAAGACTATCTAAGTAAAATATTAGATTTATTAAATAATCAAGACATAAGCTTGAAACAGATAGTTTCGAGTCACTATGCAAGCAGTCTTGCAGTGTTATCAGATGAAGAAGCAGATAATGGAGCAGTAAGTATCGATATTCAAAAAAACAAGACAATTATTTCTTATACCTTTGACAACCAACTTATTGGCTATGATACGGTTAAAGTTGGAACTTATAATTTTTCAAATGATATATCACAAGTCAAATCAATTTCACTAGAAGAAGCCGAAATAGTAAGAAAGCAAATTGATACAATGAATAGTCAGAGAATTTATGAAAAAAAATTAGAAAAGTATTTTGAAATATATTCATCAAGAGCAGAAGAATTATCAAATTTAATAAAAAATATAATTTATAAATCAAAATTCAGCTCTCTAGTATCTAATAATATTGTGCTTACTGGATATGGAGCAAAATCGTTAACTATGCAAAAATTCATCAAAAATCAAATGAGTGATAGTAATTTTCGTTTAGGATCAACAAAAAAAATTAACGGATCAAAAACTTATTTAGATAATCCGTCTCTTGCATCAGCATTTGGTCTTTTAAATTATGCCGCAAACCATAACATGGAGGGAGATAAGGATGAGTCTAAATCAGAAAAAAAATCAGTATTTTCAGTAATTTATAATTTTTTTAGAAACCTTTAAGTAGTAACAAAAAGAAATAATCTTTGTTTTTTCCCGTGGTTTTAAACAATTTATAAACAACAGGATGCAAAAAACCATTAATAAGTCATTTAATATTGAAGGTGTAACTTTACACAGCGGTGAAAAATCAAATTTGTCTGTTAACCCAGCGACTGCCAACACTGGCATCGTATTTAGAAGAGTTGATATCAAAAATTCTAATGAAGAATCACTAATTGAAGCAAAGTTTAATAACGTTAGCGTCTCAGATCTATGTACAAAGATTACTAATAAATACAGAATATCAGTTTCAACTATTGAACATTTGATGTCAGCTTTACATGGCATGGGAATTGATAACGCTATTGTTGAAGTAGATTGTGATGAATTACCAATTCTTGATGGTAGCTCCCTAGAATATGTACGTAACATTGAGGAAGTTGGTCTTAAAAGTTTAAATGTAGAAAAAAAATATCTAAGCATATCTAGACCAATTGTATTTAGTATGAATGATTCTTTTGTGAAAGTTTCCCCATCTGATAATTTAGAAATTGATTATACAATTTCTTATGATCACAATCTTATAAATGAACAAAGATTTAATTATGAGTTTAAAGATTCAAACCAGTTTAAAAATCTTATTTCTAATTGCAGAACTTTTGGCTTTAAAGATGAGGTAGATTCTCTTAGAAAAAAAGGACTCATTGCAGGAGGTTCTTTGGAAAATGCAATTGTCCTTGATAAAAAAGGAATTGTGAATAACGACAAATTGCGTCAAGAAAATGAATTTGTTAAACATAAAATACTTGATTTCATTGGTGATATTTATCTCTTAGGATATTCAGTGAAAGGAGCGTTTGAAATATATAAAGGTGGTCACAGATTAACTCATGAAACTATGAATTCAATAATGTCTGATCAGTCAAACTGGCGCCTTATAAACGAAGATAATTTAAATGATAAAAATTATCAAAACACCTATTATACGAAGTCTTTAGCTGCATCATTATAATTTATAAATTCATCTTTAATCTTCTTAAATAATCATTAAAATTATGGTTATGAAATTAATAAAAATCTTTATTTTTTTAACTTTAGCTACTTTTATTCTTAGCGGTTGTTCAGATACAAAGTTAGTTACGCCTGAAACAGAGGGTGAAAAACTTCAAATACTCTACTCAAATGCTATGGAATTAGTTAAAAAAAGAGATTTTGTAGATGCCGCAATATTATTTGAAGATATTGAAAGACAATATCCGTATTCTAAGTGGTCTAATCAGGCGCAATTAATGACTGCGTTCTGTTATTATAAAACACAATTTCATGATGAAAGCCTGGATGCTCTAGAAAGATTTATTGCACTTTACCCTGGCAGCAAGAAAATTTCATACGCTTATTATCTACGAGCTTTAAATTACTTTGAGCAGATAAAAGATGTAGAAAGAGATCAGAGTATGACGGTAAAATCTAAAAAGGCCTTTTATGAGGTTATAAACAAATATCCTGATTCTGAGTTTGTTGAAGATGCTTACTTAAAAATTGATATTATAAATGATAGGCTGGCAGCAAAAGAAATTGAAATTGCCAGATATTATCAATTTAAACAGCAATGGATATCAGCAATTAACAGGTATAATAAAATTTTAGAGGATTACGATACTTCTGTATATACAGAGGAGTCATTACATAGACTTGTTGAAATCTATTACTTCCTTGGTTTAACTGAAGAAGCAAAAAGATATGCATCAACTCTAGGTTTTAATTTTCCTAATAGTGATTGGTACACAAAAAGTTACGAGTTAGTCAAAGATTTAAGTTAAATAAAAGTAGTGGAAAAATTTCCAAAAAAAAAGTTTCAAGAACTTGTAAAGAATATCCAGTACCATAACAATCTTTACTATAATAATGATAGTCCAGAAATAAGTGATGCAGAGTACGACGCTCTGATAAACGATTACAAAAATATCAAAAAACTTTTTCCTGAAGAAACTATGCAATCTGATATTTTGAACAAAATTGGAGGTAGAGCCTCTGATTTATTCTCAAAATTTGATCATCCAACAAGAATGCTATCTCTCGATAATGCAATGTCAGAAGAAGACCTGCAAAATTTTCAAAAAAAAATATCTAATTTCTTAAACAAAAAGGGTATTGATTTTGAATTTTCATCTGAACCTAAAATAGATGGTCTATCAGTTAATTTAATTTATAAAAACGGAAAACTTGTAACAGCTGCTACCAGAGGCGATGGTCAAATTGGGGAAAATATTACAGACAATGTAATTACAATCAAGGATATACCAAAAATCTTAAAAACAAAATATCCACCAGTTTCAATTGAAATTAGAGGTGAAATATTCATCACTAAAAATGATTTTATGAAGCTGAATACAGATAACAAATTTGCAAATCCAAGAAACGCTGCGGCAGGAAGTCTAAGACAGTTGGATTCAAAAGTTACCGCAAAGCGTCCACTCAAATTTATCGCTCATGGGTTTGGATCATTTACTGAAGAAAAGAGTAGTTATTACGATCAATTAATTGAATTCAAATCGTGGGGGATCCCAATCAGCCCATTCCTAAAAAAAGCCAAAAACCTAAAAGATTTAATAAAGATTTATGATGGAGTTAACAAAAAAAGAGCAGAAATACCCTATGATATTGATGGACTTGTATACAAAGTGAATAATTTATCTTTTCAAAATAGATTAGGCATTGTGGGCAAATCCCCTCGATGGGCCATAGCCCATAAATTTGCTTCAGAAACTGCACAAACTGAAATTAAAAAAATAGATATTCAGATTGGAAGAACTGGATCGGTAACACCCGTCGCAAGACTGAAATCAATTAACATTGGCGGTGTACTAGTATCAAACGCTACATTGCATAATTTTGAAGAAATAGAAAAAAAAGATATTCGTGAGGGTGACTCTGTGATTGTTGAAAGAGCAGGCGATGTAATTCCTCATATTCTTGAAGTTGTATCTAAAAATAAAAAAAATAGACCAAATCTTTTTAAACCACCTAAATCTTGTCCCATATGTAAATCACCAATAGTTATTGACCCTGATGAAGTTGTCGTCAGATGTTCAGGTACTTACGTATGTGATGCGCAAAAAATTGGCAGACTGAAACATTTTGTATCAAGAAGTGCACTAGATATTGAGGGTTTGGGAGATAAACAAATTAATCTATTTTATAATAAGGGACTAATAGAGGGCTACGCTGATATTTTTGAACTTGAAGCAAAAAGAGATGTAATTGTTAATATAGAAGGATGGGGCACACTTTCGTTTAACAATTTAATAAATGCAATAGATCAAAAGAAAAAAATTGAGTTATCAAAATTTATTTATTCCTTGGGAGTTCGTTTCGTGGGACAAATAAATGCAAAATTAATCGCATCAGCTTTTTCAAATATTAAGAGCTTTATAAGTTTTTTTGAAGGAAAGAGCGATATACTTAGCACCCTTGAAAATACAGATGGACTGGGTCCAAAAGTTATTCAATCATTTATAGAATACTCATCAATTAAATCTAATAAGGAACAAATATTAAAACTAACCCAGAGAGTTGATCTATTTATTAAAAAAATAGATACTGTTAAATCAAAAATAACCGGAAAGAAAATAATTTTTACTGGAACGCTGTCATCAATGTCCAGGGCTGAGGCAAAAACAAAAGCTGAGAAACTTGGTGCAAAAGTCGTTTCATCAATAAGTAAATCTACAGATATACTCGTTACAGGTGAAAATTCTGGATCAAAGCTAAAAAAAGCAAAAGAATTTGGTGTCAGGGTAATGAATGAGAAAGAATGGTCTAATTTAGCTAATTAATCAGGGGGGAAGTTTGGTCTATCAGCCATTTTTTCTCCTGCTCATTCATAAATCGTAATAGATTTGATTTTACATCTGAGTGATACTTATCAATCCACTCAATTTCCTTTTTATTCAACATTTTTTTATTTATTAAATCTCTCTCGAACGGAGCCATTGTTAATGTTTTAAAATGCAAATAACCTTTACTTATTTGAGACATAATTAGGCTCTCAATTCTGATACCGTAGTCATTTTTTTTATAGAAACCAGGTTCATTTGAAACAACCATACCTTCTTCAAAAGATATTTTAGAAAATTGTGAAATAGAAGGAGGACTTTCGTGTACATTCAAGAAACAGCCTACTCCATGTCCAGTTCCGTGTTCAAAATTACAATTTATTTCTTTGAGATATTTTCTTGCAAGATTATCTAATTTTTTACCTTTTTCTCCGTACTTAAATTTACTTCGTGCGACCGCGATATGACCTTTTAAGACTCTAGTATACATATCTATTTGGTCTTTTCGCGGCTTATTAAAACTTATTGTTCTCGTTACATCCGTCGTTCCATCAAAGTACTGAGCGCCAGAATCAACTAGAAATAAATCTGATTTTCTAATTTTTTTGTTTGTTAATTTATTTGCACGATAGTGAACAATTGCTCCATTTGAGCCTGTACCCGCAATAGTTGGAAAGCTGAGTGAAAAGAAATTTTTATTACTCTTTCTTAAATTATCTAAATATTTAATTGCATCTATTTCTGTTATATTTTTATTTTGTACTTGGTTTTTAGCCCAAAACATAAATTTTGTTAATGATGCACCATCTCTTTTATGCGAATTAAGCATACCATTTTGCTCAGTTTTATTTTTTTTTGATTTTAGTAACTGTATGACATCCCCTTGAAGTTTTAATGTCCCATAATTTTTAATTTCATTAGCTAGATTAAAATTAATCGTATTGATGTCACATATGAATGATTTATTAATTCCACACTTTCTGATGAATGGATAAATATCTTTTTGCTTTTTGAAAGAGACATCAATTTTCAATTGCTTTTTTAAATTGTTTTTACAATCAGAAAAAATGTAACATTTTCCAGTTTTATAAATAATTGCTTGAGATAGAAATATAGGTGTATACTCAATATCATTTGATCTTATATTGAATACCCACGAAATTGAGTCACATGCAGTTAAAACATAGTAATCTGCTTTAGATTTTTTTAAAAAATCGACAATTTTATTTATTTTACTTTTAGTACTTTCACCTGAAAATTTTTTTTCTAAAACAAATGGCTTTGAAATGTTTTTCTTTGGTTTCGTTTTCCAGATTTCATCAATGAGATTTTTCTCTAGTGGTATTAAATTTGTTTTTTTACCTAAAGATTTTGAATATGATTTAATTTTAAAATAAGGCAAAATGTTACCGTCAAACCCAACATTTTTAGCTTTTTTTAATTTTAGTAAATTTAATGGAGTTAGTTTATTGTAATTAAATATCTTATATTGTCCTTTATTTACCTCATTCTGAGCTTGGATGGTATAACGCCCATCAACAAATAAATAAGCTTCTTTTATGCCTACAATGACATCTCCGGCTGATCCAGTAAAGTTGCTAATCCACTCTAGTCGTTTACTGTAATTTGGCAAAAATTCATTCTGATATTCGTCTGAGTGTGGAATTAAGTAATAATCAATTTTATTTTTAATTAATAGTTTTCTTATTTCAGCAATTTTTTTTGAGGTATTCAACATGGTTTTAGAAAATCAGATATTAATTTTTTTGTACCATGTTTATCAAAATCCACAACTGCCTTTGTGCCGTCAATATCTTTTATTCGACCAATACCAAATTTTTTGTGTTCAACTGTTTGCCCTATTCGAAGTAAAACATCATCGTTTATATCTCTAACATTTTCTATTTCCATATCAACTACTGTTCGATAACTTGAAGATGGATCGTTTTTAAAATCTAATTTTCTTGGTTTAAAATCAAAATCTTGATTAAATTCATCAAATTCTTGATTTTGGAATCTGTCCATATGGCTTGACGCGTGATTAATAGTTTTTATTAATTCTTGATCTAACTCCTCAATAAATCGAGATTGCAATGAAGGCATCCAATTGTTTTGAAATCGACGACTCATTGATGTTGAGATATTTATTATTTTTTTAGCTCGCGTTATGCCGACATATGCAAGTCTACGTTCCTCTTCAATTCCTTTATTGCCAGTTTCATCAATTGTTTTTTGGTGAGGGAAAAGCCCTTCTTCCCAACCTGGCAAAAAAACATAATCATATTCAAGACCTTTAGCGGCATGAAGCGTCATGATACTTACTTTATTGTCTTCATTATTTTCATCTATAGCTGTAACTAAAGATACATGCTCTAAAAACTCCTCGATACTGTTATAGTCTTCCATCGCAATTATTAATTCCTTAATATTTTCTATTTTTGTTTGAGCAGAGACATTTTTATCATTTTTAAGCATATTCATATAACCAGACTCATCGAGCAGCATTTTTAATATGTCATAAAACTGCATATTATCGATGGATGATTTTCCTCTATCGATAACAGAAATGAATGTTTTTAAGCTTTCAGATATTTTTTTTGTAAATTCATCTGTATCAACCATATCTTTTGATGCTTGATACAACGAAATTCGTTTTTGTTTTGCATAAGATAAAATATGATTAAATGATTTTTCTCCTATACCTCTTTTAGGGACTGTTAAAGCTCTTTCAAATGCGACATCGTCTTGACTTTCATAGACCAGCCTAAGATATGAAACAGCATCTTTTATTTCTGATCTCTCATAGAACCGGATACCACCTACAATACGATAAGGAATTGAGTATTTAATCAAAGACTCCTCTATTTCACGCGATTGAAATACTGCCCTTACTAATATTGAGATATTGTTCAGGTCAGGGTTATCATCACTATACTTCATAATATCCTGAGCAACTAAATCGGCCTCGTCTCTACTTGAATTAACTAAATGTAAATGTATGGGCTCTCCATCACCTTGGTCCGAAACAAGCTCCTTGCCAAGTCTATATTCGTTATAACTAATTAATGATGATGCAGACTTAAGTATATTGTTTGTTGATCGATAATTTTGTTTAAGTCGTATTACCTTTGCATTTTCAAATTCTTTTTCAAATCGAAGCATATTATCAACTTCAGCGCCACGCCAACTATAAATTGATTGATCATCGTCTCCAACACAACAAACATTTTGATGATGAGAACCAAGAAGTTTAAGCCATTTATATTGTGCAGCATTGGTGTCTTGGTATTCATCCACATGAATATATTTAAAATTATTGCTATAACGTTTGTGAATATCAGGGACTTTAAAAAGATTGATACATTGTAAAAGCAAGTCACCAAAATCTAGGCAATTAATTTCAAACAACCTTGCTTGGTAAATTTTATAAATAGAGAGACTCTTTTCATCGACTAAATTATCTAGTGACTCAGATTTTATATCATTTGGATTAAGAGCTTTGTTTTTCCAATGATCAATTTTAGATTGTATTAATTTGGGTGAAAACTGAGATTGGTCTAAGTTTTCAGACTTGATGATTTGCTTGATCAGGGAAAGCTGATCATCCTTATCAAGTATAGTAAAACTTTGTTTAAGACCAATTACCTCAGCGTGGTTTCTAATTATTTTTGCTCCAATTGAATGAAAGGTTCCCATCCAAGGCATCTTTTCCATATTTTGACTTACTAGTTTTTGAACACGTTCGGACATTTCTCTGGCAGCCTTGTTAGTAAAGGTTACGCAAAGAATCTGAGAGGGAAATGCCAAGTTATTATCTATAATATGAGCAACTCGCGTAGTAAGTACTTTAGTTTTTCCAGTTCCAGCTCCTGCAATAATTAGATTTGGACCCTCGGTGCTACAAACAGACTCATATTGTAGTGGGTTAAGACTTTCTAGGTAATTTACTTCAGTCATAACTGACCCTTTAAGTGATTCAGAACATATAGTCTAATTGCGCTTGATAAATTGGAAGTGTTCTTAGTCTTATCTATTTTTGAGATTATTTTATCTGGAGTAGTATTTTCTTTTTTGCTCAGTTTTAATATTTCTTCCCAAAATTCAGTTTCAAGAAATACACTGGTAATGTGGCCATCTATCTTGACAGTGCGCTTATTGGAATTGGGCATGAACGAACTATGAAGAAGAAATCATTTTTGATGGATTGAGAAGAGACTTCATCTTTCTTACATCAATATATTTTAGGATTTTATTTGCCTCAATTAGCGTAATATTTTTCTTATGTGCAAGCTTTGCGAGTTCTGCAGCTTTTTCGTATCCAATTTCAGGAGCGAGGGCAGTTACAAGCATTAAGGAATTCTCAACACCTTCTTTTATATTTCTTAAATTCGGTTTAATTCCCTTTAGGCACTTATCGCAAAAGTTTGTAACCCCTGAGGATAATAAATTGATTGAATTAATTATGTTAAAACCAATTACTGGTTTAAATGCATTGAGTTCAAAATGACCTTGAGTTCCTGCCATTGATATTACGTTATGACTACCCATAACCTGTAAACAAGCCATTGTTAAAGCTTCACTTTGAGTCGGATTTACCTTACCAGGCATTATAGATGACCCGGGTTCATTCTCAGGTAAATTCAGTTCTCCTAGACCTGATCTTGGTCCAGAAGCTAACAGCCTAATGTCATTTGCTATTTTGAAAAGATCTGTTGCAATAACATTTAATACTCCCGATAGTTCTACAAGAGAGTCATGAGAGGCCAAGGCTTGGAATTTATTGCTTGCAGGTTTAAATTTAATTTTATTAATTTTACTTATTTCAATTGCAACAAGTCTATCGAACCCTTTTTTTGTATTCAGACCAGTTCCAACGGCCGTCCCTCCTTGGGCTAAATAACTTAAGTTAATTAGGGCTGTCTTCAGTCGTTTAATGTTCATATCAATCTGAGATTGATAACCTGAAAATTCTTGTCCAAGTGATAAGGGAGTTGCGTCTTGCAAGTGTGTCCTGCCGATTTTGATGATACTTTTCCATTTCTTAGACTGGCTACCTAAAGTTTTTTCCATTTCATTTAAAGCCGGAATAAGTTCATCTGTAACTTTTTTTGAAGCCGCAATATTAATTGCAGATGGAAAACTGTCATTAGTTGATTGACTTTTGTTGACATGATCGTTTGGGTGAACTGGACTATTCGTTCCAAGTTTTCCGGTAAGTTTTTTATTAGCAAGATTAGCGATGACTTCATTTACATTCATGTTAGTTTGAGTTCCAGATCCAGTCTGCCAAACCGAAAGAGGGAATTGATCATTATGCTTTCCGGTAAGAATATTTTTTGATGCACTAATTATTGCATTTGCTATTTTAGGAGCTAAAGACTTTTGTTTTTGATTTACTTTCGCGCAGGCCATTTTTATTGTGACTAGTGCATGTATAATCTCTATAGGCATTAAATTATTGCCAATTTTAAAATTCTTTAATGATCTTTGAGTTTGAGCTCCCCAAAAACTACTATTTGAAACTTTTATTTTGCCGATACTGTCTTGTTCTTGTCTTGTTTTTTGATTCATTTGAATTGTAGTATACTACCTTACATATATATATGGTAACGATTTAAGTTTTTTAAAGGCCGAGTGACTAAAAGTGGGAGACTTCTGTTGCCCGGTGCCTCCCGAACCGCGCTTACCTAATTAGATTAAGCAGCGAGCGCTAATTCATCGTTAGCATTTATAAAATAGCCCGATAACGGTGGTACAATACCGAGAGAAAAACTTACCTTTAAGCATTCGTCGATCCTATATCACCCCCTAATTTATGGTGGAGGTGCCGGGTACCGCCCCCGGGTCCGTAATGGGTATTACGCAAGCCGTTTATCCCTATAGCTGGGATATCCCCAGCAATCTGAATATAGTTGGATATTGAGACTTTTTAAAGAGAGTAATCTTAATATAGTATGTGTTTATTATTTGATTCAAAAAAATGCCGGTAAACAAAGAACAACTTGAAGAAATTGAAGCCTTAAGGTCTGAAATATCAGAAACAGCTCGTGTTACAGCCCCTGAATTAGAAGCAGTTTTGTACAAGCCAATAGAAGTGCTCGATCATGGCTTTATTCGTGTCATTGATTATATGGGGGATGACAGTTCAATAGTGCAGTCGGCAAGAGTATCATATGGTAAAGGCACAAAGAAGATTTCAAATGATAAAGGGCTTATTAAATATTTGATGAGGCACCGTCACTCAACCCCTTTTGAAATGTGTGAAATTAAATTTCATATTAAACTTCCAATTTTCATTGCTCGACAATGGATACGACACAGAACTGCAAACGTTAATGAGTACTCGGCTCGCTACTCAATCCTTGATAAAGAGTTCTATATTCCATCAGCAGAAAACCTAGCAGCACAGTCAGCAATCAATAATCAGGGTAGAGGTGATGCGTTAACAGATGATGAAGCTTCTAATGTTATACAAATACTAAAAAAGGATGCAGAGCAGACATATTCTAATTATGAAACGTTATTAAATGAAAGTTCTGAGGGTAACATAATTGATGAAAGTAAATCTGGAATTGCAAGAGAATTGGCCCGAATGAATCTTACCCTCAATACCTATACACAATGGTACTGGAAGATTGACCTGAATAATTTATTGCACTTTCTTGCTCTAAGAGCTGATGACCATGCGCAGTATGAAATACGTGTTTATGCAGATGCTATGTTAGATATTGTAAAAAAATGGGTTCCTCTTACTTACGAAGCATTTGAGGATTATAGAATTGGTGGAACAGAACTCTCCGCCAAAGAGGTCAATCTGATGAGAAAACTTCTAAAAGGCGAGAAAGTATCTTTTGAAGAAGAAGGTCTGTCTAAAAGAGAATGGAGCGAACTGCAAAGAAAGTTTGAAATTAGTTAGTATTTGCTAATTGTTCTAATTTTAATCGTTTTAATAAATTCTCAGCCAATTCAATAAACATTTGGCTGACTTTATGATCTGGCACTAAATCTGTAAGAGGGTGACCTTTTTCGCACTGCTCAAGAAGCAATGGATCATGAGGAAGATTTGCGAGTATTTCATAATCATATTTTTCAGCAACTTCATTTGTTTTACTTTCACCGAAAAGTTTATATTCTTTGCCTGTATCAGGTGCCAAGAAGTAACTCATGTTTTCTACAATGCCAAGAATGGGGACTTTAGTTTTTTCAAACATCTTTAACCCTCTGATTACATCAATTAAAGCAATATCTTGAGGTGTAGTAACTATTAAACTTCCAGAGATTTTTAGTTTCTGAATCAGAGACAGTTGAACATCACCTGTGCCTGGGGGCAAATCAATGACCATAATATCTGCAGCTCCCCAATTTACTTTATCGATCATTTCATTAATTGCTTTCATGACCATGAGGCCTCTCCAGATGATGGGATTTTCATCATTTACCATGTAACCCATAGACATTGTAGATAGTCCATATCGATTGATTGTTTCAATTTTTTGTCCATCAGAATGAGGCTTTTCATTAATTCCAATCATTTTGGGAATTGAAGGACCATAAATATCAGCATCAAGTAAACAGGTTTTTAAACCAAGTGATTTAAACGCACACGCAAGATTTGATGCGACTGTTGATTTACCAACTCCTCCTTTTCCTGATGCAACTGCAAGAATATATTTTATTTGATTAGTGCCAACGCTATTTGTTTTGTTGTCTGAATTCACTTCATCATTTGCATGTGTTGAATTTTCCTTATGTAAGGTTGTGATGATATTGACTTTAGTTATACCAGGAATTTCTTTTAGTACTCTTTGAGCATCCTCAAAAATTTTTTCATTTTTTTTCTGATCATTTTCTTTAAATTCAATAATACAGTCTATTTTTCCCTCACTCACAGATACATTTTTAACCATACCCAGAGCCACTATGTTTTCTCCCGCATCTTCATTAACAACTTGTCCAAGGAGGTGTAAAGCTTGATTTTCCAGAGTTTCTGCCATTTTTTTGATCTTGTATTTACGTAATTAATTACAATATATCATAGTATAAGTGTAAATAATTGCTTTTAAGCATTTTTACCATATATAGGTAATAATTCTAAAGTATATGTCTTGGTCTGATAATAACAATAACGATCCTTGGGGTTCTTCGGGAAATGGAAGCGGTAGACGTGGTCCAGGTCCAAATATGGATGACGTGATCCGGAATGCACAGAACCGTTTTAAAGGAATGATGCCCGGTTCTTTTTTTGGAAAATTAGGACCAATGGTCATCATTGGTATATTAATACTTATATGGCTTGCGAGTGGTTTTTATAGAGTTCTACCGGACGAGCAGGGCGTGGTTTTACAATTTGGAAAGTATACTAAAACCACACAACCTGGACTGAACTATCACTTACCGTATCCAATAGAGCGTGTATTCACACCAAAAGTAACCAAAATAAATAGAATAGATGTTGGTTACAGACAAAGTCCAGATTCTAGAGTTACGGCAATTAGAGATGTAGAAGAAGAAAGCCTAATGTTAACAGGTGATGAAAATATTGTTGATATTGACTTTTCAGTATTCTGGTTAATCAATGATGCAGGTAAATTTTTATTTAATGTTCAAGCCCCTGAACTCACTGTGAAAAGTGCTGCAGAGACTGCAATGAGAGAGTCTATCGGGCAAGGTGGCCTGCAATCCATTCTAACAGAAGGAAGAACAGAAATAGAGGAACAAACTAGATCGATTATTCAGGAAATTTTAGACGAATACGGTACAGGAATTACAATAACACAGGTACAAACTCAAAAGGCTGACCCACCAGCACAGGTAATTGACGCATTTAGAGATGTACAGGCTGCACGGGCTGATATGGAACGGCAAAGAAATGAAGCAGAGGCATATGCTAACGATATAATTCCAAGAGCAAGAGGTGAGGCAGAGCAAATTCTTCAATCTGCTGAGGGTTATAGACAAAAAGTCATTGCTGACAGTGAAGGTAAGGCAGCAAGGTTCCTGTCAATTCAAACAGAGTACGCAAAAGCACCTCAAGTGACAAAGAAAAGAATATTTTATGAGACAATGGAAGATGTATTCTCTGATATGGACAAAGTTATCATTGACAAAGCTGGAGGTGACTCAGTTGTCCCTTATTTACCTCTTCCAGAATTAAGTAAGAAGTCACAGGAGTAATTATGAGCACTACTAGAATATCATTGATAGTTTTAGGATTTATAGCAATTGTTGCTTATTTCACCCTGTTCACAGTACTGGAAGTAAAAAATGCAATCGTATTGCAGTTTGGTGATCCAAAAAGAGTAATTACTGAACCAGGTCTTAATTTTAAAATACCATTCATTCAAAATGTAATATTTATTGATAATCGTATTCTAGACATCGATGCACCTGCAGCTGAGGTAATCGCATCTGATCAAAAAAGACTTATTGTTGACGCTTATGTAAAATTCAAAATTGTTGACGTTTTAGAGTTCTATAAGGCATTTGGTAATGAAAATGTCGCGAGATCAAGAATTTCTGCAGTTGTTAATTCAAGAATTAGGGGCGTTCTAGGTGAGGAACCTCTGTCCGCCGTATTATCAGATGACCGTTCGAAACTTATGAAACAAATTACTTCATTAGCCGAAGCAGAAGTGAAGAACTTTGGAATAGAAATTGTTGATGTAAGAATTAAACGAGCTGATTTACCTGAAGCAAATAGCCAGGCAATATTTGGTAGAATGCAAACTGAACGTGAGCGTGAAGCCAGAGAGTTCAGAGCAAAAGGTGCTGAGATGGCACAAAAAATTCGTTCAACTGCTGATAAGGAAGTTACGATTATAAAGTCACAGGCAGAAAAAGAAGCCAACATAATTCGTGGTGAAGGTGATGGAATGGCTAATAAAGTTTTTGCAGATGCATTTGGAAAAGACCCTGAATTTTTTGCTTTCTACAGAGCAATGCAAGCTTACGCTGAAGGCTTGAAAAGTTCTGATACTACTATGATCTTATCTCCTGAAAGTGAATTCTTTCAATATTTCGGAACTTACTCTGAGTAAAAATATCTAACTTTCCTAAAATGATGCAATTTATATTAGGTTCTCTTGGATTACTTTTAATTATAGAGGGCCTTCTTTACGCCTTATTTCCAAATAGAATGAAGAATATGATTAGATCTATGTTAGAGATGAACAATGATACCCTAAAATGGGGAGGTCTGGCATCAGCAATAGTAGGATTTCTAATGTTATGGACTGCAGTCAGATGAAATTAGATTTCAAAATTATACCAGTCATCTTTTTTTTGTTTATTTGTTCTACGTTTCAATCTTTAAGCTTTAATGGACCTGATACATTCTCTGATTTGGCTGAGCGAGTTTCACCCTCAGTTGTTAACATTTCAACGACAGGTATAATTGAAAATACAGGGCCTCAAGTTCCATCGATTGAAGATTTCTTTAATTTCCCGTTTAATATGCCTAGCCCAGAACCATCAGAAAGAGAGTTTAGCTCATTAGGTTCAGGCTTTGTAATTTCTGCAGATGGCTTTATTGTTACAAATAATCATGTTGTAGAAAACGCTTCAGACATACAAGTTACTTTTACAGATGGATTAAAATTAGAAGCCGAATTGATTGCTTCTGATGCTGAGACTGATTTAGCACTTTTGAAAGTTGACGCAAATAACCTTCCGTTTTTAGAGTTTGGTGACTCAGACACGGCAAAGGTAGGTAATTGGGTAATGGCAATCGGTAATCCACATGGACTAGGAGGTACAGTTACAGCAGGTATCGTTTCTGCAAGAGGTAGGATGCTTGGGGGAAGATATGACGACTTCATACAAACTGATGCATCAATAAATAGAGGCAATTCAGGAGGACCATTATTTGATTTAGATGGAAAAGTGATTGGAGTGAATTCAATGATCATTTCTCCAAGCGGTGGATCTATTGGAATTGGTTTTGCTATTCCATCAAATCTTGCAAATAACATTATTCAGCAACTGCAAGAAACAGGAGAAATTGAAAGAGCCTGGTTAGGCGTAAGAATTCAAGAAGTAACTGATGAAATTGCTGAGAGTTTGGGTCTTGGTAAAACTTATGGTGCCTTAGTTCAGGGTTTAACTACAGATAGCCCGGCACTTAAAGGCGGAGTTAATGAGGGTGACATCATTATTGAATTCAATGGCAAAGAAGTTGAATCTGTTCAAACGCTTCCAAAACTTGTGGCCGAGGCTGATATTGGTCAATCTACAAAGGTAGTTGTCTGGCGGGATGAAAAAGAAGTTCAGTTATTTGTAAATTTAGGCAAACAACCGTCTCTTGAGGAACTTGCCTCAATTGAAAATAATGGATCAGCTGTTTTAATAAAAGAACTAGGAATAAAAGTCAGAACCTTGACAGATGAAGACAAGTCCAGATTGGATTTAGCTAAAACTTTACAGGGAGTAATTATATCTGAAATCAATAATGACTCTTTCCTAATACGACAAAATATTAAGAAAGACGACATTATTATTGAAATACAAAATAAATCAGTGAAAGCATCTGGGGAAGTATTACAAATAATTGATGAGGTTGTTTCTCAGGGAAAAGAAAATGTTTTAATTGTTTTTTATTCTGGCCCTAACTCTAAAAAATATATAGGCGCTAGGTTGTCTCTCGACTAAATAAAATGGAAAAAAGGGACATACTGGTTATCTTTGGTCCCACAGCAAGTGGAAAGTCAAAGCTTGCAACTCAAATTGCTTCTAAACATAAATCAGCAATAATTAATTTTGATAGTCTACAGGTATACAAAGATCTAAAGATACTAACTGATAGACCAGACGATGAGATATGTAAAAAATTTGACCATCGTCTTTATGGTATGCTTAAAGGCAATGAAAGTTGCTCAGCAGCTATTTGGCTAGAAAAAGCTGAACATGAAATTAATAATTGTTTCGATAATAAGTTGCTTCCAATTGTTGTAGGTGGAACAGGTTTGTATTTAAAGGCCTTGATGGATGGACTTTCAGAAATTCCTTCTATAAAAAAAAATATAGAAGAACAAGCAAAGCTGGATTTAGAAACCTATGGTCTTGATCATTTATACAAAAAAATCTTAATTAAATACCAAGGCACAAAAATTAATCCTAATGATAAACAAAGAATAATGCGTAGTTATTCATTACTGCTTCAGACTGGAAAAGTTTTAGAAGAATGGCAATTTAATCCAAACAAAAAAATTGATAATGTAAATTATAGAGTGATCCTAACTGGCAATTTACGTGAGAAGCTATATGAGTCAGCTGAGCAAAGAGTTGATAATATGTTTCATGATGGTGCTGTCGATGAGGTTCAATCTTTAATTGAGAAAAATTATAGCGCTGAATTATCTATTATGAAGGCAATTGGAGTTCGTGAAATAACCAACTTTATTGATGGAAAAGTCAGTTTAGATGAAGCCAAAAGCATAATGAAGAAAAACACGAGAAACTATATCAAAAGACAAGATACTTGGATAAAAGGTAATAATATTACTCAAAATGTTGATATAAAGAAATATTTATAAATTATCTATAAAATATTCTTTTCATATATTTAAAATATTTGACTTATTAAGTAAATCTCCATAAAACGTCACTTCTTATTAGGGGTATAATTTATGGTTAATATGCAAATGACTGGTGCACAAATGGTTCTTAAGGCCTTGGAAGATCAACAAGTTGATACAATATTTGGCTATCCTGGTGGCGCAGTTTTGCCAATATATGATGAATTAGCAAAAACTAAGGATACAAACCACCAAATACGCCATTTTTTAGTAAGGCATGAACAAGGTGCATCCCATGCTGCTGAAGGGTATGCAAGGTCAAGTGGTAAAGTTGGAGTAATGTTAGTTACTTCTGGCCCCGGAGTTACTAACGCAGTGACTGGATTAACTGACGCTATGATGGATTCAATTCCTCTTGTTTGTATTAGTGGACAAGTTCCTACGCACTTAATTGGAACGGATGCATTTCAGGAATGTGATGCGGTTGGAATTACTCGTCCGTGCACTAAGCATAATTGGCTAGTTAAGGATATAAATGATCTATCTCGAATTTTACACGAAGCTTTTTATGTAGCTTCAAGCGGCAGACCTGGACCTGTTCTTGTAGATATACCCAAAGATATTCAATTCCAAACCGGAACATATATTGGGCCTGATACAATTAAACATAAGTCCTATAGGCCAAAATTAAAAGCGAACATTGATAATATTGATGATGCTCTAAAGTTAATCGCAGAAGCTGAAAAGCCAATCTTTTACACTGGAGGGGGAGTAATCAATTCGGGAAATGCAGCCGTTCAACTACTAAGAGAGTTTGTTCGTCTCACTGGTTATCCAATTACATCTACTCTGCAAGGTCTTGGTGCCTTTCCAGGTGATGACACTCAATTTGTTGGCATGTTGGGTATGCACGGTACATACGAAGCTAACATGGCAATGAATGAATGTGACCTCATGATAAACATTGGCGCACGTTTTGATGATAGAATTACTGGAAAAATTGATGAGTTTTCTCCAAATTCAAAAAAAATCCATATCGATATTGACCCATCTTCAATTAATAAAGTTGTCAATGTAGATGTTGCTCTTGTTGGTGACGTTGCTCATGTACTTGAAGATGCTATTAAGCTGTGGAAATCAAAAGTTTATAAGGTTAATAAATCGCAGGTTAAGGATTGGTGGAAACAAATAGATAAATGGAAAGAGCGAGATTCATTAGGGTTTAATGAAGATAAAAAAACGATTAAGCCGCAGTACGCAATACAAAGATTGTATGAGCTGACTAAAGAAAAAGATGTCTTTGTAACCACTGAGGTTGGTCAGCATCAAATGTGGGCTGCGCAATATTACAAATTTAATAGACCTAATAGATGGATTACATCGGGAGGTTTAGGCACTATGGGCTTTGGCTTGCCTGCTGCGATAGGTGCTCAAGTTGCTCATCCAGATAAACTCGTAATTGATATTGCAGGAGAAGCTTCAATATTGATGTGTATACAAGAAATGTCGACAGCTATTCAACACAAACTGCCTGTAAAGATTTTCATTATTAATAATCAATACATGGGAATGGTAAGGCAGTGGCAAGAACTTCTTCACGACAAAAGATACTCTCACAGTTATACAGATGCCTTACCTGATTTTGTGAAGCTTGCTGAAGCTTACGGTGCTAAGGGTATAAGAGCTCAAAGTCCGAGTGAACTTGACAAGGCAATAAATGAAATGATTGATTATGATGGCCCTGTAATATTTGACTGCGTAGTTGATGAAAACGAAAATGTTTTTCCAATGATACCATCTGGAAAGGCCCACAATGAAATGTTGCTTGGCGATGAAACAGAAAAAGAAGAGATCTCAGATGAAGGAAAAGTACTAGTATAATGAGTGAATTAATTTCAAAACATACAGTATCAGTTCTTGTTGATAATGAGCCAGGTGTTCTTGCTCGAGTAATCGGTTTAATTTCAGGTAGAGGTTACAACATTGATAGTCTTACAGTTGCTGAAGTAGATGCAGAAAAACATATCTCTAGGATTACAATTGTGGCGCCAGGTACGGAAGAAACAGTAAATAAAATGATTAGCCAATTACAGAGAATTGTACCTGTAAAAAGAGCGGTAAATGTCACATTTGAGAAACAGGGTATTGAAAGGGAGATGGCCTTAGTCAAAATTGTTTCAACTGGAGAAAAAAGAGTTGAGTCAATGCGGTTATCTGATGTATTTAGAGCCAAAGTTATAGACACAACACACGATTCTTTCGTCTTCGAATTGAATGGTTCTCCAAGAAAAATTGATGCTTTCATTGATTTAATGAAGCCATTAGGTCTCTCTGAGGTATCAAGAACTGGTGTAGTAGCTATTGCACGCGGAACAGAAAAGATGTAAGGAAAAAGAATGAAAGTATATTACGAAAAAGATGCTGACCTGGATTTAATAAAAACCAAAAAAATTGCTGTATATGGTTATGGTAGTCAGGGTCATGCCCATGCATTAAATTTAAAAGACTCGGGTGCCAGCGATGTTGTAGTAGCTTTGAGAGAGGGTTCTTCGAGTGTAAATAAAGCAGAAGCTGAAGGTTTGAGAGTAATGTCTATGTCTGATGCAGCTGAATGGGCTGATATAATGATGATGTTAATACCTGATGAACTTCAGGCAGATGTTTGGAAAAACCATATTGAACAAAGAGCTAAAGAAGGTTCAGCACTTGCGTTTGCGCATGGTTTAAATGTTCACTTTGACCTTATTAACGCAAGACCAGATATGGATGTATTCATGGTTGCACCAAAAGGACCCGGTCATACTGTTAGGTCAGAATTTAAAAAAGGAGGCGGTGTACCTTGTTTAGTCGCAGTAGATAGCGATAAAACGGGAAACGCACTTGATATTGCATTGTCATATGCATCAGCTATTGGCGGCGGTAAAGCTGGAATTATTGAAACAACATTTAAAGACGAATGTGAAACAGATTTGTTTGGTGAACAAACTGTTTTATGTGGTGGTGTCGTTGAATTGATTAGAAATGGATTTGAAACTTTAGTTGAGGCAGGTTACCCACCTGAAATGGCATACTTTGAATGTTTACACGAAGTAAAGCTTATCGTTGATCTAATTTATGAGGGTGGAATTGCAAATATGAACTACTCAATATCTAATACTGCTGAATATGGTGAGTATGTATCTGGTCCAAAGATAGTTGATGGAGATACAAAATCAAAAATGAAAAAGGTTTTAGAAAAAATCCAGTCTGGAGAATTTACAAGAGAGTGGATTGAAGAATATAAGAGTGGTGCAAAAAATTTTGAAGCAATGAGAAGTAAAATTGATAATCACCAAATTGAAAAGGTCGGCAAAGATTTAAGAGCTATGATGCCCTGGATTTCAAAAAATAAATTGGTTGATAAAGAAAAAAACTAGTTCAGCAATACTTCAGTTCAGCAATTTCCTTGATTTATGGCAGAAAATTAGGTTTTTTTACTAATACGTTGAAAAATAACGAATTTTCATATAATTATCGAATATCTCAAACAATTAGAAAGTGCAGTAAAACATAGTGAGGAAATTGAATAAAAATTTTGAAAATCAATTAACTGTGAATAGCACTTCTCAATCTCTATTGCTGTTAGATCTGCTTAGCAGCCCCTGGGTAATATAACATTACTGCAGGGGGCACTTAATTTTAACACAATTTAATTTTATTAAGAGGATGAGAGATGAACAAAGAAAATAATTACATAAAGATTTTTGACACTACATTAAGAGATGGCGAGCAGTCTCCTGGCGCTTCAATGAACATTGAAGAAAAATTAAAAATTGCAGAAGCCTTAGAAGATTTGAAAGTTGATATTATTGAAGCAGGATTTCCTGCCGCATCAAAGGGAGACTATGAAGCAGTTTCTGAAATATCAAAAAAAATTAAAAATTCATCAATATGCGCTTTGAGCAGAGCTTCAAAAAATGACATTCAGACAGCTGCGGATGCTCTTAAAAATGCAACAGCTCCAAGAATACATACATTTATTTCAACAAGTGAACTTCACATGAAACACAAGTTACAGTTGAATTCTAATGAGGTTTACCAGAAGGTAATTGAGAGTGTTTCTTTTGCACGTAATTTATGTGATGACGTTGAGTGGTCTTGTGAAGATGGAACTAGGACAGATTTAGACTTTATGTGTAAGACTGTCGAAGCGGCGATTAAGAACGGCGCATCAACAATAAATATTCCAGATACAGTCGGATACTCAATTCCTGATGAATTTACTAATATTATAACCCATCTAATGAATAATGTTCCAAATATTGATAAAGTGACAATTTCTACACATTGTCACAATGATCTTGGATTAGCAGTAGCAAATTCTCTTGCAGGCGTGAGAGCTGGTGCAAGGCAAATTGAGTGCACTATAAATGGTTTGGGTGAAAGAGCCGGTAACGCCGCAATGGAAGAAGTTGTCATGGCGATCAGAACTAGAAATGATATGATGCCTTTTCAAACAAACATACAGACTGAAAAACTAACCAAAACCTCTAAGCTTGTCTCAGCAGTGACAGGTTTTCCTGTACAATTTAATAAGGCAATCGTTGGAAAGAATGCTTTTGCACATGAAGCAGGTATCCATCAGGATGGGATGTTAAAAAATAATAAAACGTATGAAATTATGACCCCAGAAAGTGTTGGAGTTTCAGAGTCAAATCTTGTAATGGGTAAGCACTCTGGCAGACATGCATTCAAACAAAAAATAATCGAACTTGGTTACTCAATTAATGACAACGTAATTGAAGAGGCCTTTGAAAACTTTAAAAATTTAGCTGACAAAAAGAAAAATATTTATGATGAAGACATCATTGCTATTATTGATGATCAGGTAATTAGACTAAATGACTCTATTTTACTACAGGATTTACAAGTTATAGCTGGAACGAAAGGACCTCAAAAAGCTGAGATCAGCCTTTTAATTGATGATGAGCACAAGACAGTAAATTCAACTGGAGATGGACCTGTTGATGCAATCTTTAATGGTTTAAGTCAACTTGTTCCTCATAAAGGAAAGCTATTGTTGTATCAAGTTCATGCTGTTACTGAGGGCACAGACGCTCAAGCTGAAGTTTCTGTTAGGTTGGCTGAAGATGGCAAAACTGTTGTTGGACTTGGTGCACATACAGATACACTTGTGGCGTCAGCAAAAGCATATATAAATGCTCTAAACAAATTAATAATTAAAAGAGAAAAGTCAGCTCCAGCTAGTATGTCAGGTGTCACCGGAGTTTGATAAGGAAAGGTTAAAATGTTTAATAATTTAATTGGAATTTGGTCCTCTGATATGGCAATCGACTTGGGCACGGCAAACACACTCGTTTATGTAAAAAATAGAGGAGTCGTTCTTAACGAACCCTCTGTAGTCGCCGTTTTAAATCAGGGTGGTAAAAGTAAAGTTATTGCTGTAGGCGAGGAAGCAAAAAGTATGTTAGGAAAAACACCAGGACATATACAAGCGATTAGACCTATGAAAGACGGAGTAATTGCTGATTTTGTTGTTACAGAAGAAATGATCAAGCATTTTATTCGCAAAGTTCACAATAGAAAAACATTTGCAAATCCGAGAATTATTATTTGTGTACCAACTGGTTCAACACCTGTTGAAAGAAGGGCAATACATGACTCAGCCTTAGCTGCAGGTGCAAGAAAAGTTTCATTAATAGAAGAGCCAATGGCCGCTGCAATTGGCGCTGGACTTCCTGTAAGTGAACCTAGGGGTTCAATGATAGTAGATATTGGTGGAGGCACATCTGAAATAGCTGTTATTTCACTTGGAGGAATAGTTTATTCTCGTTCAGTAAGAATTGGCGGTGACGCAATGGATATCGCATTAATTAATTATATGCGAAAAAGATATAATCTTCTAATTGGTGAGGCTTCAGCAGAAATGATAAAAAAAGAAGTTGGTATAGCAATTCCACCAAAAACTGGCGATGGAAAAACAATTGATATCAAAGGTAGAGACTTAGCTTCGGGAGTTCCTAAGGAGATAGAGCTAACACAAGCACAAGTTGCGGAAGCATTATCCGAGCCAATTCAAACAATCATCGAGGGCGTGAAATCTGCACTAGAGGATACACCACCTGAACTGGCTGCAGATCTTGTTGATATGGGTGTAGTTTTAACCGGAGGCGGAGCACTATTAGAGTCTATGGATGAAGCCATTAGAGAAGCAACAGGGCTACCTGTTACAATTGCAGATGAAGCATTGTCATGTGTTGCTTTAGGAAGCGGTAAAGCACTTGAGTCTGAAAGTTCTTTTGAACCTATTCTATCTTCTGCCTATTAATTAAAGTCTGACAGTGAGGACATCACGTAATTTTTACTCAAGATATGTTAACAAGAATAGCTACATGTCTATTCTTATTCCTATAGGATTAATCATATTTTCCCTTATTTTTTATTTTGGACGATTTGACAATAGCAATCTCTCAAATGAACTTAGAGCTAAAAGTATTAATACCGTTTACTCAATTACTTCAATTGTTTCCAGTCCTATTAATTTAATTAAAAATGGACTTGAAAGCATTTACGAGATTCAAAATATTTATGAAGAAAATCAAAGATTCAAAGAAATGCAATTACTTGACTCCGCTAGTTTTCAAGAGATGGTTTCTATGAAACTAAAAATAGCTCAATATGAAAGTCTATTAAACGCATCTGATGATATTGAATATGATTTTAAAACTTCAAGGATAATTGGTGATTTTTCTAATAATTTTAACGGCACCTTAATTGTTAATTCAGGAAAAGAAGAAAATATTAAATTGGACATGCCTGTTTCAGGATCTAATGGAATAATTGGTAGAATATCTCATGTTGGTGAAAGCCTATCGCGCGTACTTTTAATAAGCAACATTAACAGTAGAATTCCTGTGATAATTTCTGAAGATGGTTATCATGGTATGCTAATAGGTCAAGGTCGAGAAAACCCAATTATAGAATTTGTTGAACATATTGAAAAAATTAGCATTGGAGACTTAGTCACAACATCAGGAAAAGGTGGAATTTTTCCTCCATTTCTATTAATTGGTCAAGTAGTTGGAAAAAAATCAAATGAAATTGAGATTAGTATATTTGAAAATATAGCAACTTTATCGCATGTGAAATTATTAAATTATAAACTAATAAAAGAAAACTAAAAATGACTCTAAGTTTCAAAAGTTATTTGCTATTAAATGGATCTCTTCTTTTTTTTATTTCATTTAACAATGTTTTTAATTTTAATCTAATCGATTTAACTTTAATACTGTCCATTTTGTTGTATTCAATAAAATGGAACGAAAGCGAATGGTTAGTTCCTCTTCTTCTTTTTGCTTGGGGTATTTTTCAAGATATTTTGCTTGGAATGCATTTAGGTTATTCCGGAAGTATTTTTTTATATTTCTATGTTCTAAGTCAGATTATCTCAATTAATGGTTTATTCGAACAACAAAAAATTAAATTTATAATATTTATTATAGCATTATTAATATTATTTATTTTTAAAAACTTATTTATCTATTTTAATTACCAACTCAATTATATATCTGTTGGTGAATTGTCAGCTTTCATAATAATGGTTTTATTATACCCGCCATTAAACTTAATAATTATATATAGCCAAAAAAAAATATGAAGAAATCAAGTAAATTTATTTTCCAAAAATATGATACTGAAAATTTAATCAATAGAAGAGCAGCGCTTGTGACAATTGCTAAGGCTGGTATATTCTCGGTGCTTGTTGGAAGACTAGCTTATTTACAAATCGCTGAGAATAGTAATTATAAAAAATTATCTGATAAAAATAGAATAACACACAGATTTCTCGAACCAGAAAGAGGTATTATTTTTGATTTGCAGGGGCGACCAATGGCTATCAATAAACAAAAATATGAAATTATAATAATAAAAGAAGAAACCAGAGACGTAGAAAAATCATTAGTTAATTTAAAGTCACTTTTACCTCACGCAAATATTGATATAGAAAAAATATTAAATGAAGTAAATTCAAGAAAAAAATTCATACCTGTTGGAATTATCGATGACTTGACATGGGAGGATTTTTCTAAAATAAATGTGAATATTCATAAATTAGAGGGAATTTACCCTCAAATTGGCTTCAAGAGACATTATACTCAAGGAGAGTCGCACTCACATTTAATTGGGTATGTTTCTCCAATAAGTAAAAATGAAGAAGAGTCAAACCCATTATCCAAACTAAGCACAGCAAAAGCAGGCAAGATAGGTGTAGAAAAAGCTAAAGATGCAATTTTACGAGGTAAGCTAGGCAATAAGAATATTGAAGTTAATGCCAGTGGACGAGAAATTAGAGAACTTGATCGAGTAAATAGTGTGCAAGGAAACTACATACAACTTACAATTGACTCAGAATTACAAAAGTTTTGCTATGAAAGATTAAAAGGACTTAGTGGAAGTGTCTCTGTTATTAATGTTAAAAATGGTGAGTTTTATGCATTGGCATCCTCACCATCCTATGATCCAAATATATTTAGTAAATCTATTTCAAATGAAACTTGGGAAAATCTCTTATCAGATAAATATAAACCACTGATTAATAAATCGATATCCAATCAATATCCTCCTGGATCAACGATAAAACCATTTGTTGCACTTGCAGCCTTAGAGTCAGGAGTTTCTGATAAAGAAACTTTTTTTTGTGATGGGAAACACCTAATAGAAGATACTAGTCTAGAATCAGGATACAAAACATTTCATTGCTGGAAGAAAGAAGGACACGGAAATGTAGATATGACAAAGGCTATAAAGGTATCTTGTGATGTTTATTTTTATCAAATTGCAAGAAGAATAGGAATTAATAAAATCGCTGAGGTTTGTAAAAGATATGGGTTAGGAGAAAAAGTTTTCAAATCTCTTTATGAAGAAAAAAGTGGAGTAGTTCCAAACAAACAGTGGAAATTAGAAAATCTTGGTAGTAGATGGATGGTAGGAGAAACATTATCTGCTGGTATAGGCCAAGGATATTTTTTAACAACTGCAGCGCAACTGTCTCTTGCATTAGCACAATTAATTAACAATGGAATGAGGCTTAGCCCAAAATTGATATATGATATTGAAACCTCAAATGTTTATAATGAGCGAATTATTGCAGATCCCAAATATCTAAAAATTATTAAAAATGCATTAAACGAAGCCACTAATGCTCCTGGAGGGACTTCCTATAGATCAAGAATTATCGGTAAGTATAAAATGGCTGGTAAAACAGGCACATCTCAAGTAAGAGCAATATCAATTAAAGAAAGAGAAGAAGGGTTAATAAAAAATAAAGATTTGCCGTGGGAAAAAAGAGATCATGGTCTTTTTATCGGATACGGTCCAACTACAGATCCTAAGTATGCAGTTTCTGTAATTGTTGAACATGGAGGCAGTGGATCAGGATCTGCAGCTCCAATTGCATCAGATATATTAAAATATTTATTTGAAAAAAAACTCCATTTAAAAAGAAACGAAATTTTTAATGTTTAATCAATATAACTTTTATAGTTCAGCCTTTGCCAAACTACAAAGTATAAATTATCCTCTACTGGGTTTAATAATTACATTATTTTTTGTGGGTTTGGCTGCATTATATAGTATTTCAAATGGAGACTTTAACTCGTGGCCATTGAAGCACTCTCAAAGATTTATACTTGGATTAACCATCTTTTTTTTTGTCATATTCTTTGATTTAAGGTTAATATTTGGTTATGCATATTTAATTTTTTTCCTGAGTATTATATCTTTGGCCATCATTCCTTTTTTTGGAATTGAGAGTAACGGTGCTACTAGATGGATCAACATAGCTGGTATAAGTCTACAACCTTCAGAGTTTGTTAAATATACTTTAATCTTAGCTTTGGCTAAGTATTTTCATTCAATAAACAATGATAGCGGTTTTATTAAGATTTTGATTATTCCACTGATCATTACTATAATCCCAGTATTCTTAGTAATCATACAGCCAGATTTAGGTACAGCTCTGATAATTCTAATTGGCGGGATAAGTCTTTTTTGGATCTCAGGTTTAAATTATAAATATTTTATAGTAGGCGTATTTTCAATATTATGCTCTTTACCAGTTTTGTGGCAATATCTCAAAGATTATCAGAAAGACAGAGTACTCACTTTTTTCAATCCTGAACGTGATCCTCTTGGAAATGGATACCACATAATGCAATCAAAAATTGCTCTTGGCTCTGGTGGTATTTTTGGGAAAGGTTACATGGAAGGTACTCAGAGCCATCTCAATTTTCTTCCTGAAATGCAAACAGATTTTATATTTACAATGTTAGGTGAGGAATTTGGTTTCATAGGGACATTGCTTTTATTATTAATTTATGCAGCCTTAATTATGATTTCTATTCGTCTTGCATTAAAAAGTCGCAGCTTATTTAGTAAATATTTGTCTTTAGGAGTATGTAATGTATTTTTTATTTACGTTTTTGTAAATATTGGAATGGTCACAGGCTTGCTTCCAGTAGTAGGAGTTCCACTTCCATTTATATCCTATGGAGGGAGTTCAATGTTAGCAGTTATGTTTGGGTTTGGACTTTTAATGAATTGTTATATCAATCGAAATATCATAATTGAGAAAACAAATTATTAAAAATTATTGTTTCGTAAAGTAATCCTCTTGGCTGCTTTCACGATAAACATCAGTTGTAGCGCAGTGTAAAGCGCCACCAAATGGATAAGCATCCCTGAAAGGAACCGGAACAACTTCGAAATTTAATTTATCTAGTTGATCCATCTGGTGAACTTCAGTTTCTTCAACGCAAACTGTTTTTGGGTCTAGCATAAGAACGTTCATGCTCAGCCATACGCTTGAATAGCATAATGGAGGAGGAGAATTGTGAGCGGGTCTAGCGGCATCGACTATTTCCCAGTCATTATCATGAAAAATTTTTCTTTGTTCATCAGGTAGTCTTCTTTCAGGATTATTTAATATCAGTCCTGGCCTCAATGGCGTAAATGTAGCGTCAATATGTGTAGGAAAAGGATCAGTTGGGAAATTTAGTACATGAACACGTTGGTCTGGAAAGTGTCTTTTAATCCAATCGATGCCTTTTAAGTTCGTTGTGAACCCGTGTTGAATAAATAAATCTTTGCCCATTCTTAACACATCAGCTGCATCAAATAGTGGTTCTTCCTCAGTTGTAACAAACTTTTTATCGGCAACCCATTCGTATCTTTGTTCTATTGTAATTTCATCTGCAAGATAATTATCCCTGTATGATTTATTCGTTAACCTTGGTTTTGGAGCGGTCTCCCATTTCATTTCTGGGTCTTGGTCAAAAAAACTTTGTAATAGCGGTCGATAACATAAATATTCAAACCATCTTGAACGAAAGGACATCGTAGCTTCCAGCATCTCACTGCCTAAAGTAAGTATAACATCTCGAGGAGGCATACAGCCAAACATTGTTTCTATACTCCAATCTGGGGTACCAATTTTCTGATTGAAATCTAGTGGAGATGGACGATCTACTTTTATTCCTCTTTTTTCTAAAATATCAGAGAAATTATCAAGTAAATAATTTGCTCTATCAATTGTATGTTGTGGCCTTGGTCCAAATTGACCTTTCATATCAGAGTCTTCAGGAATTTTCGGAGCCATTGCAGGTTCAACTGGAGCAATGCAACAATCATCTGCTCTTCCAACAATTATGTGTTTTAGAGGATCCCACTCATTCCATGAATTTACTATTTTCACCATTTCAAATCTTTTTTATCAAATTAAATAATGGCTTGAATTCAAACTAAATTGAAAGTAAGAGTCAAGCGATTTCATTATCTAGGAGTTATTTTGACTAGTAATATTAATCAATATGATGTTGCAATTGTGGGTTTCGGACTAATTGGACAAATCTGTGCAAAAGTATGTAGTCAATACAATCTTAGAACACTAGTTATTGAGTCAAAATCGGACACTGAATTTTCCTCAAAAGCTGTATCGTTCGATGATGAAAGTTTACGTTTACTGGAAAATGTAGGTTTATACGATGCTTTAAAAGTATTTTTAAATAAACCAGATTTTACTGACATTGTGCTAACTAATGGAAAAGTGATCCAACGTAATCCAGTATTACACACTGATAATGATTTTCCTTCTGTTTGTACTTTTTTTCAGCCAGAGATTGAAAAAATAATAAGAGAAAAATGTAAGGCTGATGAAAATATAGATTTACTATTTGATAACGAACTTATTAACTTTAGTTTAAATGATAATAAAGTGGGACTTGATACAAAAAGTGGTAACAAATTAAAACATTTTGAAACCCTTTACTTAATTGCATGTGATGGTGCCAATTCTTTTGTAAGAAATAAATTAGACATTGAGTCCGTTGATCAAAGATATTCAAAAAATTGGCTTCTTGTCGATATATTGCTAAAGAATGAAAATAGTTTAGAAAATGTTTTCAGGCAAATCTGCGATGATAAAAGACCTACTTCTTATATTTCCCTTTCAAATAGAAGACATAGGTTTGAATTTCAGTTACTAACAGGTGAACAACACAAAAAAATTATTCAAAAAAATAATATCCAAAACTTGATTTCAAAATGGATAGAGCCTAATCAGTACGAGATTGAAAATACATCTATTCAAAATTTTAGAGGATCTTTTGCTAATACTTTTCAGAAAAACAATGTTTTTTTAATAGGTGATACTGCTTATCAAATGCCGCCCTATGCAAGTCAAGGTCTAAATACAGGAATTAGAGATATATTAAATCTAATATGGAAAATTAATTTGGTTGTTAATTTTAACTGCAACAAAAATCTTTTACATTCTTACGATTTAGAAAGAGCTCAACCAATAAAGCAAACAATAAAATCATCTATTGCACTTGGACAATTGATTGACTCACTATCTATGGCATTTCAGAAAAATATGCCATTAGAAGAGGCAATCGCCCCAGAGGCCAGAGACCAAGCATTTGGAAGAAATAAAAATATTGAGGAAAAGGAATCAAAAAAAGGTATTTTTAGTCATTCACAGAGTGAAATGATAATCAACAGAAGACTTTTTAATAGAGAAATTACTGATAAACAAGGTATTGCTTGCTTAGATAAAATGATTGGAAACTGTTTTGCAATATTTTCGAAAAAAGATGTAAGAAATGAGCTATCTGAAGATATATATGAAAAATTAATTAACCTGAATTTTAAATTTATTTTTGACTATTCTGATTTTAATATTGGCCCCGAGTTATCCGATTATTTAGAAGCAGGGGAAATAATTATTAGACCAGATAAAAAGATCTATGGAATTGCATCAAAAGGGTTAGATATTAATAAACTTGTATCTGAGCTATTAATGCAGATAGAATAGAATCAACCCCGTGCTGATATACAAAATAATGTTGTATAAATGTGACATTTTTAAAAATATTAGGAAAAATCAAATAAATTCAATTACTTAAATTATAAAAGAAACTTGTTTTACCATATTTAGAATATACTGTTCACTTATGTACTAAATATAGTACTGCTATCTAAATAAACATAACGAGGGGGAAAGTTATGATTAGAAACGCACAGAACGCGATAAAGGCTTTAACGAGTCTTGGTCTTTCACTGCTAGCTTTGGGTATTGTTGTTGGCTTGCTAAGCGGGGGAAGCATCCCATTTGTTGGCAATATAGCTAGCAATATCGTATCTCTTGTGAACCAGTTAGGAAATGCCGGAGTTGTTGGATTAATTGCTGTTGGCGTTATTCTCTGGTTATTTAGAGATTAAACATATTATCACTTCCCATGTTTGCACATGGGAGGTGATAAAAAATTAGAATATGATCTCAAGAATTAAACAAATATTAAGAGAAATCATTGATTTTGGCTTATTGTTGATTGCAATAGCTATAATTTTGGAAGTACTCTTTGGGCCATCATCACCTTTTTTAGGAAAAAATATTACTCAGAACTTGGTAGGTTTGATTAACCAACTAGGAAGTGAGGGTGTTGTGGGTATAATTTCTGTAGCAATCATTATATATCTTTGGAATAGACTTCAAAAATAATAAGTAAAACTAACATTTTTCTTGCCCATTTAGTAATTTTAATAGACCCTATCCCTCTGTTTATTTCAAATTGGAGGAAATTTAGTGAAAAATTTAAAATTATTAATAATTGGATTGGCTATAAGCGCTATATCTTCAATGGCATTAGCGGACGGTCATTGGTCAAAAATTAGAATTGGGACGGAAGGCGCATACGAACCATGGAACTTTACAGATGCATCAGGAAATCTCGTTGGCGCTGAGTTAGATCTTGCAAGAGATCTATGTAAAAGAATGAACGCTGAATGTGAGTTCGTTCAACAGGACTGGGATGGAATCATTCCTGCACTAGTTAATGGTAAATACGATGTAATCATGGCAGGCATGTCAGTAACTGAAGAAAGAAAAAAAACAATTAGTTTTTCTAAAGCTTACATGACAGAACCAGCTAGATTTTTCACACTTAATAGTTCACCATTAAGCACTTTTACTTCAGCAAAAAACTTAAATCTTGATGATGATAGCAGTGCTACTTCTGGTACTATAAGTGCGTTAAATAATGCAATGAAAGGTATGAATATTGGAGTAACTGTTGCGACAATCCACGAGGATTTTGCAAATAAATACTTAGATTCAAACTTAAAGGTTTATCCAACACAAGACGAAATGAATCTTGATCTTGCGGCTGGTAGAATAGATGCAATGTTATGTGATGTTGGAACAGCAGAAGCATTTATGGAAACTTCGAGTGGTTCTAATGTAGTCACTTTTGGTCCAAATGTGTTTGGAGGACTTTTAGGTGAAGGTGTTGGTGCAGGTATTAGACAAGGAGACGCTGATCTTAAAGCGATGTTTGATAAAGCAATAGCTGATGCGGCTGCAGATGGAACAATTTCTAAAATATCAATGCAATGGTTTGGTAAAGACCTAGCACCGTAATTTTGAAATTAATAACGTAAAAAAACGGCTGACTAATACTCAGCCGTTTTTTTTTATATAAATAAATATGTTTGAAGTATTTTCCTTTGGTTCATCTGGATGGGGAGATGAGATGCTTATGGGTGCACTGATGACAGTTCTTGTAAGTGCGTCATCTTTACTTTTAGGCATTCTGATAGGAATTATTTTTGCTGCATGTAAACTATCAAATGTTTTTATTCTAAAAATAGTAGCAAATACATACACAACAATAATAAGAGGTATACCTGAGCTTTTAGTCATATATCTTCTTTTTTTTGGTGGCAGCGGCGCAGTTATGTATATTGCTAAAATTTTTGGTTATGATGGTTATATTGAACTGAATGCATTTACAATTGGCACAATTGCTGTTGGTGCAATTTCAGGGGCTTATTCTACAGAAGTCATTCGAGGTGCGGTTAACTCCGTTCATAAAGGGCAGTTTGAGGCAGGTAAAACACTTGGATTAAATGGATATGGTCTCTATGGAAGAGTAATATTCCCACAAGTTGCAAGAATTGCACTGCCAGGTATTGGTAATGTGTGGCAAATCACACTTAAAGATACCGCGCTCATTAGTGTTACAGGGTTAGTTGAAATTATGCGACAGTCGCGTATTGCCGCGGGCTCGACACATGAACCATTTATATTTTATACGGCTGCTATTATTCTGTATTTGGTAATTACCAGGCTTTCTAACATTTTATTTGATAAGGCTGAAAATACTTACTCTAAAGGTTTTGTATCTAAGGGGGCGTTATGAGGTTTGAATTAATGTATGAGTCATTTTTTAAAATAATTGAGGGTATTCCTCTTACATTACAAGTGGTATCTATTTCAACAGTACTCGGACTAGCATTAGCAATAATCGTGGCATTGATGAGAATTTCTGGCAAAAAATTAATGTCAATTCCTGCATATTATTTTGTCTATTTAATTAGGGGGACACCTCTGTTACTGCAGTTGTATTTTGTTTATTATGGTCTTAGTCAATTTTCATTTATTCGAGAAAGTATATTATGGCCAATTTTAAAAGAGCCATATTGGTGTGGTATCATTACACTGACTATCAGCACTGGTGCTTATTCCTCTGAAATAATTCGAGGAGGTATACTTTCTGTTTCTAAAAATTTTATAGAAGCATCAGGAGCATTAGGACTGAATAAAATTAAGACATTTCTGCTAATTACACTTCCAATTACCGTACGACAAGCATTACCAGCTTATGGTAATGAGTTGATATTAATGGTTAAAGCCAGTTCATTGATTTCAATTATCACGCTCATGGAAATTACTGGAATAGCTCGAACTATAATCTCAAAAACCTATGCACCTGTTGAAATATTTTTAGTAGCGGGATCAATATATTTAATTATCAACTTCATTATAGTTTTGGCTGTTGGGTTTGCGGAGAGAAAATTAGGAACAGTGAAAGCTAATTAATTACTTTTTGGAAGGCATATTCAGTTGTATTGCTTATGTCATTTAACTTTCTTGTTTTTGACATTTTTTTATAATTTAATTTTTTATACATTTTGTGAGCTTCCTTGAATCTAGTATCGGTCCATAGCACTATCTTTCTTTTTTTATATTTCTTTGCAATACTCTCAATCCTTAACATTAGTTTTTTTGCCAAGCCCTTCATTCGATAATTTTTATCTATATATAGCTTATGTATTTCTAAGTTATTTTTTTCATGTGGTATATAGCCTATGCATCCGATAATTTTATTTTTATCAACATATACCCAGAACTTTCCTTTTTTATTTTTAAAGTAAGAATAAACATCTCTTAACTCTGGAGAGTCGTTGTCTACATCAAGGTAGCAATTTTTATAATCTTTAAAGCATCTTTTGATTAAGTTGATTATTTGATTTCCGTCTTTATTTCTTGCTAGTCTTAGTTGCATAATGATAGATTATATAATTCTATGAGCTATTTTCATAATAAAAGAATTTGGGTTACGGGCGCTTCATCCGGTATTGGTCGATCAGTTGCAATTAAGTTATCAAAATTAGGTGCAGAAGTAATATTAACTGCGCGAAATAGAGACAAATTAGAGGAAGTAAAAAAAGAATGTGGAAATGCAAAGGCGCATATTTTTGATCATGATCTCTCAAATTTGGAGTCCATTGACGATTTAGTTAATAGAGTTACTCGGGAGGTTGGTTCAATAGATATACTCTTTAATAATGCTGGAGTATCAGCATATTCTGCAGCGAATGAAACAGATTTTAATGTGTATACACAAGTTATGAATCTAAATTTTCTCTCCGTTGTTAAATTAACTAAGTGTTTGCTTCCACAAATGATATCAAATAAAAAAGGTCAGATAGTAACGAACACCAGTTTGTCTGGAAAATTTGGATCAAAAAAAAGAACTGTTTATGCTTCATCAAAACATGCATTGCACGGTTTTATGGACTCGCTTCGAGCTGAAGTTCATGAACATAATATTAAAGTTAACACTGTCGCTCCAGGATTTGTTAACACTGAGATAGGTATGAAAGCCTTAACTGGAGACGGCACTCCTTATGGTGCTAATGATAGAGGCCATGAAAGTCAAGGTATGGATTTGGATAAAGCCTCAGAAATGATTATTAAATCAATAGAGGCAAATAAAAGAGAAGCTTATATTGTTCCTAGAATAAGCTTTCCAAAAATAGCATTATATATATCAAGATATTTCCCTGGTTTAGGGGCTATCATTGCTCGTAATTATAATGAAGAGGATAATGGCTGATTATTGATTTTTTAAATATTCAACAAGAAATTTCATACTGTCAATGCCCCAATACATTTCATCATCGATGTAAAATGTTGGTACTCCAAACGCTCCTTTATTAATAGCAAATTCAGTATTCTCTCTTAATTTATTTTTAATTTCATCACTTGAAATTCCTTCAGCAAAACTATTTGCATCCATTCCAGATTCTGTGGCGACTTGGGTCAGAAGTTCCTGATCATTAAGATTCATTGCTTTTGTCCAAATAGACTCAAACATAACTTGCATGTAATTTTCTAAAATATCATTTTTTTGGGCTAAGACCGCCCCTCGCATGTGAGGCACTGTTAATATTGGAAAATAGGGATTCATCTTAAATGGAATATTGAGTGTTTTTGTCCAACGAGTAATGTCTTTAAACATATATTCTCCCTTTTTTTGGACAGTTGCAGGCGGTTGATTTCCTGTAGCCTTAAATATGCCTCCCAACAGAACAGGCATAATTTCAATTTCAGCTCCTTCGTCTTTAATTACTTTAAGATTATTGTAGGCTAGGTAGGAGTAAGGACTTCCAAAATCAAAGCAAAATGTTACGTTTTTAGACATATATAATGGTATAAATATAAACAATTAGATCAAATAGTAAAATGAAGATTGTAGTAATAACCGGTGAAGAGTCTGGCGATAAATTAGCCGCATCAGCCATAAAAGAACTAAAAAAAATTTCAAATAAGCCTCTTAAAATTTTCGGTATTGGTGGAAGAGCTCTTGAAAAAGAGGGTATTCAAAAATTTTTTGATATATCAGAAATTAACGTGATGGGATTAATTGAAGTTATTCCTAAGATATTTAAAATAAATCGCATAATAAAATCAGTGGTTAATCAAATTATTGAACTTGATCCTGATATTATTTTCACAGTTGATAGTCCGGATTTTACATTGAGAATTGCTGAACGGATAAAAAAACGAAACAATAAATTAAAAATTCTTCATTATGTGGCTCCTAGCGTTTGGGCATGGAGGCCTGGACGTGTCCATACAGTAAAAAAATCAGTAGATCACTTGCTGACAATTCTACCCTTTGAGAAGAAAATATTTGAGAAATATGAAGTGCCGACAACTTTTGTAGGTCATCCGATAACAGAGATAAATATTGAATACTTTAAAAAGAATCAAATTACTGAGGGAGACAGAGAAGTTTTCTTAATTTTACCGGGAAGTAGAAAAAAGGAAGTTGTATCTCTTTTACCAATTTACTTAGAAGTAATAAGGGCCATGAAGTTAGATGACAAGTATGAGCTTGTAATGCCACTTACAAAAGAAATGACTTTTTATGTAGAAGATATCTTAAGTCAATTCGGTTTACAAAATAGAATAAAAATAATTCTAGATGAGCATATTAAATACTCTTATTACTATCATGCAAAACTTGGCATTGTGACCTCAGGGACTGCAGCTCTAGAAGTTTCATATTTTAATACACCATATGTGACAGCATACAAATTCAATCCTGTAACCTATTTTATACTGCAATTCCTTATTAAAACTAGAATGGGTAATTTAATTAATATTATACAAGGGAAGTTTATCATTCCTGAGCTGCTACAAAGTAAAAGCAATAAAGATAATATTATGTATTATTTAAAAAAATTTTTAGATGACAATGATTACCTTCAAGAGGTTCTATCAAATGCAAGTGAAGCTACTGCGAAACTCAAATCTCAAAGCACACCAAGTATAATGGCAGCAGAAAAAATTATTCAGATAGTTAATGAAAAATAAATCTAATTATACTGAAATTGAGTCAAAAGCTTTATGGTACTTACAAAGATACGCATCGAGCTCAGAAAACCTAAGAAATTATCTAAGACGAAAAGTTAAAGATAGCCATTTAAGTATTAACTCAGAAGAAATTATCAATGAAATAATTTTTTCATTAGAAAGACAAAAAATTCTTAATGATCAGCTATTTTCTGAGAGTAAAATCAGGAATTATCTAAATAAGGGTTGGTCACTAAAAAAAATTGAATTCAAACTTAAGGAACTATACGTAAAGGATAATATAATTATTGATGCAATACAGAACATTAGAAATTCAGTTAAAAATATTGATCTTATAGCCGCTTGTAGGTTAGCAAAAAAGAAATCTATAGGACCTTATAGGAAAAATGAACTTACAGAAAAAATAAAAATGAGAGAACTTGGAGTTTTGTCAAGAGCAGGTTTTTCATATAACATCGTAAAGAAGATATTATTTGAAATGAGCAAGGAGGAGCTAGATGGTATTTATGATCAAAGATAAAACAATTATTGTTACAGGTGCCGCAAGAGGCTTGGGACAGAAATATGCCCTTGAATTTGCGAAAGCAGAAGCGAATATCATTTTTGCAGATATATCTGATTGTTCTGAGACAGAGAAAAAGGTGAGCGAAGTTACAGATAAATTTTTAAGTCTAAATCTCGATGTGACAGATATAAACTCATGCAACAATATGATGGCGAAGGCTGTTGATAAATTTTCTAAAATAGATGTATTGGTAAATAACGCCGCACTATATGGAGCATTAAAAAGCTCACGATTTGAAGATATTGATCCAGATCAATGGGATAAAGCGATGAATGTTAATGTCAAAGGACTCTGGAATTGCTGCAGAGCAATATCTCCAATAATGAGGGAAAATAAAAGCGGCTCAATAATAAATATCGCTTCTCTAGCAGCTAAATTTGGTATGCCTTACGCTGCAGATTATGCTACATCAAAAGCTGCCGTTATTGGACTAACTCGGGTTATGGCAAGAGAAATGGGAAAAGATAACATTCGTGTGAATGCAGTAGCGCCATCTATGGTAAGAACTGAGTCGGCAAAGGAATTTTTAGGAGAAAAAGCAGAACGTGGTTTTGAGGTTATTTCTAAAGGTCAGATATTACAAAAGACACTTGAAGTTGATGATATATATGGAACCGTTCTGTATCTTGCAAGTGATCAAAGTAAATTTGTTACAGGACAAACCCTGATGGTAGATGGAGGCAGTGTGCTTCTGTAGAGAATGAAAAAGAAAAAAAGTAAATTAAAAAGTAACCCTATTGCAAGACAGTTAAGGACAGATAAGTTTAGACCAAAAAAGGTCGCAAATAAAAAAAAACTTCATGAAAAAAAAAGAATAAAAATAAAATTATGACAACTGTTTCAGAAGCCGTAAACAATCGCCAATCAGTCAGAGCTTTTACAAAAAAGCAGGTATCGAATGAAATACTAGAAAGCCTAATTTATAAGTCTTCTAGATCCCCATCGGGAGGAAACTTACAGCCATGGAGAATTTTTTTAATAAATGGGAACTCGATGAAACGTTTTCTTGAATTTCAGGATAAATGGAAGGGCACAGATACACCTGAGTACCCAATTTATCCTGCAAAACTGAAAGAGCCTTATAGAACTTCACGGTTTGAAGTTGGTGAACAGTTATACGGTTCTATTGGAATTGAAAGATCAGATTCGCAAGCAAGGGTAGATCAAATGCTTAAAAATTTTACTTTTTTTGGTGCACCAGCAGCATTATTCTGTTTTGTAGACCGCCAGATGAACCAACCTCAGTGGTCAGATTTAGGAATGTTCCTACAGACATTTATGCTACTTGCTCAAGAAGAAGGAATTGATACTTGTGCACAGGAATCTTGGTCACTTAGGCAGAAAATGGTATCTGAATTTGTTGAAGCTGACTCTGATCTCATGTTATTCTGTGGTATGGCAATTGGATACAGGGATGTTTCTTCGCCATTAAATAATTATAAAACTAATAGAAGATCACCAGAAGATTGGTGTACACTTATAAAGAAATGATGGATAAAAAATTTTTTACTCATAAAAATAAAAAAATTGCATATGTTGACATTGGCACAGGTGATCCAATAATCTTCTTTCACGGAAACCCAAGCTCATCCTATTTGTATAGAAATATTATTAAAAACTTAAATAGTGGTTACAGATGTATTGCGGCAGATATGATTGGTATGGGTGACTCTGATAAGTTAGATAATCCTGGTCATATGACTTATACATTTGATACTCATTTTGAATACTTATCTGAATTAATAAAAAGTCTAAATTTAAATGAAAAAATTACCCTGGTAGGACAAGACTGGGGAGGACCATTAAGTATTAAATGGGCGAGAGAGAATTCAGATAAAGTAAGAGGCATATGTTATTTTGAAACAGTTATTGCGCCGATTAAATCTGAAGAAATGCAAGAACCGCTCAAAAGTTTATTTATGATGCTAAGGTCCGAAAAAGGTGACAAAAAGGTTTTAGAAGAAAATTTCTTTGTTGAAAAAATGTTGGGAACAGACCCAATTACTCCTCTAAGTGAAGAAACTATGGCTGTTTATAGAAAACCGTTTCTTAATCCTGGGGAGGATAGAAGACCAACTTTGGACTGGCCGCGACAAATACCAATTGATAAAGAACCGAAGCACGTCCATGAAGAAGTTAAAAAAAATCTATCTTTCATGGTGGAGACAGAAATACCAAAACTTTTAATCATTGCAGAGCCAGGCCGTTTAATGCCAAAGCCTCTAATTGAATTTTGCAGAAAATTTAAAAATCAATCCGAAGCGACTGTAAAAGGCAACCATTTTGTTCAAGAAGACTCACCTGACGAAATAAGTGAAAATATAGATAATTGGTTGAAGTCTATTTAAATTAACCCTCTTCAGCGTCTGGATACAATTCCATTGAAACAGGCGAAGCTCTACTGCTTACAAGCACAGTGCTTCCTTGATCCTCTAATGGAACTGCGGTTCTGATCGTCATTCTGTATATCCCAAACAAACCTAGGCTAGTGTGAATTAGGAATAAATATATCCAAAAACCTGAAGCTCCAATTATATCGATTGCCAGTCCTCCCAAGATGGGACCAATTGTAAGGCCAATGCCTCCTGCTAGTTGAAGCCCTGAGCTTGCTGCAACCATTTCTCTTTTTGACAAAAAGTCATTTGTATGAGCAATCGAAAGCGCATAAAGAGGCACAGTCAGACCTCCAAATATGAAAGTAATTGCTATGAGGACTGAGAAAGTATCACCAAAAATTAGAGCTAAAATAGAGAAGATACCTGCTAAAAAAGCAACAATTACAATAATTGTTCTTCTATCATACGTATCTGATAAATAGCCGATAAGATATTGATTTAGTGCTCCCCCAATAATAAATGTAAACATAAAAATTGATACTTGCTCAATTGATAGTCCACTTTTTAAACCATATATGGTTCCGATTCCCCAAAGCGTTCCATGAGCCAAACCTGTCATCATAGCAGCAATCACTCCAAGAGGTGATGCTTCATAAAGCTGTTTGATATTCAAAAACTCAGTAACACTGAAATCTGGCTGTTTACTAACAACAATTAATATTGGTACGAGAGATATGGAAATTAGAATTGAAACGAGCATGAACAAAGATGCGGTTTCTGGGTTTGCTATATTTAGAAATAATTGACCTACTGCACTTCCAGCCATACTAACCATCATATAAATAGATAAAGCTTTACCTCTATTATTATTTTCTGAAAGGTCATTGATCCAACTTTCTGCAACTGTGTACATGCCTACAAAGCACATTCCAGATATAAAACGCATTAAAAACCATCCAATGAAACTTACATGAATTGAATGCAAGAGAATTGAGATAGAGGCAATTGACGCAAGCGCTGCAAACATTCTTACATGTCCAACACTTTTTATGCGATGGGGTATCAAGAGGGCTCCAGATAAGAATCCAGCATAATATCCAGTAAGTATAATACCCGCTGATGCAGCAGAGTACCCTTCGATTGATGCTCTAACCCCAATCAAGCTACCTTGGAGCCCATTTGCAAGCATTATCATTGCAACGCCAAAAAATAGGGCCCACGTTCCCTTAAGCAAGCTGTACATATTTAAAAATTTATGAAGTTATTTCAAAGCCATCTTCTGACGGACTTCTTATAATCTAAGTAAACATTTCCGAATTCTTTTTCAAGATATTTTTCCTCTGGAATTATTACTCCAAACGTCAATAGCGGTATTGATATAGCCGCACTAATTACATACCACCATGAGTTGAATGCTAGTCCGCAACTTAATAGAATTATTACCATTGCTAAGTAAATTGGATTTCTTGAATATTTGAATGTTCCACCAACAAACAACTGATTTTGAACTGATTTTGGGTGAGGGTTTTCTTCATTCTCAGAAAATATTTTTAAGGTGTAAATAGCCATTAAAAAAGAGGAAACTGCAATAATTAATCCGATGATTAAAACTATTATACTTCCTTTAAAGAGAGGCAAATGTATAAAAAAACTGTCAAGGAGGCTTGATGCTATCAACCCAATCATTAGGGCATAAGGAGGGAAAAACGTTGTCCTAGCGCCTTGGGCTCTGACAGGTTTTATAGGATCTTTATTGTTTGTCATATTTATGTTTAATTAATTGAATTATTTAATTTTTTAAGTTAAACCCACCCTAAATTATTTGACAAGTATAAATTATGTTTAAGAAAAGACAATCAGTACAGCAAGTTGAAGAGAGCAATGAACTTGCCCCTAAATTCGATGATAATGGTTTGATTGTTGTTACAACAGTTGACTATAGAACTAATGAAATTTTAATGACAGGTTTTATGAATGAAGAGGCACTTGAAAAAACTATTACAACGAAAGAAGCTTTCTACTTTAGCAGAAGTCGAAATACCTTATGGCATAAAGGAGCTAAAAGTGGATATACTCAAAAAGTAAAGGAAATCCTAATTGATGATGATCAAGATGCCCTTTGTTTAAAGGTTGATATAGGAAAAAATGGCGCTAGTTGTCATGTTGGTTATAAGTCTTGTTTTTACCGCGAAATTGACTTAGAAGATACTGCAAATAAGTCTGGATTAAGGTTCACAACAGAAGAAAAAGTTTTTGATCCTGATGAAGTTTACGGAGATGAACCAAATCCAACTAAATTATAAAGGAAAATAAAATGGCTGTCCCAAAGAGTAAGATATCGAATTCTAAAAGAGGTATGAGAAGATCTCATTTACGTCTAAAGGGAAAAAATTTTATTGAAGATAAAGAGTCTGGTGAAATGAGACTTTCTCATCACGTTGATATGACAACCGGTACTTACAATGGAAAGAAAATCTTTACACCAAAAGCAGAAAAATAATTTAACCCCAACAAAGATCTTCCTTAACTAGCATCATACCGTTTTCATAAATAAGTCCATTTTTTCTATCATTAGCTATAAAGCAAGGTCCATCAAGATCTATAAAATCTGCGTATTCATATAGCGGTAATAACGGCAACATTGATAAGGAACTGGAGACCATGCATCCAAGCATGATTTTTAGATCTAACTTTTTTGCCTCTTTGACTATTTTTACTGCTTCTGAAAGGCCGCCGGTTTTGTCGAGTTTAATATTTATCGTATTATATTTATGAGTCATTTTTGCCAAATCAGAACTGTCATGAAATGACTCATCTGCACATATAGAAATAGGAAAATTCAATCCTTTAAGCTCATTATCATTTTCAGATAACAGTGGTTGTTCTATTAAATCAATCTTTGTTTTTACAAATAAATCAGCGTTTGATTTTAAGTCATCTATATTGAATGCCTCATTAGCATCAACAATTAATACTTTATTTGGAGAAAGCTCTCTTGTTTTTGTTAAGATTTGGTGAAGATTGTTTTTATTAACTTTTAATTTTAATGTTGGAAATTCTAGATGATTACTTACATCCTCTAACATTTTTTCTGGCTCATCTAATACTACGGTATAGCTGCCAGGTAATGTAGTTGGCTTTGTAACTCCCATTAATTTCCAAATCGAGGTATTTTTCATTTTGCATTCGAGATCCCACATCGCACAGTCAATTGCATTTCTTGCTGCCCCATTTTTTAAGAAACTATCAAGATTAGTTAAGTTAATATTACCTTCTTCAATGTCTGGTTTTAATTTGTGAATTTCTGAAGTTACGCTATCAATAGTTTCATCATACCTTTTATAAGGAACACACTCGCCATAACCATAAAAATTATTACTTTCTATCTTTACTTCAATTGTTTCGGCTGTAGTTTTAGAGCCTCTAGAAATATTAAATGATTTATTTAAATCCCAAGATATATGCTTTATCTGAATATTGGACATTAATGTTTCAAATTTTTTCAATAATCTGAATGAATGGATCAAGGCTGTCTTGTAAAGGGTCCAAACATGGTAAGCCATATTCTTTAGATAATCTCTCCTTATGATCACTTGCCTCAGATTGACAATTAGATGTATTAAGTGCGATGCCAATGCATTGTATTTGCATATTAGTAAGCTTGCCATTTTGTATTGTCTGATCGATAACCTCTCTGATGCTTGGTAAAGGTGTATCCACTCCTCTCATATTAGTCCGTGTTGGTTCATGACATACAATAAATGCATCTGGTTGGCTTCCATGAAGCAATCCTAGTGAAACTCCAGCAAATGAAGGGTGAAATAAAGATCCCTGACCTTCAATAATATCCCAGTGATTATCATCATTATCAGGCGATAACCATTCAACTGCTCCTGAGATAAAATCAGAGACAATAGCATCAATTGCAATGCCACTTTCTGCTATTAAGATTCCAGTTTGTCCAGTTGCCTTGAAAGATGCATCTATTTGGTTACTCTGCATCGCTTTTTCAATTGCGAGTGCTGTATATTTCTTTCCCACAGAACAATCTGTTCCAACAGTAAGGAGTCTTTTGCCTGATCGTTTTCCTCCTTTTCCTGTCTGAAATTGTTTATCACTAAACCGTAAATCATGAAGTTGAACATTGTTTCTTTCAGCTGCTTCTGCAATTTCACTAAACGAAGATAGTCTTGAATGCATTCCGCTGGCTACATTCATTCCAGATGATATTGCATTAATTATAATGGATTTCCATTCTTCAGGCATAACACCTCCGGCATTCACCACGCCAATAACAAATGTCTTAGCACCTTTCTTAACAGCTTCTTCTATACTCATTTCCTGTAAACCTAAGCTAGATTTGGCATTTGGAAGGCTCATTTGACCGATACACCAATCTGGACGCCAGTAATTAACCCCTGCAGCAGTCTTTATCGCCAAATCATCTATAGCATCACCAAGAAATAATAAATACGGTTTTGATATCATGTTAATAAGTTGTTGCTTGAGTGGGGATAAGTGAGCTTAATTCATGTGGATAACTTTTTTGCATAAATAACCCCTTGTTTCAAAAAAAATACCTTTCTAAGATGATCGTTCGCAATGAGACGTTCATGCGTTTCGGGGTTCGACCGGCCCCAGAAAAAGCGCTAAAGTGAGAAAATTCTTGCTTTGGCGCTTTTTTGATGTATTTGATCCCCTTAAGCAATGCATTTTTAAATATTCTTAAAAAAATCTCAATGGCAAAGATCAAATATATCGAATTTAGCGGCGCGGAGCACGAAATTGATGTCAGTAGTGGGCTGACTGTCATGGAGGGCGCGATTAAGAATAAAATACCTGGCATTGATGCAGATTGTGGCGGTGCATGTGCTTGCGCAACTTGCCATGTATATGTAGCAAAAGAATGGATAGAAAAACTGCCTCCAAAAGAGGACTCTGAGGAAGATATGCTAGATTTTGCTTTCGACGTTAAAGATAACAGCAGATTAAGCTGTCAAATTACTGTTTCTGATGAGCTAGACGGTTTAGTTGTTAATATGCCTGAGAAACAGTTTTAAGACCCCTCAAGACTACAGTCTAAAGTATTTTGTATCTCATTTAATTTATCAATTTTAGAACCATCTCCTATGAACTGTCTCATTAACATAAGGCCATTATTAGAAGGAGAAACGACTATAAACCCATCATTTACCTTTGTTGGCATAGAATTAGGCCCAAATAAATAAATTTTAAGCATGCCAAAGTTGTGCACGTTTTCATTTATTGTAGAAAAGTTATCAGTATTTTCTGAAAAGAACGATATCGACCAGTAAGACTCAGGCACTTCAGTTTCTATAACCAATGGAAAGTAAGTGACGTCATAAGCACATCCACCATAAAGTATATCGGCGCTTGGTCTAATAACCTCAGTAAATTCTGAATCAGGTAAATCGCGAGCAAATGAATTATTAATCATATTTTGCTCTTCCCAATTTCTACCAATAAACTTCATCATTAAACTAGGTGTGTAGTAAATTATTAATAGATGTAGTGAAAATCCAATGAGCACAAGTGCAAATAATTTTTTAACTAAATTACTCATCTTCACACTCCAATTTTTCAATAACTGGCAAATCTACTCTCTTTAATTTTGAGAAATATTCTTCACCTGGTAAATAAATTCTTAATGCGACGGAAAAACTCTCATCACTAGGTGTCCTAATCCAATTTTTTTCAGCTACCTTTGAAATAAAATTATTATCATTAGTTAAAAAAATATCAAACCCGCCATCGACATTGAAATCAATTATTTCACTATTTAAAGCATAAATTTTTTCATTATTTTCAACTAAATAACCGTCCTCATTATAAACGGTGATACTCCACCATCTTGACTCAATATCATTTCCAAAAAGATGATAAGTACAGTTGCCTTGTAACTTTATCTCTTCAATATCATTATATGCATGGAAATATGCAGCTTCTGGCTTTGCCAATGCGAATGTTCCTCTTATTGCGACATTTGCTCTTGTATAAATATCTCTATTTTTATCGCCTGGAGATGGTAAAATCTGCCAATTGTCATTCTTGATGAATGCAAATTCTTCGTAAAGCTTGGCGGAAGCATAAGTAAAGGCTACAGCAATCAATATTACTGCAATTAAATATAATAGGTATCTGCGCAATAAAATCATTGTATAATCAATAAGTAATATTATTTATTATCATATAACAAGGAATAAATATATGTCTCAAACTATCAAGACTGATTGTCTAATTATTGGAGCGGGCCCTGTTGGTCTGTTTGCAGTATTTGAGTTAGGTATATTAGGACTAGACAGTCACGTTGTAGATAATCTTGACAAAATTGGAGGACAATGTGCTGAGTTATATCCAGACAAACCAATTTATGATATACCTGCGCTGCCAGAGTGCACTGGATTATCATTAATTGAAAATTTACAAAAACAAATCAAGCCATTTAATACACCGTTTCACCTTAATGACAGAATTGACGAAATAATAAATACTGGTGACTTATGGAAACTTAAAACTACTGGCAATAAAGTTTTTGAAACTCCTAATATATTTATAGCTGGTGGCGTTGGTTCATTTGAGCCACGTAAACCTCCAATTGAAAATGTATCTAAATATGAAAATAAAGGCATTCAATATTCGATATCTGATAAAAACTTTTATAAAGATAAAAAGATTATAATTTTTGGTGGAGGGGATAGCGCGCTTGACTGGACTGTTGAGCTTTCAAAAATTGCTACTCATGTAACATTAGTTCATAGACGCGATGAGTTTAAAGCAGCAAATCATACAGTTAGTTTAATGAAACAACTCGTTACAGAGGGAAAAGTTGACTTGATCACTAAAAATCAGATTAGTGATGTTAAGGGCAGTGATAGAGTCGAAAAAGCAATCATAAAAAATAATGATGGTAATGAAAAAATTATAGATTGTGACGAAATTTTAATTTTTTATGGACTTAAAATGGAGCTTGGACCTATTAATGATTGGGGTCTTAATTTGAATGAAAAACAAATTGAGGTAAATACTGAAAATTTCGAAACAAACTTACCAGGCGTATTTGCAATGGGAGATATTTCTTATTATCCAGGTAAACTAAAGTTAATTCTATCAGGCTTTCATGAAGCTGCCTTAGCAGCACAGAAAGCATTTGTACGCGCTAGACCAGATGAAACGCTAACTTTTCGATACACAACTTCATCAAGCGATATTCAAAAAAAATTAGGTGTAAAATAATTGCTGCAAAAACTATACGATAAATATGTGTGCCCACATCTCATTAATTATGCGATGCAAATGAAACCATTTAGAAAACAGAGAGAAAAAGTAATACCCTTTGCGACTGGTAGAGTATTAGAAATAGGTATAGGTTCAGGATTAAATTTTAATTATTACAATAAAGCTAATGTGTCAGAGGTGTTTGCTGTTGAACCAGATAGGATATTGTTGAAAAAAGCAGAACAAAATGCAGAATTAAATAATATAGATTTGAATATCCAACAACTTAAAGCCGAAGAGTTGCCTTTCGATAATAACTCATTTGACACAGTAATAAGCACTTACACAATGTGTTCCATTCCTGGCTTAGGCAGTGCTATGTCTGAAATAAATAGAGTTATGAAATCAAACGCTAAATTTCTATTCTCTGAACATGGCAAATCTCCTGACTCAAATGTTTTGAAATGGCAAAAAAGAATGAACGGGATTCAAAAAAGAATAGCGGGCGGTTGTCATCTTGATGTAGATATTCCAAATGAAATAACGAAAGCTAATTTTAAAATAGATAAAATAGACAGTATGTATGTTCCTGGACCAAAATTTTTAAGCTATCATTACTGGGGCGCTGCTAGTCCGCTAAAATAAGTTATGTTGATGCGACAAACTTTGGATTATGTTTTTTCAAATGCTGAGAAAAACAATCCGAAATCTATTCTGCAAACAATAGATAATTTTGTTCTAGAAAGTGGTCAATTCTTAATGAATGTCGGTCCAGAAAAAGGGGAAATTCTAAAAGAACATCTTTTAAAGTCAGAACCAAATAATGTAATAGAGTTAGGAACTTTTATTGGATATTCAGCAGTATTAATCTCATCCACTATTGGAGAAAAAAGTCAATTAACTTCGATTGACTCAGACATTCACTCTATAGAAATAGCGAAAGAATTAATTAACTATGCTGGACTAGATCATAAAGTAAATTTGATACACGGAAGTGCTGAAGAAATAATACCAAAATTAAATTTCAACGCTGATTTTGTATTTATTGACCATGCGAAGAAAAAGTACCTTTCGGATTTACTGCTTTTGGAATCAGAGGGTATGATACTCAAAAATTGTGTAGTATTTGCAGATAATGTTGGGATTTTTTAAAGATGAAATGGCTCAATATTTTGACCATGTGAGAGAATCCGGGGAATATCTGTCTCAAAATTTTAGCTCGAAATTAGAGTATAGAAATAATATATATGATGCAGTGGAAATATCGATTAAGAATTAATATCAATGGAAAATAGTAATCATTTTAATGTAATTGTAATTGGCGCTGGAATCTCTGGTATAGGAGCTGGATACTACTTAAAAAAAAATTGTCCGAATAAATCCTTTTGTATAATTGAAGGGAGAGAAAACATAGGCGGCACATGGGACTTATTTAGGTATCCAGGAATAAGATCAGACTCCGATATGTTCACACTCGGGTATGCATTTAAGCCGTGGAAGGAGCAAAAAACAATAGCAAATGGACCTTCCATCTTAAGTTATTTAGAAGAAACAGTTGAAGAAAATAATTTACGCGAAAAAATAAAATTTAGTCATAAAGTCTTAAGCGCTAACTGGAATTCGGTAGAGCGAAAATGGGAAGTAAAAGCTGCTTATCATGAGCAAGAAATATTATTCACAGCAAACTTTCTATTCATGGGAACAGGATATTATAATTACGATGAGGGATACACACCTGAATTTGATGATCTTGACAAGTACGAAGGCAAATTAATACATCCTCAGAAGTGGCCTGAAGACTATGACTATACAGATAAGAAAATGGTTGTTATCGGCAGTGGCGCAACAGCAGCAACTATAGTTCCCGAATTGTCAAAAAAAGCAAAACACGTAACGATGTTGCAACGCTCACCAACATATTATTTTCCAAGTCCAGATGAGGATAGATTTGCAAATTTTTTAAAAAAAGTTTTACCACAAAAAATGTCTTACACCCTTGTTAGGTTGCGAAATGTTTTTTTTCAGCAACTTCTCTACAGAATTTGTAGATCATATCCAAACTATGTAAAAAGAAAGCTCATCGATGGAGTTAAAAAACTATTGCCTAACCATGATATTTCAAAACATTTTACTCCACGATATTATCCGTGGGAACAAAGAATGTGCCTTATTCCAAACGGTGATTTGTTTGAGTCTATAAGAGACAACAGAGCGACGGTCGTTACAGATTACATCGATAAATTTACTAGCAAAGGCATAAAGCTTAAATCAGGGCAAAATATTGAAGCTGATGTTGTCGTAACTGCTACAGGCTTAAACTTACAATCTTTTGGCGGTGTCCAAGTTCATATCGACGGCAAGTTGGTCGAGCCTTCTGAAACAATGACTTATAAAAGTATGATGTTCAGTGGAATTCCAAATTTTGTAAATTCTTTTGGTTATATTAATGCATCTTGGACCTTGAAAGCAGATTTAACCTGTGAATATGCCTGTAGATTAATTAATTATCTTGATCAGAATAATTACAGTCATTGTGTACCAAGAGTGCCAGTGGATGTGAAAGCTGAAAAAGACTGGCTCGCAACTGAGTTTTCCTCAGGATATATACATCGAGCTATTCATTTATTCCCCCAACAAGGCAGTAGGTCACCATGGATCAATACACAAAATTATTTTAAAGATTTCTTTGGTATTAAATTTGGCCGACTAAACGACGATTCTATTCATTTTTCTTAAGCGTCTGCGGCTTTAGCCATTTCTCTCAGTTCGTATTTTAATATTTTGCCTGTTGAAGTTTTTGGCAGTTCAGTAAAAACGACTTTTTTAGGACACTTAAAGCCAGCAAGAGTTTCTTTACAAAACGAAATAATATCGCCTTCACTCACGCTATCATTTTGATCTTTTAATTCGATAAAAGCACATGGTGTTTCACCCCATTTTTCATCTGGTTTTGCAACCACTGCAGCAAATAATACAGATGGATGTTTATAAAGTGTATTTTCTATTTCAACTGATGAGACATTTTCACCCCCAGAGATGATTATATCTTTGCTTCTATCTTTTATTTGAATGTAGCCATTAGGATGCATTACAGCCAGGTCACCTGAGTGAAACCAGCCTCCAGCCATAGCTTTATCTGTCTCTTCCTTATTTTTTAAATATCCCTTCATTACACAATTGCCACGTATCATGATTTCACCTATTTCTTCACCGTCATTCTTAACGGGCTCCATAGTCTCAGGTTTCATAATTGCTAGGCCATCCATCATCGGAAACTTTACACCCTGCCTTGATCTAAGCTTTGACTGCTCTTCAACTGATAGCTCATTCCATTCATCCTGCCATGCGCATAATGAAATATGTCCGTATGTTTCAGTCAGTCCATAAACATGAGTAACGTCGAAACCCATTTTTTGAACCGCTTCTAATGTGGCTGCGGGTGGAGGAGCCCCTGCTGTTACTACATATACTTGTTGAGAGTATTCTCTTTTTTCCTCAGCTGTTGCTTGTGCTAGAAAATTTAAAACAATTGGTGCGCCACCAAAATGAGTTACTTTATGATCTGCAATAGCATCAAACATATTTTTAGCTGAAACATATCTAAGGCATACACTTGTGCCTGCTAGGGCTGTAAGCGTGTAGGGATTGCCCCAACCATTACAATGAAACATTGGAACAACCCACATATAAGTAGGATGCATTGGCATACTAAAAGCAGTAACAGATCCAAGTGCCATCAAGTAGGAGCCTCTATGGTGATAAACAACCCCTTTTGGTAATCCAGTGGTGCCAGATGTATAATTGAGCGCTAGTGATTGCCATTCATCATCTGGTAAACTCCATTCGAGATCACTGTCACCTGTTAAAAGAAAATCCTCATAATTAATTTCTCCAAGATTCTCTCCAGCCCCCTCAGGATGATTTGCAAGCTCATCATCAATATCTATTACAAGAATTTTATTTTTTATCTTATCGAGTACTTGTTTTATCGTTGGTGAGAGTTCATTATCAGTAATCAGCGCTTTTGCTTCACCGTGCTCAAGAATATAGCTAATTGTATCTACATCTAATCTGATGTTTATTGTATTTAATACAGCGCCTATCATCGGTACACCAAAATGTGCCTCATATATTTCAGGAGTATTGAAACAAAGAACTGCAACTGTATCTCCCTTGCCTATGTCCCTTTTAGAAAGTGCGCTCGCAAGTTGTTTGCTTCTTTTATATGTTTCAGACCATGTAAATTGTTTTTTGCCATGTATAATCGAAGTTCTGTTTGGATAAACTTCCGCTGCTCGTATGAGAAAACTTAATGGAGACAACGGTGTGAAATTTGCATCGTTTTTGTCTAAATTTGTATCATACATGTGAGCCATTAAAACAATCCCTCTATGTCGCCATTTTTATTTAAATGTATAGCATTTGCAGCTGGAACTCTAGGCAGACCTGGCATAGTCATAATTTTATCGCATACAACCACCAGAAATTCTGCACCCGCTGCTAGTCTAACTTCTCTGATAGGAACTACATGGTCTTTTGGAGCGCCTCTTAGATTTGGATCAGTTGAGAAGCTGTATTGAGTTTTAGCAACACATATTGGATAATGGCCATATTTTTCCTCCAACTCGTCAAACTGCGTTCTTATTTTTTGGTCAGCAATAATATCGCTCGCTCCATATATTTCTTGAGCAATTTTTTTCATCTTATCCCACAATTTCATTTCATCCGGATACAGGTGCTTTATCTTTGGAGCATTTTGCTCAGTAATTTCTACTATGTGCTTTGCTAGGTCTTCTGTACCTGCACCACCATTGCTCCAATGTGTGCAATTATATGACTTTACATTTAATGAGTCACAGCAATCGCTGATTGCTGACAATTCTTTATCACTATCAGATATGAAATGGTTAATAGCAACTGTAACAGGCGCCCCATACATTTGCATATTTGCAATGTGCTGCTTTAAATTTGATAAACCTTTTTTAACAGCTTCAACATTTTCATTTTTTAATTCTTTTTTATCCATACCACCATGCATTTTTAACGCTCGAACTGTTGCAACTATTACTATTGCCGAAGGATTTAATTTTCCTTTACGGCACTTTATATCTAAAAATTTTTCTGCTCCAAGATCTGCGCCAAAGCCTGCTTCTGTTACAACATAATCGCTTAATTTAAGAGCAGTTTGAGTAGCAACTAAAGAATTGCATCCATGGGCAATATTTGCAAAAGGACCCCCATGAATGATAGCAGGATTTTTCTCCAGTGTTTGAACAAGATTAGGTAAGAAAGCATCTTTTAGCAAAGTAGTCATCGCGCCGTCTGCATTTAAGTCTCGGGCCGTAATTTCTTTCTTCTCCCTTGTATAGCCAACAATGATATTCCCAAGTCTATTTTGTAAATCGTCTAAACTTGTAGATAAACAAAAAATTGCCATCACTTCAGATGCAACAGTAATATCGAATTTATCCTCACGTGGGTATCCGTTGGCTATACCGCCTAAATTAACATTAATATTTCTTAAGGCACGATCATTTAAATCTACAACACGTCCCCAAACCACTCTTCTTGTATCAATTCCTAAATCGTTTCCCCAATAAATATGGTTATCAATCATCGATGCAAGGAGGTTATGCGCTGATGTGATCGCATGGAAATCACCTGTGAAATGTAAATTAATTTTATCCATTGGTACTACTTGGGCGTAACCACCTCCTGCAGCACCCCCTTTGACACCAAAGCAAGGTCCTAAACTAGGTTCTCTCAAGCATACTAATGATTGTTTTCCAATTTTATTTAAGCCATCACTAAGACCGACTGATGTAGTAGTCTTTCCTTCACCCGCTGGGGTAGGTGAAATGGCTGTAACTAAAATGAGTTTTCCGTTTTTGTTATTACTTTCTATATTTTGAGTATCAATTTTAGCAATGTGGTGGCCAAATTTTTGGAGATTTTGATCTTTTAAGTCTAATTTTGAGGCAATTTCTTCAATAGGAGCCATGCTATTTTCTCTAGCAATTTCAATATCTGAGAGTACAGCCATAAATGATACTAATATTAAAAACCTAGACAACTTAAGAACTTTACAGATAGGAGTCTACAAAAATGTATTGCTATAGAACAAATTTTTACTTAAATTTTGTTTTAGGAGACTCAAATAGCGCTGCAAAATTAAGCCAAGCAGTGCAATTTAAAATTCGCGTGGCTTAAGCGGTACACTCATTAACAGCATTATGGGAAATGTAAATTTTTCATTGGAAGTTACTACAAAGACAAATCTATCCGATTTGCCTAAACTCAATGACATTTATATTACATTTTTGCCTGGCACAAGTCATCTTGATGTTATTGAACAAACCAAAGCGTTAGCTAGTGCGGGTTATAATCCCATTCCTCACTTTCCAGCACGTTCAATTACTGATTCAGATATGTTAAAGTCATATATTGAGCAAGTTAAAGAGGCTGGAGTTAAACAAGTTTTAATAATTGGTGGTGATCGAGATATTTTAGGAAAATATCATTGTTCACTTCAACTTATAGAAACTGGATTGTTTGATGGAATGAAAATAGGTATTGCTGGTCACCCTGAAGGATCTCCAAATATGAGCGATGCAGCTATTGAAGAAGCAATGAAATCAAAGGCCCCATTTGCTGACTATATTGTAACACAGTGGACACAAGATACAGACGCATTATCGTCTTTTATTTCTGGAGCACCACTTCCTGTTCATGTAGGCGTTGCGGGTCCGGCTTCTATGAAGACTCTAGTTAAATTCGCTGGATTTGTTGGATTAAAGAATACGCTTAATTTCGCAAAAAAAAATGCATCTAAAATTTTTGATTTATTGACTGTTCAGACACCTGATGATGTAATTCAAGAATTAAAAGAGAACGTTGAACATTTTCACATTTATGCGTTTGGTGGAATAAAAAAAGCAAACGAATGGTTAGAAAAGGAGAACTACTATGTCTAAAAAAATAGAACATAACACTACTGTTGATCAAAGCGACAGACATGTTCCATACAATTTACGCCAAAGTGGACCAACAAAAGTTGAAATGTTGATTTCAACTCGAGTGAGAAAGTCACCATACTGGCATAAGTCGATGGAAGCGGGTTGTTGGAGAGCAACAGTTTATAACCGTATTTATCATCCCAGGGGTTATGTAAAGCCAGAAGATGGTGGAGCAATGGTTGAATATGAAGCAATTAAAAACCACGTGACTATGTGGAATGTTGCAGTTGAGAGACAAATACGTGTAATTGGTCCAGATGCTGAAAAATTTACAGACTATGTAATTACAAGAGATGCTACAAAGATATCCCCATTAAGAGCTAGGTACGTAATATTATGTAACTATAAGGGTGGAGTCCTAAACGATCCTATTCTCTTAAGAATCTCAAAAGATGAGTTTTGGTTTAGTTTGTCAGACTCAGATATTGGACTTTATTTACAAGGCGTAAACGCTGATAAAAGATTTGATGTAGAAATAGATGAGATCGACGCGTGCCCTGTTCAAATTCAAGGACCAAAAGCCATTGCCTTGATGAAAGACCTAGTGGGTGATCAAGTTGATCTTGATAATATTCCTTTCTATGGTTTAGCAGAAGTTACAGTTGGTGGAAGAAGTTGCGTGATTTCTCAAACTGGTTTCTCTGGCGAGTCCGGTTATGAAATATATTTACGAAATGCAACACTTTATGCCGACGATATGTGGGATGCAGTTTTGGAAGCAGGCAAGAAACATAATCTAATGGTTATAGCACCTGCTCACCACAGAAGAATACAAGCAGGTATTTTATCCTGGGGTCAGGACTTAGATCATGAGCACAATCCTTTTCAATGTAATCTTGGTTATCAAGTTTCTTTATCTGGAAAAGGTGAGTGGGAGAAAAAAGGTGATTATATCGGTAAGCAAGCGCTTGAAAAGATGAAGGCTGACTTGAAAGATGGTCATAAGCCATACAAGTTACAATTGGTTGGATTTGAGATTGGTGGCAAACCAATTGATGAGTATGCGCCTGATTTTTGGCTTGTGTCTCCTGGTGACGGTGGAGACCCATGTGGCTTTATTACTTCACCTTGGTATCATCCTGAAAAAGGAAAAAATATAGCTATGGGTTATATACCTTTTGATGGAACTCTTAATCCAAATGGTTTTCCAAAATGGGAACTAGGTAAAAAATTTAAAGTTCATTTACCTGATATATATGCTGATGAGCCAGGAGTACCAGTAGACGCCGTAACAGTTGATGTTCCGTTTACTGAGTCTTTCAACGCGAATACAAGAGAAGTTGTAAAGGGCTAGTTCATATTAATTGCTCAGCACAAATTAACGTGCTGAGCATTAATAATAATACAATTTAGGATTTGTGTTGTACGTAAAGTTGGTGATAGCAAACTTTACCATTTTTTTCTATGAAGTCTTGGTGGTATTCTTCAGCAGGCCAAAATTTAGCATTCTCTCTTAATTCTGTAACTACTTTGTTTTGATGTTCGCCTGAGTTATTAATCTCATCAATTTTGCTTTCCGATATTCTTCTTTCTTCATCAGAATTACAAAAAATAACTGATTTGTATTGTTCACCAATGTCTGGACCTTGACGATTCATCTGAGTTGGATCATGAATAAAGAAAAACTTGTCTAACAATTCCTCAAACTTTACTTCACTATTATCATACTCAATCTCAACAACTTCAATGTGTCCTGACTTTCCTGTACAGACCTCTTCATATGTAGGGTTTTCTGTATGTCCGCCAGCATATCCTGAAATTACTTTTTTAACGCCAGACATTTCTTCAAAAAGAACTTCTACTCCCCAAAAACATCCTGCGCCTAGTATTAACTTTGAAATCATACCTTAACATAAGGTTTTTTTTTATATATGTTAAAGATCAAATTAAATTATATTCCATCTAATATTAATACTGATAATGAATAATCAAGATATAAGCATTGGCAAACTCTCAAGGTTAAAGATCTGGATAACCGATAATTATCTTTCTGATGATCAATGGTCAAATACAAAAAAATTTATCATCATAAAAATAACTACTGAAGATGGAATTGAAGGTTGGGGAGAAGCGTTCTCTATTAATTTTAGAGAAAAAGGTATTGCGATTATTATAAAAGAGTTATTTAGAGAAATTTCGAATATTCCAAATCTATCAATAAAGTCATTTTATAATAAAATTTCATTGTTAAGTGATGGTCACAGGGGTTTAGATTTCAGCTCTGCTACAAGCGCCATTGAAATTGCATTATGGGACATATCAGGGAAGTTAAAAAATCTTCCTTTAAATTCTTTACTAACAAAAAGCCCCAAACCAAATGTTCCCATTTATGCTACGTGTTGGAGCGATTTAAAAAAAGACACAAATGATTATTTGAGGCAAATAGAAAAATTTTATGAAAAGAAATATGGGGGGATCAAGATATATCCAATGCTAGATAACGTATCAATTTCAATTCAGTTTGTTAAAAAAGTTAGAGAAATAGTGGGAGATGAATTACCGCTAATGCTTGATTTAGCTGTGCCTAAAGATTTAGATCAGACAAAATCTTTTTTAAAAGAAGTATCGTCATTTAATCCTTACTGGATAGAAGAGCCTGTTGATGGTGAGAATATTAGCTTACTTACTGAAATCAAAAATACTTTTAATATGAAAGTTGTAACTGGTGAAAAGCAATCAGGCTTGGTCCATTTCAGAGAATTAATAAAGAGAAATGCAGCAGATATATTTAATCCTGATATTTCAGGTATGGGCGGACTTATTGATATTATCAAAATATCAAATGAAGCATCAAATAATGGCATCTCTATTTCTCCGCATTGCTGGAATTCAATGTCCGTTTCAGCATCTGCGATGCTTCATGTTTGCTCAAGTATTTCTAATTCAGAAAAGGCTGAAATATTTCCAGATTATATAAACTTTTCAAAGAAATTTTGTGAGTTACCTTTTGATATTATTGATAATAAAGCACATATAAATAAATCAGCTGGACTTGGCATAGTTATTCACGAAAATATTTTATCTGAGTTGAGCATTTATACATTGGATAAAAATAGTAATGACTGAATCAAACTATCTATTTGACGAAATATTCAAATCTTACGAAACGAGTTCAAATATTTTTTTGATCAATGAAAATAAAGAGACAAGTTACTTAGAATTTCATAAAATTGTAAATCAAATTTCTAATTACTTAATAGATATTAATTTATTACCTGGTGACCGAGTGGCCATACAGGCAGAAAAGAATGTTATTCAACTTGCTATATACGTAGCAACCATTAAAGCTGGAGGTGTTTATCTGCCACTCAATACTGGCTATACCCTAAGTGAATTAGAATATTTCTTCAATGACGCCAAACCTAAGGTGATAATTGTCGATGACAAAATTCAAAATGAAGTAAAAAACTTATTGAGCTATTCTTCGTTTTCAATTTTATCATTAAATTTAGATGAAACTGGTTCATTGATTGAGCAGATAAAAAAATATCCAAAAAAATTTCAATCTATTAAAAGAAACAAAAATGACTTAGCTGCCATTTTATATACATCCGGTACTACTGGAAAATCAAAAGGAGCAATGCTATCGCATAGAAATTTGGTTTCAAATTCTGAAGTTTTAAGAAAATTTTGGAAATTTACAGAAAATGATGTGCTTTTACATATGCTACCTATTTACCATACGCATGGTCTTTTTGTTGCATGTAATCTTCTTGCAATTGTTGGAGGATCAATGATTTTCTTGGAAAAATTTGATGCTGAAAAAGCCTTGCTTTGGATGAAAAGAGCCACATCCATGATGGGCGTGCCAACTTTTTATACAAGATTGTTGGCAAATGAAAAATTAAATTATGAGTCAGCAAAACACATGAGACTATTTATTTCTGGTTCAGCACCTTTACTATCAGAAACTCACATTGAATTTGAAGAAAGAACTGGTAAAAAAATTCTTGAGAGATATGGCATGACAGAAACAAATATGAATATTTCAAATCCATATGACGGATTACGAAAAGCAGGCACAGTGGGCATACCTCTTCCAGGCATTGAAATAAGAATAGTCAATGAAGAAGGTAAGGAAGTAGAAGTGGGTCAAATAGGAACTATTGAACTTAAGGGCGAAAATATTTTCAAGGGGTACTGGGGAATGGAAGAAAAGACCAAAGAATCATTTAAAGATGATGGTTTCTTCATAACAGGTGATCTCGCAAAGAAAGATGAAAATGGCTACTTTACTATTGTTGGTAGAGATAAAGATATGATTATAAGCGGTGGACTAAATGTTTATCCCAAGGAAATAGAAGATATGATAAACGAGTTGCCAAATATTACCGAGTCAGCAGTTTTTGGTGTTCAACATGATGATTTTGGTGAAGCAGTTGTTGCGGCAGTAGTTGCAACAGATGATAAAAATGATGGTAGTCAAATATTGGATTATGTAAAAGATAAAATTGCTAAATATAAACAGCCAAAAAAAATAATATTTATGTCGAATTTACCTAGAAATTCTATGGGCAAAGTTCAAAAAAATAAATTGAGAGAAAATAATAAAAGTTTATTTAAGAGTTAACTTCTATCCAGTTGTTGATTTCCTCAACAAAGAAATCATCTTGTGGGGAGTTTAGGATTCCAATAATATCATGATAATTAAAGCCTCCTAAATTAGTATCGTTATTAATTAATTTCTTAGGTCCTTTCCATTTTTCAAATATTTTTTTTACTCCTTCAGCATTTACTACTTTATCTTTTTCTTCATAAAATACTAAAAGTGGAATCTTAGTCTCTTGAAATTCAAGTTTCCTTCCAGAAAATGCCGCCACCCAAAGCTGTCTTGGAAGTTCCCTGTGAAATTCATTGACCCAAAAAGGATCCCATTCTTCATTTGGCAAGTCAAACATTCTAGGAAAATTAAACTTGTATTGGCTTTTAAAAAATAACCCAGTCGCCGCTAAGAAATAAGGAGGAGATAGCTTGGGGGTCCATGGTGCCACAAGTACCAAATGATCAATTTTTTCACTTAATTTCTGATCTTTTGCAGCCATTAATGCAAATGAACCTCCAGCTGAAAAACCCATTAATATAACTTTGTTTCCGATTTTATTGCCTACTGCAACAGCTTCTGCTGCATCTTCGAGAAAATTTTTGGCTTTCAGAGATTTTGTAGATTCAAAACCAGAGCCATGGCCAGCTAGTCTTGATATAAATAAATTGGCCTTTAATTTTTTGGCAATCTTTACCAAAACTTCTTCTTGTTGACGCCCCGTCGCAAAACTTCCATGAAGATAAACAATTGAATATTCAGTTTTAATTTTCTCATCATCATGCCATATGATTTTTTTCTTTGCTCGGGGATCAGTATTCTCAAAAAGAAGTTCTTTTTCAGCAATATAGCTTTCAACATCTTTATCAATGACAATATCAGGAAAAATTATTTTTATTGTATTAAATAAATAGGGCAGAGTAATTCCTACAACAAAGATGACTGGTACTATTAAAACAATAGCAACTATAAGCAATGCTCGATATAATTTTAACCTGGTAGCTCTAGACATTTACACTTGTATATGAGCAAATTTTGTTACCATCAGGGTCTCTGATGTAAGCATAATAAACATTACTGTCGCTTGGTCTAAAACCTGGATCCCCTTCATTTTGTGCTCCAAGTCCTAAAGCAGTTTTGTGAAACTTATCAACTTGTTCTTTTGACTCGGTCAAAAAGGATATCTGTGTACCATTTCCAAATGTAACAGGCTTTCCATTTGCCGGTTTGGTTATATAGAACTCAACATCTTGTTTCCCCTCTCGAGCATAACCTACACACACCTCATCCTCATAAATTGAGATTATTCCAATTACTGCAAGGACAACGTCATAGAATGCTTTAGATTTTTTTAAATCACTCGACCCAACCATTACGTATCCTCTCATTATCTATCCTTTCTATGAATATTGCTTTGATGTTACTTCCTCAAGCATCAGAATCATTTTGGCTTTATAGTCTTCATCAGTTGCTGAGTCGGTTTCTAAAACAGAAAAAAAACTTGCAACAATATTTGTTTCTAAGTTAATCATTAAAAATTGCCCACCATATCCAGAATGCCCAATCCAATTATTAGATTTCATGGTTTGATTTGCATAATAAACATATTTTTCATCTTTTAAGTGCATATATTTTGGACCTTTTTCAGAAACTGTATCATCAATAAATTTACTAGAGCCAGCTATTCTATTTCTGATCCCAAGACCTTTTCTTGAGAAAAGCAGTCCCATGCGTAGCAAATCTCTTGCAACAAGACAACCACCACCGGACAGCCATGGCATCCCACCTCTATCCGTTGCCATATACAAACCATCTTCAAGACCCATTGCTTCTACTGACGAGAGAAGCCACTCTCGCAGCTCTCTCCCACTTAATTTTTCAATCAGTAGAGCAATTACGTCGCTGTTTGCTGACTTATAAAATGCTTTATCAGAATTGTTTATTACAGAATTAGTTCCATCTGTTTGTATACTGTTCAAGAAATCTTCTTGAAACTTTTCATCTTTATCTTCATCTGGTATTCGCCAGCCACCAACAGTTTCATGCATAAATGATGTTGAATACGGGTCAGTATAATCTTCGGTAAAAGCATTAATAATGTTCATATTTAATACGTTTTGAACCGTCGCTTTTGAATATCCTTCTCCAATATCTGGCAAATAATAAGAAATAGGTTTTTCTAGTTGCAACTTGCCTTTCTCAACTAATTCACCAACAAATAGATTTAAAAACATCTTTGAAATTGACATTATTGTATGCGGTGTTTCAGGAGAGAAATCTTTTGCATATTTCTCAAAAAATATTTCTTGCCCTCTCCCAACTACTAAAGAACAAAAAGATTTATGGCTCGTCATTTCCCTTACTGAGTTTATTTTATTTATTTCATCTTTACTGTTTTCATTAAGCAAAAGAATGTAATCTGATCTTAATAAAAGACCATATCTGTTTATTTTGTGAAGATTCCTATAGCCAGTTCTTCTATATTCCGGAAGGTTCCATTTAGCTTTATTATCGCGTAATGTCACAAGAGTTGGGTTTGGAGTATCGACTAACTTATTAACCATTAATTATATTAGGTTTTATTTTTGAATGATTAAAGATTTCTTCATAATATTTTCCAATTTGTATTACTTTTTCATCTGATTTATTTTTCCCCATTAATTGCATACCCATTGGTAGCCCCTTATCATTAAAGCCAACTGGTACTGAGAGGGTAGGTAATTGAAACATACTTGCAAATACCGTGACTTCCATCCAGCGATGGTATGTGTCCATCTGGGTTTTTGAAATACTTTTTGGAAAATCTATTTCTTTGTTAAATGGAAACAATTGTGCTGATGGTAAAGCAATAAAATCATATTTTTCAAATATACTATCGACATACTTTTTATAATTATGATACCAATTAATTGAATTAGAAACTTGATCATCTGTAACTTTACTTCCTTCTTCGTATTCCCATTTAGCTGGAAAGCTTAATTCATCAAAATCCTTAATTTGCATTGCAGAAATATCATTAAATGTGATTTTTGATCTGAGAGTGCACCATGTCTCCCATAATTTATCTGGATCAATATTAACTTTGCATTTTTCAACAAATATTTTTTTGTCTGTTTCCACGAGTTTGTTTAAAGAAGCTTCGCATAATTCAATAATTCCTTCTTCAAAAGAATAGTGCTCAACAAAGTTGTTAATCCAACCAATTTTTATTTCACTAGATAAATTTTTAGTAATTGACTGAAATGAACCCTCAAAGTTAAACGAGTAGGGATCTTCCATATCTTTTCCAACGACGGCATCTAAAAAAATACTTAAGTCATCAGGTGTTCTGGCAATTCCACCTGGAGTCGTCAATACAGGAAATTTACTGGTTTCTTTTTTATCAGATATCAGCCCAGGAGATGGTCTAAAACCATACAGATTTGTGAAAGCTGCAGGGTTTCTGCAAGAGCCCATCATGTCCGTACCATCAGAAAATGGTATGAGGCAGCTGGCTACAGCTGATGACGCTCCTCCACTTGAGCCGCCAGGTGATAGATTGTAGTTATAAGGATTTGAAACTGGATCAAATAATTTATTCTTTGTATGAGATCCAATTGCTAGTTCTGCCATATTTGATTTTCCAATAATTGTGGCTCCTTGATGCTTTATTTTTTTTGCAATTAACGAGTCATTTTGTGGAAAATTATTTTGATATTCAAGTATTCCATAAGTAGTTGGCAGTCCAGTGACGTCGAATAATTCTTTTGAAACAAATGGAAGCCCAAATAAAATTTGTTTTCTTGTAACATCAACTTTTTGTGCATCCTGTACCTTTGCTTTATCTATAATCCAATCTTTGTCTCTCAGTGACACAATGGCGTTAAGCTTAGGATTAAGCTTTTCAATATTGGACAAGTATTCTTGAAAAAGCTCTTCAACTTTTATTTCTTTTTTAGAAATTAAATCAATTTGTTCCCGAACAGATAAATGAGTAATCATCTACGAGGTTTTTTATCGAGCTCCAAAAATACTGACCTTGACGAGCTCTCTGACATCATCCAATGTGGCTGAACGAGGATTAGTGCCAAAGGCTGTATCAATCATTGACTTTTCAGATATTCTCTCAATACAATTTTCTGGAACACCAATTTCATTTAAACCCTTAGGTATCTTAATTCGATCAAGTATTTTTTCCATACTTTCGATGAAATGATTTGCACTATGATCTTTATATTGCATTGCCTGAGCCATTCTCATCACTTTCTCTTCCATATCTGGGAGATTGTATCTTAGAACTGCTGGCAAAATAATAGCATTAGTTAGTCCGTGATGCGTATTAAATTCTGCTCCAACCATATGCGCAATAGCGTGCACAAGACCCAGCCCTTTTATAAAAGAAACTCCTCCCAAGCACGAGGCAACTAGCATAGCCCCTCTTGCTTCAAGATTATTTGGCTCTTCTACAGCTGTAATAAGTGATTTAGAAATTAAGTTTAGACTTTCGAGCGCAGCACCGTCACATAAGGGGTGAAAACCTGGCACACAATAACCTTCAATTGAGTGAATCATTGCATCTGCACCTGTCCATGCTGTAAGGTTTGAGGGCAATCCCAACGTTAGTTCAGGATCAAGCAATGCCAATGAAGGCTTCAATTCAGGATGCATTATACAAAGTTTAATTCCTTGTTTGGTATCTGTTACCATTGCTGTGCTCTCTGTTTCAGCGCCTGTTCCAGCTGTTGTAGGAATTGTAATAAGTTTAGGAAATTTGTTATCTGGCCCAATGACTTGAGGTGTCTTTTCCCACTCAAAGTCAAATAATTCAATATCATTATTGGCGGTTAGACAAATTGACTTGCCACCATCCATGGCACTTCCGCCACCAATAGCAATTATTGCATCGTGATTATTATCATTGAAAAGTTTTTTTCCTGATGCAATTTCATCATCTCTTGGGTTGGGTGAAATTTTTGAGTAAATACCTGAATTAATTTTCGATTTTTTTAAAATTTCGACCAAGTTATCAATGAAGGGAAGATCAACACTGCCACTATCAGTGACAATAAGTGGATTGGTTATCTCATTCTCAGAACAATAAGTTCCTATTTCGGAAAATCTACCTGGACCATATGCTATCGGTACAGGGAAGCCCCAATCTTGAGGGGCAAGAATTTCTTCTTTATTCAAATTGAAAAGCGTCATGGTTTATTTGTTTTAATTAATTAAGATGTCATAGATTTTAAGACAATTGACCGATCAATTTCACCAATTAGTTCTCCTGAAACTGAATCGATTACAGGATATTTTTTGTCAGTGTCAGCTATCTGATTAATTAAAGTATCGATTTTAACGTCACTTTTAATACACTCATTGCCCTGGGCAAACAGAGTCTTTGTATCCTCACAGCATTCTTTTCTTGCACATTTACCCGCACTTAAAACTTTGTATTTGGGAACATCTTCAGTGAAGTCTTTTACATATTGATCTACGGGATTTGCAACAATTTCCTCTGGTGTACCAACTTGTGATATTTCTCCATCTTTCATAATCGCAATATGATCACCCATTTTAATAGCTTCAGAAAAATCATGTGTAATGAATACCATTGTTTTTTGAACCATTTTTTGAATGCTAATTAACTCGTCTTGCATTTCCCTTCTTATCAATGGATCCAGTGCTGAGAAAGGTTCGTCAAAAATTAGAATCTCTGGATCAACTGCTAGAGCTCTAGCTAGTCCAACTCTTTGTTGCATTCCACCTGACAATTCACGAGGGTAATGTTGATCCCAACCTTCTAATCCTACAAGTTTAAGTGTTTCCATTGACTTATCTAATCGATCTTTTTTCTTTACTCCCCTTATTTCAAGTCCATAGCCAATATTTTCTATCACTCTTCGATGAGGGAAAAGACCAAAGTGCTGAAATACCATACTCATTCTATTACGCCTCAGTTCTGTTAAATCCTTATTGCTCATCAATGTTACATCTTGATTGTCAATTTTTACCTCACCTGCTGTTGGCTCAATCAGTCTTGATAAACATCTTACTAATGTAGATTTACCACTACCTGATAAACCCATTACAACGAACGTTTCACCTTTTTGAACTGAGAAACTTACATCTTTAACTGCAACCACATGTCCAGTTTTTTCTTGCACTTCACTTCTTGAAAGATTTTTGTCTAAATTTGTAAGAACATTTTTTTCATTTGGCCCAAATACCTTCCATATATTTGTGCATACTATTTTGTCATTTTTTTCCATTATTTTTGAGTGCTTTATCTGCTGAATGTTATACTATGTTGAGGATTTTTGAATAATTTATTTAACCTTGAGGAATACTATTTTACATGGCATTAACCCAGGATACATCGCTTTTATCTTCTAAAAGTAGTACTCAGAGTCTAATCATTCCTGGGCTAATTCTTGCTGCAATTCTAGCTTCAATCTGGCTTGCATTCCAAGGTGAAGATGTTTCAGAATTTCCTGTCTTTATAACAGATGCTTTTACTTTTACAGCTTGGGTCAATGCTGGTGAAGATTTTCTAAAAGATAATATTAAAGTTTATACAAGGATGGTTGCTGGTTATGTAAAAGACCTTTATTGGATGCTCGAAGATTTTTTACTAGATTCATCTTGGGTATTTATAGCTGCGCTATTGCTTATTCCATCACTTGCATTTGGTGGAATTAAATTAGGTTTTCTTGTTCTTTTTGGCACCATGTATTGGGGAATGGTTGGGCTTTGGGATTCTGCTATGGAAACTCTTGCTCTTATGGGTTTATCAGTATTCTTATCTGTAGCCGTTGGAGTGATACTTGGTATTTTCTGTGCATTAAGTGATCGTTTTGAGAGAAATATGAAACCAGCTCTCGATATAATGCAAGTGATGCCTGCGTTTGTTTATCTTATCCCTGCAATGTTTTTCTTTGGAATCGGAGGTGCACCTGCAATTCTTGCAACAATGATTTATTCAATGCCTCCTATTATTCGTCTCACTAACTTAGGTATACGTCAGGTCCCCAATGAAACAGTAGAAACAGCAACAGCTTTTGGTTCTAGTAAAAGTCAAATTTTATTTAAAGTACAAATTCCATTAGCTCTGCCAAGCATCATGATGGGCGTTAACCAAACAATAATGATGGCATTGGCATTGGTTGTTTTAGCAACGTTTATTGGGGCTCAAGGTCTAGGTTCAGACATTTGGGTATCGATAAAAAAACTAGAAGTCGGAGCTGCTTTGGAAGGAGGTATTTGCGTTCTTTTAATGGCAATCATGTTCGATAGATTTGGTAAAGCCGCCAGTCGGGAGACAGTGACTTTGCCATCCGATAGTCAAAAATTTTATCTTTTACCGCAAACATGGGATATTTATCCCATTGCTAGACAGGTTGAAAAACCATTACAATTAATTCATTTTGCATTTGCATTTGTATTCTCAAGCGTCATTCGAATATTTTCTTTCATTTTAAATTCAGTAATTTCTTTATTTAATAAGGATTACGGCTCAGCGATTGCACAATTTATAAATGCTCATTATTTCTTTTTCTCTGGATTACTAATATTAATAGGCATTGTTTATTATGATGCAAACGTTGCTGCAATAGGAACATTTCCTGATGCATGGAATCTGTCAATAAGAGAAGAAATTTCTGCTGGTGTAAAATCATTAGTTGTAAATGATACGTTTATTTCAATAACCAAAACAATCAGATCAACTGTTGTTATTTACCTTCTAAGACCATTTGATTTTTATCTAACATATTTACCTTACTGGTTTACAATTGGGGCATTGGTTCTAATCAGCTGGAAATCTGTCGGAATTAGATTTGCGATTATTACTGCCATCCTTCTAGCATTCATCGGTGCTTGCAATATTTGGACTGAAGCAATGATTACTCTTTCATCAGTGCTTATCTCAGTTCTTTTATGTTTTGTAATTGGTGTGCCAATTGGTATCTTAGCATCTTACAGTAAGAGATTTCAAAATATCAACGAGGTAATATTAGATGCAATGCAAACGTTGCCGTATTTTTGTTACCTTGTTCCAGTTTTAATGTTTTTTGGTGGTGGGGCATTTTCTGCATTACTAGCAACAATTATATACTCCATACCTCCAATAATTCGTTTAACTGTATTGGGCCTGTCTCAAGTTTCTTCCACATATTCAGAAGTATCAAAGTCCTTTGGAGGCACTACAATTCAGACACTCAATAAGATAAAATTTCCTCTAGCAGTTCCTAGTTTGGTTATGGGTTTCAATCAAACAGTTATGATGGCTTTTGCGATGCAGATTGTCACACCTCTCATTGGTGGTAAAGGGTTAGGTCTTGAAGTATTTAATGGTCTAGCTCGATCAGATACCGGTAGAGCTCTTGCTGCTGGCATAGGAATTTGTTTATTAGCCATGATAATTGACCGTATCAGTCTTGCATGGACAAAAAAGCAAAGAGATGCCCTAGGTTTATAGATCTAATTTATATACATATTTCCTGATACTTTTTTTCAAAAAATGTTGATAAAGCGGTTTACTTATTCATCTTTTTTGGTCTAAAATTATTAATTAATTAATTAATAAAAAGGGGAAATTAATGAAAAATTCATTATTTGCAAAAACTTTTGCTGCCCTGATTTTGTCTTCTTTTTTAGTTCTTTCGGCAGGTACTGCCAACGCTAAGCGTTTAACAGCTGCTGTTGCTGACTGGACTGGTGGAGAATTAACATGTCAGGTTGCAGTTGCTATCCTTGAAGAAGAGCTAGGCTACAGAGTTGATAGAATAGAATTCGCTTCAGGAACAGGTCTATGGGAAGCTATTGCAGCTGGCGATATTGACTTCGCATGTGAAAGTTGGCCAAGTTATGCTGAGGCTGACGATGTAATGATCAACATGAATCTTGTTTATGACGGAGAAGTTGTAAAAGAGTATTCTGGTGATGGATCTGTTGATGCGTACACAAGTGGTATCATTGGAATGTCAGATTACTATGTTCCAAAATACTTTGTTGACGCTAACCCAGATTTTAAAGACTGGTCAGATTTAAATAAATATAAAGATCAATTTGCTACACCTGAAACAGGCTCAAAAGGTAGATTGATTGGATGTCCAGTTGCTGGTTGGAACTGTCATGACCAAAAAAGATTAGATCTTTTAGGAATTGATTTCGAAGCATCAGAACTAGGTACTGAGGTTGCAGCTCTAGCGGAAGCTCAAGGAGCTTATGATAGAGGTGAAGCATTCCTTCTGTATCTTTGGGAACCACACTTTTTCTTCGGTAAGAATGAAATGGTTGGTGTAAAACTACCAGCTTACAAATACTGTGATAGTTTTACTGAAGCTAATAACTGGCAAGATTGTGGAACTGCAGCATGGCCTGCTACAGGTTGGGATAAAGACTACACGATGAATTATATGAATCCTGAAGTTATGTCTAAACCTGAGAACGCTGAAGCAGTTGCATTCTTCAAAAAAATGGCTTTCTCTAACACGGATCAAGCAAAAATGCTTGTAAGAGTTGGTGACGACGGATTATCTGTCGAAGAAGCTGTTGCTGAATGGAAAAACAGTACAGACGAATGGAAAGCTTGGCTTCCGTAAGTCTAAATAGCTAAATCAGAAAATTAAGGCCTTGTTACTTTTGTGCAAGGCCTTTTTTTTTAATTAACTTTTATGATCACCTCATCAAGACATCCTTACTATTATACAATTAGCTTTGCGTTATTAATCGCTGCGGGTATGTGGGGTTTATTCTGGATCCCTCAAAGAGCGTTAGAGGCTGGTGGTTTAACGGGCGGATGGGCAACGATTTCTCAAATGGTTATACCTTTTGCAATGCTGCTTCCAATATCACTTTGGAGACTCTATAAAGGTCAGTCTTTTGGCCTAGAGTATCCTCTAATTGGACTTTTGTTTGGAGGTGGTATCGCTTGCTACGCTAATAGTTTTTTACTGACAGATGTAGTTAGAGCTTTAATACTCTTTTATATAACCCCAGTTTGGACAACTATTTTTGAAATAGTATTTCTTAGACAAATTCCACGTTTTTATAGATACATAACATTAGCTCTTGCACTATCTGGTGTTTGGATAGTTTTTGGACAAGAAGGCGTGATACCCTTACCACAAAATTCTGGTGATTGGATTGCTTTATTAGGCGGAATTCTTATTGCCGCATCAGCAGTCAGAATGGAGATAAAAAAGCCAGAGGGAATATATCCTATCTTATTTTCATTCTTTTTTTATGGTGGCTTATTTACATTAATACAATCATATTTCTTGAGCGACTACCTAGGTGATGCTCCATCAATAGAGTCATGGGTTGCAATGATGCCGTGGCTAATTTTAATTGCAATTTTATTTCATATACCGACAAATATAGTGATCTTAGGTGCACCAAGTAGAATTGGTGCAGGCATATTTTCTATAATTATACTTTTTGAAATAGTTGTGGGCACTTTCAGTGCCGCGGTATTAACAGATGAGCTTATTGGATGGCGAGAAATATTAGGCAGCTCTTTCATTATATTTGCTGGGTTAACAGAAATAATATTTGCATCAAGGACTGAAGAAGATACGGGCTAACTATAGTTGATTGAGTACTTTAATGTGTTCAACTGTTGTGCCGCAACATCCACCTATAATTTGTGCTCCAGCATCCTTCCACTTTTTTTGCTTCAATTAAATAATCATCAGGAGAAATTACATTGCTCATGTCGTAGTGTGGAAAATTAAATACCGCTACTTCTGGATACGCCATAACAGGAAGGTCATATACTTCTTTCAGTTCTTTAATACTTTGCTCTATTACATTAATTTCACAATGCATTATTCCTACAGCATCCAATTTATGATGTTTGACATTACCAATCATTTTTTTAAAACTATAGTCATAGTCTGTAGTAAGGGCTATCAACCCATCTTTATTTCTAGATGAAAATCCAGCCCACACAGGCAATCCAGCCTTGCTTGCTGAGTCAAAAATTATTTCAATTCGATCTGGTCGATACATTAACTCGAGTAGAATAAAATCACACCCATTATCAGCTAGAAAAAAAGCGAGCTCATCAAAAGATTTTTTGAAAATATTCGGGGGTGAGTTTTTTCTTAAATTTCTCTCTTTCTTCTTGTGTTTCAAAAGCATCCTCATACGGTATTTGATGAGATAAGGACCCAGCTATAAGCACATCATCTCTGCCACATTCCTCCCTGGCTTCTAGAGCTGCATTTATCGCACTTAGATTTATTTCTTTGAATTGATTATCTACTCCCGCAGTTTCTAAGATCATTCGATTTGTTGCATAAGTATTTGTAGTTATAATACTTGATCCAGCCTCAATATAATCTTTGTGTATTTGCTTCAATGTATCGCTTTCTAAGGAGGCTGTGCCACACCAAGAATTATCCATTTTAATACCACGGTTTTCAAGTTCTGAACCAGTAGCCCCATCAAGAAGAATATTTTCTCCAGCATGAATACGTTTCATTAAATTTTCATATCTTATACTCATGATTATTTTTTAGCATTTTAAGTTTCAATTAGTAAGTAGAAACTTAGGAAAAGGATTTACTTTTTATGACTTTATGGTCTATAAGGTCTGATCATTAAGGAGAACAGAATGTCGAAAGGTATCATATACACCCCAAGGATAAGAAAGTCACCTTTCTTTGAAGAGACACTAAAATATGGTGCTACCAATTTTACAACTTATAACCGTATGACTATGCCTGTTGGCTACACGACTCCTGAGCAGGAATATCAATCATTAATAAACGATGTAACATTATGGGATGTGGCAGCAGAGAGACAAATTGAAATTATTGGGGAGGACGCCGCTAAATTTGTTCAGTACATGACGCCAAGAAATCTATCAACTTTCAAAGACGGTTTTTGTCGTTACGCGTTTATGACAGATGAAAATGGTGGTATCATAAATGATCCTCTAATTTTAAAGTTTAATGAAAAAAAGTTTTGGCTGAGCATTGCAGATTCTGATGCAATACTATGGTGCAAAGGCGTCGCTTTATCTGGTAAGTATAATGTTAAGATTTCAGAGCCTGAAGCTTGTCCACTTTCATTGCAAGGCCCGCGCGCAAAAGAACTCATGAGAAAAGCTACAAATGATGATCCAGTTATTATGGGATTAAAATATTATCAATTTATCGAAACTAACTTATTCGGATTAGATATCATCATTGCACGCAGCGGTTGGAGTAATCAGTTTGGATATGAAATTTATATAACAAGAGAAGTAGACGGTCCGGCTTTATGGAATGCATTAATGGAAACAGGAAAAGAGTTTAAAATTGTACCAAGTTGTCCTAATCAAATAGATAGAATTGAAGCTGGTATGATTTCCCACCAAGGAGATACCTCATTAGCTGAAAACCCTTTAGAACTAAACTTACCAAAATTTTATGATCTTGATCAAGAAGCGGACTTTGTAGGAAAAGATGCTCTCTTAAAAATAAGAGAAGAGGGCATTAAAAAACAATTCACTGGTTTTAAAATCTCAGGAAAGAAAATTGGTTATAATATGGCAAGAATACCATTGTTTGACAATAACTCTGAAAAAAAAGGATTTGTAACCAGCTGCATTTATAGTCCAAACTTTGGATGCAATATTGCTTTAGGGTTCATTGATATTGATTTAATTAATTCAGAAGAAGTATATCAGATTGATCATGATGGAGAGAAACGAGATGTAGAAGTTGTTCCTTTACCATTTAGTTCTAGACTCGAAAAAATGGAATAATGATTTCAAGAAGTAGAGTTAATCAACTTTTATTCCTCTCAATAATTATATTAGCAGTCGTCGCCGGTTGGGCAGTTTCTGAATTATTTAAAGAAAATACTTCAGAAGTATCAAACAACATTGATTTAAAATTTACCGCAGTTGACCATTTTGGAGTTGATGTAAGCGAAAGAACTTACAGAGGATATAGTAAAGTATTCTTTTTTGGCTTTACTCATTGCCCAGATATTTGTCCAATAAGTGCGAATCTTATGAGTAATGCCATTGATCAATTAAAAAGAGAAAACCATTCAATAGAAAATATAAAATTTTTCTTTGTAACAGTTGATCCTGCTAGGGATAACCCTAATCGGTTAAAAGAATTTCTCAGCAACTTTAGCAATAATTTAATTGGTTTAACGGGGACACATGAAAATCTTATGCCAATATGGAAAGATTTTTTTGTACATGTAGAGCCTGCAACAAATTCAGAACATCAAAATTATTTAGGTACGTCTGAACAATCTGATGAAATAAGTAATAAAGAAAAAAACTACATGGTTCAACATACTGCTTTCTATTATATTTTTGATGATAATAATTTATTAATAAGCATACTTCCGTTTGGTTCTAGTATTGAACAAATGGTTGAAGATTTAAAAAACCTATAACAATGTATAAAATATCAATATTTATTTTTTTTGTTTTATTTTCTTGTTCCGAAATAATTGAAACAAATAAATATAGAGAATTGGCATCTGAACAAGCATCAAAAAAAAATTGTGATGCTAATGTTGAGCTTCTTTTAAAACATGAAAAGACTGAATTATGGGCATCTTATCATAACAAAGATAAAAACTTATTATGCGTTTTAACTTGTGTTAACGATGTCTGTATGTTTTCGACAGAGAGAGATTAAGGGTTGTATAAAGCACTAATAATAGTTTTGTTTTTAGTTTCTACAAAAATTGGAGCTGCTCACCAATTTCAAAAAGATCATATTAATATAAATCACCCACACATAAAGTTTGTAATTTCATCAGGCCCTGCAGCAGGATATATGAAAATAGTAAACATGGGTTTCGAGACAGATCGTTTAATTAAAGTTGTTACTGACTTTGCAGATTCTGAGTTACATTATTCAAGTATAGAGAGTGGAATGGTTACAATGAGTAAAGTTGATTTTATTGAAATCCCTCCACAAAAAGCTAAATCGCTCAAACCCGGTACGCACCATATAATGTTTTCAAATTTTAGTATTGAACTAACTCATGGAATAAGTTTAGAAGGGTCTTTAGTATTTGAAAATGCAGGCGAGATCAAAGTGCTTTTTGAGGTTGAAACTCAAAAAAGTATAGAGGACCATACAGAACATTAATGAAAACATTTAAAATTGAATATATCACCACACTTTTTTTTCTCACCTTGCTGATTGCTTTAGCTTGGTACTATTTATTCCTCATGGCATCTAATCCAATGGACACAATGATGCAAAATAAAAATCCAATGACAATGTCAATGGAAACCGCCTCAGAAAATGAAATGTCAATGAACTCTATGTCTGATGCGGAAATGACTATGGACTCAATGAATATGAATGAAAAAAACTCATCAATCAATTTTCTTATGATGCCAATGACAGGAATGTGGACAATAAATGATTTTATCGTGATGTTCGTAATGTGGACCGTCATGATGTTTGCGATGATGCTTCCATCTACATTTATCTTTTTAAATATTTTTAGAATGATGAGATCGAACATGCAGATATCATCGAATATTATTATTGAGATGATAGTGATTTCATTCACTTATATTTTAATTTGGACAATTTTTTCACTTATTGCATGTACTCTTCAATATATTTTTCACAATAACGGTGTAGTCGATATGATGGGAACATTACAAAATAATATTCTTGCAGGATTATTTCTCGTTGGAGCAGGTGCATTTCAATTTACAAGTTTGAAAGATACATGTCTTGAGAAATGCAGAAACCCCTTATCGTTTCTAATGGCTGGTCCTATTAAAGGATACGGAAATGTTGCCTATGTGGGTCTAAAGCATGGTATATTTTGCTTAGGGTGCTGCTGGGTTCTTATGCTTCTACTTTTTGTAAATGGAGTTATGAATTTACTATGGGTTGTCGCAATAACAATAATTGTATTGGCTGAAAAAATGCTGCCTTACGAGAAACTTAGCTCTAGATTTCTGGGCATTCTTCTTGTAGGTTGGGGGGCGTATTTAATATTTATTTAACTATATGACTGTAAATCCATTAAACTTACATTGGGAAATAAAAGGAAATTTTTTGCTGAATTGTAACTGTGATGTATTTTGCAATTGTCCGATGTCCCTGGGAAGAGCGGTTCCAAATTCACCAAACGGTAAATGCTTTTCATGGTGGGGAATTAATATCGAAGAAGGATACGCAGAAGAAAAGTGGTCTGGATTTAACCCTATCAAAAGAGAGTCTAAAGGAATTTTGGATTTAAGTGGTTTAAATGTTGCTATTCTTTTAGAAGTTCCTGGCCCTTTAGGTTCAGGTGGTTGGACAGCAGGATTATATATTGATGAAAAAGCATCTGATGATGCAGCTGATGCTCTTGCAGTTATTTTTTCAGGCCAAGCGGGTGGGCAAACAGGTTGGTTTAGACATATGATTGCAAACTTCCTTGGCGTAAAAAGATGTTCTATATCATATAAAGAAACCGACGATGGATGGTCGTTTACAATTCCAGAAATCTTAGACGGTCGAATTGAACATGAGCCAGGAAAAGAGAGAGGCGAAGTAGTAAAAGTATCAAACTTAAAATATTGGGTTGCGCCAGAAATAATTGTTTGCAAAGGATCAAAAAGAAGTAGGATTAGAGATCACGGCCGTAATTGGGATTTCACAGGTGGAAGTGCCGAATATTGTGCTGTTGATTGGGCCGGACCATAATTCATATGAAAAATAAAGCTAAAGTTGTCGTCATCGGTGGCGGTGTAGTTGGAGTTAGTACGCTTTACCATCTTGCAAAAAAAGGATGGTCTGATGTAGTTTTGTGCGAACGCAAAGAACTTACATCAGGTTCGACGTGGCACGCTGCGGGTTTGATGCCTTTATTCAACATGAGTTACTCTGTTGGACAAATCCATAAATACTCAGTAAAATTTTATCAAGAACTTGAAAAGGAAACTGGTCAAGATGTTGGCTTTAGGCAAGTAAGTAATATTCGACTTGCTGAAAACCAGGATAGAATGGATGAGTATCGTCAATATGCAGGTGTTGCAGAAACAATAGGTGTTAAAGTCAATTTTTTAACTCCCGAAGAAGTTCAAAAAGTCTGGCCGCTTTGTTCAACTGAGGGCTTAGTGGGTGCTATACAGCACCCTGAGGATGGATACATACAACCCAATGATCTTACTCAAGCTCTAGCCAAAGGAGCAAGAGCGCTTGGAGCTGAAATTTATAGACAAACAGCGGTCATAGGACTTGAACAGTTACCAGATGATAGTTGGATTGTTACAACTGATAAAGGTGAGATCAAATGTGATATTGTTGTTTCATGCTCGGGAAATTTTGTCCGGCAAACTGGAGAAATGGTTGGACTAGATATTCCTGTGATACCTGTTGAGCATCAATATATCGTTACAGAAGCTCATCCTAAAATTCTAGAAAGACAAAAAGAAGGCCTTCCTGAAATGGGTGTACTTAGAGGATCTGACGGCGCATGGTATATGCGTGAGGAAGCTGGTGGATTAATTCTTGGACCATATGAAAATGGTGCACCATGTTGCTATGTCAATGGACCTAGCAAAGACTGTGAGTATGAATTATTCCAAGAAGACTTAGACAGACTTGGCCCCCATATAGAGCATGCCATTCACAGAGTTCCTATTTTTGGAGAAGCAGGAATTAAGAAAGTTTATAATGGTGCTATTTGTTATACTCCAGATGGAAGCCCAATTATCGGTCCAGCATGGGATAGAAAAAATTTATATTTAAATGACGGTCATTCGTTTGGCGTAACAGCTGCTGGTGGTGCAGGCTGGCAGATCGCAGAATGGATTGTTGATGGCGAACCGACCATTGATATGCTCGGGGTTGAACCCAGAAGGTTTGGCGATTACGCATCAAAATCATATTTAATCAAAAAAAATGAAGAAGCTTATGCTAACGTTTTCACAATCCATTATCCTGATGAAGAAAGGCCCGCAGGCCGGCCATTAAGACAAGCTCCTTGTTATGATAGGCTGAAAAATTTAGGTGCAGTTTTTGGTCAAAAGTTTGGTTGGGAGCGCGCAAACTGGTTTGCTCCTGAAGGAGTTCCTCAAGAAGACGATTGGTCATTCAGGCGATCAGCTTGGTTTGAGCACATTGCAAATGAATGTAAAAATGTAACAGAAAATGTAGGTCTTTTAGATATGACCGCATTTGCAAAATGCAGAATAAGCGGACCAGGAGCAGAAGAATTCCTAGATAATTTAGTTGCTAATAAATTGCCAAAAAAGATAGGAAGGACAAATCTCTGTCATGCTTTGAATTCCAAAGGAGGAGTACACTCAGAATTTACAATAATGAGAGAGTCTCATGATAGTTTTTATTGTGTTTCTGCTGGAGCTTGGCAGCGGCTGGACCATGATTGGGTTAAAAAACATATGCCCGATGACAGAAGTGTAAAATTTGAAAATATTACAAATCAAATTGGAGTATTAGTTGTCGCTGGTCCGAAGTCGAGAGAACTTCTTCAAAGGGTATCTGAGGATGATTTCACAAATGAGGGTTTCCCATGGCTATCAGGTAAAAAAGTAAAAATTGGCGCTGCAGAAACACTTGCAATAAGAGTAAATTTCGTTGGCGAATTAGGATGGGAAATCCACTCACCAATTGAAGTACAAAATCATATATTCGATACATTAATGGATGCAGGAAAAGATCTGGGTTTAAAGCCTTTTGGCATAAGAGCAATGGACTCTTTGAGAATTGAGAAATCCTACAAACTAATTGGCACAGAATTATCAATTGAATACGCAGGATATGAGTCAGGAATAGACAGGTTCATTCACCCAAACAAAGGTCAATTCATAGGCAGAGATGCATTAGTTCAGTGGAGAGAAAAAGGTTTTGAAAATTCCTTCGTAACTCTTGAAGTTCATGGTGTCAAAGATGCTGATGTACTTGGAAATAATCCAATATATGCTGATGGCAAAGTTATTGGTCGCGCTACAGGTGGAAATTTTGGTTTTCGAGTAAATAAGTCTCTCGCTTTAGCTATGGTCAATCCAGCTCATTCAGAAGTAGGCACAAAGTTAAAGATCGATATTTTGGGAGATATGTTTGATGTAACGGTTATACCCGAAAGTCCATACGATCCTGATAATCAGAAACTTAGATCCTAGCTACTTGAAAAAGTGTCAGAAACTTTAAAAGTTTACGAACAGCTCTGTAAAGATAAGCATATTGAACATAATATTAAGCAAAAGGATCTAGTTATTGAATTAGATAAATTTTTGTCAGGTTCGAGCAGAAATTTTATAAAAAAACTATTTCGATATAATTTAAATCAAAAGAAATGCTTTTATTTATACGGGGGAGTGGGCATTGGAAAAACTCTTATTATGGATTTATTCTATGATGACGTAAATTTAAAAGAAAAACAAAGAGTCCATTTTCATGAGTTTATGATTGATATACATGATCAATTACACCAGCTCAGAAATGAAAAAAATTCAAGAGATTTTATAATTTCAAAACTTGTAAAAGGCATTAAATCGAAATCAAGTCTCATATTTTTTTGATGAATTCCAGGTCACAAATATAGCTGACGCAATGATTTTAGGGCATTTATTCGAGGAGTTCTTTAAAAATAATATTTTAATTGTATTAACTTCTAATTCAAGCCCTGAAGACTTATACAAAGAAGGACTGCAAAGAGAACTTTTTATTCCATTTATTAATTTAATTAAAAAAAATTCTCTAATTCATCATCTATCAATAGACGTTGACTATAGAACAAGATCATTAAAAGAAGAAAAAAACTTTTTTTTATCAAACTCACCGGTAAGCAAGCTTAAAATAAATGATATTTTTTCTATCCATTCAAATAAAATTTTAGTCGAGGATAAAGTAATAAGTGTAAAGAAGAGAAATTTTATTGTTAAGAATTTATCTAACAGAATAGCTCGTTTTCAGTTCAATGAAATTTGTGGCGATAATAGAGGCACTGAAGACTACCTCGAGCTAATTAAATTAATTGATAGATTAATCATTGAAAATGTTCCAAATTTTGGAAATACAAATTCTAATCTTCAAGAAAGATTTATTAATTTAATTGATGTTCTCTATGATAATAAAATCAAATTATATTTAAGCACAGAAAAAGAAATAAGCGATCTTGGGAGCGCATATCATTTGAAAGATAAATTTAACAGAACCATAAGCAGACTTCTAGAAATGAAATCGCAATAGTTACAAATGAAAATAGCAGTAATAGGAGCGGGAATTGTTGGCATTTCTTCAGCCAATTGGCTTAAGAAGTACGGTCAAGATGTGACCTTGTATGATATGAATGATCCTGGATCACAAGCAAGTTTCGGCAATGCTGGAACTTATGCAAAATATGCAAATATACCAACTAATTCATCATCCTATTTTTATTTATTTCCATATTTATTGTTAAACAAAAACAGCCCCTTATTCATTAGCCTAAAACGATTAAACGAAACATTTCCTTGGATTATTAAATACTTGAGTAATTGCAGAAATGAAAAAGTTAACCACACTGTTCAACATTTAACAACTTTGCTGTCACATATGGATGATGGTTATGAAGATCTATTCAAAGAAGCAAATGCAGAAGATTATATATCAAGAGAGTCTATCATGTATGGATGGTCTACAAAATTATTTTTTAATGCTGCAAAACAAGATTTTTCCAAAAGAGAAGAAACAGGTGTTAAAATAACAACTCTGAGTCGAGATGATATTTCTGATCTTGAACCTAATATTAATAATATCTTTTACAAAGGAGCCTTATTTGAAGGTAGTTATTTTGCAAAAAGTCCGATCAAGGTAAGCGAAGCATTAATGAAACTGTTTATTAAAAAAGGAGGAAAATTCAAAAAAGAGAAAGTTATATCCATCAAAAAAACTGAAACTAATCAAATAAATATTAAAACAAACTCAGGAGAGACCCTGCACGATAGAGTCGTGATTACATCTGGAGTATGGTCAAATGATCTGCTTAAACATATAGGCGACAAAGTGCCACTGGAAGCTGAAAGGGGTTACCATTTGGTCAATCCAGAATTGAAGAATATTGTAAAAAGACCAATATCTTGGCAAGAACGAGGAACATATTTTACACCTATGTCTGACGGTCTAAGAACGGGTGGAATTGTTGAATTTGGAGCGTTAAATGAAACAAAAAATGAAAGAGTCCTTAACTTTTTAAACCGGGCATTAAAGGAAGTTTTTCCCTCAGCAGACCTTCCTAAAAAAACATGGTTAGGGTTCAGGCCATCGGTGCCTGACTCTCTTCCAGTGATTGGACAATCTCCAAAAAACCCTTATATTTATTATAATTTTGGCCATCAACATATTGGGTGGTCATTAGGTGGTATATCAGGAAAACTGGTTGCACAACAAATTTGCGCAAACAATACAGATTTAGATTTGTCACCGTATTCTGTAAAGAGGTTTAAGTTATGAAATACTCACTATACAATTTAGTTAAGAATTCATTTTCTTATCATGAGAATTGGGAAAAAGCATGGAGCAGCCCTGATCTTAAACCTGAATATGATGTAGTAATAGTTGGAGGTGGCGGTCATGGATTAGGAACTGCCTATTACCTAGCAAAAGAATTTGGTGTTAAAAATATTGCTGTTCTTGAGAAGGGATGGATTGGCGGGGGTAATACTGGACGTAACACAACCATAATAAGATCTAATTACTTATGGGATGAAAGTGCAGCTCTTTATAATCATGCTGTTAATTTATGGGAAGGCCTTTCTAGTGAGCTTAATTTTAATGTAATGTTTTCACAAAGAGGTTTATTTCACTTAGCGCATTCGGTTCATGACATGCAAGAAATTACAAGGAGAGGTTATTCTAATTATTTAAATGGTATTGACGCTGAAATTCTAAACCAGGATCAAGTTGCAAAAAAAATACCTCATATTAATGTTAATGGCAGGTATCCTGTTTTAGGGGCTTTACTTCAGAGGCGAGCGGGAACGGCGCGTCATGATGCTGTAGCATGGGGGTATGCAAGAGCGGCAGAAAATCTTGGTGTCGATATTATTCAAAACTGTGAGGTTAAAGGAATAGATATTTCAAATGGCAAGGTTGTTGGATTACAAACAACAAAAGGTTCTGTTAAAGTTGATAAAGTTGGTCTCGTACCTGCTGGACACTCCTCAGTATTAGCTAATATGGCAGGTTTTTCTCTCCCAATAAACTCTGTACCCTTACAGGCTTTAGTAAGCGAGCCTGTTAAACCAATTCTAGATTGTGTCATCATGTCAAACTCCGTTCATGTTTATGTAAGTCAATCAGATAAAGGTGAACTAGTGGTTGGAGCAGGTTCTGATGCCTATAACTCATATTCTCAGCGTGGATCCTTTGATATGATTGAACATATGATGGCTCCTTTAGTTGAATTATTTCCAATATTCTCAAGACTTAAAATGCTTCGCAGCTGGGGCGGCATTGTAGATGTAACCCCAGATAGAAGCCCAATAATAGGCAAGACCCCTGTAAAAGACTTGTTTATTAACTGCGGTTGGGGAACTGGGGGATTCAAAGCAACTCCAGGGTCAGCTCATGTATTTGCTGAAACAGTTTTTAGAGGAGAGCCAAATGATATTGCAGCTCCTTTTTCATTAGAAAGACATTTCTCGGGAGCCTTAGTTGATGAAGCTGCAGCGGCAGCAGTTGCTCATTAATAATTTTTTTTATGTTTATAATTAATTGTCCATATTGTGGGGAAAGAGATCAGACAGAATTCACATGTCACGGCGAAGCTCACATTGCAAGGCCAGATAACCCATCTGAAATAAGTGATGAAGAATGGGGCAGGTATCTTTTTTTCAGAGAAAATCCAAAAGGAATCCATTTTGAAAGATGGACTCACGATCATGGATGCAGACGATGGTTTAATGTAATGAGAGACACTGTCACAGATCAAATAATAAAAACATATAAAATGGGTGAAGCGAAGCCGGAGATATCAAATGAGTAATCAAAATAGGACAATTTACGGAGGTAAAGTAAATAGGGAAAAGCCAATTAACTTTGTTTTTAACGGAAAGTCTTATATTGGGTATCAGGGTGATACGTTAGCTTCTGCGTTATTAGCTAACGATGTTCATTTAATAGGTAGAAGCTTTAAGTATCATCGCGCAAGAGGAATATTAACTGCAGGTTCAGAGGAGCCAAATGCAATAGTTCAATTAGGACTTGGAGCACGAACAGAGCCAAATATTCGTGCAACAGAAGTAGAGCTTTATGAAGGTTTAGAAGCTTCTAGCCAAAATTGTTGGCCATCAGTTAATTTTGACATTGGAGCAATGAACAACTTTCTATCAAGAATATTCCCTGCAGGTTTTTATTACAAAACATTTAAATGGCCTCCAAGCATGTGGTTATTTTATGAGCATTTCATAAGAAAAGCTGCTGGGTTAGGTCAGTCACCTACAGCAAAAAACCCAGATAGATATGAACAGAAATTTTATTACACTGATATCACTATTGTAGGTGGTGGCATCTCAGGTTTACTCGCAGCTTTGGGCGCAGGTCGATCGGGGTGTAAAGTTTTGCTTATAGATGAAAATCCCGAATTAGGAGGATATCTTCTTGATTATAATTTTAGCATCAATGAGAAAGATGGAAAGAAGTGGCTGAAGAAAATCATTGAAGAATTAAATGGTTTAGCCAATGTTACAATTCTCAAAAGAACCACTGCAATGGGGTATTATGATTACAATTATTTAACGGCTCTAGAAAAAGTTACTAATCATCATGTAGAATTTTCAAGCACTTTACCGAGAGAGAGATATTGGCGCATACGTTCAAAAAAAGTTATTTTGGCCCAAGGCGCTTTTGAAAGACCACTTGTTTTTGCTGACAATGATAGACCTGGTATCATGATGGCATCTGCAGGCCAAAAGTATCTCTCTAGGTACGGAGTATTACCAGGTAAGTCAGTTGTACTTTTTACAAACAATGACCATGCTTATTTAACCGCTTTTGAGTTTGTTGAAAAGGGGGCTAAAGTAATAGTCGTAGATACAAGAGATCTTTTAAATGCAAGAATTAGTGAAAAATGTAAATCATTAAATATAACAGTTTTTAAATCTTATTCAGTTATTAAGACCTATGGTGACAAGAAAGTAAATAGAATAGAAATACAGCAAGTTGATAAAAATCAAAATAAACTAACAGGAGAAGTTGAAAATATTCATACTGATTGTGTATTAATGTCTGGTGGTTGGAATCCAGCAGTCCAACTGTTTAGCCAATCAAGAGGTAAACTAAAATATGATCTAAAGATAAATACTTTTGTTCCTGATAAAATCATCGAAAACCAAAAAATAATTGGTTCGAATAATGGTCAGTTTAATCTGCAAGAAAATCTTAATGAATCTTTTGAAGCAGGAATAGCAGCAGCTAATGAACTTAATTTCAATAGCGTTGAAAAAGTTAATTGGACTGGAAAAGAAGAGATAGAGTTCACACATTCTGATGTTGAGCCATATATGTTAGGTAAGAAAAAAGTTACAAAAGGATCTAAACATTTCATTGATTTTCAAAACGATGTAACTGCTGCAGATATTTTTCTAGCGCAACGAGAAGGCTATATCAGTGTAGAACATACAAAAAGATATACAACAACTGGAATGGGCACTGACCAAGGAAAAACATCCAATGTTAATGCATTGGCTTTAATGTCTCATATTCATAATAAGCCTGTCGACGAAATAGGTCACACAACTTTTAGACCGCCTTATGCTCCTCAGACGATCGGAGCTATAGCCGGAAGAAGCGTTGACAAGCTTTTTGACCCTGAACGAAAAACATCAATGCATGAATGGCATGTTGAAAATAAAGCTGTATTTGAGGATGTTGGGCAATGGAAAAGACCACATTATTTTCCTCAAAACAAAGAGGATATTCACCAAGCAGTCAAAAGAGAATGTTTAGCAGTAAGAAATAGCTTGGGCATATTAGATGCATCAACCCTTGGAAAGATTGATCTACAAGGGCCTGATGCCGCCAAATTCCTCAATATGATTTATACAAACGCTTGGTCAAAACTTGAAATTGGCTCATGCAGATACGGATTAATGTGCAATGAGCATGGCATGATATTTGATGATGGGGTTACAAGTAGGTTGGGAGAAAATCATTATCACATGACAACGACAACTGGCGGTGCTGCGAGAGTAATGTCCTGGTTAGAAGAATTTCTACAAACAGAATGGCTTGATATGAAAGTGTTTTGCACCTCAGTTACTGAACAGTGGGCTGTGCTGTCTATATCGGGACCAAATTCAAGAGAATTTTTAAAAGATTTAACAAATATTGATTTATCAAAAGAAAATTTTCCATTCATGAAATTTAGAGAAGGGGAAGTTTGCGGAGTTAAAGCAAGAGTATTCAGAATTAGCTTTACTGGAGAGTTAAGCTATGAGGTTAATGTTCCTGCGCGTTATGGACGTTATGTTTGGGAAAAATTTATGGAACATGGGAAAAAATACAATATTACTCCATATGGTACAGAGACAATGCATGTATTGCGAGCTGAGAAAGGATTTATAATCGTTGGACAAGATACAGATGGAAGTGTCACACCAAGTGATATGAATATGGATTGGATTGTTTCAAAGAAGAAAGAAGATTTTCTTGGAAAGAGATCCTTTACGAGATCTGATACCGTTAGACATGATAGAAAAAAATTTGTTGGACTCTTAGTTAATGACAGAAAAACAATTCTTCCAGAAGGATCACATATCGTTGAAAAGGCATTAAAACAGCCACCGATGAAAATGTTAGGACATGTTACATCTAGTTATTACAGTCCTACTTTAGGTTATCCAATCGCTCTAGCGATGTTAAAAGATGGCTTTAGTAAAATGGGTGAACAAGTAGTTGTACCACTTATGAATGGCAAGATTATTGAAGCTACTGTGACAGATACAATATTCTACGACAAAGAAGGTAAGAGAAATAATGAGTAGTCAACCGCAAATTTTTTCCCCTCTTACACAAAAAGAAAAAATCGCTTCGGATAATATTTCATTGGAGCTAATTGAGTTTCTAGGAAAAATTAATTTGAGATTAAACGAAAATGACTCTCAAGCAAGAGATGCAGTAGAAAAATACCTTTCATATAGCCTGCCAAAAAGTGCTGGTGAAGTCACTGGAAATAATGAGACTAGAGTTTTGTGGTTAGGACCAAATGAATATTTGTTATTAAGTGAAGATGAAAAAAAAGACAATGTTATCAATGGATTAAGAGAAATACTTTCAGATCTATTTTGCGCAATTACCGATGTATCTGATTATTATTTGACGATGAGGCTTAGTGGCCCAAAAAGTATTGAAGTCTTAACAAAAGCTTGCCCTCTTAATTTTGATCAATATCTTACAAAAGGGAATTCTTGCGCTCAATCATATATAAGTAAGGCAACTGTCCTAATTGACAGATTATCAGATGACCTAGTTTTTGATATATCAGTTAGATGGAGTTTCGCTGATTATTTATGGGATTGGTTAGCGGACTCAAGCAATGAATTTATTTTAAGCGAAAAGTAATTATTGTGAAAGTATCATTATTACTTGCCTTATCTCGATCAGTTTTTAAAAAATGCCCACAATGCGGAGAAGAAAAAATTTATAAGCAATATTTGAAACTGAAGCCTTATTGCAATAATTGTAATGAAAAGCTCTCAATTTACAGAACGGATGATTTTGGTCCTTGGCTTACAATTATTATTGTTGGACACATCATTGTTCCTTTAGTTTTGTATATAGAACAAAACTATTCACCTCATTTATGGTTGCAGGCAATTACATGGATACCAATTACAATACTGACCGTACTTTATATGCTTCCAATATCAAAAAGTATATGCCTGGCTATATTGTGGAGCTTAAGGGATAAATAATTGTGAGATTAGTTTTATTGTTCTTATTTTTATTTTATGCTGCATCAGCAAGTACCGAAAACCTGCCACAACCCCCCGCACATCATTTATCGGATGGAACTTATGCAAACACTAATGGAGTACCATATGAAAGTAGTTTTAAAAAACTAATGCAATGGAGTTGGGAGAGAAGAAGTAAGGATTTATCGACATTTAAATTTGAAATGGAGAAACCAAATTATAAAGAAATATATAACAATAATAACATTGTTACTACATGGATTGGGCATGAGACTTTTTTATATCAAAACAAGGATATAAATGTGCTTACAGATCCACATTTTACTGATCGAGCCTCACCATTAAGTTTTGCTGGACCAAAGAGATATATGCCACCCGGTATGGAAATTGATGATTTACCAAACATTGATGTCGTAACAATTTCTCATAGTCATTATGACCACCTTGATTATAGAAGTGTAAAATTAATCTCGGAAAAATACGAAGATGTGCTTTTTTTAGTCCCACTGGGTCTTGAAGAATGGTTCATAAATAAAGGGATAAAAAATGTGAGAGAACTTGATTGGTGGGACTCAATTAAAGTTAGTGATACAGAAATTACTTTTGCTCCTGTGCAACATTGGTCGGCAAGGGGCTTATTTGATAGAAATGAAACTTTATGGGGAGCTTGGCATTTTAAAAACTATTATCACAGCTTTATTCATTTAGGTGATACAGGCTATTCTGATGATTTTAAAGAAATCAGAAAAAGATTAGGGTCAGTTGATTTAGCTGCTATTCCAATCGGTGCTTACGAGCCAAGATGGATCATGGAAGTTTCACACATGAATCCTGAAGAGGCAGTTATGTCTTTCTTGGATTTAGAAGCTTCTAAAGCCATTGGCATGTCTTGGGGAACATTTATTTTGACCGATGAGCCTGTAAGAGAGCCGCCACAAAAGTTAATTGAAGTCGTCTCAAAATATAATATTTCTCAAGATAGATTTTTCACATTAAAGCATGGAGAAACTTACTTAGATAATTGAAGTTTAATTTTTGAAAGTAAGTAAAGAGACAAAAAAGAAATAAAAAAGCCTAATATTAATGAACTTAAAGCCGTTTCAAGCTCTATAGGCAAGTTCACTTTTTCAAAAGCTAAATTTAGAAATTCATTAAACAAAAGAAATAAAAATAATGCCAAAAAGCATGATGTGTAGTGAGCAAATGCATTTGAAGTACGAACAAAATTAAATTGTTTGTAGTCAATATCTTTACCGATAAAGAAACCAATCATTAGACCTCCGATTGCTATTGCTGCTTCATTACCATGTGCAGTCGGCCATGTAAGATAAAATAAAAGAAATATTACAACTAATGATAAATATTTTGTAAAGGCATTGAATTTAATATTTTCTCTTTCAATGTTTTTGTAGATAAGGTCTGAAATGTAAAGAGTAGCTAATCCAACAACCAAGCCCCCTAAAATATCTCCAATATCATGAACTCCCAAGTAAACTCGGCTTAGAGGCACCCCAAAGAGAAAAATTATTGAAAGTGATTTCACAAATAAATTCTTCACATTTAAGGCTATATAAAGCCAAATCACGACCGCAATTTGAGTGTGACCACTTGGAAACCCGAATGAAGTTTCAGTTTGAAGCCATGGATCAATATTAAGAGCAAAATCCGGCCTAGGATCTTGAAAAATATCTTTCAGAAACGAATTTATAATTGCGGAAAAGAAAACTATTACAAGAAGTTTGCCAAAAACTTTTCGGTCATAACACCAATAAATAAATGGGATAAACATGAATAAAAAATCTCGATATCCCAACCATGTAAAAAATTCAAATATAGGAGTTAAATAGGGTGTTCGAATATTGACTACCCAACTAATGTCATTAAGTAAACTATAAATCATGAATATCTGTTGTATTTGTGGTTTTATTAATTATATATCAAAAAATCATTAATTAGATATTTAAATGAAAGCAATAGGATACAACTCATACGGAGATATTGATAATCTTGAAATTTTAGAGGTTGCTGAGCCAAGACCTAAAAGATCAGAAGTAATTGTAAAGATCGAGGCCGTATCGCTTAATCCAGTTGATATCAAAAAAATGCAAGGTGGGTTTAAGCCCATAACCAATCTGAATAAATTTCCTATATTCACTGCCTGTGATTTCAGTGGTGAAATTACTGAAATTGGAAGAGATGTAGGAGCTTTTAAAGTTGGTGATAAAGTATTTGGCATGACAGATATATTATTTAATGGAAGTGCCGCAGAAAAAATTAAAATTTCTCAAAAGTTAATTTCACTTGTACCAAAAAATATCAAGTTGCACGAAGCGGCCGCTATTCCTCAAGTAGCAAATACATCGTTGCTAGCCTTGAGAAATATTGCTTCAATTCGAAAGGGACACAAGATCTTAATTAATGGTGCATCCGGAGGAGTGGGTTCTTTTGCAATTCAAATGGCAAAAATATATGAAACAGAAATAACTGCGGTAACAAGTGATAGAAATTACGATTGGATTAAAAATGATTTTAATATAGATGACGTTGTTGATTATACAAAAGAAGATATTTTATCTTCATCAAAAAAATATGATATCGTTTTTGATGCAAACGGAAATCTATCTTTTCCTAAGGCATCAAAAATCTTAACGGTTAACGGAATATATGTGACTACAAAAAATAATATCTACAATAATATAGATGTAGCAAAACAGTTGTTTCAAAGAAAAAAATCAAGAGTCGTATTATCTGGTAGAACATCAACTGCAAATTTAGATTTATTTAGAATGTGGATTGAAGATGGAAAGATTAAGCCCATCATCGAAAAAATATTTTCTTTTGATCAATATCTTGATGCTTACAATCATCTCAAAAGTGGTCGCGCAAAAGGCAAAATACTTTTAACCTTTAATTAAAATATGTCTGACATTGAGGTAAAAAATATCATTAATCCTATTCCCGCAACAGACGGTGCTGGAGTAAAATTAAAAAGAAGTATAGGTGTGGAGCCAAACTATTTTGATCCTTTTTTAATGTTGGATGAATTTGGTTCTGAAGACAGCAAGGACTATATAGCTGGTTTTCCATCACATCCTCATAGAGGAATAGAGACAGTGACTTATATGCTGGCTGGAGAATTTGAGCATAAAGATAGTACTGGTGGAGAAGGAAGAATGACAGCAGGTGATGTGCAGTGGATGAAAACTGGCAGTGGAATTATTCACTCCGAAATGCCTGCTATGAAGGAGGGCAAGCTTCACGGTTTTCAGTTATGGATTAATATGCCTGCAAGCTTAAAAATGAGTAAGCCTGAATATCATTATATTGATGCCAACGAGATGAGCATGCATCACGATGAAGATAAAAAAATTAAAGTAATTGCGGGAAAATTTGAGAACGCTGAAGGGCCGATTAAAAAGCATAATGTTGAGCCAATATTCTTTGATGTTGAACTTAAGCAAAATAAGCAGTTTAGTTTTTCAATACCCAAATCGCATAACAGTTTTGTTTACTTGGTTGATGGTAGAATAAAAATCGGTAACTTTCCTCATGATAATATTGAGGGATCTAAACTAGTATTGTTGACAAATGGCAATAGTTTGAAAGTATCCGCTGAAACCAATGCTAAGTTTTTATTAATCGCAGGTGAACCAATTGGTGAAAGCATTGCTCGTGGCGGACCATTTGTAATGAATACCAAAAGTGAGATCATTCAAGCGATTAATGACTATAATAATGGAACATTTGTAAGATAAGGAAAAATATGAGTATTTATGACATTGAAGTAAAAGACATTGATATGAACTCTATCAAAATGGAAGAATTCAAGGGAAAAACTCTATTAATTGTAAACGTAGCAAGTGCTTGTGGTTTTACACCGCAATATACTGGCTTACAAAACCTCTATGATAAATATAAAGACAAAGGGTTAGAAATTTTAGCATTTCCCTGTAATCAATTTGGCGCCCAAGAAAAAGGGACGAATGAAGAAATAAAAGATTTTTGTGGCACAAAGTATAATGTATCCTTTCGCCTGTTTGATAAGATTGATGTTAATGGAGAAAATGCATCACCTCTTTTTGTTAAGCTTACTGAAGAAGCAGGCAGAGAGATACAGTGGAATTTTACAAAGTTTTTAATCAATAAAGAAGGTGAATTTGTTAGAGGTTTTGGTACACAAAAAAAACCTGAAGAGATTGAAGAGCATATAAAGGCTATTATTTAAGATGTCAGACAGATTAAAAGAAATTTTTGTTGAACCACAAACTTGCTATAAATTTACTGAAAAGGAAGTTGCAAACGATACACTGAATGAACTTTATAATCTTGTTAAATGGGGGCCAACTTCGTTTAACTCTAGTCCAATGAGATTAAAGTTTCTTAAAAGTAGTACCTCAAAGGAAAAGCTATCAAAATTAGTGAGTGATGATAATATTAGCAAAGTTATTAACGCACCTGTATGTACAATCATTGGGATGGACATAGAATTTTGGCGTGATCTTCCCAGAAACTATTTACGTGAGGATGCTAAGCAATATTTTGAAAATGATACAACCAAGTCTGAAGTTACAGCTTTTAGAAACTCATCAATTCAAGGAGGTTACTTCATAAAGGCAGCAAATTCTCTTGGTTTATCAGTTGGACCAATGTCTGGCTTCTCAAATGATCTGGTTGATAAAGAATTTTTTAATGGCACTACAATTAAAAGCAATTTTCTATGTAATTTGGGATACGCTGCTGAGGGCGGTTTTTATGAGAGAGCGCCGAGATATGACTTTTCTGATATTGCTGAAATAATTTAAGCGGCAATCAAATTTAGATAAGTATCTTCTAACTTATTGATATCTCTCGCTCTTATTAATTCATTCACTTCTTGTTTAAATTTTTTAGATCCTGGAACTCCAAAACAAAGTGTAAGTAATGGACTGAGCAATTCGTAGGTAGATACAGTTTCAATATTCATTTTAATATAATCAAAATACTTTTTCACAACATCGGACTTGTTAACTTGAATATTACTTTGACCATAAAAAATATGATCCACATCTTTTATAAAGAAAGGGTTTGCCTGTACTGCTCGACCTACCATCACACCATCTAAATATTTTAATTGTTCAATACAGTCATCAATATTTGTCAAACCTCCATTCATTATAAATTTAATGTCAGGAAACTCCTTTTTGATATTGTAAACAAATTCATATTTAAGTTCGGGCAATGTGCGATTTTTTTTAGGATCAAGACCTTTTAGAAAAGCTTTTCGTGCATGAATAAAAATAACTTTCACATCACTCTCAAGAACTGTAGAAATGAAATTTCTAAAAAAATCATAAGAGTCAAATTCATCAACACCAATTCTACATTTTAATGAAACATCCATTGAAGTCTCTTCTCTCATTCCACTTAAGCAATCTCTAACCAGTTCAGCTTCTTTCATCAAACACGCCCCCATTTTCCCTTGAGAAACTTTTTTAGAGGGGCAGCCAACATTTAAATTGATACCCTGATAGTCAAACTTATTTGCTAAACTTGTTGAATATTTTAATAAGCCTATATCAGAACCGCCAACTTGCAGGATGACAGGTTTTTCGATATTTTCTTTTCTAAGAAGTTTTTTGTAATCGCCTCTGTGTAAAGCTTGACTTGCTATCATCTCAGTAAATAAAACAGCTTCTTTTGAAATAAGACGGTACATGTACCTTGCGCTTGGAGTTGTTACTCCCATCATTGGTGCTACAGAAAAGCGATAGTCAACGTTCAAATTATTCATAATTTAGTTTTTGCCTAACAGTTATAAGTACTCCGCTACTCACAATACAAAGAATTCCAAAGCACACTATTATGTTTGGAATATCTCTAAAAAATAAGACGCTTATTAGCATATTACTGACGATTTCAAAATAGTGAAATGGAGCCAAAATGCTTGCTTCAGCATTTTGATAAGCTTTTATAAATATAAAATGCACCAGAATCACAACTAAACCAATTGAGCTCATCAAAATAATCTGACTAAAATTAGGATCACTGTCCCAATAAAAAGGAAGAAAGATAGTCATTATTAGTGCCCCAGGAATAGCGGTATAACACAGGCTTACCCATGGATCAGAAGTAAAGTTTACGCGGCGCGTGTAAACAAGATACATTGCATAAAAGAATCCTGAAAATAAGGCAAATAAAGAAAAATAATTAAACTCACTAAACCCTGGCTGTATTACTAAAAGAGTTCCAAAAAAACCAAAAAATGTACAAAAGATCTTTAGTGAATTTAATTTTTCTCCCAAAATAAATGAAGACATGAATACCACCACAATGGGAGCAATGAGCATTATGCTTAATGCATTAGCAAGAGGGATTTGTGAAATTGATGCATAAAAGAATGCCGTCGCAAGAAATATAAAAGTACCTCTGATTAATTGATGCTTTGTTGATTGATTAACAAATTCTTTTTTTCCTTTTAAAAAATAAACAAGTGGCACTAAGAAAATAAAATGGCTGAAAAAACGTCCCCAAATTATTTCAAGTATACCAATGTCCTCGCTTAAGTACTTAGCAAGCGCATCATATAAAGGAGCTATTAATAATCCAAGGCATAACAAAGATATGCCTAAAATAACGTTCTGCTCTTTAAGCATGGTTTATTTATTTAGTTCACGCATGGCCTGATCAATTCCCTCAATTGTGAGAGGAAACATTCGATCAGAAAAGATCTGCTTTATAATGGAAGTTGATGCAATTCTATTCCAATATCGTTCAGGTATCGGATTAAGCCAAATCGCATTTTCGTATACGTTTAACATTCTAGTTAGCCAAGTTTCACCAGACTCTTCATTCCAGAACTCTACACTTCCGCCAGGGTAGGTTATTTCATACGGGCTCATTTCAGCGTCTCCAACAAATATTACTTTATAATCAGACGGGTATGTGTGCAGAACGTCCCATGTTTTGATATTGTCATTGTATCTACGATTATTATCTTTCCAAACCGCATCATACAAGCAATTGTGGTAGTAGAAATATTCCATGTGTTTAAATTCTGTTCTTGCTGCAGAAAATAGCTCCTCACAGATTTTAACATGCGCATCCATTGATCCACCAACATCAAAAAAAAGTAATACTTTGATTTTATTTCTTCGTTCAGGCATCATTTTAACGTCAATGTAACCTTTATGAGCAGTAGATTTAATTGTATTATCTAAATCTAACTCAGTTTCAGCTCCTTCACGCGCAAACTTTCTCAACCTTCTAAGAGCAATCTTTATATTTCTAGTACCAAGTTCTACGTCGCCATCTAAGTTGCTAAATTCTCTTTTATCCCAAACTTTTACTGCCTTTTTATTTTTTCCTTCTTTCTGACCAATTCTTATTCCTTCAGGGTTATAGCCGTATGCTCCAAATGGAGATGTTCCACCTGTTCCAATCCATTTGCTTCCACCTTGGTGCCTCTTTTTTTGCTCTTCCAACCTCTGTTTGAGCGTTTCCATTAACTTGTCCCAGCCACCCAAGGACTCAATCATCTTTTTTTCCTCATCAGTTAAATACTTTTGCCCCATCAATTTTAACCATTCTTCTGGTATTTCTTTTGTTGTTTCACCTTCAGGGTTTTCTAACCCCTTAAATGAATGGCCAAAAACTCGATCAAATTTATCTAAATATCTCTCATCTTTGACTAATGCTGAGCGGCTTAGATAATAAAAGTCGTTAACATTGAATGAGTCAACAACACGCTTATTCATCGCTTCCATCAGCATCAAGTATTCTTTTAATGATACAGGTAAGCTCGCTTGTTTGAGGTCAAAAAAGAAATTAATAAACATATAATATTATTTTATAGAGATTCTTACTCTACTCAACATTCTCATTTTCTCTACGAGATATGAAAGCTAAACGCTCAAATAAATGAACATCTTGTTCATTCTTTAGCAAAGCCCCATGAAGAGGTGGTATTAGCTTTTTCGGATCCTTTTCTCTGAGGATTTTAGCATCTACATCATCCGTCATGAGCAACTTTAGCCAATCAATTAGTTCAGATGTAGATGGCTTCTTTTTAATTCCTGGAACTTCTCTAATATCGTAAAATATTTTAAATGCTTCTTGAATTAGATCTTTTTTTATATCTGGATAATGTACTTCAACGATCTCTTCCATCGTATTTGGATCAGGAAACTTAATATAATGAAAAAAGCACCTTCTAAGAAACGCGTCTGGTAATTCCTTTTCATTGTTTGATGTTATAATTACTATTGGCCTATTTTGCGCCTTAATTGTCTCACCAGTCTCGTAAACAAAAAATTCCATTTTATCTAGTTCTAGTAGCAGATCGTTGGGAAATTCAATATCAGCCTTGTCAATTTCATCAATTAGTAGAACCGGCCTTTTATCGCTCTCAAAAGCATTCCATAACTTACCTTTGCTAATATAATTTTTGATATCCTTAACTTTTTCATCTCCAAGCTGCGAATCTCGCAATCTTGTAACAGCATCATATTCGTAGAGACCCTGTTGAGCTTTAGTTGTGGACTTAATATGCCAAGTGATTATTTCAGCATCTAGAGATTTTGCTACCTCATGAGCTAGCATTGTTTTACCAGTGCCTGGCTCACCTTTAACTATTATTGGTCTTTCAAGAGTAATAGCGGCATTAACTGCTACTTTAAGATCCTCTGTTGCAATATAGGAGCTGGTTCCTTCAAACTTCATATAATTAAGATTAATTTTAGAGAAACATATTATATTTCAGTGATTTATCAATCATAAAAATTGTAATGATCCGTTGACTTAAATAATAAAAACCACTAAAAGCACCCAACTGTTTTTAATCTTAATTCTCAAGGAGTAAATATGGTCAAACTTCCAAAAACCTACAAGCCAACAAAATCTGAAAAATTCATGAATGCAAAGCAAAAAGAATATTTTAGAACCAAGCTTAAAAATTGGAAGGATGAGATTTACAGAGAAAGTAGAGAAACAGTCGAAAATCTACAAGACTCAATTGCTCCAGCTGACATGTCTGATAGAGCTACTCAAGAGTCAGAGAAATCCCTTGAGTTAAAGTCTCGAGATAGGCAACGTAAATTAATCGCCAAGATAGATGCTGCGCTTGCTAGGATAGAAAATGGAAGCTATGGCTATTGCGAAGTTACTGGAGAACCCATAAATATCGAAAGATTGGACGCTAGGCCAGTAACTACTCTTAGTATTGAAGCTCAAGAAATGCACGAGAGAGACGAAAAGCTTCATTCTGACGATTAAATAGTTATTAACAGCGAAAATCAGCCAATTTTAGATATATATTTAAGTTAATCTAATTGAGTTATATCATTAGATATAGAATCACCTGTTGATAAAAACTATAAAATTTAAGAACATTAATTGAACAAATTATATTTTATCGTTATTTAACAATAGTTTATAAGGTATTGTAAAATGAGAACAAAATGTGTACAAATGGAACATATATTAAAACTAAGTTTGGAGAAAGCACATGACAAAAGCAAATTTAAAAGTGGTAGACGATAAAAAGATGGATAACTCAGAAAAAGCAAAAGCTTTAGACGTAGCAATGTCACAAATTGAGCAAACTTACGGAAAAGGCTCAATTATGAAACTTGGTCAAAGGACCGTTATGGATGTTGAGGCTATTTCAACTGGGTCGTTATCTTTAGATGTAGCTTTAGGCATAGGTGGACTGCCAAAAGGTAGAATAGTAGAAATTTATGGACCAGAGTCATCGGGTAAAACAACTCTTGCATTACATGTTATTGCCGAAGCGCAGAAAAAAGGTGAGAATTGTGCATTTATTGATGCTGAGCATGCATTGGATCCTGCTTATGCAAAAAAACTCGGCGTAAACATTGATGAACTTATCATTTCGCAGCCAGATACAGGTGAGCAAGCTCTTGAAATAACTGACTCACTTGTTAGATCGAAAGCAATATCAGTTCTAGTTGTCGACTCAGTTGCAGCATTAACCCCTAAAGCAGAAATTGAGGGTGAAATGGGAGATGCGCACATGGGTCTTCAAGCAAGATTAATGAGTCAAGCATTAAGAAAACTTACAGGCTCCGTTTCTAAATCTAATTGTATGGTAATATTCATCAACCAAATTCGAATGAAAATTGGTGTGATGTTTGGTAGTCCTGAAACAACAGCTGGTGGTAATGCTTTGAAGTTTTACTCATCGTGCAGATTAGATATAAGAAGGATAGGAGCAATAAAAGATAAAGACGAAATTATTGGAAACCAAACAAGAGTAAAGGTTGTAAAAAATAAAGTTGCCCCGCCGTTCCGCGTAGTGGAGTTTGACATTATGTACGGTGAAGGAATCTCAAAATTGGGTGAGCTCATTGATTTGGGTGTAAAAGTCGGCACCATTGAAAAGTCAGGTGCATGGTTTTCTTATAAAGGAAATAAGATTGGCCAAGGACGAGAAAACTCCAAGATCTTTTTAAAGGATAATCCTGCAGTAGCCAATGAAATTGAATCAATAATTAGAGGACAATCTGAGGAAATACCTGAGCAAATTGGAGAAAATGAAGAAGTCGAAGATACTCCAGAAGAATAAGAAATTCATATAAATTGATCATAGCAAAAAGGCGCTTGAAGCGTCTTTTTGCGTTTTAGTCATCTCGATGTTATACCTTAACTATGAAGATTAATAGTTTAAGGGACTCATTCATATCTTACTTTGTTAAAAATGGACATAAACATGTTCATTCAAGTCCCCTTGTGCCTCAAAATGATCCTACTCTAATGTTCGCTAATTCAGGAATGGTTCAATTTAAAAATGTATTCACAGGATTAGAGAAAACAGATTTCAACCGTGCCGTAACGGCTCAGAAATGCATTAGGGCAGGGGGAAAACACAATGATTTAGAAAATGTAGGCTATACTTTAAGGCATCACACTTTTTTTGAAATGCTGGGTAATTTCTCATTTGGAGATTATTTTAAAGATGATGCGATAGATTACGCATGGAGATTTATAACTTCTGAACTAGGAATAAATAAAGATAAGCTTTGTGTAACTATTTATCACGATGATGAGCAGGCTTACAATGCTTGGAAGAAAATTACCGGTTTCAGTGATGATAAAATAATAAGAATTTCTACAAAAGATAATTTCTGGTCAATGGGAGAAACAGGGCCATGCGGACCTTGCTCGGAAATATTTTATGATCATGGTGAAAATTATATTGGCAAACCTCCTAGTGAAGCTGATGAAACGGGCGATCGATTTGTAGAAATATGGAATCTCGTTTTTATGCAGTATGAGCAAGTCGATTCAGAACATCGTATTGATTTACCACGACCCTCAATAGATACAGGTATGGGCATTGAGAGAATAGCCGCAGTTATGCAAGGCACTAATGATAATTATCAAGTTGATAGTATATTAGAAATTATTAATCATTCTAAAGAATTAACTAAAAATGATAACGAAAATTTAATATCAAGCCATAGAGTTATAGCTGATCATCTCAGATCTTCATGTTTTTTAATTGCTGACGGCGTCCTTCCGTCCAATGAAGGCAGAGGTTATGTCTTAAGGAGAATTATGAGAAGAGCAATGAGGCACGTACACATTCTAAATTACAATGATTTACTGATGCACAAACTGGCACCAACTCTGATTTCAAATATGAAAATGTCCTATCCTGAGCTTGAAAGAGCAGAGTCTCTAATAAATGAAACCTTGAAATATGAAGAACAAAGGTTCAGAGATTTATTGTCCAGAGGAATTAAGCAACTTGATACAATGATCGATAATTTGAATGGAAAAAATATTCTAAATGGGCAGTCAGCTTTTAAGCTGTATGACACATATGGCTTCCCAATTGATTTAACGCAAGATATTTTGAGAAATAAGAAAATTGAGGTGGATATTGATGATTTTAAGAAATGTTTGGAGGATCAAAAAGAAAAAGCAAGAAGCAATTGGACTGGATCTGGTGGCACAGCTACAGATAAAATTTGGTTTGAGTTAAATAAAAGTTTATCCCCTACAGAGTTTTTAGGCTACACATCTGAAAAAACAGAAGGAAGTATTATTTCTATAATAAAAGAAGGTGTATTAGTTGATAGTTTACATAGCGGTGATAACGGATCCCTAATACTCAATCAAACGGTATTTTATGCTGAGTCTGGCGGTCAAATTGGTGATACAGGAACAATAGAAGCTGATAATTTTGAATTTGAAGTTTCAGACACACAAAAAAAAGGAAACCTACATGTGCATCACGGAAAAGTAATTAGAGGAGATATCAAGAAAGGTACAGGTGCACATTTGTCAATTAATTCTGCTAGAAGAAGCTCATGTAAGACTTATCATTCTGCGACACATATTTTACATCAAGCATTAAGAGAAGTTTTGGGAGATCATGTGACCCAGAAAGGCTCTTTAGTTTCGTTTGATAAATTAAGATTTGATTTTAGTCACCATAAATCTCTTTCAGAAAGTGAGATATCTAAAATAGAGCAGATTTCGAATACAGTTATTGAGGAAGGATCAGATGTTGAAACTCAAATTATGACACCAGATGACGCTGTAAATGTTGGAGCACTTGCTCTATTCGGAGAGAAATATTCTGATGAGGTAAGAGTGTTAAAAATAGGAAAGATGAGAAATAAAATTTTCAGCATTGAATTATGTGGCGGCACACATGTTGAGAATACAAGTCAAATTGGGAAATTAAAAATAGTTAATGAATCTTCGGTTGCTTCAGGAGTTAGAAGGATAGAAGCTCTGCGCGGTGAAGACCTGAAAGTTTATCAAATGAATAAAACTGCAGAGAATAAGAAAATAGAAGAAAAGAAATTAATTTCCGAAAAAGATAAATCAAAATCAAAAGAGGAAGTTAATAATTTAATGAAAGAAGTTAATGATGAAATTTCAAATAATAAAAACACCATCATTATCTTTTGTGAAAATTCTAAAAGCTCTGCGTTAAGACCTGTAATTGATAATGCCAAAAGAAAATTCAAAAATGGTGGTATTATTGTTCTAGGTTCAAAAAAAGACAATAAAATCAGCTACCTAGTTGGTGTAACAGACAACCTCACAAAGTTCATTGGTGCAGATGATATTGCTTTGTACGCTTCTTCTGTTTCTAACGGAAAAGGAGGAGGTGGCAGAAAAGATTTTGCTCAGTCTGGTGGCGATTTAATTGATGAAACTGACCAAAAAAATAAAATACTGAAATTTATTACTGATAAGTTGGATTAAGGGCTTTATTTAAATTTCGTTCAATGATTTCAAGAAAGTCTTCAGTACTGTGCCAATCTTGCTCATGAGGCATAAGGAGTGCCAAATCCTTTGTCATCGAGCCACGTTCAACAGTTTTTACACAGACTTTCTCAAGAGTATCAGCAAACTGAATTAGTTCATCATTATCATCAAGTTTCCCTCTATACTTAAGACCTCTTGACCATGCAAAAATTGACGCTATAGGATTTGTCGACGTTTGTTTTCCTTCTTGATGAAGCCTATAGTGCCTCGTTACAGTTCCGTGAGCAGCTTCAGCCTCAATGGTTTTTCCATCAGGTGTCATCAACACACTCGTCATTAATCCAAGAGAGCCAAAACCTTGAGCGACAGTATCCGATTGAACATCGCCGTCATAATTTTTACATGCCCAAACAAATTTACCATTCCATTTTAACGCAGATGCGACCATGTCATCAATTAATCTATGTTCATAATCAAGTTCCAGAGATTTGAATTGATCAGCAAATTCTTTATCATAAATTTCCTGAAATAAATCTTTAAATCTGCCATCATATTTCTTTAGAATAGTATTTTTTGTCGATAAATAGACTGGCCACTCTCTCATGAGAGCGTAATTCATACATGATCTAGCAAAATCACGTATTGACTCATCGGTATTATACATTGCCATCGCAACGCCACTTGATTGAAATTCATAAACCTCTTTTTCAATCGGTTCTTGGTTGGGGTCATCAGGTGTCCACTTAATACTTAATTTTCCTTTACCAGGAACCTTAAAATCCGTCGCTCTATATTGATCGCCAAATGCGTGTCGCCCAACTACAATTGGATCAGTCCAACCGGGTACAAGTCTTGGAACATTCTCGCATACTATTGGCTCTCTAAAAACTGTACCGCCAAGGATATTTCTTATTGTTCCGTTTGGGGAACGCCACATTTCTTTTAACTTAAATTCCTTTACCCTATCTTCATCTGGTGTGATAGTTGCACATTTAACTCCTACACCATATTTTTTTATAGCATTTGCGGAGTCCACTGTAACCTGGTCGTGTGTTTTATCTCTATTTTCAACACCCAGGTCATAATATTCTAAATCAATATCAAGGTACGGTAGGATTAGTTTATCTTTTATAAACTGCCATATAATTCTTGTCATTTCATCGCCATCAATTTCGACAAGTGGGGTTTTTACTTTAATTTTTGACATTAATTTCTAATTCTTTTGTGAGGTCACTATAATTATTGATTACCTTATAAGCTTCTTTCATATTTTCTCCAGCAAAATCCTTCTTTATTATATTTTCTAAAAGAGTAAAAAGATCTCTCCAAAAATCATTAAAGTTATAAATAAAGATGGGTTTTTTATGAAGTCTGAGCTGTTTCCATGAATAGATTTCAAAAAACTCTTCCAAAGTCCCAATGCCACCAGGAAATATTAGAAATGCATCTGCGTTGTTATACATTTCTATTTTTCTTTCATGCATAGTTTCAACAATTTTTATATTATTAAGGCTGTCATTTCTTTTTTCAATTTCAATTAAATGATTTGTAATTACTCCATATACTTCACCACCTGAATTAATGGCACTATTCGATAGTACTCCCATTAGCCCCATATTACCTCCACCATAAACCAACCTTATTCCTTTTTTAGCTAATAGATTTCCAACTTTTTTGGCCTCTTCTTTATAAATGTCATCGACTTTATTAGATGAACTGCAATACACTGCAATTGACTTCATATTAAATAGCTTCTTCTCTTAGAACTGACGAAGAATTCATTCTATTTTTTCTTGAAATCATTGACTTTAATTTTTCAGGCAATGCAAGTAGAGAAGGGGTTACAAATAATGTAGCTATAGTTGCAAAAGAAAGGCCAAAAACAATAGCCCATGCTAAAGGTTGCACAAAATAAGTTTCAGGACTTTTATATGATATTTCTCGTTCAAAAACATCTACACTTATTTGCAATGCTGATGGGAGCAATCCAAATACTGTGGTAATTGTTGTAAGAAATATTGGCCTTATTCTACTCTTAGCTGACTGAATGATTGCCTTCATTTTGTTATCTTCATTCTTTCTTATTTTTCTATAACTATCGATTAGAATAATATTGTTATTTACAACAATACCTGTGCAAGCAACTATACCAAGGCCCGTCATAACTCCACTAAATGGCATTTGTAAGACGATAAGTCCTACAAATATGCCAGTTGTTGATAAAGCAATTGAAAATAAAATTAAAGACGTGTGATAAAAATTATTAAATAACGAAATAAGTATTATAAACATTAGTAATAATGCAATGCTAAAAGCTGAAATCACAAAGATAAGTGACCCTCTAGAGTCTTCTGCTTCTCCCACAAGTTTAACATTTACTTCAATTGGAAGGTTAGCTATTTTGAGCCAGTTTTTTATAGTTTCAATGTGTTCGGCAGTATTAAAACCTGAGCTAGTATTCGCATCAACCATTAAAACTCTTTCAGCATTTTTCTTACCAATTGAAAAGATTTTATTTTTAGGCTTTTGACTTACAAATTCAGATACTGGCAACTGACCTCTACTGGTATTGATATAAATATTTTCAACTTGATCAAGAGTTCTCAAGTCATCCGGTAAAAAAAGCTTAATATCTAATTCTTTATCGCTGTCTGTTGGTCTTATTGTTCCTATCTTAGTTCCTGTTGTTGCTAAATTTATTATTGAGCCTATGGATTGGATAGATACATCATATTTTCCTGTTTTGCTTCTATCTATTTCATATAACCACTCAATACCTGTAACTGGGTATTTTATTTCGGCATCTTCAATTCCAGGAATATTCTGAAGTTTGTCTCTTACAATAATTGCAGTTTGATTAATTAGTCTTTTATCTTCCGCAGTTACCTCGATTTCTATGTCTTTTGGTCCTACGATGGAAGAACTATACGTATTTCCTTTTATTCTCGCTTCATAGCCATTAAGTTTATTCAATTCCTTTTGAATATTTGGTAAAACAATATCACTATCCGGTCTTTGGTCAGGAGGAAGCAGTTCTAACCAAATTCTTCCAATAATATCTGTGGGTGCGTCATCAAATAACCAAATCCTATTTCTATTCATTGTATTTGCTACATAGTTTTTAACGTACGGATTTGCATCTATCACTTCACTCACTTCTTTAATATAATCTCCGGTTTCATTAGGAGAAAGATTGCCCCTGGCCATTACTTCTACTCTGGCTGTTGTAGCTTTATCGTTAGGAAAAAAAATGACACCACTATTAAATTTGCTGTAAAGCAAAATTACACTTGTAAAAGTAAGTAAAGTTAAAAATAAAACCAATACAGGTCTTTGAATTGCTTGAGCTAGAGTATTCTCATATATTTCAATAAGTTTATTATCTCTTCTTTTATTTTCCTCTTTCATTTGAGCTGTTTTACGCTCAATCATCGACCCTACCGCGGGTAGGAATATCAATGTGACAACTAGCGAGGTGGATAAAACAACAATTACTGTAAGAGGGATTACTCTTAACCATTGTCCAAGTGTATCTGGCCAAAATAGGAGAGGAAAAAATGCCGCAATCGTAGTTAACGCCGAAGCAATAATTGGCCAGAACATATTATATGAAGAGTTTATGTATGAGTCCCTTCTTCGAATGCCCCGTTCTTGTTCTGCTCTAGCGTATTCAGTTATAACGATTGGGCCATCAACAAGTAATCCTACTGCCAATATCAGTCCAAAAACAGTCATTAAGTTATATGTCATTCCCATCGAGTCCAGTATCAATATTGAAAAAAGATAAGTGGTCGGAATTGACAAACCTACAATTAAGCCACTTCTTATTCCTAAGGCAGCAATTACAATGATCATTACAAGTATTACTGCTGTGATCACAGTATTTTCAGATGACTCAATTCTTTTCTCTATTTCAGTAGATTCATCATCTACAATAACAGCCTTAATAAGAGGATGAAACTTTCCTTCGTTTTCAGCTAATACTTTTTTTACATCAATGTATGTGTCTAAAATATTAGTACCTGACTTCCTAGATACCTCTAAACTTAAAGCGGCATTTCCATTTACTATGACTGAATTCTTTTTCTTATCGTAAGCTCTCTTGATGTCTGCAACATCGGATAAAGTTAATGCAAAATTATTTTTAGCATTTAGTGGAAGATTGCTAATTTCCCTGTAATTTTCATAAAGACCAGGAATTTTAACTGAAAAATCTGCGTTTTGATCAGATAATACACCTGCTGGAATTATATTATTATATGCTTTAAGAGCATAATAAACATCAGATATATTTAAGCCATACTTTTGCAATAATGAAGGATTGAGAGTTATTTTTATTATTTCCTCGCGCTCGCCTTTAATTTCAACCTCTGTTACATTGTCAATCAATTCCAACGCATCTTTATATGAGTTTGCTGCATTTTGTAAGACCTCATAAGGCACATTACCAGATAACCCAATATAGATTCTCGAGAACATAGATGAGTCATATTCTTTTACTTCTATAATCTCCATTTCACGTGGAAGTATATCACTAGCATCTGTAATAGTATTTCTCACAAGCTTTGCAAGGTTTTCGTTTTCAGTATCTAAATTAAAAGCAACCATGAATGAAGCTATGTTATCTTTAGAAATAGAAATTATTTCTTTGATATCTTTTAAAGTCATTAACTTACGTTCTAAAGGCTCTGTTATTAATTTTTCAATTTCATTAGAAGACATGCCGTCATATTTAATTATCACTGCAACAGTTTTTAAATCTATTTCAGGCATTTCTTCTTTAGGAAAGGTTGCGTATGAGATTGTTCCTAAAAGAATAATCATTAAAAGAAGGGTAGAGATCGTCTTTTTTCGGAGTAGTATGGTTGATAATATATTTCTTAACATAAGTTATGCATTAACAGTTTTAGGCTGTGCTTTCTTAAAATAAGATCTTATGTGTGAGGGAAGAATGAGTAGACAGGGTGTTACTATTAATGTTAGGAACGCCGAGAAAGATAATCCATAAACAATGCATTGGGCAAGTGGTGTCCAAAAACCACTCACATTTGAATCGTATTCAATTGTTCTTAATATAGGGTCAATACTATAGTTCATTGCAAGAGGAATTAGGCCAAGCATGGTTGTAATCGTTGTGAGGAAGATAGGCCTTAATCTTTGAGCACAAGCTTTTAATATACTATTAAATAAATTGTCATTATCTTTTTCTCTTACGAAATTAAATGCATCAATCAAAATAATGTTGTTGTTCACTACTATGCCCGCCAAGGATACTACTCCTACACCATGCATAATTGCTGAGAAAGGCTGATTAAATACCAACAGCCCGAAAAAAACACCTGCCGTGCTCATTATAACAGCAGTTAAGATTATGAAGCTTTGGTAAAAGCTATTGAACTGAGTGACCAATAATGCAGCCATTATAAGAATTGAAATAATGAATGCCTGCGTCACAAACTTCATTGACTCTGTTTGCTCTTCATTTTCACCTCCAAATGCAATATCAATATATGAAGGGTAATCTTGCTCATCTGCCCACCTTTGAATCTCACTAACCTTATCAGCCGCAATTACACCCTCCGCTACGTTTGCTTTAACGTACATTGCATTACGTGCGTCATATCTTCTAATGTAGCTGACATTTTTTTTCGGTTTCTTTTCAACAAAATTACTAATTGGAATTTGTCCTGATCTCGTTTCAATCATTATGTTGTCAAGTTGATCAATAGATCGTTCTTTGTCAGCATACCTGACAAAAATTTCAAGTTCGTCATCAACGTCATCAGGTCTGTATTTTCCGATCATTATACCATTAGTTACTAAGCTGACAGCTTTTCCAATTGTAAATATATCAGCGCCAAATTGGGCAGCTTTTGGTTTATCAATTATAAGTTCCCAATCAACTAAAGGCACCGGTAATGTATCCTCTACACTTACGAGTCCAATTACATTTTCATCTATATAATTTCTTACATCCTTAGTCACTTTAAGTATGCTTGAACTGGATGGGCCTGTTATTCTTATTTCAACGTCTTTTCCAATAGGCGGGCCTCCCGATTGTTCAGAAACTTCTATTTTAATTCCCTTAATATTATCAAATTGATCTCTTAATTCCGAAATAATTTCATGACCATTTTTTCTTTGATTACGATCAACAAATTCAAAATACGCAGTTGCAATTAAATCTTCAGAGCTTCCGCCTCCACCAGCAACCACATTGCTGAATTGACCGGTTTGAAGAAAATAATTTTTAATGCCAGTATGTTCATTTACAATAATTTCAACATCGCTTGTGAGTTTATTTATTTCATCGATTGAAAGATTTCCTCGAGCGTAGATTTTTATTTGACCAAAATATGGATCACCGGTAGAGAAATATATCATTCCTTTTCCAAAGGAAAAGAAACTTGAAATAATTGTAAATAAAATAATAAAAACCGACAAAAGCGTTAGGATTGGTCTTTTTAATAGTTTATCAAGTATAGATACATAGATTCCTATATAGCCACTGATATCTTTAAGATTAAAATTTTGATCTGACCCAAGTTTTTTAAAGGAATTTGCAGATGCATTAGAGGGCTTCCCTAATACACTTCCAATCACGGGTACGAACATTAGACTGAAAATAAGCGCAATAAATAAAACGACAAAAATCGTTACTGGCAGCATTCGCATAAACTGCCCACTAATGCCTGGCCAGAAAAAAAGTGGTATGAAAACAGCAAGGGTTGTTGCCGCTGACGCTACAATCGGCCAGAACATTCTTTTTGCAGAGTAAATATAGGCTTTTTGTCGATCAAAGCCCTCAAGCATTTTTCTATCTGCGAGTTCAACAACTACAAGCGAGCCGTCAATTAACATCCCAAGAGCAACTAAGATTCCGAAAATAACCATGAAATTATAATCATAACCAAGAACATACAAAACAAATAAAGCAATTAGTATTGATACCGGAATTCCAGAACCAACAATTAAAGAAGATCTAATACCTAAGGCAAGCATAGTTACAATTATTACAAATATTGTAGCAAGTAGAATATTACCTTGTAATGAATTTACGTTATCTTCCATAATTTCTCTGGAGTCCATAACGTAAGTAAAGTTTACATCGCTAGGTACTTTAGATTTAAAGCTTTGAACAACTTCATCAACTTCGTTAATAGTATCAATGATATTTCGCCCTCTACCTTTTTTTATTAAAAGGGAAATTCCTGGTTCTCCATTCACTTTAGTGTAACTTTCTCGGTCTTTAAAATTTCTTTTGATAGTTGAGATGTCAGCCAAATTTACTGTACTGTTATTAGTTGATCTAATGGGTAACTCATATACATCTCTTGCTGTTTCAAATAATCCAGGTACATTTACAGCAAATTGACCTTGTCCAGTTTGTATTTCACCAGCAGTTACAACTTGGTTGTTATTAGATACTGAGGTAATAATTTCAGCAAAAGAAATATTATAGTTCTCCATCTGTGATCTATTAAGTATAGCCTCTAATTGCTCTTCCCTTGCACCTAATAGCTCAGCCTCAAAAATAGAAGGAATAAGTTCAATTTCTTTTTTTATTTCTTGAGCAAGGTTAAGTAAATATCTTTCAGATGCAGTTGGCGAGTCAATTGACACTATTACAGTAGGTTGATCTTCAAATGATACTTCACTTACAACAGGTTCTTTGGCATCATCAGGAAATTTTACCTTAGCATCATTAATAGCATCTCTTACTATATCCAGTGATTTTTTCATTGTTTCAGCTGCCTCAAATTGAATTACAGCTGCAGCGTAGTTTTCAAATGCAAAACCTTGAAGCTTATCAATTCCTTCAATAGCTCTTATTTCTTCCTCAATTGGTTTCAAAAGAAGCCTCTCTGAGTCTTGAGGTGATATTCCAGTTAGCCCAACTCCTACATAAACCACCGGCACAACTATCTCAGGTTCGTTTTCAATTGGAATGTTAACTCTGCCAAATATTCCTGCGAATATAAGCACTATAAGTAGGGCTATAGCTGTCCGTTTCCTATCTACTAAGAATTCTATCATTAAATTTAATTAACAATTTCTGCATTTACTATCTGACCATTAATCACATATTCTTGACCAACGGTTATCACAGTAGCTTTTTCAGGCAATCCTGTTACCCAAAGACCATCCACTGTATCCTCTACAATTTGAATGTTTGAGAACTTTACCTTTGTATCAATTAATACTTTCACTCCTAATTCGCCTTCATCATTAAGTGATATAAGATAAGATGGAATAAGGTGAGCTAAAACCTCTCTTAATGGAACCAACATATCAGCTGAAAGTCCTTCTCGAATACTTCCGTCTTTATTACTAACTGTTGCTTCAATTTTATAAGTTCGTGTACTTGGATTGGCACTTTTACTTATATAGCTTATTGATCCTTGAAGAGATGTTGCGTCAATAAGATTGATATCGACTTTCTGACCAAGTTTTATTTGATCAACATTTTTTTCTGTCACCTCACCAGTAATTACCATTGGGTTCAGTCTCATTATTTTTGCACACGGGGAAGCTGGAGTAATTAAGTCTCCAATTTCTAAATAGACATCTTCAATAAAACCATCAAATGGAGCTCTAATTAAAATATTATCAAGTTCATTCATTGCCATTTCTACTCTAGCAATAGAAGCCTTTAGAGCGGCATCTGCTGTGGCTACAGCATTTTCTGATCTGTAACCTTCATCAGCGAGTGTTTTAATTGCATCATACTGAAGCTGAGCTTTGTTTTTAGAAGCTTCAGCCTCATTCAATGCAGCTGTTCTATTTTCATCATCAAGTTTACAAATGATTTCATCTTTTTTAACGAATGATCCCTTATTAATTGTCTCTATAATCGTTGAAGTAGTCTTAGGCTTTAACATTACAATTTTATCTGCTTCAGTTCTTCCTCGAATAGTTAAAAAATATGTTTTTTTCTGTGAAGAAAATTCTTGTGCCCTTACAGATATTATTTCCTCGCTTGTAACTACTTCAGAAACATTACTTTCGGCCTCATCACCTCCAATTAGACCGGAGAAGATCCAAAGAATGACGACGATAAAAATAACAAAAGCAGAAATATAATTTATTGGTATTTTTTTGAACATTTTAATTTAACTTTCCTCTATTTTTTTCCATATAGTTTAATCCTGTTTCAATTAATGCAGATGCCAAACCTCTAATAAACGATACTGATTTCTCATTCCTTATTGCATCTAAATTTCCTGGAACAGGCCCATCGTATTTAAATTGTTCAAGTTTTTGTCTCAAATACAAAACTCGCTCATTTAATACAGTATTCATTGTTTCTTTTGGTAAATATTTTGAAAATAATAAGAGTAAAAAAAATTCAGACTTAATTTGGTCTCCAAAATTTCCTGAACGAATATAAGAAGATGCATCACTTAGTAAATTATCTTTCATTAATTCCATTCCTTTTTTAGTTATTGTGTAAACTTTTTTATCAGGTTTTTTACTTTGAGAATGTTGTTTACACGATACATATTTATCGGCTTGTAAGTTATTTAAAGTCGGGTAGATAGTTCCAAAGCTTAAACTGTAAAAATCTGATAATGGACCTTCAAACATTTGTTTAATTTCATAACCAGATCTTGGCCCAAGCGATAGAAGTCCTAAGCAAAGTGTTTCTTTTTGCATATTAATTTATTCCCAGTGATGACAAATTTAGAATACCTGACATATACATAACTTGAGCTTTTGTGATTTCACGGTCTTTTTGCTCTTGGAAGTACTTGATTTCTGAATTAAGCAGACTTTGTCTCGCTGTTAGTACATCAAGGACGCTTCTTTCTCCTACTTCTTCTTCTATAACAGTACCTTCATATGCAGTTTTATTTGCTAAAAAATTCAATTTAGCCGCTTCAACTGTTTCGTCAGTAATAAGATAGTTTTCCCAAATGTTCTCTGCCAGTGAAAGCGTTTCGTTTGTGGTTTTTTGTATAAGAATTATCTGACTGTTTTTTTGTTTTTTTGCTTTTCTTATACTAGACAGAGATTTTCCTGATTTAAAAATTGGCCATGTGACTGTTGCTTGCAATTCTTCATTTGTAAGTTCATCTATAGTTGTAGAATACTCTTCAAGTTCTGTTTTTGATGCCGTAACATTAATTTGTGGGTACAGGGCTGATCTAGCTACCCCAATATTTGCGTTGTAAACATCAAGCGTGGAGTTCACTATTCTTATTGTAAAATTATTTGAAATAACTAATTCTCTATACTTTTCATATGTATCAGGGATTTCCGAACGAATTTCAGAAAACGTTAAATTGTTTGGTTTAGTTCCAATTAAATTATAAAAAGAATTCATTGTATTTTTTAAATTTATTTTTGCATCGAGAAGATTAATTTTTGAATTATTAAGAAAAGCATCTGATTGTGCAACATCAGTCTTAGAAGCTAATCCAACCTCAAACTCCTTGCTTGTTGCATTAAACCTCTCGCTCACCGAATTAAAGTTATCCTTATTTGATTGAACTATCTTTTGCGCAAGCAATACATTGTAGTAGGCGTCTATTGATTCTAAAATTATGTCTTGTGTGACTTTAGATTGTGTAAGATTTTGAATATGCAATTGTTCTTTTGTGGAGAGTGAACTATAAAATCGACTAAAACCACTAAATACATTTTGTGAAAGAACAATAGATTTACTGCTAGGGGATAACTCGTAACCATTTGTAGCACTTCCAGACTGACTCTTAATGTCTGAGTAATCATTTTCAGACATACTGCCACTTAGAGTTATCGTTGGAAAGTAGTCTGTTGTTGATTGAAGATAATCTTCTTCAGCCATATCAACATTTATAGCTTCAATTTTGAGTGATAAATTATTGGATAGTGAGTCATTGACCGCTTCCTTAAGACTCAAGGCCTTAACGGAAACATTTAACAATAAGAAAACCAGTACAATGTGTATTATGTATTTCATCTATGTCCTTTAAAAAAGAGCGTATATATATCAGAATGATATATATAATCAATACCTATATCAATTTGATATAGTTTAAATCTTTGAGTTATCAAATAGATTTTTTTCAGCTATAAATGATTGAAAAATAACAATTTTATGAAAATCAAGAATAAGTCCTTTTCAGATAAGAGCAAAAAATGGCTCAAAAGGCATTTAGAAGATGAGTATGTAATCAAGTCCTCTAAAGATAATTTTAGATCTCGAGCGGCCTATAAATTAATTGAAATTATTGAAAAATATAGACTTCTTGATGGTTTAGAAAAAGCTTTAGACATTGGATCTGCCCCTGGCAGTTGGAGCGAGGTTCTAAAATCTCGTGGCAAAAATCTTAAAAAGATAGTGGCTTTAGATCTATTGGATATGAACCCCATAAGGAATGTGGATGTATATAAAGTCGATTTCTTGTCTGATAAATGCTCAAAAATATTAGCCAAATATGACAAATTTGATCTTATAGTGTCCGATATATCTCCAAATTTATCTGGTAATAGATCATCAGATTTTTTGCTTTCGCTTGAATTATTAGAGAATGTAGTTGATTTTGCCCTAAAAGAATTGAAACCAGGCGGAAACATGGTTTCAAAATATTTTAGATCAGGTGATATTTCAGAAGTTATATTAACTTGTAAAAAACATTTTAAAAAAGTCACTTCCTTCAAGCCTAAGTCAAGCCGCAAAGAATCGAGTGAGATATACTTGGTTTGTCTTGAAAAAAAGTCACCTATTGATTGACATAAATTAATAAATAATTTATTTCTCAGAGATGGAGCACTCCAGTATTAAAAAATCTCTTTCATTTGATGACGTTCTTATTAAACCTGCACGATCTTCTGTGCTTCCTTCAGAAGTAAGCACTTTTACAAAAATTACTTCTAATATTTCATTGGGCGTTCCTCTTATATCTTCCGCAATGGATACAGTAACTGAATACAAGTTAGCTATTGCAATCGCGCAGTCTGGTGGAATGGGGATATTACATAAAAATATGTCCATAGACGAACAGTCACAGAATGTTTCAAAAGTAAAAAAATTTGAAACCGGAATGGTAATTGATCCACTAACGATACTACCATCGGCAACGTTAGCTGATGCTCTAGAATTAATGAAAGTCAATGAAATTTCAGGCATACCTGTCGTTGACGTAGATGACAAATTATTAGGTATTCTAACAAATAGGGACGTACGTTTTGCAACCAATATGTCTCAAAAAATAAGTGAATTAATGACTAGCAAAAATTTAGTAACTGTCAAAGATGGAATTTCAACAGATGATGCGCAAAAATTGCTGCATAAGCATAGAATTGAAAAACTATTAGTTGTTGATGATAAGGGGAAATGTATTGGTTTAATTACTGTTAAAGATATAGAAAAAAGCCAGCTTCATCCAAAATCTTCGAAAGATCAAAAAGGTAGGTTAATAGTTGGAGCTGCAATTGGAGTTGGTGAAGAAGCAATTCATAGAGCGGAACAACTAATTGAAGCTGGTGTAGATGTTCTTGTAATAGACACTGCACACGGTCATTCAGAAAAAGTTATTAGCACTTTAAAAGAAATAAAATCAAAATTCTCGACAGATGTGATTGTTGGAAATGTAGCTACAAACGAAGCCACTGAAGAACTTATTGATCAAGGAGCTGATTGTGTGAAAGTTGGAATAGGCCCAGGATCAATATGTACCACAAGAGTGGTAGCAGGAATTGGTGTACCCCAATTTTCAGCAATTTTAGATTGTGCTGAAACTGCAGCAAAAAAAGGAGTGCCGATAATTGCGGATGGTGGAATTAAATATTCTGGCGATATAGCCAAAGCCTTAGGCGCAGGAGCAAGCGGAGTTATGATCGGTTCACTCTTTGCTGGAACCGATGAGTCACCTGGTGAGGTATATTTATTTAAGGGAAGAAGCTATAAATCATATAGAGGAATGGGATCCCTTGGGGCTATGGCTAGGGGTTCTGCGGATAGGTATTTTCAAGAAGAAATAACTGAGAGCAATAAGCATGTTCCTGAGGGAATCGAAGGAAGAGTTCCCTACAAAGGACCTATATCGCCAATCATATACCAGCTTGTTGGAGGCTTAAAGGCTTCTATGGGATACACTGGTTCAAAAGATATAGTAGAATTTAAAAAGAATGTTAAGTTTGTAGAAATTACAGGAGCAGGCCTTAAGGAAAGCCATGTACATGATGTCGATATCACACGAGAGTCACCAAACTATCCGACAAACATATAGACGTTTAATGAAAATACTATTGGTTACAGTCATTTTTCTTTTTCCAACAATTATATCTGCCTCAAATAGTTTTTATGCATCAGCGTTAAATAGTTTTAATGAAGAAAATTTTGAAAAAGCAATCAAGTATTTAGAAAAAGATATTGTTTTTAACCCCAAATCATCTGAGTCTTATATTTTACTAGGCAAATCATATGAAGGCTTAGAAGATCATGATAATGCTCTTAAATATTATGATATTGCCTTTACGCTTATCCCACATAATCTTGAGCTAAATTATTTAATAGGGAAAGTATCTTATGAGTTGGGACTAATTGAGCAATACGCTGAGCAAATATCTAATCTTGAAATATTATGTGAAACTTCATGCAAAGAAATTGTCAAATTAAAAGATTTGGCGGAATAAATAATGATATTTATTGTTGATTTTGGATCTCAAGTAACACAGTTAATAGCAAGAAGAGTAAGAGAAGCTGAAGTTTATTGTGAAATTGTGTCAAGCAAATCACTTTATAATCAAATAATAAATAGAGGTTGTTCGGGGATAATTTTCTCAGGGGGTCCAGCAAGTGTTCATAAGTCAAATACTCCAAAAATTGATAAAAGAATATTCAATTTAAATATTCCAATATTGGGAATTTGCTATGGTATGCAGTTATTATGTTACCAACTTGGTGGGAAAGTAAAAATTTCAAAAAAAAGAGAATTTGGTAAAACGCTTATAAAGCCATCAAAAAAAAGTGTTTTATTCTCTGGATTTAGAAAAGGAGTCAGTTCAAATTATGTCTGGATGAGCCATGGCGATAAGGTTATTAGTCTACCAAGAGATTTTAAAAGCATTGCATCAAGTTCAAATACAAAGTTTGCAGCAGTTGAAAATAAAAAACAATCTTATTACGGTCTACAATTTCATCCTGAAGTAGTCCATACACCCAATGGTCATAAGATAATCGAAAATTTTATATTCAAAATTTGTAAGGTAAAAAGAAACTGGAGTATGAAAAATCATTTAAGAAATCAGATTACTGAGATTAAACATTCAGTTCATAAGGATCAGGTAATTTGCGGATTGTCGGGTGGAGTGGATAGTACTGTAACTGCAGCTATAATCTCAAAAGCCATAAATAAGCAATTAATATGCATTTATGTTGATACAGGTTTAATGAGACTAAATGAAACAAAAGAGGTAGTAAAATTGTTTAAAAAACATTTTAAATCTCGATTAATAGTCAAAGACTCAAGAAAGATATTTATAAAAGCCCTAAAGGGCGCCACAGATCCAGAAAAAAAGAGAAAAATAATAGGTAATCTTTTTATTAAAATATTTAACCAAGAGGCAAACAAAATAAAACGTGCTAAATATTTAGCTCAAGGAACTATTTATCCTGATGTAATCGAAAGTCAGAGCTTCCATGGTGGTCCTACATCAGTTATTAAATCTCATCATAATGTCGGCGGTTTACCAAAAAGAATGAGACTTAAACTTGTTGAGCCTTTAAGAGAACTTTTTAAGGACGAAGTTAGAAAATTAGGACTGGAGATGAGACTCCCAAAAAAATTTATTAACAGACATCCATTTCCAGGTCCCGGATTGGGAATAAGAATATTAGGTGAGGTAACAGCAGATAGAGTAAAGATTTTACAAGAAGCCGATAATATATATATCGAAGAAATTAAAGAAGCAGGTTTATACGATAAAATTTGGCAAGCATTTGCAGTCTTGATGCCAATTAAAACTGTTGGTGTTATGGGTGATCATAGATCATATGAACAAGTCTGCGGATTAAGAGCCGTTACGTCTGTTGATGGAATGACTGCAGATTTTTATCCTTTTAAGGGTGAATTTTTGAGCAAAGTTTCAACAAGAATAATTAATGAGGTTAAGGGCATAAATAGAGTGGTATACGATACTACTTCAAAACCACCCGGAACTATTGAGTGGGAATGATTTGTATTAAAACAGAAATTCCTAAAGAAATTTGTGATATCGATGATGAATTAAAAGCAATTTATCACAGTAGGGATACAGTTTGCATTTGGGTTTTTAAAAATAGAGAAGATAGAAATAAATTTATGAATGATACCGTAGGTATGATGATAGAAGAAAGAGAAAAGTATTATGAAAATCACTTTAAATAAAGAGAGTAAAATCTTTAATGGTTTAAGAGTGATTAAAAAATTCTCAACAGAATATTATTCGCAATAAATGATTAAAACTTTAGATCATCTAATCGTAGCAGTTAATAATCTGGAAGAAGCAGAACAAAACTACCAAAAAATATTAGGTATAAAACCATCATGGAGAGGTCATCATAAAGAGTGGGGAACCTCCAATTCATTATTTAGTTTTCAAAATACATATCTAGAACTTTTAGCCGCTACAGAAGAAGGGATTGGAGCACAACTCGTAAAAAATAAAATTAAAAATGATGGTGAGGGCTTGATGGGAATAGTGTTAGGAACTGATGATTTGGAAGCTTTAAGAAATAAATTAATCGCCCTTGGTTACTCACTTCCAAGTCAATCAAATGGAGAAGGAATAAATACTAATAATAACTCTAAGAGATCATGGGTTAATCAGTTTTTACCAATTGAATTAACACGAGGCTTGTTTTCATTTATAATTCAACACAAAGAAGGATATCTACCCGAAGCAAAAAAGTTAGATAATAATTTTGTTAAAAAATTAGATCACATTGTTATAAAAACAAATAACGCCGATAGCTTTATTGATGTTTATAATAAGATTTTTGATATCAGACTCGCACTGGATAAATTTATTGAAACATGGAAAAGACGAATGCTTTTTTTTAGATTAAACAAAACTACAATTGAAGTCATTGAAGAAAAAGATGAAAGTAAAATCTCGCAAGACATCTTATGGGGCTTAGCTTGGGAGGTAGAAGATATAAGTAAAAAAATTGATGAATTGATTGCTGATGGTACAGATGTTTCAGAAATAAAAAAAGGCGTAAAAGAAAATACGCTTGTTGCTACTATCAAGTCTCACACGCACAATGTTCCAACCTTACTTATTCAGTATGTGTAGCAAATGTCGATAATACTATACGGATCTAGTATTTCTTATTTTACAGGCAAGATGGAGAATTATTTCCGAATTCGTGAAATTTCGTATGTCTTTAAAAGTATGCAATTTCCGTCTTTTAAAAAAGAAATGGAAAAACAAGTAGGTGTCATGCAAATGCCGGCAGTTATTTTAGAAGATGGCCGTTGGATGACTGATACTACAAAGATGATTCAATGGTTTGAAGACCAAGTAAAGGAAAATAAGACTGTGCCAAAAGACCCTGTTCAGGCTTTTATTTGTTATTTAATAGAAGACTGGGCAGACGAGTGGTGGTGGAGAACAGCAATGCATTATCGTTGGCATTATGATGAAGGAGCCATCTTTGCATCTGAGCACCTCGCAAGTGAATTGCTTAATGATCTATGGATACCAATGTGGATGAAAAGAATGTTTTTGCAATATAGGCAAAGGTCAGGATATACGACTGGAGATGGTATTAATAAAGAAAACATTCAGGCCATCGAAAATAATTTTTTAGATTTTCTTAAAAATTTAGAATTAATTTTTAAAAATAGGAATTTTATATTTGGAGATACCCCTACACTTGCTGATATTGGACTTTCAGGTCCATTTTTTCGTCATTTTGCACTTGACCCAGTTCCATTGAAAATTATTAGAGAAAATTACCCCTACGTTATGAAATGGGTGTCAAGATTATGGAATACTAAATTGTCAGAAAATCAAATTCAATTAGTAGCAGGTATACCAAATGATTTAGAGCCATTATTAAAAGAGATCGGACAAGTTTATTTACCCTATTTATCGGCGAATGTTAGGGCGGTACAAGATAGAAAAAAGATCTTTGATATAAGTGTTGGAGGAATAAACTTTAAAAAAGCAAGGTATTCTCGTTATAGAGTATGGTGCATAAAAGAACTTAGAACACATTTTAATAAACTGCCATTTAATGCAAAAGATGAGGTCAAGAAATTATTAGAGAGAAATCACTGTTGGAAGCCTTTATGGCATGACATAGATCTACCCATGGTCGAAAATCAAGATAATAATTTACCTTTTAAGGCTGATACTAAAATGATAGGTGTAAATGAACCTAAATAGTAGACAGTATATAAAATAGCTAATTGATGAATAACTTATTTCTAAAAATATTAAATTTTTTTAAATCAATATTTTATTTCAATCTAACTGATTTCAGCTGGATTAAGACATCTAAATTTATTGAATTGGATAATATTGATGTATCTGAAGATCCTGTAAGACCTGAACTTGATGTTCAATGGAGAACCTCTCATGATAGAAAAATTTATGGTCTAGAATACAATAATCAAATAGAGGGCATTATGTGTTTGGCGTTTACTAAGGACGTTCCTCATTCAGTAAGAGAATTAGATTTGATGAGCCGCTTGGCAGTTTATGAGCAAAATGCGGATACAATTATTGCTTACACAGTATGGTCTCGTAAAAAAGGGGCGGGACGAAAAATTATGGAAGAGGCTCTAAAATTTGGCAAGGAAATGGGATACAAAAGAATAGTTACACTTTCTCCATTAACGCCTATGGCAACGCACTATCATATAAGAAATGGAGCTAAATTATTGGGGCACAATCCAACAACTCAAAATTTTGAATATAAGATTCAATAAATTCGGTTGGTATGGAAAGTCTAATTATTTAGACTATATTTTATTTTATGCCCAAAAAAGATATTAATATTTTCTGGTTCAGACAAGATTTACGACTATCAGACAATCCTGGATTGTATAATTCGATTAAAAATGGGGCAACATTGCCAATTTTCATATTTGATGATGAAAACTCGAAAGAACATATAAATGGCTCTGCTAGTAAATGGTGGCTTCACCATTCATTAATTGCTCTAAAACAATCTTTAGATAATAATTTGAGTTTATACAGAGGTGATCCAAAGAACATCTTAATTAAACTCACTGAAACTTATAATGTTAAAGAGATATTTTGGAATAGATGTTATGAACCGTGGCGAATAAAAAGGGACAAAAAAATTAAAAGTTATTTTGATAGCGAAAAAATAAGTGTGAACACACATAATGGATCTCTTCTTTGGGAACCTTGGAATGTAGTCAAAAATGATGGCACTCCATATAAGGTATTTACTCCTTACTACAGAAAAGGTTGTTTGAATTCTGAAATGCCAAGAACACCAATACAAAAACCTAAGTTAAAAAATTTACTATTTGATAAGATTAACAGTATTAGTATAGATGATCTGGAACTAATGCCAGAACACAATTGGCATGTTGCAATGGAAAAACTATGGACTCCAGGAGAGAAAGGCGCCCATAATAAAATTGATGTCTTTATAAAAGAAGGCCTTGCTAACTATAAAGATGGTAGGAATTTTCCATCTGGAAACAATGTTTCGCAACTTTCACCTCATTTGCATTTTGGAGAGGTGTCACCAAACCAAGTTTGGTATCGATCAAAAACCCAAGAAGGAAAAAAAGAAATTAAAAGAGATTTGGATCATTTTTTAAGTGAACTTGGATGGAGGGAGTTTTCTTTCAATCTTTTGTATCACTTCCCAACTTTACCAAAAGAAAATCTCCAAAAGAAATTTGATAAATTTCCTTGGGACAAAAATAAAGATGCATTAAAGAAATGGCAAAAAGGACTAACAGGGTATCCAATAGTAGACGCTGGCATGAGGGAACTGTGGCAGACAGGGTATATGCATAATCGTTTGAGAATGGTTGTAGGTTCATTTTTAGTCAAAAATTTATTGTTGCATTGGCACCACGGCGAGAGATGGTTCTGGGATTGTTTAGTTGATGCCGATCTTGCTAATAACAGTGCAGGATGGCAATGGATTGCAGGCTCAGGAGCGGATGCAGCACCTTATTTTAGAATATTTAATCCTGTCATGCAGGGGCAGAAATTTGATCCTGATGGCAAATATACAAAAAAATATATTCCTGAACTAAAGGATATGCCAAATAAGTATTTATTTAATCCTTGGGAGGCACCTAAGGATGTCTTAGATTCGGCAAATGTTAAACTTGGTAAAGATTATCCAATGCCAATTGTCGAGATTGGTTCCTCTAGACAAAAAGCTTTGGAAGCGTTCGCTACTACTAAAAGTTAATTATTAAATTAATTTATATAAATCGATCTAAGCAAAGTTTTTGCCACAAAAGTATAATAATGTATAGTCTGTACTGATGAGTGCAGAAACAATAATAATTATTGTGCAAATGGTTGCAGCATTTGGTGTAGTTGTTTCTGTTATTTATTTAGGAATACAAATACATCAGCAAAATGAAATCACAAAAGCGCAGTTTGGACACTCTTTAACACATAGAATGTATGAGAGATATTTTAATACATCGAAAGATAAAGAATTTAGTAACTTTCTCTCAAAAGATTGGGCTGCAGGCGAATTAGATAACGCAGATAAATGGAGAGTAGCAGTATATGTAAATGCATTACTAGTGGATATTTTTGATACATATGAAAAAGTTGAAAAAGGTTTTGTTGATGAAACTCATTTAAAAATGAGAATGCATATGTTGAAATTGGGCACCATGAAAGCTCCTATTGCACAGTCAACTTGGAAATATTGGAGGGGGATTAAATCAAAAGAATTTGTCGAATGGTTTGAAACTGAAATTTATGGCGATCGAGCAACTTTTAAAGAAGGTTACCAAGAAGAAATTATACCAAACGTAAGAAGGGATTAAAATTAAGGAGGTTATTAAGTGAGAAGAATTGTTACAGGACATAATGACAATGGCAAATCTGTAATTAAAATTGATGGTCCTCCAGCACGATCTATAGGAGAAGAAATTGGAGGTTTATTCGAGATATGGAATGAAGATGGAGCAACTATTGACACGAAAAGTAGCAAGGATAGAGCTGATAGTGATATAATTTTATCCCCGCCACAAGGAGGTTCAAAATTTAGATATTTTCAAATAATGCCAACTCCTAAAGGTGTTCCACTCGAGGTACTAAATAAAATGGCTGAGGAAGCCTTCAGTCGTATTGGCGCAGCTCAGCACCGGGTTGATGTAACAAAACATCCAGCGATGCACAAAACAAAGACAATTGATTATATTATACTGCTAAATGGAGATGTAACTTTAATTTTGGATGAAGAAGAGGTAAAAATAAATCCATTTGATGTCGTTGTACAGCGAGGCACAAATCACGCATGGGTAAATAATGGCTCTGAACCTGCTCTTCTAATAGCTGTATTAATAGACAGTGAATTAGCAGAATAATTCCGATACTAAGCTTTCCCTAGAATTTTTTTAATTTATCAAGTATAAACCGATCCCATGTTAAGAAAATCAGCTAATGATATAAAATCTCTCAAAAGAAAGACTCCGATTGTATGTCTAACTGCTTATACTGCACCAATTGCTAGAGCTATTGACGATCAGGTTGACTTAATGTTGGTTGGAGACTCGCTTGGTATGGTTCTTTATGATTATGAGAATACACTTCAAGTCACACTTGAACAAATGATTAAGCATGCAAAATCTGTTGTTGGAGCTTCAAACAAATCTTGTGTAATTGTTGATATGCCATTTGGAACCTATGAAGAATCTGTTGAAAAAGCATTTATGAATGCAGCTCGTGTTATGAAAGAAACTAATTGCAACGGCGTTAAGCTTGAAGGTGGTCAAAAAATGTCCAAAACAATTGAACATCTTACTAAAAGCTCAATTCCCGTCATGGGCCATATAGGACTTCAGCCACAGAGTGTATTGATTGATGGAGGTTATAAAGTAAGAGGAAAAGTGAAATCTGAGTGGCAAAAATATATTGATGATGCAGTTGCTGTTGAAGAAGCGGGAGCATTTTCAGTTGTTTTAGAGGGCATGGCTGAGCCATTAGCCGCAGAAATAACTTCAATTTTAAACATTCCTACTATTGGAATAGGAGCATCTCCAAATTGTGATGGCCAGATATTAGTAACAGAAGATATGTTGGGATTAACAAACGTTGCTCCAAAATTTGTAAAAAAATACGTCGATTTAGATAACACTATTAAAAAAGCTGTAAGTAAGTATGCTGAAGAAGTTAAAGATAGAACTTTTCCTTCATCAGACCATATTTATCATATGCGTCCACAGATCGTAAGTAATAACGGTAAAGATCAATGAGCGATATCTTAAGACAGGTCGATGAAGATTTAAGAAAAGAAAAACTGTCTAATCTTTTTAAAAGATACGGTTTATATGTAATTTTAACTCTAGTGATCGTAATAGGGTCAATTATCGGATATCAAGTAATGGTTTCAATTGATAAATCAAATAATGAAAAACTCATTGAAACATATATTAAAGCAACAAACAGCAAAAACATTTCGGAACAATACTCTTTATTAGATGAGCTTATTAATGCTAATAACAACTATATATCAAGTATAGCTGAATTAAAAATTACAAATTTAAAGATAGAAAATGGCAATATTAAAGATGGGATTCTTGATTTAGAAAAATTAACTGACGATGAAAAATATGATCCAATAATTGCAGATTTAGCAACATATTTTTTACTTTTATTAAAAATTGATAATTCGAGCGAAGAAGAATTTATGAGCTATCTCACTGATGACAGAATGCGTGATAGTAACTTCAAATATTTATTTAATGAACTTATCTCATTTAAAAAGCTTATTCTTGGAAAAAATGAAGAAAGTAAAAAAAATTTCCAGAATTTAATTGATACTCCAGATGTCCCTGTAGAAATTAAAATAAGAGCTAACAAATTTATTGAAATCATAAATTAGTATGTTCAATAAATCATATATATTTTTATTTATATTTTTTGTTCTTATTTCATGCTCTGGGAATGAAGAAGTCAATGAAACAGCCAGTGGCTTTCCTGTTTTAAGTTATAGCGCAGAAATCTCTGAAACTCTTAATCTTGATCCTGGTGACATAATGATAAATGAACCAAAAGAAGTAAATTTTTGGTCTCAGCATTTTTTAAATCCATCAAATGATCTAGATAATATTTACTCAGAAGCTTCATTCAATGATAAGTCAAAAATTATTTCGGGTAAAAAAGGACCAGTAAATATTATACAACCCATATTTTTTAATGATAATCTGTGCCATGTTTTAAGCAAGGGCTATATTGAATGTGTAGATACCTTAACCAAAAAAACATTGTTCAAAGTAGATGTTAGAATTGAGGGAATAAAAAAATATGAGATTGTTAGAGGCGGTATTGCTTATTTTGATAATCAATTAGTGTTTGTAGATGGATATGGTCAAATAAAATTATTAAACGCTGAAGACGGTAAAGAACTTTGGTCAACAAAAATAGAATATCCAATTTTATCGCCACCGCTTATATATAGAGGATACATATATTTTATTTCAGCTGACAACAGAATTTTTTCAATTGATGTGACAAGTGGAGAAGTTAATTGGTCATTTCAAACAATTTCAGAAACAAAGAAAAATTTATTTACCTCATCTCCAGTAGCATTCGAAAATACAATTATTGCCCCCTTTAGTAATGGAGAGCTGGTAGCTTTTATTTTTGATACTGGCCAACCCATCTGGTCAGAAAATGTCTCAAAAATATCAATGGTCAGTAACTTTGATATAAAAGATATATCAGCAAGCCCTGTGATATCAAACAATACTATTTATTCATTAAGCTCGAATGGAAAGCTTGTTTCTGTTAACGCCACTAACGGACAGAGAAATTGGGCGAAAGATTTATCAGGGTATAGAACGCCAATTATTACAGGGAATCAAATATATATTATTAATGAAGATGGAAAGTTAATTTGTTTGAACAAAGACAGTTCAGAGGTTTACTGGATTACTGAGCTATCAAAGTATAAAAAAGGTCAAAAGGCTGAAAATTTAAATCTTTGGCTAGGTCCTTATTTAATAAATAATTTAATTTATAATATTTCATATTTTGGTGAGTTAAAAGTAGTATCACCTATCTCAGGCGAAATACTTTTAACTGAATCAATTGGAGTTAAAGGTGCATTAGTCCCACCTATAATCCTGTCTGATTCAATTTATTTGTCTGACGAAAACTCCAACGTTTATGAATTTAAATAAAATTAATATAGGCATTATTGGAAAGCCAAATTCTGGAAAATCAACATTATTTAATACATTATTAGGTGAATATATTTCACCTGTTGGCGATGAATATGGATTAACAAAATCTCTTATTAAACAAAAATTTACTCACAAAAATTTAGAATTTATTATCGTTGATACACCTGGGCTACGTAGAAGAAGTAAAGTAAAAGAAAAGCATGAATTGGCTCGTAATTCCGAAGTTATAAAAATAATAAACAATGTTGATGTCACAGTACTTTTAATCGACTCACTAGAAGGTATTTCAAGACAAGATTTTCGTCTTGCAGATTTAGCATTAAGCAAACATAAAATCCTATTTTTTTTATTTAATAAAGTCGATATTCTTGATGATAAAAGAAAATACCAGTTAAATATCAAAAAACATTTACGCAATAATTATAGTAAACACAAATTAATTAATATTGATTTTATTTCTGCAAAAAATTCCACAAGAATATCAAATGTTTTAAAAGAAATTATGCTAAAAAAAGAATTGGTATCAATAAAAATTAATAAACAAAAACTAAACAAATTTATTAACTATTTGAACAAAAAATCAACGTTACCACGATTTAATAAAATAGAAATAAAACCTAAATATATTGTTCAATTAGAAAATAAAATTCCAAAGTTTAAAATATTTATAAATATTCAGAAAAAACCACCACAATTATTTCAAAAATTTTTTGATAATTCTTTTAGAAGCTATTTCAAACTTGATGGTGTACCAATTATGTATGATTTCAAAACTTCAAAGAATCCTTATATCAGGTGATTTCGATTATTTCTCCTGTACCAGCTGCCTCTAAAATATAATTTACAATTTTAACAGCCACATCTTTTGGATCACTTATCTTAGATTTATCTTCGCCAGGCATTATGACATCTCTTAGTTTTGTGTTAACGGCAAGTGGACAAAAAATATTTGTTTTTATATTCGTGCCTTTGTTTTCTTTTGAATAGGTTAATAAAAGCTCATTTAATGCTGTCATTATAGGCTGATAAATGCCCCAGTAATATTCTTTTGAAGGGTCTTTTAGTGAAGACACTGCAGCTATATAGGCATTATTTGAACTTTTGAGCAACGAATGAAAACTCTTAACCATTCTAAAATTTGATAAGAAATTCAAGTTTATAATATTCTTAAAATTCTCTAGATCAATTGACTCTACAGGAGAAAGTTCGTTAATAATTCCTGCTGAAAGAACCAATATATCCAAGGAAGTATCTTTGACCTGTATTTGTTTAGCCAAATTCTCAATTACATTTTCATCACATAAATTTAGAGGAACAATTGTACACTCACAATTATTTTTAATTATTTTATCATGAACAATTTCAAGTTTTTGTACGTTTCGAGAACATATGTATATATGTTTAGAATAGGTAGATAACTCTATTGAAATTTCTTTTCCTATTCCTGACGACGCACCTGTTACAAGGCAGTTAAGTTTTTTCATGATTTAATGTATTAAATTAAATTTCATTAATATTCCTTGGCATTTGATCAAGTAGATCAACCCCGTAATTTACTATCTCTTGAAAAGTACCTGATTTAATAATCTCTGGTATTAAATTAGAGGAAAAATTGCTATTTATAAAAAAAATTATAAGAATAAAAATTATATATCCCCTTAAAATTCCAAGAACACCACCGAAAGACATGTCAATAAATAGAGATTTCCTAGGTTGTAATATTCCAATAATCATACGATTAATAAATGATATTAAGATATAGGCTGTAATTAAAGTGAAGAAAAATATCAGTATATCAGAAAGAGTTTGATTAAGTATATATTGGTCAAAGAACGGCCTTAAAACATCAAAACAATTTTTTATTAAATAAAAGATAACTATCCACTTTATAAGATTTAATAAGCTTTTTATTAATCCATTTTTTACTCCAAATATAAAGGAAACTAAGATAACTAATAAAAAAATAAGATCATAAGGATTCAATAGCTGAGCAAGATCTAAATTCATTATTTTATTCAATTAAGTTTTTTTAATAGAACTGGTAATAGTGTAAGACTTCCAAAAAGTGCAACAAGCATTGCAAGCGCAGTAAAAATACCAAAATAAATAGTTGGGTAGAAGTTTGAAAATATCAAAATAGAAAATCCAGCAATTATAGTATATGAAGTGTTTTTAATCGCCACGCCAACAGTTTCATTGCACTTGATTAAAGCCTCATCGTGATTGCTGCTGTTTAACGATATATACTCTCGATACCTGTAAATATAGTGTATGCAATTATCTACAGCAATTCCGATAGTAATTGCAGCAATTGTGATTGTCATTAGATCAAGAGGAATAGATAATAGCCCCATCGTTCCGAGTATTACAAAACATGCAATCAGATTAGGTGTAATTGCCGCTAAAGCAGTTTTTAGAGATTTAAATAAAAAAAATAGCATTAAAAAGATACCCAAGAGAACTATAGATAATGTTTTTATTTGTGAGTCAAACAGACTTTGAAGCATATTATTATATAGTATCAAAATTCCCGTAGTTGAAACATCGATATTTGTTTTAGAGTAATTAGTATTTATATAGTTATTAAGATCTTTGATAAAAAGCGATCTATTTAGTTCAGGGTGTGTATCAATAATTCTCATGGTAATTCTTGCTTGATTTTTATCTAGTAATACATACGGTTTGATGATCTGATCTTTAAGGTCATTCGGCAATTTTTTATAGAGAACAGAAAGTTCAAGGGTATCAAATTCTTTATTTGCGTTAAGTTTTTCAGCCGTCCTCACTATAGAAGCAAGAGATAAAACCTTGCCAGCAAAAGAATATTGCTCTAGGTGATCATGAATTTTTTTAATAACATTAACTTTTTCTTCAGTAAACCAATAATCAGCAGGATCATATTCAATGCCAAAATCAAGGAAATCATCTTCAAAATCTTCATCAATTGTATCGCTCGCTACTGAATTAAAGTTTATTACTATATCCAACGGAGTTGTTCCGCCCAGTTTATCATCAATTAATTTCATACCTTTATAGATTTCAGTTTCTTTTTTAAAATAATCAACAAAACTATTTTCAACCTTTAATTTAGTGACACCGTACATTCCTAAGCAAAAAATAAATATAAATAGAGTCAATAGAATATTAGGAGATTTTATTGCTAAAGATGCAAATATACTTTCTTTTTGATTAGAGTAAGTATGGTTTGGTGCATTAAGATTAAGAAGAAGTATAACAACTGGCAAAAATGAAAAACTTGTAATGTAAGTTATTATTAAGCCAACACACATCATTAAACCAAAATCCATAACTGGCTTTATTCCACTTGTATAGAGAGTCGCAAATGCAAAAATAGTTGTCAATGCTGCAAATAGACATGGCTTATACATGTTTTTAATCGTCAGCAAAAGAGCATGCTTAATAGATCTTTCATTATCTTGCATTATGAATTGCCTATATCTAACTACGATATGTACAGTCATTGATAGGGATAAAATTAAAATCAACATTATAAAGTTTGACGAAATAACAGTTACTTTCCAATCCATTAAAGACACAGTGCCTATCATCACAATTAATGAAGCTAAGCAATTAGAAATACATGCTAGCATCCATAGTGGATTTCTAAAGACTATGAATAGGACTGCTAAAATAAAAACGAGAGCACCAAATCCAAATACGACTATATCATTTTTAACATACGTTATTGTATCGTCTGCAATCATGGATACCCCACCGAGGTGCATATCTAGACTATTTTCAAATGTATTTATTATCTTCCTTATTTCGCCAATATTATCATGACGCTTTTCATCAAAATTTTTTTTACTTATCTGATAATCTAAATTAATTCTTTTTAAATTATCTATATCCTCTTTTGAGGGTTCATATAAATTTCTAAGCCTTTCCCTTTCTTTAATTAATAATTCATGTTTAACATCTTTTTCAAAGTTAATTAGCACAGCA
>CACMBZ010000001.1:0-172188 GCA_902612095.1 uncultured Pelagibacteraceae bacterium | reverse complement strand
TAATTCAAATATTACTTTGCATTTTATTGGTAGTATTCAAAGTAGAAAAGTTGAGCAAATTCATAAATATTGTGAAGTTATTCATTCTATTGATCGAAAAAAAATAGTGAAGAAATTTGCTGAGCTTGAAACATCACAAGATATCAAACGAAAATATTTTATACAAATTAATACAGGAAATGAGTCACAAAAATCAGGGGTTTTACTTAGTGAAGCAGATGAGTTTATTTCTGATTGTAATTCTAACTACAATTTAAACATCGTTGGATTAATGTGTTTACCTCCGATTAATGAAGACCCAAGAAATCATTTTTCAAAGTTGGCAGATCTAGCAAAAAAATTTAATTTAAATTGTTTAAGTATGGGTATGTCAGGAGATTATCAAGTTGCCTTAGAGTGTGGTGCCACTCATATAAGAATTGGCACCCATATTTTTGGTGAACGAAGTTAATCTTTTATAATCAGCTTTGTTGTTAAATCTATCTCCTTTGCTAATTCAATAATATTTTCTTTTTCTATTGCTACGCATCCTTCCGTTCCCTCAAAATTTGGTTTGCTAATATGTAAAAATATTGCGCTACCTTTACCTGGTACAATGGGGTCAGTATTATGATTAATTACAACGAGCAGATCATAAAGATCATCATCTCTGAATAATTTCTCAGCACTTGCTTCAAAAGGAAATTGGATATGTTGGTTGTATAATTTGCTTTTTGGATCATCACACCACCCGTCATTTTTTTCAATTACTGCAAAAGGTATTTTGAAAAGCATGTCACCTAATCTATCTTTTCTATAATAAATTTTATTAAATTTAAATTCACCAACAGGTGTTTTATGATCACCTTCAATTTTATTTGTTGTTAGACCTGCGCGGCCTATTGCACAAGAAAATCGACCTAGATCAGAATAGAGATAATTATTTTGTACTAATAAATTCACAAATTATATTATAATCAAATAAATAATGGAAAAAAGAATAATCCCAGTCACACTTGGAAACGACAAATTAAGGTCAATTATTTCTGAAATATTTGAATCCAAAAATGTTTTTGACAATTTACAATTTCAACTTACTGACAAAAATGATTTAAACAAAAATAATGAAAGTATTTTAATTACGGATAATGAATTTGCAGTGAAAGAATTATCCCACGCAATTAAATTTGATACGATTTTTATAATAAATTGCGATAGTGATGTGATAGAAATGGGTGAACTTAATAGTAAAATCGTTTTGTTGAGCATACCGCTACAATTCAGAGATCTATATCAAAGAGTTTCTAGTATTTTAGATCAAATCGATTCACAAGCTGCACGAAAATTAAATTTTAATAGATTCATTTATGACCCAAGTATGAGAACTCTCTATAACGATAATCTTTATTTAAGATTTACAGAAAAAGAATCTCAAATTTTTAATAGCCTTTTAGATAACAGTAATATCTATATTTCTAAAAAAAACTTGTTAAAGAAAGTATGGAGTTATAATGAAGATATAGATACGCATACTCTTGAAACGCACATATATTCCTTGAGAAAAAAAATTGAGAAAAATCTTTTACTTAAAGATTTGATTGTTTTTGAGGATAACAAAGGCTACTTTTTAAATAAAAAGCTACTGTAAATTAAACGTTGAGCAATAAATGCTCCCTCTCCCATGCACTGATGACATTTTGATAAGCATCATGTTCTGTTTGTTTAATTTCTGTAAAAAGAGTAACAAATTCTTTCCCTAACGTTTCAGACAATTCATTGCTCACCTTTAATCGTTTTAATGCATCAGGAAGATATTTCGGAATATTATGCCGTCTTTCAAATGCATCCCCTGCAGTGGGTTTTTCTGGCTCTAATTTTTCTTTCAAGCCTAGATACCCGCACGCAAGTGATGCAGCAAGAGCAAGGTAAGGATTTGTGTCTGCGCCAGGTATTCTGTTTTCTATTCTTCTTGATTCCGGGGATGATGTTGGAACCCTAAAAGCTACAGTTCTATTTTCGATACCCCAGTGGGTATTAATTGGAGCTGAGGCATCAATGACAAATCTTCTGTATGAATTAACATAGGGTGCAAACAAGAGCATTGCATCAGGTAAATATGTCTGAAGACCTCCTATATATTGCAAAAATTCTTTTGAATTATTTCCTTCTTGGTCACTAAAAAGATTTTTGTTTGTCTTAGTTGAAACCAGATTTTGGTGAATATGCATTGAACTTCCAGGCTGACCCTGATACGGCTTTGCCATAAACGTTGCGTGAATACCATGCTTTAATGCAACTTGTCTGACTGCCCTTTTAAACATAAATGCTTGGTCTGCAAGCGCTAGAGGGTCACCATGATTTAGATTTATTTCGATCTGAGATGGACCAGACTCATGCACAAGTGTATCCACTCCTATCTCCATTAGCTCACAATAATCGTAAATATCGTCTGTTAAAGCATCAAACTCATTGACGGCATCTATCCCAAAGACACGGCTGCCAGTCTCTCTTCGACCAGATTTTCCAACTGGTGTTTTTAGAGGTAAATCAGGATCAAGATTTTGCTCACATAGATAAAACTCTAATTCAGGTGCAACAATTGCTTTTAAATTTTCTTCTTTTAATAATTCAATAATATTAGTTAAAACCTGGCGCGGCGCGATTTCTGATGCTTCACCGGTGCCATATTTAAGATCGCAAATAATTTGTGCTGTTGGTTCTTTGTTCCAAGGTATTCTTCTCAAAGTTGAAAGGTCAGGAGACATAAATAAATCTTCTTCGACATAATCAATCACTTCGCTCTCATAGACCCATTTACCAGAAACCGTTTGACCGAAAACCGAATCAGCGAGTTTGAGACTTTGGTCCTCTATGGATTTTAAAAATCTTTGAACAGGAAGAATTTTTCCCTTTGATGATCCAGCCATGTCAGGAAAAATACATTCTACTTCAGATATTTTGTTTGACTCAAGCCATTGCTTGAGTTCACTGTTTGAACTAACCGTCATTGCTATTGAGATATTTTATAAAACCTGCCTGTGGTCTAGTTATATTTAACCACGAATAAATTCTGGCTTATAAATATATTTTTTTTTATTTTTGTAAACTTAAAAACAGTTTTATTGCCAAATTCATCATAAATTTCCCATTTTTTGAGATCTAAAGACTGTCGATCAAATACAAATTTGATTTGGTTATCAGACTTATCATCTTTGACTTTAAGCATCAGATGATAAAAATTATTTTTATCTGTCAGCGATATGATATCGAATTCGTTCTCTATTAAGATATTTTCCGATAAAAGTTTTTTCAAAATACTGTCACCAATAGGGAAACTATCAATTTGATAACCTTCCTTATCCACCACTACCATCAAACTTTTATTAGTGATGATATCTTCTTTTCTACCATCATACATGAACTTTGATTTATAAGGCTTTAAAAAAAAAAATTGTCCATTAAAAACATTTCCCTCTTGATCAATTTGTTCAAATTGACCCGACATTGATTTTATTTCATTCCAATTATCTTCTATTCCTGAAATAATTGGATTAGATGAAGAATTGTTAACAACAAAAAAAAATAGGAAGATGGTTAATATGAATGACTTCATCAGGAATTAAATTTATCAAAATTAATTTCCCTCTTACCTACATGATTTGCAGCACTTATATATCCACTTTCTTCAAGTTGATCCATTATTCTTGCTGCACGATTATATCCAATTTGTAGTTTTCTCTGTAAAAGGCTCGTAGATGCTTTACCTTCTTTTTTTATAATATCCAGAGAGTCCTGAAGTAGATTATCGTGATCACCTTCAGAGACCATTCCAAGATCATTATCAATTTCTTCTTCTTTTAATATTTCCTCGTCATACTCAGGATTACCTTGTTTTTGAAGTGCACGAACAATATTTTCGATCTCTTGATCTGATATAAACGGACCATGTATTCTTGATGTAATTCCGCCAGCAGTCATCATTAACATATCGCCTTTGCCTAAGAGTCTCTCAGCTCCCTCATCACCAAGAATGGTACGACTGTCAAACTTCGAGCTTACTTGAAAACTAATTCTGCTCGGGAAATTAGCCTTAATAGTTCCCGTAATCACATCAACACTTGGTCTTTGAGTAGCCATGATTAAATGAATACCTGCGGCCCTTGCCATTTGTGATAGTCTTTGAATTGCGTGTTCAATTTCCTTTCCCGCAACCATCATCAAGTCGGCCATTTCATCAACAACAACAACAATAAAAGGCATTTTTTTATTTTCGATTTCGATTTGTGTACTTGTTGGCTGGCCAGTTTCTGGGTTTATTCCAGATGGGATTGATCTCACTATCTTTTCTGACTTTTTGATAGCTTCAGCCATTCTCTGATTATAGTTTTCAATATTTCTAACACCTAACAAGGACATTTTTTTGTATCGAGACTCCATTTCTCTAACAACCCATTTAAGTGCAACAATTGCTTTTTTTGGATCAGTCACAACTGGAGTGATTAGATGAGGCACACCTTCATACACTGATAATTCAAGCATTTTGGGATCAATTAATATGAATTTGCAGTCCTCAGGAGAATGTTTGTAAAGGATTGAAGTAATCATTACATTTATTCCCACAGATTTTCCAGAACCTGTTGTCCCAGCAATTAGAAGGTGAGGCATATTTTCTAAATTAGCAAACTTAGCATTACCACTAATATCCTTACCAAGAGCTAAAATTAAATTTTTTTCATTATTTACAAACTGTTCATTTTTAAAAAGCTCACTTAGATAAACAGGATTCTTATTGGTATTTGGTATTTCGATCCCAATGACATTTTTGCCAGGAATGATTGCAACACGAGCTGACATCGCACTCATATTTCTTGCTATATCATCCGATAATGAAATTATTTTTGAGGCCTTAATTCCTGGTGCAGGTTGTAGTTCATACATGGTGACTATTGGACCTGGTGACACTGCAATAATTTCACCGTCAATCTTAAAATCAGTCAAAACATTTTTTAGCTTTTCAGCGTTTATTTTAAGTTCATCATGATTAACGGTATTATCTTTACTGATTTCTGGTTTTGATAAAAAATTTATATCTGGCGCTTTATATGATTCTACATCAAAGACTATTTCGTCTTGCTGATTCACTGTTTCTTTATCTGCTATTTCATTACCATAAGTTGAAACAGGCTCATTTTTTAATGACTCGAAATCAATTTTAGGTTCAAGACTCTTATTATTGAAAGTGCTCTCGGATGAAATTTTTTGAACCGGCTTTTTAAAGAGATTTGCAAAAACTAGGCTCACTATTTTTCTAACATAAGTAACTAAGACTTTTATTAATTGAGATACAACATTTAAAAACTTGTTCCATTCATCTAAATTTAATCCCATTGTGAAGTAAAATGACGTTAGAAAAAAAATAAAAATGATTGTGACGAATAAATAATTCAAATAAACACTAGTCAGCAAGTTAGTTTCATTGATAAAAACGAGTGATTGGGTCGCAATAAATCCATTTGATATCGGTATGCTTACCGCTTCAAAAAAAAGAGCAAGTAAATAGACTGTGATTGGTAACAATAAAAAATTAAGTGCAAACAGTTCTAAGTTTTTAGAAAAAAAAAGTTTATACGCCCAGCTGGTCAGTACAATGCAAATGAGAAAGCTGCTATATCCAAAAAATTGTATCAGTACTTCGGATATGTTTGCTCCAATATATCCACCAACATTTTTTATTTCATAGTTGTTTAAATTTAGAATACTAGGGTCAAAACTCGAATAACTTACTATTGATACGAGTATAAATGCGCTTAATAATATTGACGCAACACCGCTTATTTCAAGTAAACGATTGAATAAAAAAAGTTTAATAGAGTCAGGTAAAAGCTTCATTATTTAACAAATAAAATAAAAATGTTGAGATTCTATTAGTATTTGATTCATCTTGTTATTATATAGTTTCTTAAACAATTAACTGACTAAATTATTAAAATAATAAATGAAATATGAATTTACTATATTTGGGTTCGGTATTTCAGCTAAAATAACATCATGCCTTTTAGCCAGAAATGGATTTTCAGTCTGTCTAATTTCAGATAAAGATCAAAAGCAGGAAATATCTAATACTAACCTCGTCACATTCTTATCTAGAGGTTCACTAAATTATCTGTCTTCCATGCTACCAAACATAAAGCTATTTGAGGAACACCCTGAAATTAACTCTATTCACTGTGAATTAAACAGTCTGAGAGCAAACAAGTCTCAGTCCATAAAGTTTAATCATGGAGAAAAGCAAAATCTTGGAAAAATTGTAAAAAACACAGACTTAGAAAAATACTTAGATCAAGAGATAGGCCAGTTAAAAAATATAAATATTATTCATGGAAGCTATCCCTCCTTGGTTGAAAATAAAAAAGATGGAATTAAACTTAAACTTAATAATGGAGAAGAAATAGACACTGATTTATTTATATTATCATCAACAAAAAATAATATTGCTGAACATATAAATATTGATTTTATTAAAAAAGACTTAGAAAAGAGTGCTATCTCTATAAATGTTGAGGGCGATATTAAAAATGCAAATTGTGCTTTTCAAAAATTTACCTCCGATGGACCTTTAGCCCTATTACCTTATTCAAAGAATGAAGCTTCTATTGTTTGGTCATTAAAAAGAGATTCAAGATTATTGCACAAAGATAATGAAGAGCTTTTGCAAATTATCACTAAGCACCTTAGTGAACAGGTTTCTTCAATTAAGATGACAAGTAATGAAATACACAAGCTTCAATTCGTCTATGCCAAAAATCTTGTATACCAAAATACAGTATTGCTAGGTAATATTGCTCACAATATACATCCTATTGCTGGCCAAGGACTTAATTTAAGCATTAAAGATATAGCCGTGTTTGTAAACCAGATTAAAAAATATAAATCTTTAGGCTATAAGCTGAATGATCAAATGGTTTTGGAAGAGTTTGAAACGAAAAGAAAAGTGGATAACACAGCATACTCATTTGGTACATTTTTACTCGATGATATATTTTCCAGTAATAATAACTTTGTAAATTATACTGCCCGAACAGGTTTGGGTTTAGTTGAAAAGATTAAACATCTCAAACAGTTTTTTATTAGAAGTGCTACAGGTGAGGATTTTTATAAAGCTCTTTAATGGAGCTGATCGCTTTTTTCTCCAGAAAGATCGAAGATATAAGATTGATAGAGCGCCTCAAGTGCGTGACCTCTCGTGATCAATGTTTTTGCTTCAAGAAGAAGTTGTTTTTCTTCGGGAGTGAAAGGAACCAATATTCCTGAATAATTTATCAACTGCTCAGTTGGAGTTTGTTTTATAATTTCCCAGTCAGCTAAAATCTTTCTATGTTCTAGATAACGTTTAACCAAAGCCAAAAGTTTTGATCTATCAATGCTGTCACTGTTTTGGCTTTCAGTATCAGTCTTATAATTATCATAGTTGGCTAGAACTTGTCTGTAAGGCGTGGTTACATCTAATTCCTCATCAACTTCAAATCTTACAACACCAGATAATGTAATTAAATATCTGCTATCCTCAGCTTCATTAAATGATGAAATACGACCAACACAACCAACTTTTTTTAAAGATTTATTTCCAGCTTCTTGACTTTGTGACGCGGGCTGTATCATTCCTAAAAGGCGACCTGGGCTTGCAAGTGCATCATCTATCATTTGAACATAACGTGGCTCAAAGATATTTAAGGGTAGCTGCGTGCCTGGGAAAAGAACTGCTCCAGTAAGAGGAAATATCGGGATTTTTCTTGATAGTTCCTGAATATTGACGTTTTTCATATCGTTATTGATAATACATTAGTTATTATGTTAATGAAATAGTCCGCTTATCTTGAAAAACAAGGGATTTTCTATTAGAAACTTGTCTATTACGCGAGTGTAGCTCAGTGGTAGAGCGAAACGTTGCCAACGTTTAGGTCGAGGGTTCGACTCCCTTCACTCGCTCCATGGATCAAATTTTGTGAGAATTCATCAACAGAAAAAATTAGAATTTCTATTTAAAAAGCTATTCGGCTTTTCAGAACCTTACTTACTAAAAAGAAGAGCGACCAGGTATTTCAAAAAGAATACTGAAAAAGAGATTAGGGTTCTAGATAAATTAGTTGATGGGTCTAAAGCGTCAATAGATATTGGCGTCTATCGAGGAGTATATTCTTATTTTTTGTCAGACTTATGTAAATATGTTTATGCCTTTGAAGCGAATCCACTCCTGTATAGTAAGCTGGTAGATGGCTTTAAATACAAAAAAAATATTAAAATAGAAAATTCTGCAGTTTCTTCTGAAAGTGGTGAAGCTGAGCTTAGAATTCCCATCAGAGATATAGCGGCAAGTTTTGACAATGAAGAGAAATATAAACTTGGCACTGCTACAATTCATAAATCTAATAATCTTGAAAATGAAAAATTTGAAACTATTAAAGCTATAAAAAAAATATCTTTAGACGAATATAATTTTGAACATAAAATTGGTTTTATAAAAATTGATGTTGAGGGGCACGAATTAGAAATTTTAAATGGCGCTAAAAAATTTATTGCACAAAACATGCCTACGATGTTAATTGAAATCGAAGAACGCCATTCAGGAATTCAGCCTCATACTGCAATCAATGAAATTGAACAACTTGGTTATAAGTGTTTTTTTATTGATGAAAACTTTACCTTACAGGTGACTAAAAACTCCAAAGACTTACAAAACAATAACTTTATTTTTATTCCAAACTAAAAAATTAACATACAGAATTGGTTTAATTGTATATTCTCTAATTTATGAGAGCTTCAAAACTAGGTCGATATTCATGGACGATGTTTGATTGGGCAAATCAGCCTTTCTATACATTGATCATGACATTTGTCTTCTCTGTTTACTTTACAGATGTCTTTATAACTGGCGACGATGGTGCTCAAAAATTAACACTCACACAAACAATTTCAGGTCTAGCTATTGCTCTCTTAAGTCCAGTCCTTGGGTCCATTACAGATATAAAAGGAAACCGAAAACTATTAATGGGAATAACATCCGCACTGTTTGTGCTTGGTATGGCGTTGCTTTGGTATTCACCTCCAGGCGCGCCTGACGGTATTTGGCTCGTGATGTTTGGTTTAATACTTGCATCCGCAATGGTTGGATTTTCAGAAGTCTTTAATAACTCAGTTCTAGCAACGATCGAAACTCCTGAGAACTCGGGTTGGTTAAGCGGTATGGGATATGGAGTTGGTTATATCGCAGGCCTTATCGCATTAATTTTATTTTTAATAATATTAGTTTGGCCTGGTGGTGAAACTGAAAATTTATATGGTTTGAATACGAGTGAATATGAACACATAAGAATTGTAGGACCACTGTGTGCAATATGGTATGCTGTTTTCATTATTCCTTTATTTTTATTTACCCCAGATCTTAAAAAAAATGATGTTACTGTTATCAATTCAGTAAAGATTGGTCTTACAAATTTTATCAATACTTTTAAAGAAGCTAGAAAGTATAAAAATATATTCACGTTCTTAATAACAAGAATGTTTTACCAAGATGCTTTGAATGCCCTTTTTGTAGTGGGTGGGGTTTACGCAAGTCTTGTGGTTGGAATGTCGCTCACCCAAGTCTTAATACTTGGAATTATTTTAAATATCTTGTCAGGACCAAGTTCAATTTATGGAGGCTATTTAAATGATCTAATTGGTTCTAAAAATGTAATAAACTTATCTCTTTGGGGATTGCTAGTTTCAGGACTTTTAGGATTATCAATTGATAAAGATACAATATTTTATTTTTTTACAGTTAATGAATATTCAGCTGGTGTTGAGGAATTTACATTTGGAATATTTAATTCTGTAAGTCAAGTTACATACATTTGTGTTGTCATTGGTATTTCAATTTTTTATGGCCCTGCCCAAACTGCGTCACGAGCATTAATGGTTAAGCTTTCCCCACAAGAAAAGATGACTGAATTTTTTGGCCTTTATGCATTTGCTGGAAAGTCAACAGCTTGGCTTGTTCCTGGATTGATGTCACTAATACTCGCTTTCACTGATAGTCTTCAATATGCAATGATTTCTATAGTTCTATTTAATTTAATTGGTATCGTGGGAATGTATTTTGTTTCAGAAAATGATCAGTAAGTATCTTCATTTAGTTTCTTCAACTAAATCCCAAATTACAATTTTCATATTACTTAATATTTGTGGTCTCTTATTTTTTCTTCTTCCACATAATATTTTTTCAAACATGCTCGATCTTGAACTTTTTTATAGCAAAGAAGATGTTGTCAGAAATTTCAATGAATTAGGTCCTGATGGTCGAAGCGTCTACGTTCTCTCCTCGCTTATACTGGATACACTTTATCCTATTTTATATACTTCATTAATTCTTGGGGCTTATGTTAAATTATTCAAAAGTTCAGGAGTAATTTTATTTATACCTTTAATAGCTTTTAGCTTTGATATTTTAGAAAATCTTCAAATTACGAGACTTTTATTTAACTTTCCAAGTGTTAACGAAACACATGTGTTTCTAGCTAGCATGTCTACTTCATTTAAGTGGATTGCTATTTTAATTACTATTTCAGTGTTAATTTATGGAATAATAAAAAAAAGAAAAAAATAGTTTTCTCAATGTTCAAAAAAAAATCCAGAAGCTAAGAAAAAGTTTTTTAAGACGGTTTTTATTTTTAATAAAAAAAGAAAAATTATTATTCAAACTAAATGATATTCAACTCAATCTTGATATAAGAGACTCAATTGACCGTGAAATTTTTTTTACTGGTTATTACGAAGGAACACAAATACAATATCTGATTGAAAATATAAAAAAATATAATATTAAACGTTTCATCGATGTTGGGGCAAATATTGGAGTCTATGCTTTAACGATAGCGAACAGTATTCCAAATATAACAGTTGATGCTTTTGAGCCGCATAAAGGAGCTTTCGAACGAATGAAAGTGAATGTTAAGCAAAATAATTTTTCTAATATTATAAAGTGCCATAACCTTGCTTTGTCTGACGAGAATAAAGAAGGTTACCTTTTGGCAAGTTCGAGGTTTGGAGAATACCAATCTGGTGGTGCAAAATTAAGTTCTGAAGGAAAGATGAAAATAAAACAAGTATGTGGAGACAATGTTCTTAAGGATGTAAATAATACAATTGCAGTTAAAATTGATGTAGAAGGACTGGAGTTATTAGTTCTACAAGGACTTGTTAACTTAATTAAAAATAATCGTATTTTCTTACAAATAGAAATTTTTGATCAAGAGTTTGTAAAAACTTCAAGTTTTCTTGAAGAACACAATTTTAAATTAATAGAAAAGGGAACATTTACTCACCAAGACACTGTTAAGGACTATTTTTATATTAATTTTTAGTGTCTGAAGTGTCTTACGCCAGTAAATACCATTGAAATACCTGCTTTATTCGCAGCTTCAATCACATCATCATCTTTCACAGAGCCCCCAGGTTGAATAACTGCTTTTGCTCCAGATGAAATTGTAACCAGCAATCCATCGGCAAATGGAAAAAATGCATCTGATGCAACCACTGAATTTTCAAGTGAGTTTTCTTCAGACTTTTCCATTTCACTATTTTTTTGTGAGGCAATTTTAGCACTATCAACTCGGCTCATTTGTCCAGCACCGATACCAATTGTTTTTTTATTTTTGACATAAATAATCGCATTTGACTTTACATGTTTGCAAACTTTAAACGCAAATAACATATCTTCAATTTCAATATCACTTGGTTTTTTTTCTGTAACAACTTTTAAGTCAGATTTGTCTGTACTCTCATCATCGTTTGATTGCACTAAAATTCCACCTTCAATACTTTTAAAATTTTGTGAGTTATTTTTTTCGTGTAATGAAGTTAAAATTAAAACACGTAAATTATTTTTTGTTTTGAATATTGCTTTAGCTTCATCTGTAATGCCCGGTGCTATAATAACTTCAGTAAATATTTTTACAATTTGTTCGGCGGAATCTTTATCAATTGTTTGATTGAGTGCAATGATGCCACCAAATGCGCTCGTCGTATCACATGAAAATGCTTTTGTGTATGCTTCATGCAAAGTTGATCCACTAGCAACACCACATGGATTTGCATGTTTGATAATAGCGACAGTAGGAGTTGTTTCTTCAAATTCTTTAATTAATTGTAAAGCAGCATCAGCATCATTAATATTGTTATAACTTAATTCTTTTCCTTGAAGTAATGTTGCTTGAGGAATGCCCGAATTTTGCATTGATGACTTATAAAGAATTGCAGACTGATGGGGATTTTCACCATATCGAAGCGTCGATGATAATTTTCCTACGGTTGAAAATTTTTCTACCTTTTCATTTTTCCCTCGATAAAACCAATTACTAATAAGAGAATCATAGTAAGCAGTGGTTGAAAAAGTTTTTGCTGCAAGTTTTTTTCTAAATTCTAAAGTCGTCGATCCTTTATTTTTCTTTATTTCATCAATGAGTTCGTCGTAATCGTCCGCATCAGTTATTACAGTGACAAATTTGTGGTTTTTGGCAGCTGATCTCAACATTGCTGGGCCACCAATATCTATATTTTCTATGCAAATTTCTTCATTTTCCTCTGATTTTATCGTTTCTTCAAAGGGGTAAAGATTTACAATTATTAAGTCAATATCTTCTATTCCATGATCCTCTTGAGACTGGACATGTTTTTTGTCATCTCTTTTTGAAAGCAAACCTCCGTGTATATTTGGGTGTAAAGTTTTAACACGTCCGTCCATCATTTCCGGGAAATTAGTTAAAGTTGATACATCCGTCACATTAACGCTCATGTCTGCAATTGCTTTTGCGGTACCACCTGTTGAAACTATTTTAATATTATGTTCTTTGAGTGATTGAACAACTTTTTCTAAACCTGATTTATCTGAAACAGAAATCAGTGCAGTTTTAATTTTTATATCCAATTTAATGGCCTCTTAGTTTTTCAATATTATTTGCATACTCACTTGGACCACCTTTAAAGGTTGTAGTGCCTGCAACAATCATATCAGCTCCAGCATCGATTACTGATTGAACATTTTCAAAATTAATTCCCCCGTCAACTTCTAAATGAATTTCTCTACCAGACTTATTAATTTCTTCTCTAAGGTTTGATAATTTATCAAGAGCTGTTGGTATAAATTTTTGACCGCCAAAACCTGGGTGAACGCTCATGACTAAAATGAGATCAAGTTTGTCCATAAAAGGTTTTACAACTTCCCATTCAGTATCCGGGTTGATTGCAAGCCCCGCTTTTACATTTAATGATTTAATTTTATTCAAACATGCTTCTGTATCATCATTTGCTTCGGGATGAACTGAAACAATATCTGCTCCAGCTTCAACAAACTTTTCAATATAAGGCTGGACAGGATCGATCATCAAATGAACATCAAACGGTAATGAAGATTTATCTCTAATAGACTTAACAACATCCGGACCTATTGTGAGATTTGGAACAAAGTGACCATCCATTACATCTACATGTATGTAGTCGGCCCCGGCTTGAGTGATATTCACAACTTCATCCCCCAATGATGAAAAGTCTGATGCTAGTATAGAAGGTGATATTTTAACCGACATTATTGTGAAGCATAATTTCTCTGTATAACAGAAAGGTTTGTTGTTTCCCACTGTTTTCATACTTTGATTAGCGATAAATAGAGATTACATTATATATATGAACGATAAAAAAACAGAAGCTGTCGAAGACAAAGAAGAAAAGAAAAATAACTCCAAACTGCCTAAAAAGAAAAAAGAAATAGGCGGTGCAGATGGTCCAGAGCCAACCCGTTTTGGAGACTGGGAAAAAAAGGGAATTGCATCTGATTTTTAATAGTGTCAAATAATCTCAACTGTTCTATGGTTGAGTTATGAAAAGAATTTCTCTTTCTTTAGTCCTACTCCTATTAGCTACAGCTTGCGGAGGTGGAGGTGGAGGTGGAAGCTCCACAGCAGGAGCGGCAAGTTCTAGTAACTGGTCATCTACCTGTACCGCAAATGCACTGAATAGTGATAATGTAATGGTTCCTTGTGCAAATGTTTCATTTAGTACAACAGAAAATTCTTCAAAAGGATCGTATGATGCATCTACTTACGCAACGAATACATATGGTGTAATTCCATCTGCCACTATTCCAACTCAAAATATAACAACTTCTTACGGCACTGACAGTTCAGATGACGTGTTAAGTTTAAGTATAACAGGAGACTCCGATTTGCCATTTGTTCATCTTACAGATACTTCAGCCGCGACAGCTTGGGCTAGTGGATGGACAGGAACTGGAACAACAATCAATATTATTGACGATACTAATACTACAATCGCTAATTCAAGAATTGCCACATACACAGATAATATTTTTCAAATGAGAGACTCATCGGGCAATGTTGGGACCTATACAGTTGAAGGTTGGCTAGAACTTGATTTAGATCACGGAACTATTGTTAGTAATATAGCTGGAGGAGACAAAAGAAATGTAACTGACTATAACAGTTATATTAATCTGGACTCAGCTTCTATCACCGCGTGTGTTAACAGTTCAAATCAATCAATATCCACATGGCGTTGTCCATCGAGTTGGATTGCGACTTCATCTTCTTACAATGACCCAAGCGTTACTATTGAAATTGTACAAAGTCCTGGCGTTGCAAAGGATGCAACAATCACAAGATCAAACCTTGATCTTTCTGGCTACACAGATCCCTCGACAACATGGCAATACTTAAAAGGTTTTTTTGAAAACTCAGCTTCATACGATGTTGTAAATTTGAGTTTAGGAGCTGGAGCGGCATCAGGAGTAGTTTGGTCGGACCTTGTTGCTTTAAAAGAAAATTTCAGCTTGAATACCACTCCTTCGGGTACTTATGTAGTAGCTGCTGGAAATAGCGCAGCACCATGTACTGACTCAAATTTTGTAAATTGTAACATTGTATCTGGGATGATGGTTCTTAGTTCGTATTTGAGAAACCAGGTTATTGTAGCGGGTGCCACTAAAGATGTGAGTGGCATAAATACGATTGCGACTTATTCAAATCAAGCTGGAGTAATGGCTGATAGATATCTAATGGCTGAGGGCGATAGTGGTTTTGACGACTCTAGTGGTGATATTGAGGGAACAAGTTTTGCAGCACCAAGAATCGCTGGAGCTGCAGCGATTGTCAAAAGTAAGTTTCCAAACCTATCAGGTGCCGACGTTGCAAGTATTTTGCTTCTAACTGCTGATAAAGATATTAACGATGATGGAACTGACGACTTTACATCTGTTAGTTCAACATATGGACGAGGTGAACTTGATTTAAACAGTGCTCTCTCACCAGTCGGAAATCTAAGACCATGATTAAATATTTATTCATAATTTTTTCTTTCTTATTTTTTAATTTTTCGTCACATGCAATTGAATTAATTAAAGTAGAGGCAAATGGAAACTTTGATAGAGTGGATGTATGGAGTGGGAAATTTATAGACCTATCCGGTAATTTATGGGATACATCAGAGTACTATTTTCAAGAAAATGAGAGTTTTAATGCCTCTTTATTTTTTAATCATAAATACAAGAAATTAAGTATAACCTCAAAAATATTTCTGGATAATGGATACAACTCTTCTCTGATAGATGTTGACCCGTTATATTATATGTCTCTATCAGCTAAATATCATTTAGGAGAAAATAAAAAATTAAAAGTTGTTTTGGATCCAATTATTAAGTTTGGTGGAGGCGTAACAGAAAGTCCATGTTATGATGATTTTAGGAGAGCATTTCATTGTGGCACTGGAATGTCATGGTCTGATGCACAGTCAGGCGGCTTTCTAAAAAAATATGATCAGGATCAATCAATTAATATCTCTTATTCTGTGAGTTTCTAATTACCTTTAAATTTAAAGCTTTAGATCAAACTTTGATGGCTTCCAATCTTTTGGTGCCAGTTCTAAATCTTCAAATTCAAAAGCGGGTGCGACTGTGCATCCAATTAGGCTATACGCTCCAGTAGATTTCAAAGCAAACCAAGTTCCTTTTTCTACAGTGTATATAAAATTATTATTAGATCCTATCTCATTAATTTGGTATTCCTCACCGTCTTTTGATGTGTATACGTTTAAGGGACTGCCTGAATAAAAATGTAAAGTTTCAGTTTTTGTTATTCTGTGCCAGTGTGAGTTTTCGTGCGCTTCAAGTAAAAAATATATATGAGTGACATCATCATTTCTAAAAATCTCAACATAATGTCCACCCTCAGGATGAGGTTCCATTTTATGCTTTTCTATTAAATTTCTTATAAGTTGTTTATCCAATTGTTTATTTCCTTAATATAAAAATCATCAAGTTCAGGATTGAGAAATCCAACGATAAAATGTTGAGTGACATCTTTCTCGCCCGAATCAACAATTACTATTTTACTTTTCTTGTTACCCCATCTATCTAATCTTTTTTCAGTTTCATAAGAGTTTAATACATCATCGTCATAGTCAAAAAATGATAATGCTGGAATTTTATTTTCTGAAAAGTCTTTTTCCGCAACGGCACTCATGATGCGACCCCCTTCTACTCCATCAGATGTCCTAAATACATTTGTGGAGTACTTGGTACAATCATATTTCTTTTGATCATTAATGTAATCATTGCAATCTAGATTTATCTTATCTAGGAAAGACATTGCATAAAACCACATGCTATTATTTCTTATTGTACCGACGTATGCTGGGGCAAAAAGAACTACTCCATGTAGATCTTTTGATAACTCATCGTCAAAAGAAGCTGCTGTGGTTAATGCACCACCGAGAGAAAAACCAATCAAAATAACTTTGTGACCTATTCTTTTAGCAATTTCTATTGCTTCTGATGTATCCTCTAAATAATTTTCTGCACTCATCTGCTTTGAACCAGGATATTCACGACCATGCCCTGACAATCTCGATAAGAAAATATTGGCATCAAGTTCCTTCGATAATTTATCGAAAAACTCCTTTTGTTGAAAATTAGTTGTGCTGAAGCCAGGTAAAAAAGCGATAGCAATTTCCGTTTTATTTTTTTTTGCATTCGACCATATTATTTTTTTTTGTGCTTCTTCAGGGACATCTCCTAAACTTATTTCAGAATTTTTAAGATAGATATCTAGACCTATATCACTCGGTATGAATACTTCTTTAAAAATTAAATCAGATTTTCCCAGCAGAGATGCAATATTAAAAATCCAAATTAGAATTAACGTAACAACAACTCCTTTTAGAAACGATAACCAGAGATAGGCATAATCAGATAATGCCAATTTATTTTGCATCTTTAATAGATATTTTTTGTGAAAGTTGATCACTTATTCATTCGATTGTCGATTAAATCATCGACGACTGCCGGTTCGGCCAATGTAGAAGTATCACCAAGATTGCTGTATTCATTTTCTGCAATTTTTCTTAAAATTCGTCTCATAATTTTGCCGGAACGTGTCTTAGGAAGACCGGGGGCCCATTGAATAAGATCGGGTGATGCAATGGGCCCAATTTCTTTTCGAACCCACGCAACAAGTTCTTTATATAATTCATCTGAAGTTTCTTCACCTGCATTGAGCGTAACATATGCATAGATACCTTGCCCTTTAATATCATGAGGGTAACCGACAACTGCTGCTTCACTAACTTTAGGATGAGCAACGAGAGCTGACTCAACTTCTGCTGTTCCCATTCTGTGACCAGATACATTTATGACATCATCCACTCTTCCAGTGATCCAGTAATAACCGTCTTCATCTCTCCTGCAGCCATCACCTGTAAAATATTTTCCATCAAATTGAGAGAAATACGTTTCAATAAATCTTTTATGATCACCATAAACTGTTCTCATTTGACCAGGCCAAGAATCCGCCAGGCAAAGAGAGCCCTCGCAAGCACCCCCAAGAATTTTTCCTTCTGCATCTAAAATTTCAGGTTTGACACCAAAGAATGGTTTTGTTGCTGATCCTGGTTTTTGTGCAATGGCCCCTGGAAGAGGCGTGATTAAAATACCACCTGTTTCTGTTTGCCACCATGTATCAACAATTGGACATTTTTTGTCTCCAACGACATTATAATACCACATCCAAGCTTCTGGATTTATTGGCTCGCCAACAGTTCCAAGCAATTTAAGTGAGGACCTGTTTGTTTTTTTTACAGGATCTTCACCTTCCCGCATCAATGCTCTGATTGCAGTTGGTGCGGTATAGAAAATATTAATTTTGTGTTTATCGACCACTTCCCAAAATCTAGAGGCACTTGGATAGTTTGGAACACCTTCAAACATGACCGTGACAGCGCCATTCGCTAACGGACCATAAACAATGTAACTGTGTCCCGTAACCCAACCCACATCTGCTGTGCACCAATAAACGTCGCCCTCTTTATAATCAAAGACATATTGATGTGTCATTGAGGCATAAACCATATAACCACCAGTGGTGTGCATAACTCCTTTTGGTTTTCCAGTTGATCCGGATGTATACAATATAAAGAGAGGATCTTCTGCTGACATCTCTTCTGGCGGACAATCATCTGACTCTTTTTCAGTTAGTTCGTGATACCAAACATCTCTATCGTCGACCCAACCAATATCTCCACCTGTTCTTTTAACAACAATACAATGACGAACTCCACCCGAGATCGAAATTGCTTCATCTGTATTTTTCTTCAATGGAATTGCTTTGCCCCCTCTTACGCCTTCATCTGCTGTGATCACAATATCTGATTTACAATCACTTATTCTTCCAGCTAACGAGTCTGGAGAAAAGCCTCCGAATACGACAGAGTGAATTGCGCCAATTCTTGTACAAGCTAGCATTGCGTAAGCCGCTTCAGGAATCATTGGCATATAAATAGTTACACGATCACCTTTTTTAACTCCAAGAGATTTCATGCCGTTAGCAAGTTTTGATACCTCACTGTGTAATTCTTTATAAGATATGTGTTTTGAGTCTGCTGGATCATCGCCTTCCCAAATGATTGCGGTCTGATCTGCTTTATTTTTTAAATGTCTATCAATACAGTTACTTGATGCGTTAAGTGTGCCATCGTAATACCATTTGATTGAAAAATTATCTTTATTGTAAGAAACGTCTTTTACTTTTGTATATGGTTTAATCCAATCAATTCTTTTACCGTGTTCACTCCAAAACTCTTCATTGTTATTGAGAGAATTTTCATACCATTCATTATATTTATCAGTATTAATCTGTGCTTCTGCAGACCATTCACTGCTCACTTCAAACTTTTCATTTTCACTCATAAGAAAATTATCTTATTTGATACCGCCGAGATTGCAAATAATTGTCCACGACTTTTTATCAATTGGCATAACCGAGAGGCGCGACTGTTTAACTAAAGCTAGGTGATTAAGTTTTGGATGATCCTTTATCTGAGCAAGGTTAACTTTATTTTTAAGGGCTTTTACAGCCGCCACAGATACCATTCCAAAGCGTTGTGATTTATCTGTAGGATCAGGATGATATTTCTTCACTACTTTTACTATGCCAACAATATCCCTTTCTTTGACCGAGTGATAAAAAAAACAAAGATCTCCTTTCTCCATTTTTTTCATATTGTTGGATGCTTGGTAGTTTCTGACACCATCCCAACCTTCGCCTTTGCTTCCAGCTTTTACTTGTTGTTCCCAAGACCACGTTTCAGGTTCTGATTTCATTAACCAGTAGTTCATGTTATTCCTTTGTGATTGGTCTACTTAAAAGTTCTTGGATTGTAACATCAATATTTTTTTTTCGGTATAAAACTTTGTAAATAGCTTCATTGATTGGCAAATCCAGTTTTTTTTCAAACGACAGTTTTTTTAATGCCCTAACAGTGAACACTCCCTCAGCGACTGAAAACTTGTTTTCAATGATTTGATTTAGTGTTTTGCCTTTTGCAAGATCAATTCCTAAAGAAAAATTTCTAGACTCTTTTGATGAACATGTAAGAAATAAATCCCCCATACCAGAAAGTCCAGCAAGCGTACTTTTCTTTGCGTTCATGGATTGGGCTACAATTTTTATTTCAGCAAAACTTCTCGATATAATTGAAGCAACTGCGTTTTCGCCGTATTTTTTTCCAAACACAATACCACTGGCAATTGCATAAATATTTTTTAGAGCCCCTGCTATTTGTGAACCAATAATGTCATCAGATAAGTAAGGCCTTAATGTTGGAGACTTAATGAGTTGTACAATTTTATTTCCAACACTCCCACTTTTTGAAGCAACGACAGTAGCGGCTGGTAAACCTTTTGCAATCTCAGCGGCAAAATTTGGTCCTGAAATGACAGCAATCTTATTTTTTGGAAAAATAGAGCTTACTATCTCACTTGGTAATTTCAGACTATTCATTTCTATTCCCTTAGAGCAGCAAACAAATATTGTATTAGTTTGAATATCTTTTTTTAACTTTAATAGATTTGTTGATAAATATTGAACAGGCGAAACTAAAAATAAAATTTCACATTTGGCCACATCGAGAATTGATGTAGTGCATTTTATTTTTTTACTTAATTTAATCTTTGGCAAATATCTTTTGTTTTCAGATATTTTATTAATATTATCACAAACACTTTTTTCTTTTGCCCATAAAATAACTTTTTCTTTTTTCGATATAATATTTGCCAATGCAGTTCCCCATGCACCCGCACCAATCACACCAACTTTATATTTAATATTATCCTTCAACGGCTCTCTTACCCTTCATAAAAACAGCATTCTTATCCAAAGGCCATCTTGGCCGGGGCTTAAAATTTAATTTATTAAATTTATTTCTTTCAAATCTTTCAATTCCAGCTAATGCAATCATTGCACCGTTATCAGTACAATACTTGATTGACGGAAATAAAAATTCGCAATTTTCTCTAGTTTCAAGTTGTTTCAGTGAACTACGAATGCTTTTATTTGCAGCAACACCTCCAGCGACAACAATTTTTAAATTTTTTTTAGATTTAACAATTCGTTTATATTCATTAATCGCATTCTGAGTTTTGGTGAAAATAATTTTATTTATAGTCGCTTGAAATGATGCTGACATGTCTTTTTTAAACTTTTCTGTACACCTATTTTTAGCAACAATATTTGCCACTGCAGATTTTAGGCCTGCAAATGAAAAATGTGCATTTTTTTCATGAATTAACGGCATAGGAAGTTTAAATTTATTTTCATTACCTAAAGCAGCATATTTTTCAATTTCGGGGCCACCTGGATAACCTAATTTTAGAAGACGGGCAGTTTTATCAAACGCTTCACCCAATGCATCGTCAATTGTTGTTCCAATTCGCTTGTAGTTATTAAAGTTTTTTATGATCGTGTATTCCGTATGACCCCCTGAAACTAATAATAACAGATAGGGGTATTCTATTTCTCTTTCTAGTTTAATTGAAAGAGCATGTCCCTCTAAATGATTCACAGCGATGAAAGGCTTATTTAAGTAATGGGCAAGTGTTTTTCCAGCTACAACTCCAACGAGAAGTCCACCAAGCAAACCAGGTCCGGCGGTCGCAGATATTGCATCAATTTTCTTAAACGTCATTTTTGCATCAGACAAAGATTTGAGTACCAATTTATCAATTATATCGGAATGCGCACGCGCCGCTAACTCTGGTACAACGCCGCCATAAAATTTATGAATATCAATTTGAGACTTCACTACATTCGACAGAACTCTGAATTTATTATCTATTTTCTCAACGATCGAGACTGAAGTCTCATCGCAACTCGATTCAATTCCTAATACTCGTATTATTTTTTTTGTCATACTATTTAATAATGTATCATATATACATTTAAGAATAATAATTTATGTCAAATTTAAACAGAATTTTAGTTGGAATTAGAGATAGCAAATTATCAAGAACACAAACCAACATATTGCTGAATCAATTAGTAAGTGTTTCAAGTGAAATTACTAATGAGTCATTTGTTATAAAAACTATTAAAACAAAAGGAGACGTTCATAATGAAAAACGACTTGATCAGATTGGTGGTAAAGGTTTGTTTATCAAGGAAATTGAGGATCAAATATTAAAAAGTAAAGTAGATATTGGTGTTCACTCTATGAAAGATGTCCCAGCAGAGGATAGCTCAGATAAGCTTGATATAATATGTTGGTTCAAAAGAGAAAATCATCGCGAAGCGTTGCTATCAAACTCCGGTCAGAAATTTTTTGACTTACCTCCTGGATCAGTTATTGGAACAAGCTCTATTAGACGAAGGGCCCAAATTCTAAATTTAAGACAAGATCTTAAGATTAAATTGCTTAGAGGTAATGTAGATACGCGTATTAAAAAGCTTAGAGAAAATAATTATGATGCAATCATTTTAAGTTTTGCGGGACTAAAACGACTAGGTTTACTTGATCAAGTAACAGAGGAGCTGGATGAAGAAAATTTTCTTCCCGCGGCATGTCAAGGAACGATTGGAATACAAGCAAAGCGTGGCAACAATTTAAAAGATGTATTTGCAATCATTAATCATCATGAGACAGAAATCGCATCGCTCACTGAAAGAAAGGTTTTAAAAACTATAAAAGCTAATTGCAACAGTCCAATATCAGTTTATGCGAAAATTAAAGATGACATTATAATAATAAAATGTGAAATTTTTGATCACAATGGTTTAAAAATTTTTTCAAAAGATATATCTGATGTAAAAAATAAACACCTCAGTCTAGCTGATGAACTTTCACAGACTATACTTAAAGATGTGGGTCAAGAAAAAATAAATAAATTAAATAATATAAATGATTTTAATTATTCGCTCTAAAGTTAATCCTGATAAATTAATTTTAGATTTAAGAAAAAGAAAATATCAATTTCACATTGAACCCTTCATGTACTTCAAAAGACTTTACCCTAAGATCATATTGGATCCCAATGCTCACTACCTTGTATCCAGTTTGCAGGCAATAAATTTTTTGAAAAAAAATAAAGAAATTATTCGTAATGGTAATTTTTTAGCAATCGGTAAAAAAGTAAAAAAAGAATTACAATTGATTGGTGTAAACAAAATACATCATATTTTTGACGACAGCTATCAACTGTTAGAATTTATAAAAAAAGACAAACGTATAAAACACATTCATCATTTGACAGGAACTGTTGCGAATGAAGTATTAAATGGGATAAGTAAAAACAAAGGAATTAAATACAATACAAAAAAAGTATACATTGTAAAATTTAAGCAAGAATTAACGCCACAACTTCGTAAATTAGTTTCTAATCAAGAAATAAAGATAATGATTCATTACTCACTTAAAGTTGCAGATGAATTTTTTAAAAGATTGCATAAAGGTGAAAAATCTTTCTTCAAAACAAACATCACACATATGTGTATGAGTGATCGAATTAGTCGAGGGCTCAAAAAAATTGGTGTTATTGAGAAAAAACTAAAAATATCAAAAAAACCTAATCACAAGTCCATGATGTTGCTTTTAAAACACAATATATAAAGTAACAGCTGATGTATTTTAATTAGAGCTGTCTCAGAAAAATATTAAGTAATTGATTTATAACAATAAATAATATTTTAAAAGAAAATCTAGTTTTAATACTCATTTTTGGAAATTGCATATAATTGCTTGACTAAATTTAATAAATTTAATCAAATACATCTTGAAATAGGCTTATTTCAAGGCTTACTATTCATTGAATAAAGTCTTCAAGAAACTGATATTTATTACGGGGGAAAGAAGTATGATATCAACGATAAAAAAACTTAAATCAACTTTGCTTGGTTTAACTGTCATGATGTTAGTGCCATCTATTAGTGCACATGCTTATGATCTTACTATGCCAGGTTTCACTGGTACTGTTAACACAACAATCACATCAGGTTTTTCAATAAGATCTTCTGATCGAGATTGCATGTTACAAGATGGATACACTTATAATGTAACGGCATCTGATTTATCACTTGTTGGTCAAGGACTTGTTGCTAGTGAAACAGAATTGACAGCAGCACAGATTCTTAGTGGCTATGATAAAAACGCTAAATCAAGTGGATCTTGTGCTAAGATGCAAACAGATGGATATGGCAATACTTCTACAAACCGTATTGAGTATGGAAACGTAAACAGTGACAATGGAAACTTAAACTTTAAACGTGGTGACGTTATTGATGCTACGCAAAAAGCTTTTGTTGAGATATCTGGAAACACTGACTCTGGAATTGGTGTAGATTTATCTTTCATCGCTAACTATAACCCCGTATTAGATATTACAGATGAAAATTTTATTGCATTAACTTCAGATGCAAAAGATGAATTAGAAAGCGACATTCAAATTCTAGATGCATACATAACAAGTTCATTTGACACACAATCTGAACTTGGATTTATTGATTTAACTGCTGGTCGATACGTAACAAGTTGGGGTGAAGCAACATTCATTCCAGTTGGGTTAAATGGCTTTGTTACAAACTCATTAGACTTGACAAAACTAAGAGCTCCTGGCGCGTCTATTAGAGATGCATTGATGCCAACCGAGCAAATTACTTTATCAATGACTGCAGGCAATTGGGGTATTGAGGCATATACTCAATTCAGTTCTGAATCTGTAACTTTAGATCCTAAAGGATCATTCTTTGGAAACGATGTAACCGGTACTGGTGGAGACCGTATCTTAGCTAGTGGCGCATATGCCGAAGAAGTTGGTAACGAAGCGTATTGTCCTTATGCTGCGATTGCACTGACAGGTGGTGCGTTTTCTTGTGATGCCACTTTAAAAGCATATACCCTTGCCGCTGATACAAGAGCAAACTACAACGATGCTTATCAGGCCCTATATGCTTACAGAAACGCAACAGCCACTCAGTGGACAACATGGGCTGCATACGGCGCAGCACAAAACCATGGAAAAACTTTCCAATCAAGTGTTGATGCTCAAAGCTTACCAGGTGATCCTCAATTAACAGAAGTTACAGGTACGCTTGCAGCGTTTACAACATCTGCAGCCAACGCACCTCTTTTATCGACTGTATACGGCGGTGTTATGGATGCTGATTTCACAAAAGCTGCTACTGTTGAACTCAGAGAATTTGATCAAAAAAATGCTTATGCAAGAGATGATGGGCAATGGGGTGTTAGAGCTTCCACGTATTTAGATGACATCGGTACTGGTGTTGATCTTGGATTCTATTATGCTAACTACCACTCAAAAATACCTTACATCCAAATGATGGGTAAAACAGGTGTCTTAGGTGGAGATATCATTGGTGCCTTCACTCACATATTTCATGATTTCGCTGGCGTAATAGGTTCAGCATCAGTAATTGATGCTTCAGCTAATACAGAGTCAGTTGCAGCCGGCGCAGCTGCTACAGGTATTCTAATTCCATTACTTAACGGAGCGTATGGATCTGTTTGTAGTGGATTGGGACCTGCACTAATGGCATCATCTGTTAAAGGTGATGTTGATAGCCAGGCTGCAAAACAAGTCATCGCAAATGTTAATTTCAAAAAAGAAATCGATGGTGAACTTGTTCATGATCCTTCTACTTGTGAAGCTGCAAACACAATAGGTGGTGTGTCTTATCAGCCAATCTTCTTATCGCTTACACCAACATTGGCTGCAGCGGTTACACCTTTGAACTACTCACGTTATCAGTTCATTTATCCTGAAGATCTTCAAGTCTATGGTATGAGCTTTAATACAAATATAAGTGGTACAACTGTTCAAGGTGAAATTGCATACAGACCTGACTTCCCTCTTGCTACAGCTGCAGGAGATCAAATCAATCAGATTGCTGATGCATCAGGCACAACTTTGGCTTTGACAGCATTTGGTCATGATACGTATGCTCTTGCACCAACGTCTATTGCTGCAGGATTGGTTATCCCAGGTGCAGTTAATACACTTGCGGGAGCGAGTGCAATATCTAAAGACTTTGGTACATTACTAAAGGCTGCGAAAAGATCTTCGTTGCCTGTAATTGACTCTAGTTTAGTCAAAGTATATGACGCAACATCATACTATAGATCAACTGCATTCATAGAATATGATGTGTTATCTGCTGATATTGGAACAACAACAAGCTTTACAGCATCTCATCCAATTACTAGAGGTCTGGGAGCTGACTCAGCGGCGTTTCTTACTGAGTTAGCAATGGTTCAAATCAATGATATGGATAACATGAACAAAGGTTTTGTTGCTCGTAATGGCTTTAACGAAGGTAATGGTGAACACTTATGTCTTGGTATATTCCAAGGACTTTCTAGTGCTGAGATTGCAGCAGTTAATGCAGCTGCAACCGCTAGTGGTGTCGGTGCGACAGAGCTAATTGATTATAACTTAGCGGACTCCGGAAACGTATCAAACGTTGGTGCATCAATCGTTGATGCCGTGTTTGGTAACGGAAGTTACTGTGAATCTCAGATGGGTGCTGACGAGAGATCATTTAGCTACCGTTTAGTTGGAACTGCGACCTATAACAATTTTAATAATTCTGCATGGTCTTTAACGCCATCTTTTGTTTGGTCACATGATCCTATTGGATACGGACCATCATCTTTAGGTGGATTTGCTGAGGGTCGTCAAAGTCTTTCTCTTAGCCTTACGGCAAGAAAAGGTGACGCCATCACTACTTCAGTGAGCTATGTTGATCAATTAGGTGATCCAACTGATAACTCGAGAGGTGACATGGACTTTATCTCTGCAAACGTTTCTTATGCATTTTAATTTAGGGAGAGGAACCAAAAATGAATAAAATGAATATAAAAAAATTAATTATCTCATTGGTTGCTGCTTTGGGACTGTCTGCGACATCAGTTATAGCAGATGGACACAAGTACACTGTAGATAGTTCTAATTATACATCATACACTGACATGTTGTCTCCAGGACAGTTGACTATGTTCTCAGCGTATCCGGAAACTTACAAAATTCACGTGTATGAAACTGGTGCTGATTGTCAGATACCACCTGAGATTAAAGCTATTTCTCAGACAAACGGTTCGATGGTCAATGACAATGAAGGTATTGAAGTTCCTAATATGGGTCAGCTTCCTTTCCCTGACCCATCAGAAGCTCAACACTTAATCTGGAACACCAGATTAAATTCAAGTAACACTTCAGCAATGTTTCGTGTTGCAACCTCTACCAACGTTCAAGCTGATGGATCAATAATTATCGGTCAGCAAGAAACAAATATTGTGTACCCAAGGAATCCAAACACGGTTTCGCAATATGCTGACAAAAACATTTATGCGATGTTCATGCAGAAAAACTTAGGTCCACCAAGATCAGCTGGTACTACGACTCTTGTACACGATTTTATTGACAGTTATGTGCAACCGCGTAAAGCATGGCAGTACAACCCTGCAACAAGACGTGTGAGAAGAGCACCTGATATTACTTATGACACAGTACTTCTTGCTGGTGGTGGTATAGTCGTTGTTGACCAGTATGGCGGATTTAATGGCGCTCAGGATAAATATGACTGGTCATATGAAGGTACGAGAAAAATGATTGTACCTGCTGGCAACGAATCACTAGCTGAAAATGCAATCGAAACAACACATATGCAAAATCATTTAAATCCTGATTATGTGCGTTATGAAGAAAGAGATGTTCACGTGGTTCACGCAAATCTTAAGCCTGGTCAAAGACACCTTTACGCATCTAGAACATTCTATGTAATGGATGATGATTTCAATATGCTCTCAATTATGGATGCATATGATGACAACGGCGAACTTATGAGACACCAAATCGGTACAATGATGACTGGTGTCGAAGGCACGGGTGCTGGCGAATGTGCTTCTCAGGGTGAGTTCACGTTTGACTTTGCAACCAGAACATACACAGGTAACAATCAAATAGGATCTGGGTTTAGTACAGTTCCTACCATTTATAATGGTGAAGAAAAGCCTGCTAGCTTCTTTACCCCAGACGGTCTAAGACGTTACGCTAGGTAAAGGCACAATACCTTTTACTATCATTAATTTAAAACCCGACTTGAAAATTTTAGGTCGGGTTTTAATTTTTAATATGGGCTATGAGAACAAAATTAATTATAATTATTCTAAATTTGTTATTATTAACAAATCTTTCTTATTCTTCACAATTTAATTTTGGAAGTGAATTTGCTGCAAAATCTCCAAATGCACATAAAGCATTAATCAATGCGTTAGAGAAATCTGGAGATAGGATATTTGGCGTTGGTGTCCACGGAATAATCGTTTATTCAGACGATGAAGGAGAGACGTGGACACAAGCTGATGAAGTTCCATTTACAAAAACATTAACTGACATAAGTTGTCCAACGCAAAATAAATGTTGGGCCACAGGTCATGACGCTACTATTCTTCACTCATTTGATGCCGGTAAAACCTGGCAGATACAGTACCAAGATGTTGAGTTTGATGCACCATTTCTCTCAATTCACATGTATGATGATTACGAAGGTGTTGCGATTGGCGCGTTTGCATTATCACTAAGAACAGCAAATGGTGGAATTAGTTGGGATTATTTATTTATTGATGATGATGAATTCCAACCTCATCTCAATTACACTTATGGAGATAACCAAGCGTGGAGAAAGTCAGCTCAAGATGAGGGCTATGCGGTCGGAGAGCTGGGCAAGTATTATGTAACGGACGATCGAGGACTGAATTGGCTTGCAATTGAAACTGGTTACATTGGCTCGTATTGGTCAGGAATAAAGGTAGATGAGGGACAATCATTACTACTTGGCATGTCAGGCAATATCACACTCGCTACCCTCTATGAATTAAATGATCCCGTTCCACCAGAAAAAGAAACTGCAATAGCATGCTATGAATCAGGATACTACCGTGGCGATTGTAAAATTTATGCTTTTGATGATTTATTTATAGGAACAAAAAATAGCTTAACAAATGCCAATTTATTAGATGACGGAAGAATTGTTATAAGTGGCAACGGTGGTGTTATAAGTGTTATTGATATGGTAAGAGAAAAAACTATAAAGACGTGTGTTCGTTCAGACCGTCTAAGCAATACATCTGTTATTCCATTAAGCATTGATACTTTTCTCATTGCCGGAGAAAGTGGTATGCGTAAACATAGTATGCAAGAATGCTATCAAAATTTTGTATCAGAAGATTCAACTTCACAGGATACATTTTACGAAATAAGCATTAATTAATGTCACGTGTAGAAGGTAAGGTTGCAATTATTACAGGAGCCGCCTCTGGATTAGGTTATGCTGCGGCAGTGAAATTAATGAGTGAAGGCGCTAAAGTCATGCTCTCAGACATCAATAAGGAGATGCTGAGCACAATGCCTGAGAGACTCAAGGATTTCAGCCAGACCCAATTTGGTACATTTGTTCATGACGTTACAAACGAGCAGGCTTGGATCGATTTAATAGAAAAAACAGAAAATGAATTTGGCAAAATTAATATTCTTATTAACAGCGCTGGGATTTCGCTTGGTGCTGATATTGTTTCAACTGAATTTGATGTATGGAAAAAAGTTCATCAAGTTAACTTAGATAGTGTCTTTTTGGGATGTAAATATGCTATTCCAGTAATGAGTAAATCTGGACAAGGTTCAATTATAAATATTTCATCCATTTCTGGAATTGTTGCGGGCTGGAATACTGCTGCCTATAATTCATCAAAAGCAGGTGTTCGCTTATTGAGTAAATCAGTAGCATTGTATTGCGCAAAAAAAGGATATGATGTTCGCTGCAACTCAGTTCATCCAGCTTTTGTAAATACACCAATTCTAGATCCAATCAAGCAAGCATTTGGCGCTGAAAAAGCAGTAGCAAAGCTGTCTCGTCAAATACCAATGAATAAAATAGGTGACACTGACGATGTTTCTTATGCAATATTATACTTAGCATCTGATGAGTCAAAATTTATGACAGGAACAGAAATTGTTCTTGATGGCGGTCTCAGCGCAATGTAATTTCGTTCCTGTAACAATGAAGTCAAAAAAAGCATTAATGATTGTACATCAGCCTCGATCAAGTACAGGTGACGTAGGATTAAAATTACGCGACAGAGGTTATGAATTGGACGTTCGCCGACCAGTCATTGGTGAAAAACTACCCGACTCGATGAATGACCATGATGTTGCAGTCATTTATGGTGGGCCACCAAGTGCCAATGATAATTTAGATTATATAAAACTTGAAATCGATTGGATTACAGTTGCTTTAGAGTCAAAAAAACCATTGCTTGGTATATGTCTTGGAGCCCAGATGCTTGCAAAAAACTTAGGTGGAACCGTCCAGCGTGCCAAGGATCAACAATTTGAAATTGGATTTTATGACCTACAACCAACTGGAGATGGTCACAAAATATTTCAAAATCAAAAAACATTTTTTCAATGGCATAAAGAGGGCTTTAAGGTACCAAAAGAATGTGATGTTCTTGCATACGGTGAAACTTTTCCGCAACAAGCATTCAAGTATGAGAATGCTGTGGGCATTCAATTCCACCCAGAGGTAAATCTTAAAATGCATTTGCGATGGCTGTATTATGCAGGTTATATGTTAAGAGAAAAAGGTGCTCAAAAACGTCAATATCAAATGCATCAAAGACTTAGCCATGGTAAAAAAATCAATATGTGGTTAGACTCTTTTTTAGATAATTATTTTCTTATAGATAAATCATGAACTCACTCATAATTCTCTTTGACCAAATTATAAATCTTTACACCTGGGTCTTGATCATTAATGTGATATTCAGTTGGTTAATTGCAATGAGTATTTTTAATACTCAGAATAGAATTATTATTGCAATTTATTTTGGAACAAAACGACTAACAGATCCTCTTCTTAATCCAATAAGAAATTTTCTTCCAAATCTAGGAGGGATTGATATTTCGCCAGTAGTCTTAATCCTGATACTTTACTTTATAAGAAACTTACTTTACGAATATTTCTACTTAGGAATTCCAATTTAAATATGTCAGATGCAAAAATTATCGATGGAAAAGTAATTGCGGCTGATCTTAGAGCTGAAACAGCCATCAAAGTTGAAGATTTTAAAAATAAATTTAACAAAACACCGACTCTTGCTGTTGTGCTTGTGGGTGAAGATCCAGCAAGCCAAGTTTATGTTAATACAAAGTCTAAAATGGCCAAAGAGATAGGAATGGATGTCGAGGATCACTTTCTCGATGTCACAGTGTCTGAAGAAAAGCTTTTGGAATTAATTGATAAGCTTAATAATGATCAAAAAGTAAATGGAATTCTTGTCCAATTGCCACTTCCATCACACATTGACTCAAGGGCTATTATTGACGCAATTGATCCAGTAAAAGACGCTGATGGTTTTCATGCTATAAATGTTGGCAGAAATTCAATAGGAGGTGACTTGTTGAGTAAAACCTTTACTCCATGCACACCACTTGGATGTTATTTAATGCTTAAGAAAAGTATTCCTGATTTAAAAGGGATGCACGCTGTAATTATTGGACGATCTAATATTGTTGGTAAACCAATGGCGCAACTACTTCTTGAAGAATCATGTACTGTTACAATAGTACATTCTAAAACCAGAAATATTGAAGAAATTACAAAACAGGCTGATATTGTTGTTGCTGCAGTTGGACGTCCCTTAATGGTTAAAAAAGATTGGATTAAAGAAGGAGCTGTCGTGATTGATGTTGGTATTAATCGAGTAGACCATCCAGATAAACCTGGCAAAACAAAGCTTGTTGGAGATGTTGATTACGATGATGTATTCAGTCTTGTGTCAGCAATTACACCCGTCCCTGGTGGTGTAGGTCCGATGACCATTGCGTGTTTATTAAAAAATACGGTAGATGCTGCTTTTAGACAGCAGTAGCTTATTTTTTTTCTCTTAATCTAAGAGCATTTAATTTTATAAAGCCTTCAGCATCTTTTTGAGAATATACTTGATCTGTCTCAAATGTTGCAAGATTTGGATTGTACAGGCTTAAAGACGACTCCCTTCCGGTAATCATTGTATTACCTTTAAAGAGTTTAAGTCTTACTTTACCCTCCACTTTTTCTTGTGATTTATCAATCATTGATTGCATCATCTCTCTCTCAGGAGAGAACCAATAACCATTATAGACAAGTTCAGCATATTTAGGCGCCAACTCGTCTTTCATATGCGCAGCCTCTTTATCAAGTGTAATGCTCTCTATTGCTCTGTGTGCGTGATAGAGAATGGTTCCACCAGGAGTTTCATAAATTCCTCTAGATTTCATGCCAATGTATCTATTTTCAACAAGATCAACTCGTCCAATTCCATGTTTTCCACCAAGCTCATTAAGAGATTTTAATATTTCAAACGGCGTTAAAGCCTTTCCGTTCAGTGCGCAGGCGTCACCTTTCTTAAATTCAATCGTTATTTCCTCTGCTTTATCAGGCGCCTCTTCAGGTGAAACACTTCTGGTATAAACATAATCAGGCGCTTCGACCCATGGATCTTCAAGAACTTTTCCTTCTGCTGAAGAGTGTAAAATATTTTCATCAATACTGAATGGTTGTTCCCCTCTTTTATCTTTTGCTATTTCAATCCCGTGCTTATCAGCATATTCGACAAGTGATGTTCTTGATGATAAATCCCACTCTCTCCAAGGACTGATTATTTTTATATCAGGCTTATGATAATAGTATCCAAGCTCAAATCTTATTTGATCGTTTCCTTTTCCTGTTGCACCATGGGATACCGCATCGGCATTAATCTGATTGGCAATTTCTATTTGTTTTTTTGCAATTAGAGGTCTTGCGATAGAAGTACCGAGTAAGTAGTAGCCCTCATAAAGAGGATTGGCCCTAAACATTGGGAAGACATAATCACTTACAAATTCTTCTTTAAGGTCTTCGATAAATATTTCTTTTGTTCCTTGCTTTTCAGCCTTTGCTTTTACTAAATCATAGTCTTCATCTTGACCTAGATTTGCTGTAAAAGTTGCCACTTCACATTGATACGTTTCTTTCAGCCACCTTAAAATTACTGATGTGTCTAAACCGCCCGAGTATGCAAGAACAACCTTATTTATTTTATCCATTCGCCCTGAGTTCACTTTTTCTAATTTTTATACTAGAGGATTTTAATTGACCACACGCAGCCATAATATCTTGTCCCCTTGTTTTTCTAACTGGGCTTGCATAACCTGCATTTTTAATTATGTCACTAAATTTCTTGATTTCTTGCTTACTAGAGCATTCGTAAGGCGAATTGGGCCAAGGATTAAAAGGGATAAGATTTATTTTTGCAGGAATCCCAGAAATTAGCTTAACAAGTTTACGGGCATCTTGCGCTGTATCATTTACTCCCTTTAACATGACATATTCAAAAGTTATTCGTTTAGAATTTTTTGATCGAGGATATTCTCTGCACGCCTTTATAAGCTCTTTAAGAGGAAACTTCTTATTTATAGGAACAATATCATTTCTCAACTCATCGTTTGTTGCGTGCAAAGAAATTGCCAATCTTGAGTCAACTTCATTACCCCATCTAATAATTTCAGGAACAATGCCTGAAGTACTCAGGGTAATTCTCTTAGTAGACAATTGTATACCCTCTTTGTCTCCCATAATTTCAGCGGCATTTTTAACATTTTCATAATTATAGAGAGGCTCTCCCATACCCATAAATACAATATTTGAAATTTTGCGATCTTTTCCATTCGGCCAATCTGAAAGATTGTCCTTTGCCAAAAGAAGCTGTGAAATAATTTCACTAGATGTTAAATTTCGAACCAGTTTTTGTGTTCCGGTAAAGCAAAACTTACAATTCAGTGTGCAACCAACTTGTGATGAAACACATAACGTTCCCCGATTTTCTTCAGGTATAAAGACCGTTTCAATTAAGTTGCTATCATTTAATTCTAAAAGCCATTTTTGTGTTCCATCTTTTGATATTTGATGTGATTTTACTTTTGGTCTTTGAATTACAAAATGATCTTTTAGTTTTTTTCTAAGGTCTTTTGAAACTGTCGTCATTTTGTCAAACTCAGTTTCACCTCTAAAATAAAGCCAATGCCAAAGTTGTTTAGATCTGAATTTTTCTTTAGCCTGTATTAAATCTTTATTAATTAAAGTTTCAGATATTTCATTAAGACTTAATCCTATTAAGTCGAGTTTATCTTCTGTCATTGTATTTTAAGAGCAGGCTTTATCGATTGCTGCTAATGCTTTTGTGAATCCTATTAAAGAATATGTATCTGTAATTTTTGTTCCACGGCTTGAGGTGCTTTTAACTTTTACGCGTGCTCCATTTTTCATATCTTTAATTAGTTGTTTGCCGTTCTCTCCATCTGCTAACCAAGCTCTTGATTCAACTGTAAAAAATTTATACTTACTACTACCAATACTTACTTCGACCATACTCTTAGGTTTGAAAGTAAAACCTGTATCTACACTTGGTTCATGAAAAGTCTTATCATCTTTGAAATTTGTGATCATCAGAGCGTGCTCGCCACGATTAAGATCGGACGGGTTCGTCGCTATCGGCTCTGATATGATATAGCAAATCTTTGCTGTACCATCTTTAAACTCTTTAGCTTGCCATGCGCCACTTTTGCCAAATGAGCCCAGATGCACGACATCAATTACTGCAAAAGCACTTATTGAACTCAACAGTAAAATTGATAGAATAAGTTTGAAATTTATTAATTTCATATTCGCTAATTTATATCGAGATTCACAATTATGAAAGCAATTGTTTGTAAAGAATTTGGCCCACCAAGCTCGCTAGTTTACGAAGATGTTGAGTTACCTGAACTTAAAAAAAGTCAAATACAGATAGATGTACACTCTGCTGGAGTCAATTTTCCAGACACTTTAATTATTCAAGATAAATATCAAGTTAAACCTCCTCTACCTTTTTCGCCAGGTGGTGAAATCTCAGGAGTCATTAGTGCGACAGGTGAAAGCGTTTCTGATTGGAAGGTTGGTGATGAGGTCGTTGCTATGATAGGCTTTGGTGGTTTTAGGGAACAAGTAATAACAAGTCCATCTAATATATTTCGAAAACCAAGTAGTATGGATTTTACCACCGCTTCTTGTTTTACATTAACCTACGGTACATCACACTACGCTCTAAAAAATCGTGGTCAGCTTAAAGAGGGTGAAAATTTACTTGTCCTAGGTGCTGCAGGTGGTGTTGGTATATCAGCTGTTGAAATTGGAAAAGCAATGGGTGCCAGAGTTATTGCTGGTGCGTCTTCTGATGAAAAATTAGAAGTATGCAAAGAGTATGGAGCTGACGAAGTTATTAATTATGGGAAGTATGATTTAACCAATCGAGATCATGTGAAAGAATTTAGAGCAGAAATTTCAAAAGCAACTGGTGGCAAAGGACCCGATGTGATTTATGACCCGGTTGGAGCAGATTTCACTGAGCCCGCTTTACGAAGTATTGCATGGAATGGAAGATTTTTGGTAATAGGTTGGGCTGCGGGCTATATTCCAAAAATACCAATGAATCTTTACCTGATTAAGGGCTGTTCTGCTGTTGGTGTATTTTGGGGTCAATTTACAGCTTTAGAGCCACAGGAGCATTTAGCCAATATGAACCAACTTACTGGTTGGTATGAAGAGGGAAAATTAAAAGCCCCAGTAACTGAAGTGTTGCCGCTTGAAAAGGGTCAACAGGCTTTGGAGACCATCCTAGCTCGTAAGGCTACTGGAAAAATAGCACTAACAACATCTTTTTATAAATCGTAGGTATCTAACGTAGACACGCTGGTTTACTAAATGACACATCAAAATAATTACAGAATAAGCAAAGTTATATTTTTCTCATTTTTATTTATTTTTTTATTTCTTATTTCTAGTGCAAATGCAGCTGACAGGTTTTGGGTTGCTAGTGGGAGTGGAGATAAGATTTGGTGGGATAATAATAACTGGTCCAATCAATCGGGGGGTACCCCAGGAGCAAACCCACCGTCAGGTTCCGATAAAGCTTATTTTGATGCCAATAGTACACTGGATGTTAACGTAACCACTAATGTCACAGTTAACAAATTAATTATGCGACGTGGATACACTGGTACAATAAATATCAATATACCGAGTGGACAATTCAATGCTAAACAAGGGGTTGTTCACAGTGGGGGGACTATAATAGTTTCAGATGGAGAGCTTAGATCTGGAAAAGCATATACGTTAGGCGCTGGCGGTCATGGTCCTACACTCACTTTTACAGGCAATACTAGTAAATTCAGATTAAATCACAATTTTGTAATGTATAACGGATCTACATTTACTGCTCCTGGAGCTGGTGCCTCTCGTTTTATTTTAAAAGGTGGCTTTCGGCTTAATGGGGGAACATTTTATCATAATGACGGCACACTAAGGATGAACCCTAGATACGATGGTCCGGGTGAAAGTGCTTTAGGCGCAGGAATTACAATCTCTGGTGGTCCTGGTCCTAACAAAAATTTTTATAATTTAACTAAAGGCGTTAATAAAAACGTAACTCTTTACAGCGATATTGAAGTGGAAAATAAATTACAGGTTGTTGGAACAGGAAGGCTCAGGGCTAATGGACACGATATAACCGTTGGTGGTGATTGGGATATGCAAAATAGCACAAATTTTGTACCAAGCACTGGACAAGTTATTTTTAATGGATCCTCAGCGCAAACTATTGATATGCCTGATAATTTTAGCAATTTAACTATAGCCAATACTGCCGGGGTTGTATCGTTAATAGGAAATAGTCAATTAAGAGTTAGTGGAACACTTACCATAAACAATGAAGCTAATTTTGACATTAATGGTAAAAATTTAAGAAAAAATGCATCAAATACTAACCCAGTTACGCTTGTCAATAACGGTAACTTGCAACTTCAAGGAAATGAAACCGTTTATATTACACCAGACACTGATAGTGGAACTGTAACCTATGATGGTTCCGGGGCTACTGGCTTAGCAGCGGGTAACAGTTATTTTAATTTAGTTTTTAATCAATCAGGTACATCGACACTTGATGCTAATTTAGATGTTAATGGCGACCTCACCATAACAAGTGGAACATTAGATGCGAGCACTAGTAACCATGATATTGCTGTGGGAGGCGACTGGACAAATAATGGTAGTTTTATATCTCGCTCAGGAACAGTAACTTTTGATAATAATTCAAATGTATTTTCTGGAGGCACTGGCGCAAGTAATGATTTTAATGATGTTGTTTTAAGTGGTTCAGCAGGCAGCCAATCAGATAATATGAAAGTTAATGGAGATTTTACTATATCTTCTTCTGGTACTTGGTCAACGAACTGTAACACACTCACAGTTGATGGAAATCAGGATGCAGGAATTGGTACAATAGCAAACTCGCTCACTCCGGATGTTGACTCATTTGTCCCAGCGAATGGAAACTCAACACATGCTGCAGGAGATAATATAACAATTAATTTTAATACAGGATTAAGAAAAGCTAGTGACGACAGTGATTTAACTAATTCTAATATCGATGCCCATATTACACTAAAAGATACAAACTCAAGTGGAGCAGATATTTCTTTTGATGCAACAATTGATGCTTCTGATCAAGTCGTTACTATTAATCCTGACGCTAATTTTAACAGCTCTCAAGTTGTGTATGTTGCTGTTACTGATAACACTCTTGAAAACGCTTGCAATACAGCTTTGCCTGCCCACTCTGCAACATTTACAGTAGCTGATACTGAAGGTCCTACATTAAGCTCATCGAACCCTGCTGATGGGGTTACTACTATGGGAGTCAATTCAAATATAGTACTCACATTTAATGAGTCTGTAACTGCTATCGCAAATAAAAATATTACAATTTATTCAGGAGACACTCAAATTGAAACTATTGATGCAACTGACCCAAAAGTAACAGGTTCTGGATCAACAGAAATTACAATTAACCCTGCTACTACTTTAGATGAAAAAACTGATTATTATATTAAAATTGACTCAGGGTCATTTGAAGATAGTTCAGGCAATCTTTATACCGGAATAATAAACGACACTGACTTAAATTTTACAACTGCTGATACGACAGCCCCTGTTGTAACTATCACTCCATCAAACGGCCAAACAGGAATCGGAATGAACACCAACATTACGATCGAATTTGATGAAGCAATTAGAAAATCTGATGATAGTGAAATAACTGATACAAGCGTGGATGATCACATAATTCTTAAAGAAACAGATTCTAGTGGAGCAAATATTTCTTTTGATGCAACAATTAATACTGCTAAAACAATCATAACGATTGATCCAACAAGTGATTTTTTAAGTTCACAAACAATTTATGCAGCCATTAAAGCTGAAGTTGAAGATTCTTCAGATAACGCAATAAGCTTAACTGAGTCAACATTTACAACTGCTACACCCACTAATCCTCCAACAGTTTCTATAAGCGCTGAAGCGGGTGTTCCTGCTGACACGAATATTACTATCGAATTTGATAAATCTGTAAGGTTACTGAGTGATGAGGAATTATTAGATACCAATGTTGGCAGCTTAATATCTCTTAAGGATACTGATGTTAATGGTAATAATATTAGCTTTGTTGCAACAATTAATTCCGCTAAAACAAAAATCACCGTCAATCCAGTAGGTAATTTTACAAGCGGGCAAACAATTTACGCTGCAATAGGAGCAACTGTTGAAGATTTTTTTGACAACGCTATTAGCGCTGCATCAGCAACATTTACGGTTGCAGATAATCTACCACCTACATACGTATTTAACCCTCCAGATACTGAAATAAATGTTGCAGTAAGTTCAAATCTAACAATTACTTTTAATGAAGCTGTAAGAAATATTAATGATACAGCTTTAACAGATAGTAATGTGGACAGTTTAATAACATTAAAAGACACCGACGCAAATGGATCGAATATTGCATTTAACGCAACAATTGATGCAGATAAGAAAATTATAACAATAAACCCAACTAGTAATTTTTCTAGTGAGCAAGAAGTCTATTTAGCAATCGGTGCAACAGTTGAAGATTCTTCAGATAATGCAATAACTCCAGGAAGTTCATCATTCACGGCAGTTGATTCAAATCCTCCTGATGTGGAATTCTTTCCAACCAACTCATCAACTGGTGTAGCAGTTAACTCTGATGTAACCATTTCTTTTTCCGAACCTATTAGAAACACAGATGATACACCTGTCACCGATTCAAATGTTGATGCATTAATTACATTGAAACAAACCAATTCTTCTGGGTCGGATATATCGTTCTCAGCTGTTATTGATGATGCAAAACAAATGATAACAATTACCCCATCAAGTGAGTTTTCAAGTGAGCAAGTTGTCTATGTGGCAATCGGTGCAACTGTTGAGGATGAATGGGATAACGCAATAAGCTTATCATCGTCGACGTTTACCACTGCAGATGCAACTGCACCAAGTGTAAACTTTGATCCTGCAGATACCGCGACTGGAATTCCCATTGAATCCAATGTTACACTTACATTTTCTGAAGCTATTAGAAACGTCGACGATACAGCTATTACAAATTCTAATGTTGGTGACTTAATTACTCTTGAATATGCATATGATCACTCACCTATTGCATTTACAGCTACTATTGATGCGGCAAAAAAAGTAATCACCATTAATCCTGATAGTGATTTTATAAGTGGTGAAGTTGTATTTGTGTCAATTGAGTCTGTAGAAGATAATTCAGGAAATGCAATGAGTGCCACATCTGGTACCTTTAGTGTAACGGACGTTACCCCTCCAGTTGTTGCCTTCAGTCCTGCCAACTTAGCGACCAATGTATCTGTTGATACAGACATCTACATATCATTTGATGAAGAAATAAGGCTTATTGATAACTCCGATCTAAATAGTATCAATGTTGATAATCTCATAACTTTAAAAGATACCAATTCTAGCGGAACCGACATACCTTTTGATGCAACGATTAATGCCAATAACAAATTAATAACTATCGATCTAACGAACGATTTATCGAGCGAACAAATTGTATATGTAGGTATTGGTTCTACAGTTGAAGATTCTTATGATAATGCTATCTCAAATTCATTTGCAATATTTACTGTAGGAGATTCTCTTCCACCGACGGTAAGTATTGATGCTGTTATTACAGCATCTATTGCTACTAATTCTGATATTACATTTACTTTTAGTGAGCCTGTTCGAAATCTTGACGACACTGAAATAACTAATTTAAACGTTGGAAGCTTAATTACTCTTAAAGATACCGATGCCAATGGTACAGATCTTTCATTTACCGCTTCAATAAATTCAGCTAAGACTGTGATAACAATTGATCCAACAAATAATTTTACAAGCGGTCAAATAATTTATGCCGCTATTGGTGCAACAGTTGAAGATTTTAATAATAACGTAATACCCGCCACTAGCAAAACCTTTACAGCAGAGTACTTAGTTGAGGATTTAACAAACCCTATGACTGATAAGGATTTTGTTGGACTTCTGAAAGCTCAAGCAGAAACAGCAAAAAGATTTATTCAACAAACTACTTCTTCAATATTTAAACGTATAGAGTGGTTGAGAAGAAACAAAGATAAAAGTGAGTTATCCCATCAGGGAGTAAGTGTTAATTTTAGCAACTCAGATCTGCATGGAATTTCAAACGCACTTCAATTTTCAAAACTTATTAATCAATCTGGAGATTTATTTTCAAACAATTGGTCCGTATGGAGTGAAGGAAATATCTCCGTCGGTGAGATTGACTCTGATGGCATTTCTTCACTTAGGGACATTACAACAAACGGCATAACTTTTGGAATAGACAACAAAATCGATGATAATCATTTTTTGGGAGCTGCATTAAGAGTCGGCAAAGATGATGTAAATGTTGGATCCTCAGACCATTCTTTGGATACTGATGCATATAGCTTATCGTTTTATGCAACTGCTCCACACACCGATCAAACATATATTGATATAAATGTTGGGCTTGGATTATTAGAAATGGATCTTATTCGATCTCACGCATCTGGAACTATATTAGGCAATAGAGATGGAAAGCAATTGTATGGCTCTATAGTTTATAGTGCAGAGCTTGAGAAAAATGATATTAATTTATCGCCTTATGGAAGAATTGATGGAGGTTATACTAAATTATCCAGCTTTAGTGAAAAAGGAACAATTGCTGCCTTAAGATATAACGAGCAAACGATTAAATCAGCTATTATCTCTCTTGGAATATTAGCTGACGACGAAATAAAATTTAATGATTTAAATCTTAACACATACGGTCGACTTGAATATGGAAGAGACGTTAGCTCTTCTTCAAATGCCAATGTTTCTTACATAGCTTTGCCTAATACAATTTATTCTCTCAAGGTTGAAGATGAGAAGTCCAGTAATATTAGAGCTGCACTAGGAACAGATATAGAAACCCCGAGTGATTGGTTTTATCAATTAGATTATGAGCTTAATTACAGACCAGGTTCTTCACAAATGAATAGCTTTAGCGCTTCAGCTTCTTATGAGCTAGATTTAGAAAGTATGATAAACCTATCTTTAAATAGTGAGCCATCGTCATATTCAACAGCAAGAATTGAGCTTGATTCAAGATTGATGAGTGGATGGTTTTTCAATGGATCCTACGAATTCAGATATCAAGATGATCTAAGTAATGAAAATTCAATAAATCTAAAAGCAGTAAGATATTTTTAATTAATTATTTATGGTATCCACTTACTTTTTTTGATTCATTTCTCTAGCCATATCTAAGTCCAGACTTGTCACTCCACCAGCATCGTGAGTTGATAAAGTAACTTCGACAGTACTGTAGACATTAAACCATTCCGGATGATGATCTTTCTTTTCCGCATAGATTGCCATTGATGTCATCCAACCAAAAGCTTCTTGAAAGTTACTAAACTTAAATGTTTTAGTAATTGCACTTCGCCCTTTGACCATCTTCCACCCAGACAATCTTTTTAATTTTTTGGTAAGTTCAGCTTTAGAGATTTTTTTCATTATGGTGCTGGATTTGGAATTTCTTTGTGAATACTTCTTATCTCATTGATAATTTCTTTTGTAATATCAAGATCAACACTGTCTATACAAGTTTTCAACTGTTCCATTGTAGTCGCTCCGATAATTGTTGATGTGACAAATGGTTGAATGTTACAAAATTGAATAGCTAGTTGAGCAGGATCAATTTCGTATTTTTTTGCAAGATTTACATACATTTCAATTGCCTGCTGTGTCTTATCTCCTTTATATCTCATCATTAAAGGACCATCACCAAATAGCGCGAGTCTTGAACCTTGAGGCATCTGTCCACCTAAATATTTTCCAGTTAATGTTCCTTGTGCTAAAGGCGAGTAAGCAAGCAAGCCCACTTGTTCGTGCATTGCAACTTCAGATAAACCAATTTCAAAACCTCTATTAACCAAATTATAAGCATTCTGAATTGAAGCAACACGTGGAAGAGACTTTGTTTCAGCGAGCTCTAAATATTTCATTGTTCCCCACGGTGTTTCGTTAGATAAGCCAATCTGTCTGACTTTACCTTGCTTAACTAGTTCACCAAGAGCCTCAAGAGTTTCCTCTAATGGAATTGAGTCAGATGTATCCATATGTTTGTATTCAAGTCTTCCTGAAAATGCACCAAATGGTCTGTCGGGCCAATGAACTTGGTAGAGATCAATGTAATCTGTTTGTAGTCTTTTAAGACTTTGCTCAACTGCATAGAAAACATGTTCTTTAGATAATCTTGGTATTTCTTCATTTTCTCTAAGCCATGACATTCCAGAACGACCAGCCACTTTAGTTGCAAGTACCACTTTGTCTCTGTTGCCTCTCGCTTTGAACCAAGTACCTATATATTTCTCTGTTAATCCCTGAGTTTCAGCTTTTGTTGGTACAGCATATATTTCAGCAGTGTCGATAAAATTAACTTCATGGTCTAGAGCGTAATCTAGTTGATCGTGCGCATCTGCCTCGGTATTCTGTTCTCCCCAAGTCATGGTGCCTAAGCATATTAAACTTACGTCAATATCTGATCTGCCTAACTTTCTGTATTCCATTATTTTGTAATCAGTCCAAGTTCTTCAAATTGTTTTGCAGTCTGAATAATTCCATCGTCTGCACTTTCGAAATTAAATTTTAAAATATTTTTAGCATTTTCGGAATTAGTAAATTTTGTTTTACCAACGAAGCCAGATATTGCCCCAGCTTCTTTGCTAAATAAACCGAGAACTTTCATTAAAATATTTGGAGCCTCAATTGAAGGAGCTTTTTTATATCCATGCTCTCTTAAAAGCTTATTCATATCAGATAGCCACATACATTTTTCTGCAAGTATGAATCTTTTTCCATTTGCATCTGGATGTATCATTGCTTCAACGTGTGCTCTTGCTGTATCTTTAACAGTAACCCATCCAAAATGAACTTTTGGCACAACGGGGTAGGAGCCGTCCAACATTCTTTGAATAAACACATTTGAAGTTCCAACATCGTCAGATAACGATGGACCTATTACCAAAGTCGGGTTTATTGCAACAGCTTCTATTTTTTCATCGTCACTGAGACTGTTCAAGTAAGACCACATTTCTTTTTCAGCAATTGCCTTACTCTTGTTGTATGCGCCAATATTTTGACTTGGATCAGTCCAATGGCTCTCATCATATATTTTTTCTTCGTTTCCATACCCCACAGCTGAAAACGATGAAGTCATGACAAATCTTTTAATCTTGTTTTTTATTGAGCTTTTAAGCGCCCTCAAAAGACCTTCCTTGGCGGGCTGAATGATTTCATTTTCATCATCAGGCGCTTTGTCGGTTAGTGGAGATGCAACGTGCAATACATAAGTACAGCCAGCAACCGCCTCATCCCATCCTTCATCCTTTAGTAAGTCTAATTTACAAAACTCTAAATTATTTTTTGCATCAACTTCTCTTGCTATAGCTTGTCTTACTTCTGCTTCACGATTTTCAGAGCGTAAAGAAGTTCTAACTGAGTACCCTTCTTTGAGTAATTCTGCTATGCAATGTTGAGCAATGTAACCTGAACCTCCGGTAACTAGAACTTTCTCCATAATTAGGTTTTATCGTTAATTGCCTCAATGGATTTTGCATGTTCAATAAAGGCTTGCTCCCATGGCATAGGTTCCCAATTAAGTATCTTAACAGTTTGAGAGTTATCGCACGGTACATACTTATCCAGCATTGGCACTAAGCTTTTTGTCTTGTTATCAAATAAGCCAATCAATTTGAGCATGAATGAAGGTGCCTTCTTCAGTTTAATTTTTTCATATCCAGCTGCACTTAAGACTTCTGCAACTTCATACATCCAAGTAGGCTCAGAATGCGCTGCAATAAATCTTTTCCCATCAGCTTCAGGGGTGGTCATGGCTTTTAAATGCAGAATGGCTACATCTCTCACATCAATAAATGGGAATGATAATGCAGGTATCATTGGAAACTTTCCAGAAATAAGTTGTGAGACTATTTGTGTTGAAGCACCACCTAAGTCATTTCCAAGCTGAGGTCCCATTACACCTCCGGGATTAATAACTGCTAACTCCATTCTATTATCACTGTCCTGATTATTATAAAAATCCCAAGCAGCTTTTTCTGCAATTGTTTTACTTTTTTGATAAGGAGTAACATACTTACTATTAATATCTGTCCAAGTTGTATGATCGCTTGTTCCCGACATCATATGTGAGTTAACAGCAGCAACAGAAGAAGTGAGAACAACTCTTTTTATACCAGCTTTTTTTGCTGCATTGAGTGCTCTAAGAGTTCCTTCCTTTGCAGGCTTGATCAGTTCATTTTCATCTTTTGGATCTTCTATTACAAATGGAGAGGCAACATGCATTAAATAATCACAATCCCGCATTGCATCTTCCCAACCTTCATCTTCAAGTAGATCAAGTTTGCAAAATTCTAATTTAGCGTCATCTGTTTCAGTCTTTACTGCTTCTCTTACTTCTTGTTCTCTGTTCATTGTCCTGAGCGAACCCTTTACTGAATAGCCATTTTTAAGAAGTTCAATTATGCAGTGTTCAGCTATAAATCCTGAAGCGCCTGTGACTAAAACCTTTTCCATTTATTTCTCCTATCTTATTGAAATTACTTAATAAAATCTTAACAATTAATAACTTGTATTGATCCTATTTATAATTATGTATTAAAATACAGTTAATAAATAATACAAGAGGTTTTTCTATATGGAATATCAGACTAGAGCTCAATCATCACCTGCAATAGATGCTGGCTTAAGACAATACATGTTAAGTGTTTACAATTACATGGCATCAGGTTTAGCTTTAACAGGTCTAGTTGCATACATGTTATTTCAAGCCACTGCTGTAATGGGTCCAACAGGAGAAATTGTTGGTCTGACTAACTTAGGTGTTACACTCTATACAGGGCCAATGATGTGGGTAGTTGCATTAGCACCCCTTGGTATTGTCATGTATATGAGTTTTGGAATAAGGGGAATGTCTGCTTCTCGAGCACAAACAATGTTTTGGGTATTTGCGTTTCTTATGGGCTTATCTTTATCAACTATTTTTTTAACTTATACAGGCGCTAGTATCGCGCGAGTATTCTTTATAACTGCAAGTACATTTGGCGCAATGAGCATATATGGTTATACAACAAAAAGAGATCTAACAAATTTTGGATCGTTTTTATTTATGGGATTGATTGGAATTATAATTGCATCAATTGTAAATATCTTCATGCAATCACCAGCATTATATTATGGAATATCTATTCTTGGAGTTCTGATTTTTGTTGGTTTGACAGCATATGACACTCAAAAGATTAAGAATATGTATATGGCATATGACAGTGGCGAGGTCGCGGCTAAAAAAGCAATTATGGGTGCATTAACACTTTATCTTGATTTTATAAATCTATTTATAATGTTACTGAGACTTTTTGGTCAAAGAAGATAAGTTCAGGCTATACGTTTTACAGAAACTTTAAGATATTTTGTAATTTCAGATAAGCTATCGCTTTCTCTAATCTTTTTATTGTTAAAATCGATTAATGTAAACGTTATATGCTTTCCTTTATTTTTACTCTTAATTATTCTTAAAAAAGCATTTTCAAAAGTATTACGATAAATTGAAAAAACTGCAGTGTATTTTCCATGATCTATTGCATAGTCTTTCCAGTGCCCTTGACTGACTTTTTGAGCGTAAACAGACAGTATGAGATTAAGTTCAGTTTTATGAAAGCTAGTAAACTTATTTTTTGATCGATTAGAGCTCTTAAAGGATAAATCAGGTCTAATGTAGTGTATTGTCATTGTTATCTCATGTTACCTTGAAAAATGTAAAAAAAACAACGAAAATAGGGAAAAATTTCGTGATAACATCATCTAAATCGCCTTGAATTTCGATGAATAATTCCAATATAGTTTCTGAGAATAAAAATTATGCCTAAATCAGAAAAATTGGAGTTTCAAACAGAGGTCAGTCAATTACTTAAATTGATGATAAATTCTGTTTATTCAGAAAAAGAAGTGTTTGTAAGGGAGCTTGTATCCAATGCTTCTGATGCATGTGATAAGTTAAGATACTTATCAAATACTAAAGAAAAACTTATAAAGGATGATCCTAATTTCAAAATTCAAATCACTATTGATAAAAAAAATAATCTAATCACAATTTCTGATAACGGAATTGGAATGAATAAAAAGGATCTTGTTTCTAACCTTGGAACAATTGCACGCTCTGGTACTGCACATTTTTTAAAAGAACTGTCTGAATCTAAAACAAAAGACCTTTCACTCATTGGTCAATTTGGTGTCGGTTTTTACTCTGCTTTTATGGTTGCATCACAAACTAAAGTTACTACACGCAAAGCTGGAGAAAATAAACTTTGGATCTGGACGTCTGATGGAGAAAGCAGCTTTACCATTGAGGAGAGTGAAGACTCAAATCTTATAGAATCGAATAGAGGAACCTCAATAGAACTTACTTTAACGAAGGAGTCTAAAGAGTATTTAGACAAGGATAGAATTGAAAATATAATTAAAAGATATTCAGATCATATAAGTATTCCAATTTATGTGAGTAATGGTTCTGAAAAAAAAGATGAAAAAATTGATTCTGTTAATTCTGCGTCAGCTATTTGGACGCGACCTAAAAATAAAATTACTGAGGAACAATATAAAGAGTTCTATAATCACGCAGGACAGATGTTCGATGATCCTTGGATGACATCTCATTATAAGGCTGAAGGAAAAATTGAATATACTGTATTAAATTTTATTCCATCAACTAAACCTTTTGATCTTTATGATCCAGCAAGAGAAAACAGGCTTAAACTTTATGTAAAAAGAGTATTTATCACAGACAATTGTCCAGAACTTATTCCTCCTTATCTTCGTTTTCTGAGAGGTATCATTGACTCTGAAGACCTTCCATTAAACATAAGTCGTGAAATGCTTCAAAATAACCCAGTCGTTACGAAAATAAGATCATCTCTAGTTAAAAGAACAATTTCTGATCTCAAAAAAAAGATTGATAAAGACAGGGAGTCGTATGAAAAATTCTGGGAAAATTTTGGTCCAGTACTGAAAGAGGGAATTTATGAGGATTTTGAGAGAAAAGACTCAATTCTAGAAATATCATTATTTAAGAATTCAAAATCAAAAAAACTCATCACATTAAATGAATACATAGAGTCAATGGTTAAAAAACAAAAAGATATTTACTTCATGACCGGTGATAGTTATGAAAATATAATCAATAATCCGAGTTTAGAAGGCTATAAGTCAAGAGATATTAATGTGCTTATATTGGATGATCCTGTAGACAGTTTTTGGACATCATCAACCCCATCATATCAAGAGAAGAGTTTTAAATCTGTAACAAGGGGAATGGATGACCTGAATAAAATTGATGGCGAAAAAAAAGATGATAAAAATGAAAAATCGGTTGAGCCGCTTATTAATCTACTAAAAGAAAAATTAAAGGAAAAAGTTAAAGACGTAAGAGTGTCCTCAAGACTTACAGATAGCCCTGTATGTCTTGTTAGTGATGAAGGTGCAATGGACCCTCAGCTTGAAAAAATACTTCAGCAGCACAATCAGCTCAATCAGGGTCTTTCTCTTAAAGTTATGGAAATCAATCCTCAGCACAAGCTAATTAAAAAACTGGCTAAAATGAGTAAAGATAAAGCATTAATTGGTGAAGTAGAGAATATTTCAATTTTACTTTATGAACAATCTAAGATACTTGACGGTGAAAAGCCATCGGATCCTGTTGAATTTTCAAAAAAACTTATTGAAACTATCACTACATCGATAAATTAATTCTAAAATTAAGACTCCAATCTATAAAATAAAATCGCTATAATATTTCAAAAATAAAAAAAGGGTTATTCATGAAGTCACTAATAAAATTTTTATCAATAAAATTGTTTGCAATTTTTTTTGTATTTAACGTTAATGCTCAGGAGTTTAACGACCTCGAGACGTATTCTGGGAATATAAATGGAGCCTACAATATTGCTAATCTTCCATTGCTTCCAGGAAATTGGAAGGTGGATGACTTAGAAAAATCTGGCAGTGTACAATCAGGTAATTTTTATGTGTATGCTACTTTAGTGCCCTCGGATGTTGATGAAGACGTGAGAAGATATAATGATATCATTACATATGCATTATTAGGTTCAAAGTCGGAGGAAACATCTTACAGAAAAACTTTTTTTGGATGTGAAGGCGGATTTAATGCTCAAGAAGGTTCAATAGTTAATATCAACACTCGCGGTTCTGGAAATTTTGAAGAAACCTGTGCGGTTGATCAACCTGATTTTGGAAATATGAATTTTTTCTTCACAGATTGCAGCAATGTTTGTGTTGAAGTAGGTATTAATCTTGAGCGTGAAAAATACAAAAATGACCGTAAAAGTTTTGAAGCGATGACAACACAAATATTTGATACTATAAGAAAAACAGTTGGTGGCCAGTCAGTTTCGATGGACTTTATGTCAAGTTATATGAATTGAACCTATTGATTGGAAATATTTTTGTAAACATACTGAAGTATTCCTCCTGTTTTTAAATAGTCTATTTCTGTTGAGGTGTTTACTAAAAGCCTTAAGCGATGTGTCTTATTTTTTCCATTTGAATAAATAATAAGCATTTTTACATCCATCCCAGGTGATATATCATTTGACAAACCGGTAATGGTTATTCTTTCGTCACCTTTAAGACCTAGAGATAGTCTGTTTTCTTTTTCCATGAACTGAAATGGAAGTACCCCCATGCCAATAAGATTTGATCTGTGAATCCGTTCAAACGACTCTGCTATTACTGCTTTAACACCTAGTAGCTTCGTTCCTTTTGCTGCCCAATCTCTTGAGGAACCCATTCCATAGTCTTTTCCAGCAAATATAACAAGAGGCGTATTAGATTTTTGGTATTTTACTGAGGCATCGTAAATTGTCATTTGCTTATTAGAAGGATGATGAATCGTAATTCCTCCCTCAATATTTTTCACCATTTCATTTTTTATTCTAATATTTGAGAATGTACCCCGCATCATAACTTCATGATTCCCACGTCGAGCACCAAAGGAATTAAAATCTACTTTATTAATTCTATTTTTAGTTAAATATATACCAGCTGGTCCATCCTCTTTTATGGAACCCGCAGGACTTATATGGTCTGTAGTTACGGAGTCTCCAAAGAGTGCTAAAATTTGAGCATTCTTTACATCATTTATATTATTCTTCTCAAAATCTAAATTTTCAAAATATGGTGGGTGTTGAACGTAGGTTGATTTCTTGTTCCATTTATAAGTTAGCCCACTTGGTGATTTAACTGAATTCCATTTTTTATCGCCCTTGAATACATTTTTGTATCTTTTTTTATACAAATTTGAATTAATAATTTTATTAATTATTGATTTTATTTCTTTTGATTTTGGCCATATATCCTTTAGGTAAATTTCTTTATTATTTTTCCCAATACCAATTGGGTCTTTTGTTAGGTTAATTTTTGTTGATCCTGCCAATGCATATGCAACAACAAGTGGTGGCGATGCCAAATAGTTTGCCTTCACAAATGGATTAATTCTTCCCTCAAAGTTTCTGTTACCTGATAAAACGCCGCTTACAATTAAATCATTACTTGTAATTGTCTCAGCAATATTTTCATCTAAAGGACCAGAATTACCAATGCATGTCGTACATCCAAATCCAACTAAGTTAAATCCTAGCTTATCAAGATGTTTCTGAAGACCAGACTTTTCGAGGTAATCAGTTACAACCTTAGAGCCTGGTGCAAGTGAAGTTTTTACCCAAGGTTTAGTCTTAAGGCCTAATTCATACGCTTTTTTTGCCAAAATTCCGGCACCTATCATGACACTTGGATTAGATGTGTTAGTACAGCTCGTAATTGCTGCAATTGCAACATGACCATGATCAATTTCAAATGTCTCATTTTTTACAGAAGATGAATTTTCAACTTTGTCATTACCAAATTCCTTCTCGAATGAACTAACAAATTGATCTGCAACATTTGATAATAAGATTTTATCTTGTGGTCTTTTTGGCCCAGCTAAACTTGGTTCTATACTTGATAAGTCTAATTCCATTGTTTCTGAATAAACTCTTTTATTTTTCTTATAATCCTCCCAAAGTCCCTGAGCTTTAGAGTATTTTTCGACAAGTTTAATCTCATCCAAAGGTCGTCCACTAACTTTTAAAAAATTTATTGTTTCTTGGTCAATTGGAAAGAAACCGCAAGTTGCACCATATTCTGGTGCCATATTTGATATAGTAGCTCTATCAGGAACAGACATCTCTTTAAGTCCTTTACCATAGAACTCTACAAATTTTCCAACTACGCCTTTTTTTCTTAACTGTTCAGTAATTGTTAATACCAGATCAGTAGCTGTAATACCTTCTTTAATTTTACCTTTTATTTCAAATCCTATAACTTCAGGAACAACCATAGAGATTGGTTGACCCAACATTGCCGCTTCTGCCTCGATTCCACCAACTCCCCATCCAAGAACAGATAAACCGTTAATCATTGTTGTGTGACTATCGGTTCCAACAACAGTATCAGGATAAGCTAAGGTTATATTTTTATTTTTTATTTTTTTCTTTTCAAACCAAACAGTTTTAGCCAGGTATTCTAGGTTTACTTGATGACAGATGCCTGTACCAGGTGGAACTACTCTAAAATTATTAAAGGACTTTTGTCCCCATCTCAAAAATTCATATCTTTCAATATTTCTTTTATATTCAAGATCAACATTTGCTTTATGGGCAGTTGCTGAGCCATACTTATCAACCATAACAGAGTGGTCTATTACAAGATCAACCGGTGATAGAGGATTAATTTTTTTAGGATCTCCATTTTCATTTTTTATCGCTGCTCTCATTGATGCAAGATCAACCACTGCTGGAACACCTGTAAAATCTTGCATCAAAACACGTGCAGGCCTAAAATTAATTTCTTTACTTACTTTTTTATCAGACTTCCATTTTTCAAATTCTTTTATATCGCCTAATTCTACTGTTGAACCGTCCTCATTTCTGATCAAGTTTTCTAGAAGAATTTTTATTGAGAAAGGAAGCGAGGATATGTTTTTAAGACCATTTTTTTCGGCTGCTTTAAAACTGAAATAGGTATAGGTTTTTTTTCCTATTTTTAGTGTTTTTTTTGTCTTAAAGCTGTCGTACATAGAGGTTTACTGCTGCTATATTTAGACTAATTTAACAAGCTATCAACATAAAGTTTATAATGAATGAACTAAAAACTGAGAATTTGAGCTGCAAAAGAGGAGAAAACGTTGTTCTCAATAATATTAATTTTTCTATTAAATCTGGCGAAACATTAGTTGTGAAAGGGCGAAATGGATCTGGAAAAACGACCCTTTTAAGAATTCTATCCAATTTTATTACATCTTACGATGGCAAGGCATTGTTTAATGACATAAGTATACGTGAAGACAGTTTATACAATAATAAATTTAATCTGATTGGCCAAAAGAACTCTTTAAAAGAAAATCTTTCCATAAAAAAAAATTTAGAGTTATGGGATATTCTTTTTAATGAAGTGCTTGATCATGAAAAACTACTCGAATATAACAATTTATACCATTTTATTAATAGAGATGCTGGCTCCTTAAGTGATGGTCAAAAAAAGTGCATTTCCTTGCACAGACTTAATTATAAAAAATATGATTTATGGTTTTTAGATGAACCATTTGTTTATCTTGATGAGGTCAACACACACTTACTTATAGAAAAAATTAATCAATTTAACGAAAATATGGGAATAGTTATACTTACTTCGAATATAAATTTACCAAAAAATTTTCATAAGGAAATTAATATTTAATATGTCTAACCTAATTAAAAGGGATCTATTATTATCTTTTTATTCAAGTGCTAATTTCTTTTTTACAGTATCTTTTTTTATCCTTGTTCTAATATTAATACCATTTGCATTTGGCACTCAGACTGATCAACTCAAGAATTTATTTAAAGGTGTAGTTTGGATCGCTCTAGCTTTATCAATCATTATAACGGTTGATAGAATTTTTAATGCCGATTATGAGGATGGTAATTTAGATATCATTATGCAGAAAAATAAGACAATTGAGTATTTAATAATCAGTAAATACATAACACATTGGTTTATTTATTGTCTTCCACTTTTAGTAATTCTACCAATATTGAGTTTTCTATTTTATTTGGATTATTCAGAGACCATACAAATATTTATAAATTTATTCATAGGCTCGTTCGGTATGGTTTTCATTGCAAATTTTGTGAGTGCACTAACGCTTGGCGCCAGAAGAACAATTTTTTTGAAAGCAATTATAATGATACCACTATTTGTCCCTTTTATTATTTTTGGCTCTGATGCTGGTTCTTGGCCAATTCTATTAGCATTATCAATGCTTTCTTTCGTTATCTCCATATATGTAACTGCATATGGTCTGCGTCTTTATGGAGAGTAGGCAATACTTCAAGTCGATATATATATATTAGAAAATGTATATTAAAATTAAAAATAATCACGTTGAACTTATCAAGTCTGCTAATCCATACCTGATTTTTTCAACAATTCTTGCATTTGTTATAGGCTTATATTATTCACTTTTTCAATCTCCTCCAGATTATATTCAAGGAGATTCTATGAGGATTATGTATATACATGTTCCCTCAGCATGGTTTGCACTCATGACTTATTCAATTCTAGCTGGTTCATGTGTTCTTTGGTTCATAACCCGAAACCCCCTTTTTAATGTTGTTGCAAGATCAATTGCTCAAGTAGGAATGGTATTTACACTAATGTCACTGATAACTGGAAGTATATGGGGAAAGCCTACTTGGGGTGTATGGTGGGTATGGGATGCGAGACTAACTTCTATGTTAATATTATTTTTTCTTTATATTGCTTATATCTTTCTTTGGCAGGCAATATCAAATAAGGAACTTGCTTCAAAAATATCAGCAGCACTAGCAATAATTGGTTTTATCAATATACCAATAATTAAATTTTCAGTTGATTGGTGGAATACTTTGCATCAACCTGCTTCAATTTCAAAACTTTCTGCACCAAGTATTGATATAAGTATGCTAATTCCATTATCTATAATGACAGCTGCCTGCTTTTTATTTCTAGTAACAGTATCACTAATTAGATTCAGACTTGTTCTGATTGAAAGTAAAATGTTAAGGACTAGCAAATAATGAATGAATTATTAAATATGGGAGGATACGCAATTTTTGTTTGGTCTTCATATGGTATTTTTTTCTTTTCTTTAATTATATTTTTTTTAATCAATATATTAAATTTAAGGAAGTACGAAAAAATTATTAATAAAATAAAAAACAAAATTGAGTAGTATAGTAAAAAGCAGATTAATTAAATTTCTCTTAAGTTTAATTATTGTTTCAATCGCAGTATTGATAATTATTTTTAACTTAAGAGATAATATTATTTATTTTTACGGCCCGACTGAACTTTTAAAAAATTCAGATAAACAAGGTCAAATAATGAGGTTGGGAGGACTTGTATCAGTAGACTCTTTTCAAAACGAAACTGATAGTATTTTTTATTTCAGTATTACTGATGGCGAAAACGAAATTGATGTGAAATATGAGGGTATTCTGCCAAATTTATTTGCTGAGGACAAGGGAGTTGTAGTTGAGGGGGTTTATATGAATGATGGTAGATTTATTGCAAACAAAGTCTTAGCTAAGCATGATGAAAACTATATGCCTCCTGAAGTCATAGAAACACTTAAAAAATCTGGCAAATGGCAGGGTGAATGAGTTTATATATTTTTTATATCTCAAATTTTTTACTACTTCTTTGTCTAACTGCATCACTAATGCAGTCTAGTAAAATTATAAATAATAAAATATTCACTAGACCTGGTGTTATTGTGCTGGCGTATGTACAGTTAATTTCGATACTATTGTCATTTTTAATTCTAATTTATCTTTTTCTCACTTCAGATTTTCATTTTGATTTAGTTTATTTCAATTCTCATTCAGAAAAACCACTTATATATAAATTCTCTGGCGTTTGGGGAAATCATGAAGGAAGTATGCTTTTATGGATACTAATTTTGGTCTTGTTTAATTTTTTATTTGCCCTTTCTAGAAGAATTTCAGAACGGTTTAAAGAGATAACAGTTGCGATACAGAGTATTATGATCTTTGGATTTGTCGCATTTTTATTTCTTTTATCAAATCCATTTGCACTAAATCAAAATAATTTTTTTGATGGGATTGGTTTAAATCCTATTTTACAGGATCCACTCCTAGCAATTCATCCACCTGTGTTGTATATAGGCTATGTTGGTTTTTCTCTGGTATTTAGTTTAGCAATTGCAGGGTTGATTACTAAAGAAGTCGATCAGCAATGGGCTTCAATTGTTAAACCTTGGGTTTTTTCTGCATGGGCGTTTCTTACAGCTGGGATAGCTCTAGGTTCATTTTGGGCTTATTACGAACTCGGTTGGGGAGGCTATTGGTTTTGGGATCCAGTTGAGAATGCATCGCTAATGCCGTGGATTGCCGCAACTGCATTAATTCACTGTGTATTGATACTTCAGAAAAGAAATGTAATGCAATCTTGGACTATTATTTTAGCCATACTTACATTTTCATTGAGTTTAGTTGGAACATTTCTTGTCCGATCTGGAATTCTAAATTCAGTTCATACCTTCGCTAGTGATCCAGGAAGAGGTCTATTTATTTTATTATTTATTTTTCTTATACTTGTCTTTTCTTTTAGTTTATTTGCATACAACTCTGAAAAAATTAATAAGACAAGTAGTATGGGTTTGATCAGCAGGGGTACAGGAATACAGGTAAATAACTGGCTTTTGATAACTATTTTAACGATTGTTTTCTTAGGAACTATGTACCCTCTTGCAACTGATTTATTACTTAATAAGAGCTTAACTGTTGGGCCAAAATATTACTCAACGACTATAGCCCCCATTATAATACTTTTTCTTTTTTTTATGTTTATATCTCCGCGTTTGGGATGGACTGACACAAAACTTTATAAAATAATAATTCAATTGCGATATCTCATTATTACATCATTAACTATAACATTGATAATCAGCCTATATTTTGAACTATTTAATTTGACTGAAATCTTAATTATCTTCTTTAGTTTACTTTTAATAATTTCTTCTGTGACAGCTAGTATAAACTTTAATAAGCAAAATATTTTAGTAAGGACCAACTTAGGCCAAAATCTTGCACATGCTGGATTTGGTATATTGATGATGGCAGTTGTAAGTAATGCTGTGTATTCTGAGGAGAGAATTTATAACGCTAAAGTTGGAGATAATTTACAATTGCAAAATTATATTTTTAGTTTTGATAAAATAGAGCAAGTTGAGGAAAGCAATTATAATTCACTTAAAGCATATTTTCTGATGAAAAAAAATGGTAAGTTAATAGATACATTCACTCCTGAAATCAGATTTTATTCAAACCCACCTACAATTACTTCAGAAGCAAGTATTTTGCACAAGTTTTTTTCAGATATTTACCTTGTCATGAATGTTCCTCAAGATCAGCAGTCAATAAGTGTCAGAATGCATATTAAACCTTTCATGACAATACTTTGGTTAGGTACATTGATGATAATCATTGGGGGGATTATATCTGCTTCTATAAAGATCGGACGTTTCGATGAAAAGTAATCATTTAAAATTTTTACCTTTGGTCTTAATAATACTATTAAGTATATTCTTATTTTTTTCTTTAAATAATGACACATCAAAACTTTCAAGTCCTCTTGTTGGAAAAAAAGTACCAGAATTTTCATTGCCAAACCTTTTTGGACAGGAAGAGCTAACAAATTTAGACTTAAATAGTGAAAATCCAATTTTATTAAATGTGTGGTCTTCTTGGTGCATTCCATGTCGAGCAGAACACGACATATTAATGGTTTTGTCAGAACTTTATGAAGTGGAAATATTTGGTTTAAATTATAAAGATAATAATGAAGAAGCAAAAAATTTCATAAATGATCTTGGAAATCCATTTGTCAAAATTGGTTCTGACAATTCAGGAAGAACAGCTATCGATCTTGGAGTTTACGGAGTTCCAGAGACATATATTATTGCTAACGGCAAAATTATTTATAAACATATTGGTCCAATTCATATGAATGAGATGGAAGAGAAAATTCTCCCAATAATTAGGGATAATTGAGGTATGACTAAGATAATTAGGATATTTTTACTCCTTTTTTTGCTGCAGAATAACGCAATAGCTGAAGATCCTAGGGCAATTGAGCTTTTTAAAGAGGTAAGGTGTCTTGTATGTCAGGGCCAAACAATTCACGAGTCTAATGCAGAATTAGCAGAGGATATAAAAAAACTTATTCGTGAAAAAATTAGTCAAGGTGAGACCGATCGCCAAATCAAAGAATATCTGGTAGAAAAGTATGGTGATTGGATTTTAATGACACCTCCATTCAACAGTCTTACTTATATATTATGGTCTTTTCCATTCTTCATAATGATAATTGGAGCTTTTGCAATTTATAGACAAAAAAGAGGCCAAGCCTAATTTTTGACAATTTGTAGATATCTTTTAAACAATTTGTAATTTTATATTATAGTGCAATCAAAAGAGGTGTTTATGAAATCAAAAATTTATGCATTTTTACTATTTTTCTTCCTAGGTCTGAATTTCACTTTAGCAGGTGGAATTGAAGATGAAACAAAAGACTACGAGGATGTTGAGCTTACAACAAGAGAAGACATTTCTGAATTTCAAGAGTTACAAGAACCATTATATGAAAAACTAGATGAAGTTGTGGCAGATGGATGCACTGCTGGGCAGAGGATAGTTAAATATTCTAAGGGATGTGTAACGTGGTCTGGTGGCTATATTTCTGAGGGTGAAGAACCAGATTATTTTGTTAGATATTAATTTTATATAATGAAAATAATTGGATCAATTTTATCATTACTAATTCTAGTACTTTATGGATTTAGTGCTCAATCCAATGATAAAAATATGTGGTCATTTTCATTAGGTCAATTTGATGTAAATTATAAAGATAAAGACTCATCTGAAATAAGATTTGAATATTTGTACGCGAATAATTTTTTAAAAAATAATTACGATCTTAAACCTTTCTTAGGTGTTATGAGAAATGGAGATAATGGAAAATACATTTATTCAGGTCTAAGAAAAGATATTGAAATTTCTGAAAATTGGTTTTTTACACCAAGCTTTGCGTTAGGATATTATGACAGAGGTGATAGTAAAGATTTGGGATATAATCTTGAATTTAGAAGTCAGATTGAGTTTTCATATAAACTTAAATCAAGTCGGATAGGGTTTAATTTAAATCATATATCCAATGCAAGCATTGGTGATACGAATCCTGGCACAGAAAGTGCAACGATCTCACTCATAAGACCTTTTTAATTTTTAATAAAATTATTGGAAAATAGTTCAGGATCAAAATCAATAAGATCACTGATTTGCTCACCACTACCAATTGCTAAAATTGGTATTTTTGTTTTATTAGAAATTGATACAAGCGTCCCCCCTGCTGCATTCGAGTCAAATTTTGTCATAATAATTCCAGTTATTTTGGTAAATTTATTAAATTCTTCCACTTGTTTTAAGGCATTTTGCCCTGTTGTGGCATCAATTGATATTATTGAGTCATGAGGAAGTGTTTCATCGTGTTTTTTAAGCACTCGGTCAATTTTACCTAATTGATTCATTAAATCAGTTTTGTTCTGAAGTCTTCCAGCTGTATCGATTATAACTACGTCAATATTATTTTTATTTGCATATTCAATTGACTTAAATACCACGCTTGCAGGGTCAGATTTATCATCATCTCTTATAAAGTCCGTTCCTATTTTATCAGCCCATTCATTCAATTGCTCCGCAGCCGCTGCTCTAAAAGTATCAGCAGCAACCAACAGAACAATTTTTTTTTCTTGTTGAAATTGATTTGCCAATTTTGCAATTGTTGTAGTTTTACCTGAACCATTTACTCCAACCATTAATATAACGTAGGGTTTTGTATTATTTCTATAATCAATTTTCTTTATATTTGTTGATACAATTTCATTTATAATTTTACTAAGAGATGATTGAATTTCTTCTAGCGAAGGAGCATTAGAAAATTTTTCATTTGCTAATTTTGTTGTAATGAGTTCTGATGTTTCAACATCAACGTCAGAAGTTATGAGAAGATCCTCAAAATCCTGTATTGTATTTTGATCAATCTTTTGATTTGCAAATACTTTTGCTAGGCCAGATTTTAAACTCTTAAACAATTATATTTCCAATTAAGCCTTCTTGACGCTTTCCAGTGACAAGCATTTTTATTATTTTACCCGCTTCAAAATTATCATCGAGACAGACCTTTGCAAATGTATCTGATCTACCTTGATTTTGACTCTCAACAATAAGGTTAATCTCTTTATTTTTAAGCTTATCGTAGTGCTCAGCAATCTTTCGCTCGCCAATATTTCTGAGTATTTTTGCTCTTTTTTTTATAATTTCTCGATCTAATTGAGGCATTCTAGCGGCGGGCGTTCCATCTCTTGGTGAAAATGGAAATACGTGCAAAAAAGTAATATTACATTCATCTATAAGACGCACTGAATTTAGAAACATTTCCTCCGTTTCTGTTGGAAATCCAGCAATTAAATCTGCACCAAATACAATATCAGGTCTAACAGCTCTGATGCGCTCTATTGCATTAATTGCATCTTCTCTTGAATGTCTTCTTTTCATTCTTTTTAAAATCATATTATCGCCAGCCTGCAGAGATAAATGAATATGAGGAAGTAAACGTTTCTCACTACCGTAAAGATTTATTAATTCATCATCTATTTCTGCGATGTCAAGTGATGACAGTCTCAGTCTGTTAAGTTGAGGCAAATTATTGAGAATAGTTTTTACTAAGGTTGACAATGAAATTTTTTTCTCAAAATCACTGCCGTAGCTTGTGAGATCAACGCCAGTTAGCACTATCTCCTTGTAGTTCTTCTCTAGAAGTAAATTTATTTGTTTTATAATATTTTTTGGATCCACACTTCTTGAATTTCCTCGTCCATATGGAATAATACAAAATGTACACCTATGATCACATCCATTTTGTATTTGTACAAATCCTCTTATTCTGTTTTTAACTTTACTTATAATCGGTGAAATTGCCTGTTCATTTTCGAATATATCTCCTACAGAATTTACGGGCTTATTACTTTCTCTTATAGTTTTATAGGTTGAGGATTCTAATTTTTCTTTATTTCCAATGATGGAGTCAACTTCGCTCATTGCTTCAAAATCTTTTTTATGTATCTGTGCAGCACAACCAGTAAGAACGACTTGACTTTGTTGATTTTCTTTTTTTACTTTTCTAATTTCATTTTTCAGATCAGCGATAGTTTTATTTGTAACAGCGCAACTATTAATAAAAATATGGTTCTGAAGATTGTTATCTTTTGCGTATTTTCTTATAACTTCAGACTCATAAAAATTCAGTCTACATCCGTAAGTTTTAATTTCTGGATCTTTCATTACTTATTTGATTTCGATTTTTTAAATATAGAGCAAATGCAAGAACTTCATACAATATATGACTTATATGATAGATAAGAGGCAATTTAATAAAATTATAAAGCCATTTATACCTTGGAAGTTGAGACCATATCAGTAAAAAAGCATCGATTCCTTCTAATATCTTTCCATCATGCTTAGCGTGAAGACGTCTTATCAATTGACTTGGTTCTTTTGAGGTTTCCTTTTCAGCAACTTTATTTTGAGTAACATCGACCCAATCAATAACATTATTAAGTTTCTTATAGTGGTTTATTTCAAACCTACAGATACTGCATGAGTTATTGAAGTATATTTTAGTATTTTTTTTAGAATTGTTATTTTTCACAGCTTATATTTATCAGTAAAATTTATCTCAGTTGGACCCGTCATAATAATATTGTCACTACTTTTGTAATATATTTCTAAATCACCCCCTGGCAATGTTACTGTCACCATATTTTTTATCAATCCCATTTCAACTCCTGCTACAGCTGTTGCACAAGCAGCCGTACCACAAGCATTTGTTTTTCCTGCACCCCTTTCCCATACGTTTAGTACAATGTGATTATCACTTTTTAACTTTGCAAAACTCACATTTATTTTCTCAGGAAATAAATTATCATTTTCAATTAAAGATCCAAAACTTTCAACATCATATTTTTCGATTTCATCATCAAAAAAAATAATATGTGGATTACCAATGTTAACTAAAAATGGTTTTTTTAGAGTAAGGTCTCTGATTGAAAAATTTATATCCACTGGATCGATATCTTTAGTCAAAGGGATTTCATTCCATTCGAATTTTGGCTTGCCCATATTTACACTAACTGTGACATCATCAATCTTTTCACATGTAATTGTTCTTTCACGTGTAGTTAAGTTTATTTTCTCACTCTTTGTTTCTTTCATTAAAAAGTTTGCAACACAACGCGAACCATTTCCACAAGCATCTATTTCAGTTCCATCTGAATTAAAAAATTTAATCATTGGATAGCTGTTATCTTGTGACTTTCTAATCATGATTAGTTGATCGCAGCCAACTCCATCTGTTCTGTTACAAATTAATTTTATTTGTTCTTCTGATAAATCAAATTCAGATAACCTTTGGTCAATAACAATAAAATCATTTCCTAGGCCATTCATCTTTACGAACTTAAACTCGTGCATAAACACTTTATATTGAGCCAATTTTGATTTTTCCAGTAAATAAGAAATTAAATGAATCTTGACATTAACTTACTGAAGTAATAAAAAACTCACGTTTTCCGTCAGAAATATTATTTCTGCGGTGCCATAAATAAAGGTATCGACACCAGTCAGCGAGTTTCGCCCATTGGTGCACTACCTGCTGAAGGAGAGTTTATTTTGTTTGAAAACCTTAGTAATCGGTTTGAGGAAATATTTAAGAGTTTAAAAAAGACAGGTTCTATTGATGAGGTTTCTCTCGATAGCGCAATGAGAGATATTCGAAGAGCTCTTCTTGAAGCTGATGTTGCATTGCCAATTGCAAAAAAATTCATAGAGGATGTCAAAAAAGAGTCGATCGGAAAGGAAATCATTCGATCAATAACGCCTGCGCAAATGATAACAAAAATTGTGAATGATCAATTAATTCAAATTTTAGGGTCAGCTTCACCTGAATTCCAAATAAACGATAATCAAGTTTCATCTTATTTATTTGCAGGACTTCAAGGTTCTGGCAAGACAACGACTGTTGGTAAAATAGGTAATTATCTCAAAAGTAATTACGATAAGAAGATTTTATTTGTTTCATTAGATACCACAAGACCAGCTGCTTTTGATCAGCTAAAAAAACTTTCTGAGTTAATTGATGTAACAATTTTACCCAAACTCGAAAATCAAATGCCTATTGATATTGTATCAAGAGCAAAACAATTTGCTGAATTACAGGAAATTGATTGTGTTTTATATGATACAGCGGGGAGAATGAATGTTGAAGAAGGGCTAATGAGCGAATTGAGTTTGCTGGAAAAAGAAATTAACCCTCTAGAAACGATACTTGTTTTAGACAGCCTAACTGGCCAGGAGGCAGTGAATGTTGCAAGCGATTTTGCAAAAGCAATCAATATTACAGGCTCTATTCTTACTAGGATTGATGGCGATGCTCGAGGTGGGGCCGCATTAAGCATGAAGTACATCACTGATTGTCCAATTAAATTTATGGGAGTTGGGGAGCAAGTCGATGACCTTGAAAAATTTCACCCAGAGCGAATTGCCAATCGTATTCTTGGAATGGGAGATATTGTAGCCTTAGTTGAAAAAGCTGCTGAAACTGTTGATCAAGAAGATGCCGAAGAAATGGCCAAAAAATTACAAAAAGGAGAATTTGATCTCGACGATTTGCTTAGTCAAATCAGACAGATGAAAAAAATGGGTGGCATTTCGGGTATGATGAAATTCATCCCTGGACTAAGTAATCTAAGCGATAAGATCCCACAAAATACTAATCCTGACAATTCAATCGCTCAACAAGAAGCAATTATTCTCTCAATGACAAAATACGAGCGAAGCAAGCCAAAGATGATTAATGGATCAAGAAAAAAAAGAATAGCGGCAGGGTCAGGGACTTCAGTATCCGAAATAAATAAAATTCTAAAACAACATAGAAAGATGTCAGACATGATGAAGAAGTTATCTAGAAAAGGGGGAGGATCAATTGATCCAAATATGTTAGCAGGCCAACTTGGAAGTGGCATGCCGAGTGATTTTTTTAAAAATAAATTTTAATTATCAACAAATAAAGGAAGAATAAAATGGCGTTAAAAATAAGACTATCGAGAGCAGGTTCAAAAAAAAGACCTGTATACAGAGTTGTAGTTGCAGATTCAAGAAGTCCACGAGATGGTAGATTTATTGAAAAGGTAGGATTGTACAATCCTCTTTTACAAAAAGACAATAAGGATAGGATCCAACTAAACTTAGAGTCAATAAAAGAGTGGATTTCTAAGGGAGCAAAACCAACAGATAAGGTTGCGAGGTTTTTGGGAGAGGCCGGCGTAATACCAATGCCAGCTCAAGGCAACAATCCAAAAAAAGCTCAGCCAAAAAAGAAAGCGCAAGAGAGATTAGCTGCAGCTGAGGAAGCAAAAAATCAGCCTACTCCTGAAGCTCCAGCAGAGGAAGCTCCAGCAGCAGAAGCAAAAACTGATGAAGCTCCAGCAGAAGAGACTCCAGCAGAGGAAGCTCCAGCAGCAGAAGCAAAAACTGATGAAGCTCCAGCAGAAGAGACTCCAGCAGAGGAAGCTCCAGCAGAAGAGGAGAAAAAAGACTAAGCTTATTAATTATGTCCCAATTGATAGTTATTGGAGAAGTAAGAGCGGTTCACGGTTTAAAGGGTCATTTCAAGATTACATCATATACAGAAACGCCAGACGATGTATTTAGATATGGCCCTTGTAGCCTTGGAAAAAAATATTCAAATATCACTCTTAAAAAATTGAAAGAGCTAAAAACTGGTTATATTGCTAGTTGTGAACAAATTAAAACAAGGGAGTTGGCTGAAAAAATTGTAGGGCTTACAATAGAAATCGATCAATCGTATTTACCAGCTATAAAAAAATTAAACCAATACTATTACCATCAATTAATTAATTTAATTGTAAAAACTAATGACGGAAAAAATATTGGAAAAGTAATATCTGTTCAGAATTACGGTTCATCGGATTTACTAGAAATAAGAAAAAAAAATGCTAAAGACTACTTTATTCCAATAAGTGAAAACACAATAAAAAAAATTGATCTTATAAAAAAAATTATTATTACAAAAAATATCAATGACTATATAGGCTAGTAATGTATCGAGTAAAAATTATCACACTTTTCCCAAATAGTTTTCCTGGACTTTTAAATACAGGAGTCGTGGGTAAGGCATTAAAGAAAAAAATATGGTCATTAAAAACAATTGATCCAAGAAAATATTCAAAAGGTAATTATAAAAAAGTAGATGATACCACAGCTGGTGGCGGTCCTGGTATGATTTTAAAAGCAGATGTAATCGGGAAGTCTATTGATGCTTGTTACAAGAATATAAAATCTAAAGATAGTTATCCAATGATATATTTAAGTCCTCGCGGTACTCCTTTAACTCAAAGTAAAGTTATTAATTTTTCAAAGATGAGAGGAATTAATATTCTCTGTGGTAGATATGAAGGCATTGATCAACGCATACTCGATTTCTATCCTATTGAGGAAATAAGTATTGGAGATTATATACTGGCGGGCGGTGAAATAGCTTCCCAGGTTTTAGTGGAATCAATAGTGAGACTGTTGCCAGGAACACTTGGTGACATGAAGTCTGCTAGTTCAGAGACCTTCTCAAAAGACCTTCTTGAATACCCTCAGTATACAAGGCCTAAAAAATGGAAAAATTTGACAATTCCAGACATATTGCTCTCTGGAAATCACAGAAATATTAGTGAGTGGCGCTTAAAACAATCTGAAAAACTGACACAGAAAGTTAGGCCAGATTTATGGAAAAACTACAAAAAAAGCAAGACAAGAAAGAAATAAAGTATTAAAACACGGTGCGAGGCTACCATGAACATCATAGAACAATTCGAAAAAGACCAGATAAAGTCACTAGTCAAAGGTAAGAAAATACCACAATTCCATCCAGGAGATACAGTAAGAGTGAATGTTAAGGTACGTGAGGGTACACGTGAGAGAATACAGGCATTCGAGGGCGTTTGTATTAGAAAGAAAAACAGAGGTCTAAGTTCTTCATTTACAGTTAGAAAAATTTCTTTCGGTGAGGGCGTAGAAAGGGTATTTCCAATCTTTAGTCCGTCTATTGACTCCATCTCAGTTGTTAGAAGTGGACAAGTCAGAAGAGCTAAGCTTTACTATCTTAGAGATTTAACCGGCAAGAAAGCAAGAATCGTTGAGAGAATTCGAAAGAAGCAACCAGATCTTGCTAGTTTATATATTGATGAGAGTGAAGAAGTTGTTGAAGAAGAAATTGTTGCTTCTGATGAGCCTGCTCAAGATGAGAATGTTGAAGTTGCAGCTGATGCTTCTCAAGCTGAGGAAAAAACAGAATCTGAAGTTGATGAGTCTGCTCAAGAACAAGTTCCTGAAGATAATGCTGAAAGTTCAGAAGAATCAGAAACAACAAAAGAATAATTACTTCTTTCTCTTTTTTTTTGTTAATCAAAGTTATTTATGAGTACTCCAAAGACATTATACGATAAAATATGGAATGATCATTTAGTGTCAGAAAATGAAGATGGAACATCAATCATTTATATCGACAGACATCTTGTTCATGAAGTTACAAGTCCCCAAGCATTTGAAGGATTAAAAATTGCAAACAGATCAGTTAGAAAACCTAATTTTACATTAGCCACTGCTGATCACAATATTCCTACAACAAATAGAGATGAGGGAATATCAGATCCAGAGTCTAAGTTACAGGTAGATACTCTTGAAGAGAATTGTAAGGAGCACGGAATTACTTTTCTTTCTATGTCTGATAAAAGACAGGGCATAGTCCATATTATCGGACCGGAGCAAGGTTTCACACAACCAGGAATGACTATCGTTTGTGGTGATAGCCATACTTCAACTCACGGTGCCTTCGGTGCTCTTGCATGGGGAATTGGAACTTCTGAAGTAGAACATGTTCTTGCAACTCAAACATTGGTACAAACTAAAGCTAAGAATATGCAAATTAATATACAAGGTGAACTGCCACTGGGTGTCACAGCAAAAGATATTGTTTTAAAGATTATTCAAACAATTGGAACTGCTGGAGGCACTGGGTATGTTATTGAATACACAGGTAATGCGATCAAATCCCTGACAATGGAGGGAAGAATGACTGTTTGTAACATGTCAATTGAAGCGGGAGCAAGAGCTGGTTTAATCAGTCCTGATGAAAAAACAATTGAATACTTAAAGGGAAGACCATTTTCTCCAGCAGAAAATGAATATCAATCAGCATCAGATTATTGGTTGTCGCTAGCTACTGATGAAGGTGCAGCTTATGACAAAACAGTAAATATTGATGCAAGCGATATCATTCCACAAGTCACATGGGGCACAAGTCCTGAGGATGTCGTCTCGATTGATGGATTGGTTCCAAACCCTGAGGACGAAAGCGATGAGACAAAGAAAAAATCAATGATTAGAGCTTTGGAATACATGGGTCTTGTTCCGAACACACCACTTAAAGAGGTGAAAGTAGATAAGGTATTCATTGGTTCATGCACTAATGGACGGATTGAAGACTTGAGAGCTGCATCAAAAATTGCAAAAGATAGAAAAGTTGCGGATCATGTAAATGCAATAATCGTTCCTGGGTCCGGTTTAGTTAAACAGCAGGCTGAAGAGGAGGGTCTGGATAAAATATTTATTGAGTCAGGCTTTGAATGGAGAGAGCCCGGATGTTCAATGTGTCTTGCAATGAATGCTGATAAACTTAAACCTCAAGAAAGATGCGCTTCCACTTCAAATAGGAACTTTGAAGGTAGGCAAGGAAGAGGAGGTCGTACTCATTTAATGAGTCCAGCTATGGCTGCTGCTGCGGCTATCAATGGAAAACTATCAGACTGTAGAGAGATATAATGGAAAAATTTAAAAAAATAGAAAGTAATGCAATTCCTTTACCAATGGTGAATGTTGATACCGATATGATTATTCCAAAACAATTTCTCAAAACAATTAAGCGAACAGGTTTAGGTAAAAATTTATTTTATGAATTAAGATATGATGAAAAAGATGCACCCATAGATTCGTTTGTCCTTAATCAAGATAAATATAAAGACTCTCAAATTTTAATTACTGGTAAAAATTTTGGCTGCGGGTCATCTCGTGAACATGCGCCCTGGTCAATCTTAGATTATGGTATTAAATGCATCATCGCTTCGAGCTTTGCGGATATCTTTTATAATAATTGTTTCAAGAATGGTATTCTTCCAATCAAATTAGATGAGTCTGAAGTAAGTAAATTACAAAAAGCAGCGGAAAACAGTCTTAATTTTATAATTGATTTAGAAAATCAGAAGATTTCTTATTTTGATAAAAATATAAATCATGAGGTTAGTTTTGAACTTGATAAAGCCAAAAAAACTAGCCTATTAGAGGGTTTAGACGATATTGGATTGACACTAGCTAAAGTTAATCATATTTCTGATTTTGAAAATAAGCAGAAGTCAAGAACACCCTGGTTATATAGCCAACAAATAAAATGAGTAATTCTTATAAATTATTAGTCTTACCTGGGGACGGTATAGGGCCTGAAGTAATGAAGGAGGTCATAAAGGTTGCTAAGAGTATTGGTGAACTTAGTAAAGTTAAATTTGAGATAGAAGAGGACGATATTGGTGGATCTGCCTATGATCGCTATGGCACCCCTCTATCTGATGAGACTCTTGAAAAAGCTAAAAACTCTCACGCAGTTTTGCTTGGTGCTGTGGGTGGAGAAAAATGGGATAATTTAGATTTTTCTCTTAAACCTGAACAAGGCCTTTTGAGAATTAGAAAAGAATTAGACTTGTTTGCAAACTTAAGGCCCGCTCTATGTTTTGAGTCAATGGTTGATGCCTCTTCTCTTAAACCAGACTTAGTATCAGGTCTTGATATATTAATTGTTAGAGAGCTTACTGGTGGTATTTATTTTGGTGAACCAAGAGGTATTGAAGATAAAGGTAACGGAAATCGTGTTGGAATTAACACTCAATCCTATAGCACTGAAGAAGTTAGAAGAGTTGCACGAATAGCATTTGAACTTGCAAGCAAAAGAGGTAACAGAGTTACTTCTTGTGAAAAATCAAATGTGATGGAGTCTGGAATTTTGTGGAGAGAAGAAGTCTCTCATGTGCACAAAAATGAATACTCAAATGTCGAGTTATCTCATATGTATGCAGATAATTGTGCGATGCAATTAGTTAGAAACCCTAAACAGTTTGATGTTATTGTTACTGATAATTTATTTGGAGACATTCTGTCTGATGAGGCGGCTATGCTCACAGGTTCGCTTGGAATGTTGCCCTCTGCCTCTTTGGGTGCAGTCGATAGTAATAATTTTAGAAAGTCTTTGTACGAGCCAGTCCATGGTTCTGCGCCGGACATAGCTGGTAAAGGAATAGCAAACCCAATTGCATCTATTCTTAGTTTTGCAATGTGTTTAAAGTACTCATTCAATATGGACAAGGAGTCAGATCTTATAAATAAGTCTGTAAATAATGTACTTGCCAGTGGCTTTAAAACTGCGGATTTAATTGGCGATGATAACAAAAATCTATCAACAGTTGAAATGGGTGATCAAATATTAAATCAATTAAAAGAAAACTTTTAAATTATGAATTTTAATATTGCTATAGTGGGTGCCACAGGAAATGTCGGAAGAGAAATGTTAAATATTCTCTCTGAAAAAAAATATGATGCGTCAAAAATATTTCCTGTAGCTTCTAGTAGAAGTGAAGGCATGGAAATTGAATTTGGGGAGGATAAACTAATTGTAGAATCTATTGAAAAGTTTGATCCTTCAAAAGTAGAATTGGCACTCTTCTCTGCAGGAGCTAGTACCTCAAAGGAATGGGCACCAAAGTTTGCTGAAAAAAACTGTATTGTTATAGATAACTCTAGTCATTTTAGAATGGAAGAAGATATTCCTCTGGTCGTACCTGAGGTTAACCCAAGTGATCTAAATAATTATAAAAAAAGAAATATAATTGCTAATCCAAACTGCTCAACAATTCAATTGGTTGTTGCCTTAAAACCATTGCACGAAATTTCAAAAATAAAAAAAGTTATTGTATCAACTTATCAATCTGTTTCGGGGGCAGGTAAGGCTGGTATGGACGAGTTGTTTGAGCAAACAAAAAATATGTTCTCCGATGATATTAAAGATAATGTTAAGTTTACCAAACCAATTGCCTTTAATGTCATACCTCATATTGATAAATTCATGGATGATGGATACACAAAAGAAGAATTAAAAATGAGACAAGAAACTCATAAAATTTTAAGTAGTGAGATCAGCTTTAGCGCTACATGTGTTCGCGTTCCTGTATTTATTGGTCACTCTGAAGCTGTAAATATTGAGTTTGAAAACAAAATTTCAGTAGAAGAAGCACGTGAAGCTATTAAAAATGCTCCTGGGTGCACACTACTTGATGAAAGAGCTGATGGAGGTTATGTAACTCCAAAAGAGTGTGCTGGAAATGATGACACGTATGTATCGCGAATTCGAGAGGATACGTCTACAAAAAATGGATTATCTATTTGGGTAGTTTCTGATAATTTAAGGAAAGGCGCTGCTTTAAATACAATCCAAATCGCTGAAATGCTAATTGAGGAACATTTATCTAAATGAGACAAGATGTAAGAAAACCAAGAAGAAGCGTACTTTATGTTCCTGGATCTAATCCAAAAGCATTAAAAAAAAGCAGTACGCTTGATGTAGATGCAATTATTTACGACTTAGAAGACTCGGTAGCTGCAAATGCCAGAAATGATGCACGCGCAGCAATTATCGAAATTATAAATTCTGGTGTAAACAAAAATAAGGAACAGGTGATAAGAGTAAATGCTTTGGATACTGATGATGGTAAAATAGATATTAAGGTCTTGGACAAATGTAATCCCGATGCAATATTAATTCCTAAAGTAAATGAAGCTAAAGATGTTAAAGCTTTTGAAAAATATCTTAAAAATAAAGAAACTAAAATTTGGGTTATGATGGAAACAGCTCTATCCATTGTAAACGCGTATGATATTGCAAAATCATCAAAATGCTTAAAATGTTTTGTAATGGGAACTAATGACTTGTCTGCAGAGTTGGGTATAGAGGAAGAACTAAAAAGAACTGCATTAGTCACAAGTTTTGAGAAATGTATGATGGCAACAAAAGCCTACAAATTATCACTACTTGATGGAGTTTTTAATGACATCAGAGACGCTAATGGCTTTGAAGAAGAGTGCATCTATAGTCATGGTCTCGGATTTGATGGTAAAACCTTAATACACCCCGGACAAATACAAATATGCAATAAAATATTTACCCCTACGGCTGAACAACTAGACAAAGCAAAACGAATTGTTGCAGCCTTTGAGGATGCAAGAAAAAAGGATCCAAATGTTGGAGTAATTACGTTTGAAGGCAGTCAGATAGAGGAATTACACGTAAATCATGCAAAACGAATTATAGAAGCAGAATTGCTTGTTTCAAAAGTTACAGAACTAGATCAATCAGAAGTTATACAAACTTCTTCAAGTAAATATAAAATTGGTAATTTTTTTGAAAATTTTAAGCTAGGACAAAAAATAATACATGCAACTCCACGAACAATAACATATGGAGATTGTGCACTTTATACGGCTTTATACGGTTCAAGGTACGCCCTTCACTGCTCAGATGAGTTTGCAAAAAAACTCTCATTAGAAAAATCGCCAATTGACGATTTTCTTTTATTTAATATAGCTTTTGGTAAAACTGTCCCCGATATCTCTTTAAATGCAATTGCTAATTTAGGTTACGCAGAATGTAAGTTTTTAAAGCCAGCTTATCCAGGTGATACAATTAGCTCAACTTCAGAAGTGATTGGCATTAAAGAAAATTCAAGTGGAGAAAATGGAGTAGTTTATGTTCACTCTGTAGGCACTAACCAGCATGGCGAACCAGTTATTGATTATAAAAGGTGGGTTATGGTTAGAAAAAAAAATAGAAACCTAAATAAACCAGAACCGTCTATACCAGAATTAAATAAAGAGCTTACAAGTGAGGAGGTTGTAGAAATTGCAAAAGAATATGATTTTGATTGTACAGGATATGATTATAAAGCCTCAGGCTCTGATCTTTGTTATGAGGATTATTCTATTAACGAAAAAATAAATCATATTGATGGTATGACAGTTGAGGAAGCTGAACATATGATGGCAACAAAATTATACCAGAACAATGCAAAAGTTCACTTTAACCATTTTGTTGAAAAAGGTGGTAGGTTTGGAAAAAGAATTGTTTACGGCGGTCATGTTATAAGTTTAACAAGAGCTTTATCGTTTAATGGACTTTCAAATGCTTTTAAAATTATTGCGATCAACGGTGGAACCCACGCATCACCGTGTTTTGCGGGAACAACTGTTTTTGCCTGGAGTTTAATTTTAGATAAAGTTGAAGTATCAGAATCATTAGGTGCTATTCGAGTCAGAACAAATGGAATTGGCGATGCACAGGCTTATCAGTTTCAACATCAAGATAGTAACAAGCGTTTTGATCCGTCCGTTTTGTTAAGTCTTGATTATTGGGCTTTAATTCCAAGAAAAAAATAATTTACTGTCGTTTAATCACCGGCAATTTGGTATATATAAATATTACTAATGAGCAGTCCCTTATCACCACATTTACAAGTTTATAGATGGCAAATTACATCGATACTATCAATTCTTCATAGAATAACGGGTATTGTTTCATCATTAGGTGTAATCATATTAATAATATTTTTATATTCAATTAGCGCTGGCGAAGAAACTTTTCAATTTATAATTTCTTTATCAGGAAATATATTTATAAGAACAATATTAATAGGTCTTACGTTTTCATATTTATTTTATTTTTTAAACTGCTTAAGGCACTTATTCTGGGACGTTGGTATTGGGCTTGAATTAAATACTGCCAAATTGACAGGTTGGATTACAATTTTGTTTACTGTTTTGCTCACTGTTCTATTTTGGGTTTTAATAATGATGGGATATTAATTCTATGTCTGCCAAAAATACTTGGAAACTTCATCGATGGAGCACGATTTTACTGCTACCACTCGTTGCTTTTTTATTTATAAAAATAATACACCTTTCCACTCTGCCATATCATTTAATTTTGAGTGAATTTAGCAACTTATGGGGTTTAGGGTTCATATTGATTTTCACGGTCTTAGGATTAATTCATATGAATACTGGTGTGCACGAAATCCTTGATGATTATGTTCACTCAGATGTGGTTAAAAAAGTATTAAATGTAATAATCTCAATATTTTTTTTACTAATACTAATTTTTGTTTGTTTGTCTCTACTACTAATTTTTATAGGTTAACTTAATGAATTACGAAATTGAATATCACGATTATGATGTAGTTGTTGTTGGTGCTGGTGGATCTGGTTTGAGAGCGACAGTAGGCGCTGTTGAGAATGGTTATAAGACTGCTTGTATTTCAAAAGTATTCCCAACTAGAAGTCACACGGTTGCAGCACAGGGAGGCATCTCTGCTGCACTTGGAAATATGGGTGATGATGATTGGAGATGGCACATGTATGATACCGTGAAAGGCTCTGATTGGCTTGGGGATCAGGATGCAATTGAGTACTTGTGCAAAAATGCACCAAAAGCTGTTTTAGAATTAGAGAACTATGGAGTTCCATTCAGTCGAACAGAGGATGGAAAAATTTATCAAAGAGCCTTTGGGGGGATGACCAAAAATTATGGTGAAGGTACTGCACAAAGAACATGTGCTGCCGCTGATCGAACTGGCCATGCAATAATTCATACTTTATACGGGCAATCATTAAAACACGACGTTGACTATTATATTGAATATTTTGTTTTGGACTTATTAATGGTTGAGGGTGAATGCAGGGGCGTTGTTGCATGGTGTTTAGAGGACGGTAAATTACATGTATTTAATTCTAAACAAACAATACTAGCTTCTGGTGGATATGGCCGTGTTTATTTTTCTGCAACTTCAGCTCACACTTGCACAGGCGATGGTAACGCTATGGTTTTAAGAGCTGGCTTACCTTTGCAAGATATGGAATTTGTTCAATTTCATCCAACAGGTATTTATGGTGTTGGTTGTCTTATAACAGAGGGCGCAAGAGGAGAAGGTGGCTATTTAGTAAACAGTGAAGGCGAACGTTTCATGGAGAGATACGCACCATCAGCGAAAGACTTAGCTTCAAGAGATGTTGTGTCACGTTCTATAACAAAAGAAATTTTAGAGGGCAGAGGTGTTGGTAAAGATAAGGACCATGCTTATCTTCATCTTGATCATATAGACTCAGATATATTGGAAGAAAGATTACCTGGTATTTCAGAATCCGCAAAAGTTTTCGCAGGGGTAGATGTAACTAAAGAGCCAATTCCCATTATACCTACAGTTCATTATAATATGGGTGGAATTCCAACAAACTTTCATGGAGAAGTAATGAACCTCGAAAAAGGAAATGAAACGATCGTACAGGGTCTGATGGCTGTTGGTGAAGCTGCTTGTGTGAGTGTTCATGGTGCAAACAGACTCGGATCAAATTCTCTTATTGATTTAGTAGTTTTTGGCAAAGCAGCTGCAGATAGAATAAATGATACGGTAAATAAAGATGAACCAAATAAGGAAATTCCCGGCCATGTCGTCGATGAAGTCATTGCAAGGTTTGATAGTACACGATCTTCTGATGGGGATATTTCAACTTCAGAATTAAGGTCTCAAATGCAGAAAGTTATGCAGAAACACTGCGCTGTTTTTAGAGATGATGAGATTATGTCTGAAGGAAAAAAACTCATTGAAGAAACTTGGTTAAACTCAGAGAATATTAAAATTAAAGACAAATCACTTATATGGAATACTGATTTGTTAGAAACGCTCGAATATAAAAATCTAATTGCACAAGCTGTAGTTACAATGAACTCTGCACTAAATAGAAAAGAAAGTAGAGGAGCTCACGCTCGAGAAGATTATAAGGAAAGAGATGATAAAAATTGGATGAAGCATACAATGTCATGGCTGAACGATAAGAGTTGTGAGCTGGATTATAGATCAGTTCACGAATACACTTTATCAAATGAAGTTAAATATATTGCACCAAAGGCCAGAGTTTATTAATGGTTCAGTTTAATCTTCCCAATAATTCTAAATTAACAGACGGTGATTATTACAAGTCTGAAAAAAGCAATGGGAATACTAAAAAATTCAAAATCTACCGTTGGTCTCCTGATGACACAAAAAACCCAAGAATGGATACTTATGAAGTTGATCTAGACGATTGTGGCCCAATGGTATTGGACGCAGTTATGAAAATCAAAAGTGAAATTGATACTTCATTAACCTTTAGAAGATCATGTCGCGAGGGCATATGTGGTTCTTGCGCAATGAATATTGATGGAACAAATACACTTGCTTGTACTAAAGCAATCAGTGATGTGAAAGGTGATATAAAAATTTATCCTCTGCCTCACATGCCAGTTATAAAAGATTTGGTTACAAATTTAAAAACACTTTATACGCAATTAAAGTCTATCAAGCCATGGCTTATGAACAAGAAACAAAATGCGAATGATACTGAAAATATACAATCAAGAAATGACCGAGAAAAATTAGATGGCCTTTATGAATGTATTCTGTGTGCTTGTTGCTCAACTTCATGCCCAAGTTATTGGTGGAACAGTGACAAATATTTGGGCCCTGCAGTCCTGCTTCAGTCATATCGCTGGCTACAAGATAGCCGTGATGAGGAAAGAAAAGAGAGATTAAAAGAATTAGATGATACTTTTAAAGTATACAGATGCCATACGATTATGAATTGCACTCAAGCATGTCCCAAGGGTTTGAATCCTGCAAAAGCGATTGCTGGAATAAAGCAGATGATTGCCCAACAATAACTAAATTATTGTAATTTCAAAAAACGTGACTGTACTGAGTATTAGTATGATTACCGAAACCGCAATAAAATAATTCAACATTATTTGTTTACTCAATGGTGGGTAGTTGATTAGGGGATTTGATGAAAATATTACTTACCCACCATTGAACATTACATATAATGTTGTTTACTTTGATTTAAACTCATATACGTCTGCCAAAATGACAGATCATGGTCTCAATACTTTTTTTGAATTTTCACGATATAACTGCCCTCGTGCCAGCTAGCTTCGATATACCTTATTTGATGACTGCTCTCTGCCCAATGAGGAAATTCTTGCCTTATGCGACCACTTTTTCCAGTTATTATTTCCACTTTAGAAATATTCTCTTGATAAGCAGCGTAAATAAAATCAGTGAATTCTTGATAAGCCTCTTCGAGTGTGAAGCCGTGAAGATCAAGTTTTCTCATACTTTTCCGCCATTGCCATAGATTACAATTAATCTACAATATCAGACTCTATTAAAATTATTAAGATCATGAATAAAGTTTTTCACTATATTAATGGCAAGGAACACGTTGGAAGCTCTGATAGATTTGGCGAAGTATTTAATCCAGCCAATGGGGAAAAAATCAGGGAAGTTAATCTCGCTAACAAAGACGATGTACAGCTTGCAATCGAGTGTGCTGTTAAAGCAGGTAAAGAATGGGCTGCCACTCCATCTCTTACTAGATCAAGAGTTTTATTTAAATTCAAAGATTTGATACTCAGAGATATGGACAAATTAGCTTTGGAATTAACAACTGAGCACGGAAAAATATTATCAGACTCAGTTGGGTCAATAACAAGAGGCATGGAAGTAGTTGAGTTTGCTTGTGGTATTCCTCATTTGCTAAAAGGCGAATATTCTGAAAATGTTGGATCAAATATTGACAGCTGGAGCATGAGACAGCCTCTTGGGGTTTGTGTAGGAATTTCACCTTTCAATTTTCCCGCTATGGTTCCAATGTGGATGTTTGTTATGTCTATTGCATGTGGTAATTCATTTATTTTGAAACCGAGTGAAAAAGATCCAACAGTTCCGTACATGATGGGAGATTTACTTAAAGAAGCAGGTCTACCAGATGGAGTTTTCAATGTGGTTAACGGCGATAAAGAAGCAGTAGATCTCTTGATCACCGATCCTGAAGTTGCATCAGTTAGTTTTGTTGGCTCGACTCCAGTTGCTGAATATATTTATCATACCTCTTCTAAACATAATAAGCGCGTTCAGTCATTAGGTGGTGCAAAAAATCATATGGTTGTAATGCCTGATGCAGATTTAGACCAAGTTGTTGATGGTCTTATCGGCGCAGGCTATGGATCCGCAGGAGAGCGATGCATGGCTCTTTCGGTTGCCGTAGCTGTTGGTGATGTAGGTGATAAATTAATTGAAAAGCTTACCCCTCGCGTTCAGGGACTTAAAGTTGGCCCCGGAACAGATCCAGAAGTTGAAATGGGTCCACTCATCAGTGATGTACATTTGTCAAAAGTAAAAAGCTATGTTGACTCTGGAGTTGCTGAAGGAGCTGATCTTATAGTGGATGGAAGATCAATATCTCTTCAAGGTTATGAAAATGGATACTTCATCGGAGGCTGTTTATTTGATCATGTTAAGGAAGATATGCAGATATATAGAGAAGAAATATTTGGACCTGTATTATCTGTTGTACGTCAACCTACTTTTGATGATGCTTTAAAAATGGTTAACGATCATGAATTCGGAAACGGTACTACTATTTATACTCGTGATGGTGATACAGCTAGAGCTTTTGCTAATCAATGCAAAATTGGAATGGTTGGAGTGAATGTTCCCATACCAGTACCCATGGCTTTTCATAGCTTTGGTGGTTGGAAAAGATCCTTATTTGGGGATCATGCAATGCATGGTATGGACGGAGTAAGGTTCTTTACGCGTCTCAAAACTGTTACTTCGAGATGGCCAACTGGTATTAGAAAAGGTGCTGAATTTACCATTCCAACAATGAAGTAAATATTTAATTTATCTTGATTTTAATCGCTATCTAGTTAGTTTACCGAGCTATAAACTCATCATGACAAATAAAAAAATATCACTTATAGGAGCTGGACAAATTGGAGGCACACTTGCACATTTAGCTGCCATGAAAGAGCTTGGAGATGTAGTTCTTTTTGATCTGATGTCTGGACTTGCAAAAGGTAAAGCTCTTGATATAGCACAGTCCTCAGCCATAGATGGTTTTAATGTTTCCTTGTCTGGTACTGATAATTATGAGGATACAAGTGACTCTGATGTAATAATTATAACAGCTGGAGTTCCTCGAAAACCAGGTATGACCAGAGATGACCTTTTGGGAACAAACTTGAAAATTATCAAGCAAGTAGCTGAGGGTATAAAAACAACTTCTCCTAATGCCTTTGTTATTTGCATTACAAATCCATTAGATGTAATCGTTATGGCTCTTCAAAAATATTCAGGGCTTCCAAAAAATAAAGTTGTTGGTATGGCTGGAGTTTTAGATACTTCACGTTTTAAATATTTCTTATCACAAGAATTGAATGTTCCAATTAGCGAAGTAGACTCATTTGTTCTTGGTGGCCATGGTGATACAATGGTACCAGTTCCAAATAGAACTATAGTTAGTGGTGAAAACCTGACTGATTTAGTGAATAAAGGAAAAATTTCAAAGGCTAGGCTTGACGAGATCATTGATAGGACGAGAAAAGGTGGAGCCGAAGTTGTAAAGTTATTGGAAACCGGATCCGCTTTTTATGGGCCGGCAGCCTCAGGAATTGAAATGGCCGACTCATATCTTAATGATAAGAAAAAAACGTTACCATGCGCAGCATATTTAAATGGTGAATACGGTGTTTCAGATTTATATGTTGGAGTTCCTGTTGTTATTGGCTCAGCTGGAATTGAAAAAGTTGTTGAACTTGATTTAGACGAAGAAGAAAAAAAATATTTTAAAACTTCAATCGAAGCAGTCAGTGAGTTATTTGAGGCTGCAAAAAATATTGATTCTTCACTTAAATAAATGAATATACACGAACATCAAGCAAAGGAATTATTTGACGGTTATGATATACCTGTGTCCAAAGGAAGCGTTGCATATCAAAAAAGTCAGATAAATGAAGCAGTAGGAAAAGTTAAGGGTCCAATTTGGGTTGTTAAAGCGCAAATTCATGCAGGTGGCAGAGGTAAAGGTGGAGGCGTTAAAGTAGTTTCTTCAAAAGAAGAAGCTGTAAATGAGGCTGAAAAAATGTTTGGTATGAATTTAATCACGCCTCAAACAGGCCCATCAGGAAAAGAAGTAAAACGTATTTATATTGAAAATGGCTCGGATATTAAAAAAGAATTATATCTTTCTTGTTTATTAGACAGAGCAACTAGCAAAGTTGCCTTTATTGTATCTAAGATGGGAGGCATGGACATTGAAGCAGTTGCAAAAGATACTCCAGAACATATAACAACTGTTCAAATAGAACCTTCAATAGGTGTTACAGAAAAAGATATAAATACAATTAGTACAGCTTTTGAACTCGAAAAAGATCTTGAGAGTCAACTTTCTGATCTTATAAAAAATATGTATAAATTTTTTTTAGAAAAAGATGCTAGTCTTGTTGAAGTTAATCCTTTGATTATTACTGAGACCGACAAACTATTATGTCTCGATGCTAAAGTTAATTTTGACGATAATGCTTTGTACCGCCATCCTGAAATTGAGGAATTAAGGGATGAAAATGAAGAGGATGAATATGAAAGAGAAGCATCAAAATTTGATCTCGCATATATAAAATTGGATGGGAATATAGGCTGTATGGTTAATGGTGCAGGCTTGGCAATGGCTAGCTTAGATATTATTAAAATGTATGGTGGTGAGCCTGCAAACTTTCTTGATGTTGGTGGTGGAGCTTCTAAAGAAAAGGTTTCGAGTGCATTCAAAATTATTCTTTCTGACAAAGGTGTAAAAGGCATCTTAGTTAACATCTTTGGTGGAATCATGAGATGTGACATCATTGCTGAAGGAATTGTTGCCGCCGCAAAGGAATTAGAAATTTCTGTACCGCTTGTAGTTAGACTTGAAGGCACAAATGTTGATGAAGGTAAAAAGATTCTTGATAATTCAAGTATTGAAATTATTTCAGCCAATGATTTAGATGATGCGGCAAAAAAAATAGTTAAGCTAGTCTAATGTCAGTAATAGTTAACAAAGATACAAAAGTTATTTGCCAGGGTTTCACGGGATCACAAGGTACCTTTCATTCAGAACAGGCAATTAAATACGGCACCAACATGGTTGGTGGAGTTACTCCAAAAAAAGGAGGAACAGAGCACTTAGGGTTGCCGGTATTTGATACAGTTAAAGAAGCCAAAGATAAAACGGATGCGAATGCCACTGTAATTTATGTTCCGCCCCCATTTGCCGCAAAAGCAATTTTAGAGGCAATAGATAGTGAGATGAACCTAATAGTTTGTATAACAGAGGGAATTCCTGTTATGGACATGCTAGAGGTCAAAGATAAATTAAGATCTTCCAAATCACGTCTCATTGGCCCCAATTGTCCGGGAATTATAACTCCTGATGAGTGCAAGATTGGTATAATGCCAGCACATATTCATCAAAAGGGAAATGTTGGAATTGTATCTAGGTCTGGAACACTAACTTATGAGGCAGTTTATCAAACAACTGTGGAAGGCCTTGGACAATCCACCTGTATTGGAATAGGGGGCGATCCAGTGAATGGAACCAACTTTATTGATTGTTTGGAACTTTTCTTATCCGATCCAGAAACTGAGTCAATAATCATGATTGGTGAAATTGGTGGTTCAGCTGAGGAAGAAGCAGCTGAATTTTTGAGAAAAGAAAAGGTAAAAAAGCCAACCGTTGGATTTATTGCGGGAACGTCAGCCCCTCCAGGAAGAAGAATGGGACACGCTGGAGCAATTGTATCTGGAGGTAAAGGTGGAGCAGAAGATAAAATTGAAGCCATGAAGAGTGCTGGGATTCAAATTTCAAATTCTCCAGCAGCTTTAGGATCAACTTTACTTGAGGTATTAAAGAATCAAAACTAAAATTAAGCTGCTTAATGACAAAGTCATCCATAAACGACATTTTTGATAAAACATCTTTCCTGCACGGTGCAAACGCAGTTTATATCGAACAAATGTTCGAAAGATTTCAAAATAATCCCGCTGACATTCCAGATGATTGGAGAACTTTTTTTTCTGGCATTACAGATAACTTAAATCAACAAAATATTCTTCGTGCTAGTTGGGCATCTCAAAATGTAGAAACCAATAATGAAGAAGATAATTTAGAAAATATTAATGAGAGTGAAATCAAAATAGAGTCCCAAACATTAAACAAAGATAACATTGTTACGAGTGAAGCATTTAAAGAACAGGTTTTTGACTCAATAAGGGCGATAAGACTTATCAGGGCTTACAGAGTTAATGGTCATCTCGCATCAAATCTGGATCCACTAAATTTAAAAGAAATTAAAACATATTCTGAACTTGATTATAGAAATTATGGTTTCAAAGAAAATGACCTTGATAAAGAAATTTTTATTGACGGAAGTCTTGGTCTAAACTTTGCTAAACTCAGAAATATTATTGAAATACTTAAGGAAACTTATTGCGGATCTATAGGTGTTGAATTTGTTCATATTCAAGATGCTGATCAAAAGCAATGGGTTCAAGAAAGAATAGAGGAAGTTAGAAATAAAACACAGTTTACCTCAAATGGTAAGAAAGCAATATTCAAACGTTTGCTTGAAGCTGAAATGTTCGAGCAATTCCTTGATAAAAAATTTATAGGCACCAAAAGGTTTGGGCTCGTTGGCAGTGAGTCGACTGTCCCAGGCATTGAACAAATAATTAAACAAAGCTGCTTAGCAGGAGTCGAGGACATATATATAGGAACCGCACATCGTGGGAGATTAACCCTTCTTTCATCTGTTATGGAAGTTCCCTTGCGATCAATTATGGCAAAATTTGAGGGTGGAGGAGAGGATCCCAATGAAGTTTTAGGATCCGGGGACGTGAAGTACCATTTAGGGATTTCAAGTGATAGAGAGTTTGATGATAAAAAAATTCATCTTTCTTTGACGCCAAACCCATCACATTTGGAGGCAGTGGATCCCGTAGTGATAGGAAAAGTTAGAGCTGAGCAAACATTGCTTCAAGATAAAACAAACGACAGAGTAATAGGACTATTAATTCATGGTGATGCTGCAATGGCTGGACAAGGTGTTGTTGCAGAAACTTTTGCGATGTCGCAATTAAGGGGTTTTCGCACAGGAGGTACAATTCATTTTGTTATTAACAATCAAATAGGTTTCACCACAATGCCTCATTATGGTCGTTCAGCTCCATACTGTACCGAAATAGCAAAAATCATACAGGCGCCGATATTTCATGTTAATGGAGATGATGTTGAAGCAGTCGTTCATGTATGTAGATTAGCAGTTGAATTTAGAAATAAATTTAAAACTGACGTTGTAGTAGATATGTTTTGTTATCGTCGATCTGGCCATAATGAAATGGATTTACCAGAATTTACACAGCCGCTAATGTATCAAAAAATTAAATCTCACCCGTCTACTCTTAAAATTTATGAAAAAAAACTTATTGAAGAAGGTGTTTTAGCTAATGACGATGTTGAAAATGAAAGATCAATTTATGCAAGTAAATTGAATGAAGAGTTAAAATTTGCAAAGTCGTATAAGCCAAATAAAGCTGACTGGCTTGAAGGTTCATGGAAAGGTATAACGGTAGCTTCCATCGATGCGAGAAGAGGTAAAACAGCTATTACTGAAAATGAGCTTTTAAAAATTGGGGAAGAAATACATACCATTCCAGAAAACTTTAACCCACATAGAAGAATAAAAAAAATTTATGATGATAGATTATCAAGTATACAAACAGGTAATGGAATTGACTGGGCAACTGCTGAGTCTCTTGCATTTGCTTCATTGTTATCAGAAGGTTATGGAGTAAGGCTTTCAGGTCAAGACTCGGGCAGAGGCACTTTTAGTCAAAGACATGCAGTTCTTTATGATCAAGTAAGCGAGAAAAGATTTGTACCATTGAGACATTTTAGAGAAAAACAAGGATTTTTTGAAATCATTGATAGTTTTTTATCTGAGTATGGTGTTTTGGGTTTCGAATATGGTTATTCACAAGTTGATCCAAGAACTCTAGTGCTTTGGGAGGGTCAATTTGGTGACTTTGCAAACAATGCTCAGACAATAATTGACCAATTCATAACTACTGGTGAGAGAAAATGGTTAAGAATGTCAGGTCTGACGTTGCTTTTGCCACACGGCCATGAAGGTCAGGGGCCTGAACACACAAGTGGAAGATTAGAGAGATTTTTACAAATGTGTGCCGAGGACAATATTCAAGTTGTTAATTGTACTTCACCCGCAAATTATTTTCATGCTCTTAGAAGACAGCTTCATAGAGATTTCAGAAAACCACTAGTTATCATGACACCTAAATCTACATTAAGGCACAAAAAAAATACATCTAGCATTGAAGAATTTACAAATGGATCAACCTTTCATCGTATTTTAAGAAAAGAACTGACTTCAGAACAAAAATCAAAAGTAAATAGATTGCTTTTATGTTCTGGAAAAATATATTTTGAGCTTGATGACCATCTTGAAAAATTAAAAAAAGATAATGTACACATTTTAAGATTTGATCAATTGTATCCATTTCCTTATGAAGTTTTAAAAGAAGAAGTGTTGCAGTTTCCAAATGCTGAAATATTTTGGGTTCAAGAAGAGCCATCAAATATGGGAGCATTCAGATTTGTTAAACATCGTATTGAGTCAGTATTACAGGGAATAACAGGAAAATACAAAGAACTACTATTTATAGGTAGAAAGGCATCCGCATCTCCTGCTACTGGTATAGCTAATCGTCATGCAGAAAACCAAGCCAATATTATAAAGCTAGCTGTAGAGAGTGATATAAATGAAATTAAAACACACAAGGATGGCGTAACATTAGTTAAATTTAAACTGCCGATTGAATAATAATCTTAAAGTGTTAAATATTAAATATGTCTGTTGAAATCAAAGTTCCTTCTCTCGGAGAAAGCGTTGTAGAGGCAACGGTAGCAAAATGGTATAAGAATGAAGGTGACTCTGTATCCGTCGATGAACCACTGCTTGAGCTTGAAACAGATAAAGTAACTCTTGAAGTTCCTTCGCCATCAAATGGCTGTATACAAAAAATCAACGCAGAAGAAGGTTCAACCGTTGAAGTTGGTGCAGTCTTAGGGTCTATTGATGAAAATGCATCTGTAGACCAAAAAGTTAAACAGTCAGAACCAGAAAATGAAAAATCAGTTACGACTCCAGAAAAAATTATTCCTGAGGAAGTAAAGTCTCCACCAAAAGAAGAGATGCCCATTCAAATTGATAATTTAAATAATCAAAAATTATCCCCTGCTGTAAGAAAAATTGCTGCTGAAAAGAATATAAATATTAATACTGTAACCTCTTCAAGAGAGGATGGTAGAATTACTAAATCTGACGTCATAAATTATCAAAATATAGAAAAACAAGAAAATACTCCTCAAACAATTAGACAAACCAATAAAAGAGAAGAACGAGTGCCCATGTCTCGTTTAAGGCAAACCATAGCGAAACGTTTAAAGGATGCTCAGAATAATGCTGCTATGCTCACAACATTTAATGAGGTTGATATGAGTGAGCTTATAAAGACACGTAATGATCATAAATCAGAATTTGAAAAAAAGTATGGCGTGAAATTAGGCTTCATGTCTTTTTTTGTGAAAGCATGTATAACTGCGCTGAGAGATATTCCTGAAGTAAATGCAGAAATTGAAAACAACGACGTCATTTATAAAAACTTTTACAATATTGGTGTTGCTGTTGGAACTGATCAAGGCCTCGTCGTACCCGTTGTTAAAGACGCCGATAAAAAATCTCTTGTTGAAGTAGAAAAAGAAATCTATCAACTTGGACAGAAAGCTCGTTCTGGCCAATTAAGTATTGAAGATATGCAGGGTGGTACATTTACAATATCCAATGGTGGTGTTTATGGATCTTTAATGTCAACTCCAATATTAAATCCACCTCAATCAGGAATATTGGGAATGCATAAAATAGAAGAAAGACCCATAGCTATTGATGGTGAAATAACAATTAGACCCATGATGTATCTTGCCCTTTCATACGATCATAGAATAGTAGACGGTAAAGGAGCCGTAACTTTTTTAGTGAGAGTTAAAGAGGGTCTAGAGGATCCAAGTAGATTATTGTTAGGAGTTTAATTTGGAACAATTTGATATCACAGTGATTGGCAGCGGGCCTGCTGGTTACGTTTGCGCAATTAGGGCATCACAACTTGGATACAAAGTTTGTTGTATCGAAAAGGGACAAACGCTTGGCGGTACCTGCTTAAATATTGGATGTATTCCCTCAAAATCTCTATTGCATTCTTCTCATTTATTTCATCAAGCTTCAGAACTTAATCAATTAGGCATTAATTTTGATAACGTATCGTTTGATTTAAATAAAATAATGAAATCTAAAAATGAAAGCGTCGAGTCACTTACAAGTGGTATCGACTTTCTTTTTAAAAAAAATAAAGTTACAAGAAAATTGGGATTTGCGAAGTTCATTGACAATGAGCAAATTGAGATTTTAACTGGCGATAGTTCTGAGGTTATTAAATCATCTAAAACAATTATTGCTACAGGTTCAGAAGTTGTTTCACCTGAGGGAGTGGTCATTGATGAAATTGATATCTTATCATCCACTGGAGCTTTAAGTTTATCGTCTGTTCCAAAGCACTTAATGGTTATTGGTGCAGGTTACATTGGCCTGGAAATGGGATCTGTTTGGTCAAGACTAGGGTCAAAGGTAACGGTTATTGAATATGCTGACCGAATACTTCCTGGAATGGACCAAGAAATTTCTGATGCTTTTCAAAAAATACTCATTAAACAAGGATTTGATTTTAAACTTTCCACTGCTCTGAGAAAGGTAAATAAAAGCAACGGCTCGCTTTCTGTTTCGGTTGAAAACAATGGTCAAACTCTTGATATGGATTGTGATAAAGTTTTAATATCGACTGGTCGAAAACCTTACACTTTTGGTTTGAACTTAGAGAAGATAGGAGTAAAAACGAATGATAAAGGCTTTATTGAGACTAATCAGCATTTTAATACTTCGATTGAAAATATTTATGCAATCGGTGATTGTAAAGTAGGACCAATGCTTGCCCATAAAGCTTCAGAAGAAGGTACTGCTGTAGCTGAGATTATTGACGGTCAGGCTGGACACGTTAACTATAATACAATTCCATCGGTTATTTATACTGCCCCAGAAGTTGCATCAGTTGGAAAAACAGAGGAAGAATTAAAGAAAAACAACATCATATACAAAATAGGTAAATTTCCGTTTTCAGCGAATGGTAAAGCTAAAGTGATGAATGAAACAAGCGGGTTTGTGAAGATCTTATCTGATAAAAATACAGATGAAGTATTAGGTGTTCATATCATTGGAGCAGATGCCGGCAACCTTATTGGCGAACTCACAATTGCAATGGAATTTGGAGCATCAGCTGAGGATATCGCAAGAACGTGTCACGCACATCCAACTCTAACAGAATCAATAAAAGAAGCTGCGTTAAACGTGGATAATCAAGCTATTCATATTTAACTTCCTTTTTTGTCATTAATAAAGTCATCAAGTACAGCCAGACTGCTACAACAACATGATAAAAATGCCAGCCGAGGTTTGGTTCAAACAGCTGAACCTGTCTCATAATAAAATTAATCAGTATTATTGAAAAAATGAAGCTTGATACGAAACGAGAGGAAATTTTTTCTCTTGGCATCAAAAAAGAAAAAATTATTCCAAGAACAAGCCACGTAACAGCATACATAATGATTAAACTCTTTGCTTGAAAGAAAATATATATACTTATCAATGCCATTATTAATGCAAAAATAAAAATTATCTTTTCATTAAGGAACTGACTTTTTTTGATGACGTCTATCGTGATGAGTGGCACTCCGAATAGAAGTGATAGAACTGAGAACAATTGATGTGAAGACTTCAGCTCGGTATGCATGTTCAAGCCAAACCTAAGGGTTGCTAAAAAAGCTGCGACTGCCAGTACTAAAACTCCAGCAGCAGCAAAGTTTAGCTTATGTTGCAAAAAGACTCTTATTGAGTATGCGCCAGCTATTACAATTAGTATTTCAGAAAGAGCAAAATGAGCTGGAGGTGTCATTAATGACTTTTTATCGCCCTGTTATAATCCTCTTTAATTTGAGTTGAAGTTTTTCGAGTTCCGTCATGCGACCACCCAGGAGGGCCAAAAAGGTACATAAATCTATCTTTAAGAGAAATGCCGCGCATTGAAATGTCTTTAAATATATTTGCATATTCTTCAAATAATATCCTGAAAGGATTCAAAGATGTCATCGGAACCACCAATCCATAGTCACAAGGCTCTTTTGGATCTTCAGCAACAAATGTTCCAAACATTCTATCCCAAACCATTAATGTTCCAGCATAATTTGCATCAAGGTACTTCGGATTTCTTGCATGATGAACTCTGTGATGTGAAGGTGTATTGAATAAATACTCATACCAATGTGGTAACTTATATATAGTTTGAGTGTGGCACAAATATTGGTAGTAACCGTTTATAAACACACAGAATAAAACCATTACTGGATCAAAGCCAATGATTACAAGTGGAATTTTGAGCATTCGAGTTCCAGTGAAGTGTTTTGTAAATGGCTGTCTTGCACCTACATCGATGCCCATTCTTTCTGAAGAGTGATGAGTTCGATGCAGCCCCCAGCCCCATCGCCATCGATGACAAATTCTGTGATGTAAATAAAAAGTTAAATCGTCAAGTATGAAGCACAATACCAAAGCGCTCAAGGTAAATGGGAATGTATAAATCTGAAATTCCTTAGCCCAAAATAGAGCTCCAAGTGTTATAAACGCAAAAATTCCATTTACAGGGTAACTCAAAACTCCCATGGACATATTCAATATCCATTCTTTAAAATCATTTTTACCTTTCAATTTAAAGAAATATATAGCTAATGTTTCTACAACTGCTATTCCAATTAAAATCGGTACCAATAACCAAAAAAGCTCTAGAGCAGAATATTGGAATAAAAAATCAACTGACATTTTTAAAACTCTCTAACATGTTGCCCATCATCTTGTGTATTATGTTAACACCCTGAAGTGGTCTGATAAATACTTTAAATTCAGTAATAAGTCCAGCTTCATTCCATGTAATGAGGTCGATTCCATTAATATCAGTATCTTCAATAGTCAAAGTAAATTCAAGGCAGGCATTTGTTTCTCTAATTATTTCTTTGTGATATTTAAAATTCGAAGCATTAAATACTTCTGATGCAGCCATTAAATATTTTAATGTAATATCTTTTCCTCGCTGAGGAGTATAAACAACTGGAGAATAAAAAATAACATGTTCATCTAGTATCTCTGTCAGAGCATTATAGTCACGAAGACTAACAACATCATGCCATCTTGATATCGGGTTTTGCATATATGTTAATATATAATTTATTTATTTCTTAGCAAGCGGATGGGTTTTTGAATATGCTTCATATAGTCGCTCAGTCTCAACTTTGGTATATCTTTGAGTTGTGGAAAGACTGCTATGTCCCAATAATTCCTGAATTGTTCTCAGGTCTCCACCTGAGTCCAGCAAATGTGTAGCAAAACTATGTCTCAACGCATGAGGGGTTGCAGTTTCAGGTAAAGACAAATTATGTCTAATTTTTTCCAAAGTATACTGAATAATTCTCGGACTGAGACGGTTCATTCTTTTACCTAAAAAAAGTGGATCACCATTTTCAAAACCTTTTGGACACTCTTTTATATATTCTTTTATTTCGCGCTTAATAAATTCCATTAAAGGCACGAGTCTTTCTTTGTTACCTTTTCCTCTAATAACCAAATATTCATTCTCATTAATATCATCATAATTTAAATTTAATGCCTCAGATATTCTCAATCCACATCCATATAAAAGCATAAGGATTGACTTATTTCGTAATCCTACCCATTTCTCTTTTTCAATTTCTTGCGAATATTTAATAGCTTCAATTGCAAGATCAGCTGAAATTGGTCTGGGCAAAGACTTTTTTGTTTTAGGAGATTTTAAAGATTGTATCGTACTATTTTTTATTTTTTCATTCTTTACTAAGAAATTAAAAAAAGATTTTAATGATGATATCACTCGTGCAATTGATGTAGTTCCAATGCCTTGATTTCTTAAAAAGGATAAGAAACTTCTGAAGTCAGAAATTTGCATATTATCAAGATCACTCATTGATAAGCTTCCACCAAAATAATCCTTTGAAAAAATTAAAAATTTTTCAATGTCATTTTTGTAGCTTATAAGCGTGTTGTTACTTAAGTTTCTAACTTTCTGTAAATTCTCAATCCAATCGTGAAAGCATTCTTTAACTTGATTATTCACACACTAAAGAATTTTTTGATTTGTTTTTTTCCAATCATCGAGAAAAGCTTTTAAACCCTTATCTGTTAAGGGATGCTTATATAGCTTTGCAAGCGTTGCAGGCGGCAAGGTGACTACGTCAGCACCAATCATCCCAGACTCAATAACATGATCAACAGTTCTAACTGAAGCAACTAATATTTTTGTTTTAATATTTTTATAATTTGAATATATTGCTTTAATTTCTCTAATTAGGTTCATTCCATTTTCACCTATATCATCTAATCGTCCAACAAATGGAGATATATATGTTGCTCCACATTTAGCAGCAATTAATGCCTGCGCAGCTGAAAAACATAGGGTTACATTGGTCTTGATCTTTTTGCCGCTTAGTATCTTACAAGCTTTAAGTCCTTGTTCTGTTAGAGGTAACTTAATAACAATATTTTTAGAAATTTTTGATAGTATTTTTGCTTCTGCAATCATTCCCTCGCATTCAATGGCTGTAACTTCAGCACTGATCGGCCCTTTTATCATTTTAGAAATTTCTTTAAGTATTTTTTTAAAATCTTTTCCTGATTTGGCCACTAATGATGGATTGGTTGTAATTCCATTAATCAAGCCGGTTTCTTTAAATTCTCTAATTACTTCTACATCTGCTGTATCTAAAAAAAATTCCATAACAAATAATATTTTGACTGATATATTTATATCATAGTTAGAGATTCAAACAAAATTTATGAATAAAATTATTTACTATATAGATGTCTTATTAGCTCACAATGTAAGTGAAGAATTTACCTATAAGCATGAAACGATTGAAAAACCTAGAGTTGGAATGATTGTTTTAGCTCCTTTGCGCTCAGGAGAAAAAATTGGAGTTATCACCAAAGTAAACAGTGTTTTAAATGATTCAAAAATAAAGTTGAAATTTATAAAAGAAATTTCACCCGAATATAGACTGAATTCAAAAATGATAAAGTTTTTAAATTGGGTTAGTAATTACAATTTAATTGATAGAGGGTTAGTTCTCAAAATGATTTTGTCGCATAGTAAATTTTATTTTAAGAAGAAAAAAACAAAAGAACTCACTTCGAATATTAAAAAAAATGTTAAGGCAATAAAGCTAAGTTTAGAGCAAAAAATGGCTTCTCAAGATATACTAAAAATTTTCCAACAACGAAATTTTAAGACTGTCCTACTTGATGGTGTCCCTGGATCTGGAAAAACAGAAGTTTATTTTGATATTATAAAAAAATTTATTAAAGACGGTGAACAAGTTTTAATTATGTTCCCAGAAGTTTCATTGACAGGAGATTTTGTAAATAGAATTGAAGAACGATTTGGGTTTTCGCCAGTAGTTTGGCACTCAAAGATAAGTACTGCTTATAAAACAAAAGTATTAAAGAGCATTATTGATGGCACTTCCCAAATTATTATTGGTGCTCGTTCCTCTTTATTTCTACCATACAAAAACCTATCAATGATTGTCTTAGATGAAGAACATGACAGCTCTTATAAACAAGAAGAACAAGGTATATACCACGCACGGGATATGTCAGTCGTTAAGAGTTCAATAGAAGATATTCCAATTATTTTAACAAGCGCTACCCCATCACTCGAGACAATTTTTAATGTGATGAATAAAAAATATAATAAAGTTTCGATTAAAAATAAGTATTTTAATCAAGAAGAAAATGAAATTTTCATAGTTAATATGAAAAAGGAAAAATTAAAAAAAGATCAATGGTTATCTGAAAGACTCATTAAAGAAATCAGTCATACATTGAAAAAGAAACAGCAGACATTGCTTTATATCAACAAAAGAGGATATGCACCCGTAATTATTTGTAAGTCATGTGGGCATAAAATAACATGTAAAAACTGCTCAAGTTACTTAGTAGAACATTTAAAAAATAGAAAATTACTATGTCATCACTGCGGTCATAGTATTTTAACAAAGGGCTTAGAATGTCCTTCATGTCAAAATAATGATAGCCACTTTATTGATTATGGAGCCGGCATTGAAAAAATATTTACAGAAATTTCAAAAACTTTTCCCTTGGCAAAGATATGCCTATTCTCTAGTGATCATATAAAATCACAAGATGAATTAGAAATAAAGGTAAAACAAATTAAAGATCATGAATACGATATTATTATTGGAACTCAACTTATAACTAAAGGTTATCACTTCCCTAACCTTGCATGTGTTGGAATAATTGATGCGGATATGACATTGAAAGGTGGTGATCTGAGAGCTTCTGAAAAAACTTATCAGGCCTTATACCAAGTATCTGGAAGAGCAGGACGGGCTCAAACAAAAGGAAGAGTGATTATTCAAACATATTATCCTGAAAACGAAACCATTCAGTCTCTTGCACAATTAGATCGAGATGCATTTTATGAAAATGAAATATATTATCGCAAGCTTAATAACCTTCCACCCTCAGGAAAAATGGCAGCAATTATTGTTAGTGGAAATAATATTGCCAAGGTGAGGGAGCAATGCAGTATCATGTTTGGTTCTATTCCAAATATTTCAGAACTTGAAATATATGGTCCAGCGCCAGCCCCATTGTCCAAGTTAAAAGGACGCCACAGGCAGAGATTTTTGATACATGACAAAAAAGCCAGAAATATGCAAAAAATAGTCAATGCTTGGCTCAAGAATTCCAAATCATTATCGAGCGTAAACATATCTGTGGATATCGACCCATTTAGCTTTGTATAAAATTCGAATTGCGACATTCCAATGCTTGAAAAATATGAGAGTTAATGGTACGGAAAGAATGAATTTTTAAGGAATTTCCACATAATGGCTAACGCAAGTACAAGACAAATCGCATCAGTTGATAGATATGCTAATGCATTATTTCAGCTGGCAAAAGAGGCTAAAGTGCTCGAAACTGTTTCTAGTGAACTTTTAAATTTAAAAAAAATACTGAATGAAGATGACACTTTACTATCCATGGTTAAGAATCCTTCAATCAGCAAATCTAATAAATTTAATTTTTTTAATTCACTTTCTGAGAAAATTGAAATGTCTAAGCTGGCAAAAAATTTTATTGGAGTAATAATTAACAAAAACCGAATAAACTACTTAATGGAAATCATTAATTCATTTGAGAAATTAATGTCTGGACTTAAGGGTGAGATGTCAGCAACAATTACTTCAGCTAAAGTTCTGAAAGAAGATGAATTAAAACATATTAAGGATAAACTCAAAGATAAGTTTAGTTCAGAATTTAATATTAACACTATAGTTGATGAGACTTTAATAGGGGGTCTTAAAATACAAGTTGGTAGTCAAATGATTGATAGCAGTATTAAAAATCAACTCCAAACATTAAAAGAAAAAATGAAAGAGGTCGCTTAATGGACATACAACCATCAGAAATATCAAAAATACTCAAAGAGGAAATAAAAAATTTTGGATCTGACTCTGAAATTACAGAAGTTGGTCAAGTTCTTTCAATTGGAGATGGTATCGCAAGAATTTATGGACTTGATAATGTTCAGGCTGGTGAAATGGTAATGTTTGATGATGGTACAAGAGGAATGGCCCTTAACCTGGAGGATGATAATGTAGGTGTTGTGCTATTTGGAAGTGATGCAAATATTAAAGAAGGTGATACAGTTAAAAGGACAAATTCTATTGTTGATGTTCCAGTAGGTAAAGAGCTGCTAGGAAGAGTTGTAGATGCTCTTGGAAATCCTATAGATGGAAAAGGAAACATAGAGTCACAGAATAGAAGTCGTATTGAAGTTAAAGCGCCAGGTATAATACCAAGAAAATCAGTATCCGAACCAATGCAAACAGGTCTTAAAGCGATCGACAGCTTGATTCCAATTGGCAGAGGGCAACGTGAATTAATTATTGGTGACAGACAAACTGGAAAAACAGCAATTGCTATTGATACTATCATAAATCAAAAATCCATTAATGAATCTGGCGATGAAACTAAGAAACTTTATTGTATTTATGTCGGTATAGGTCAAAAAAGATCTTCGATTGCTCAAACAGTGAAAGCCCTAGAAGACGCTGGTGCCATGGAATATACTACAGTTGTTGCAGCAACAGCAAGTGACGCTGCTCCACTACAATTTCTTGCTCCTTATACTGGTTGTTCAATGGGTGAATATTTCCGTGATAATGGAATGCATGCTTTAATAATTTATGATGATTTATCGAAACAAGCAGTAGCTTATAGACAAATGTCACTACTTCTTAGAAGACCCCCAGGACGTGAAGCATTTCCAGGAGATGTATTTTATCTTCACAGTAGATTACTTGAGAGAGCGGCCAAGATGAATGATGAAAATGGAGGTGGTTCATTAACAGCGTTGCCTGTGATTGAAACTCAAGCAAATGATGTTAGTGCATTTATACCAACAAACGTGATTTCAATCACTGATGGTCAAATTTTTCTAGAAACTGAATTGTTTAACCAAGGTATCAGACCTGCAGTTAATGTAGGTTTAAGTGTGTCCCGAGTTGGTTCTGCAGCGCAAACCAAGGCGATGAAGAAGGTTGCAGGCTCGATAAAACTTGAACTGGCCCAGTACCGTGAAATGGCAGCATTTGCCCAATTTGGTTCAGACCTAGATGCCTCGACACAGAAGCTATTAAATAGAGGTTCAAAACTTACCGAACTATTAAAGCAAAACCAGTATTCACCGATGACAATTGCAGAGCAAGTTGTTTCAATTTTTACTGGTGTGAACGGTTACTTAGATGATCTGGAGTTGAGTCAGATAAGGGATTTCGAAAAAGATCTATTTGAACTTATAAAATCATCTCATTCAGATATTATTGAGTCTATCAATTCATCTGGAGACTTGAACGATGATACTTCCAGTAAATTAACATCAATAATTGAAGAGTTTAAAAAAAATAGGTAAATGCCAAGTTTAGACGATCTAAAAAAACGAATTGGTAGCGTTAAGTCTACTCAAAAAATAACTAAAGCCATGAAAATGGTTGCGGCTGCAAAATTACGGCGTGCCCAAGAATCTGCTGAGTCAAGTCGTCCTTATTCTGAGACCATGGAAGATCTTATATCATCTATATCATCTGGGTACTCTCCAACTTCAAATGAAAGAAATTTATTAACCGGGGATAATAAGGACTCAATTCATATGTTGATCCTCTTTACATCTGAGAGAGGACTGTGTGGTGGATTTAATTCAATTGTCACTAAATCACTTCGGGATAAAGTAGCAAGCCTTGAAGAGTCTGGCAAACAAGTAAAAATTATTTGTGTCGGAAAAAAGGGTTATGACATTATTAAAAGACAGCATGAAAAAAAAATCGTCGAAGTTGTTGATATGAGATCTGTTAAGTCTGCTTCTTATCAGGATGCAAAAAATATAGCTGACAAAATAATAAAAATGTATTTTGACGAAGAATTTGATAAATGTTCTATCTTTTATAATAAGTTTAAATCAGTAATATCACAGATTCCAACTGAACAACAAATTGTTCCAATTGATATTCCTGAAAACGAGTCAGATACAACTAAAAATGACAATACTTTTTTTGAATTTGAGCCTGGTGAGAGTGAAATACTCGATGAACTACTCCCGCTGAACTTTACAATTCAAATATTTAAAGCTTTACTAGAAAGTGCAGCCAGCGAACAAGGCGCTAGAATGAGCGCTATGGATAATGCATCAAGAAACGCGTCTGATATGATTGATAATTTAACACTATTTTATAACCGGTCCAGACAAGCTGTTATTACTAAAGAGCTTATTGAGATAATTTCTGGAGCAGAAGCAGTTTAATTAAGGAGTAAATATGACAACAAATAATAAAGGTACCATATCACAAGTTATCGGAGCTGTAGTTGATGTACGCTTTGAAGAAAACTTGCCGCCAATTCTTGCAGCATTAGAATGTAAAGTTGGTGATAAAACTGTGATCCTTGAGGTCGCACAGCATTTAGGTGAGTCCACAGTTAGAACTATTGCTATGGAGTCGACTGATGGAATGACTAGAGGTGACGATGTTGTTGACACTGGTAATCAGATACAGGTTCCAGTAGGCCCTGAGACTTTGGGTAGAATTATGAATGTTGTTGGCGAGCCTGTTGATGAAAGGGGTGAAATTAAATCTACAGATAAATGGTCAATTCATAGAGATGCCCCTGACTTTGTTGATCAAGCTACAGAAACAGAAATTCTTGTTACGGGTATTAAAGTTGTAGATTTACTAGCACCTTATTCTAGGGGAGGAAAAATTGGTCTCTTTGGAGGAGCAGGGGTTGGTAAAACAGTTATTATCATGGAACTAATAAATAACATTGCAAAAGCTCATGGTGGTTATTCAGTATTTTCTGGTGTTGGAGAAAGAACTAGAGAAGGTAATGACCTTTATCATGAAATGATTGAATCTGGCGTTATTGATTTAGAAGGTAAAGAGTCTAAATGTGCATTAGTTTATGGACAAATGAACGAACCTCCAGGAGCAAGAGCTCGTGTAGCTTTAACAGGTTTAACAGTTGCTGAGTATTTTAGAGATATGGAAGGCCAAGATGTATTATTTTTTGTAGATAATATTTTTAGATTTACTCAAGCTGGTTCAGAGGTGTCAGCTCTGCTTGGTAGAATTCCATCTGCCGTAGGTTATCAACCTACTCTTGCAACTGATATGGGATCACTTCAAGAAAGAATTACATCTACAAATAAAGGTTCAATTACATCTGTGCAGGCAATATATGTTCCTGCTGATGATTTAACCGATCCTGCTCCTGCAACCTCGTTTGCACACCTTGATGCAACAACCGTGCTTTCAAGACAGATTGCAGAACTTGGCATTTATCCTGCTGTTGATCCGTTAGATAGTACTTCAAGAATATTAGACCCTCGCGTTGTTGGAGATGAACATTATCAAGTTGCAAGAAATGTACAGGCTGTACTGCAGACTTATAAGTCTCTACAAGACATCATTGCAATTTTAGGTATGGATGAGTTATCTGAAGAAGATAAATTAACAGTAGCCAGAGCACGTAAGATTCAAAGATTTATGTCCCAACCGTTCTTTGTTGCCGAAGTCTTTACAGGAACTCCCGGAAAATATGTTGAATTAGAGGATACGATCAAAGGATTTGATGCGATCTGTAAGGGTGAATATGATCATCTACCTGAGGCAGCTTTTTATATGGTTGGTACAATAGAAGAAGCTATTCAAAAAGCAGAAAAAATGGCTGAAGAAGCCGCTGCGTAACTTGAATGTCTGATCAATTTAACTATAAATTAGTAACGCCTGAAAAAATATACCTTGAGGGTGATGCTCAAATGGTTGTCTTACCTGGTGCGGAAGGTGATCTTGGAGTACTTCCAAATCACTCAAATATTATTACCTCTCTTAGGCCAGGAATCATAAAAGTAACTAATTCAGATCAAACACAATCATTGTTTGTTGAAGAGGGCTTTATTAAATTCTCTAACAACGAGCTACTTGTTATAGCTGTGGGTTTGGATGAAGAAGCTGCTTTGAATAATGACTTTATTAATGATAAAATTGAGAATTATTCTTCAGCTCTTGAGACTGCTGATGAGACTCAAAAAATGAAAATTCAGAAAAAAATTGATAGTTTAAAACTTCTTTTAAATTAAATATCGATATTATTAATTTCTTTAAATATGCTTGTATAAAGTCTTCTTTTAAAGGGAACGATTTTTTTAAGTATTTTATCTTGTGTAGACCATTCCCATTTCTTAAATTCTGGTTTCTTTGTTTTAATATTTATATCTTCATCATTTCCGGTAAAACTTATTATAAACCATTTTTGTTTTTGACCAATAAATCTACCTTTCCAAAGTTTTTTTCTTAAATAAGAAGGAAGTTTATAAAAATACCAAGTTTTACTTTCATATATAATTTTATAATTTTTTTTAATTCCAGTTTCCTCTTTCATTTCTCGTATAACAGCTTTTGCAGGGCTTTCTCCTTTATCAATTCCACCTTGTGGCATCTGCCAAGCTGATTTATCTTTATCAAATCTTTGTCCAATAAAAATTTGATTATTAGAGTTGAGAATAATCATTCCAACTCCTCTTCTATACCTTGGTTTTTGATCCATTCTGTTCTGTTGCTGAAAATATTAATTTTATTCAACCATCTTTTCTTTATCAAAAAGATCTAGAGCATAATTTAATTGATTATCGGTTTCTTCGTCCTCATCGTATATATATTCAACTTCAATATCTGGAGTTATTCCAACTCTATGAATAGAGTCACCAGAGGGCGTATAATAAAGCGCTGTTGTCATTCTGATGGCACTCGAGTCTTTTAATGGAAAGATCGTTTGAACTGATCCCTTTCCGTATGATTGTTCTCCAAGAATAATTGCGCGTTTATGATCTTGAAGCGCACCCGCAACAATTTCAGAAGCTGATGCAGATCCCTGATTTATAAGAACAATAATTGGCTTATCGTTAGCAATGTCCCCACCTGACGCTGTAAATCTTGATATATCATTTTTATCTCTTCCCTTTATTGATACAATTTCACCAGATTTTAGGAAGTTATTTGTAACTTTTGCCGATTGATCCAATAAACCACCAGGATTATTCCTTAAATCAATTATGTAGCCTTCAACATTATTTTTTCCGATGCTGTTTGATAATTCTTTTACAGCATTTCTAATGCCTTTATCGGCTTGTTCGCTGAATGATATTAATCTTATGTATCCAATGTTACCTTCAGCCTTAAATTTAACTGCTTGTACAGTTATAACCGCCCTTTTTAATGTCACATCTATGGGGTCTTCTTCTCCGATTCTAACTACTTTTATTGTTAATGATTTACCTACAGGCCCTCGTAAAAGTTCAACAGCTTCACTTAGTGTTAATCCAAGCACGTCAATTTCATCAATGTGTGTAATATAATCACCAGGGCGCATTCCTGCTCTCGCAGCCGGAGTATCATCAATTGGGGAAATTACTTTTACATACCCGTTTTCCATTGTTACCTCAATTCCAAGTCCACCAAATTCGCCTTTTGTTTCTTCTTGCATATCAGTATAAATTTCTGAATCCATATAGCTTGAAAATGGATCCAATGATTGAAGCATACCGTTAATTGCGTATTCAATTACTTTCTCGTCATCTATATCCTCGACATAATTACTTTTTATAATGTCAAAAACATCCCCAAAGACATCCAATTTTTTATAAAGATCTTGGTTATTTGCAGAGATATAATTAAAGCTAAAAAGCGATATAACAAACGATAGTGTAATAAACAAAATTTTCATTTTTAAACTCTATGATATGGATGATTAGATACAATAGTAGCAGATCTATATATTTGTTCTAATAAAATTATTACTGCAAATGAGTGCGTTAATGTCATTTTACTTAAGGAAATAACCTTATTACTTTTTTCTAGTATACCTTTCTGAATACCATCAGTACTGCCAACAATAAATTTCAAGTTTTTGAAATTATTATTAAATAAGAATACTTTTAAGTCTTCAGTTGAAAAATGCTCACCTTTCTCGTCAAGGCTTACAAAACACTCATTGGCCTTCTTTTTTACAAGTCTATTCTCAATTCCTTTATTATTAATTTTTACTGTTTTTATGTCAGTTATAATATTTCTAAACTGTGAAATACGTTTTATATAAATATCATGAAGTTGTTCTTCATGATCAAATTTAAATTTATCAAAATGTAGAATTTCAATTTTCATTTAAGGATCAATTATTCAATTTCTGAGGACCACATATTTTCTAAGTTATAAAATTTTCTAATTTCATCTTTAAATAAATGGATAATAACGTCACCACTATCAATTACTATCCAACCACTGTCTTGGTTTCCCTCAATTGATGGCAGTGTAATATTTAGACTTTTAAGCATTTTATGAACTGATTGGGAAATCGCGTTTATATGTCTATTTGATGTTCCGGTTGCAAATACTAGGTGGTCAGCCAGTGAAGTTTTTTTAGATATATCAATAGAAACTATATCCAGAGCCTTATTATCCTCTAAATCACTTAATATTTTTTTTAGTATTTGCGTCATTTATTATTTCTAATGGCAGTTGATGACTCACTTACATTAAAGTCACGAATAAATATCCAAGCAGGTGATTTGGTAAATATCAACTTTGCATCAGACAATTTTATTTGGTTGTTTTTAAATTTTTCCGCAACCATAGACGTGAGTGGATTATATAATTTTTCATTACGATTAAATACAGCAATAGGCATTTGATTAAAAATATCTAAATAATTTTTCCATTTATCCATTTCTTCAAAAGAGTCACTACCCATTAAAAATATGAACTCATCCTCGGTAAAGTTAGATTTGATATGTTTCAAATTATCAATTAAGTAATTTGAGTTAGTAATATCTTCAAAAAATTTGAGTTTAATATTTTTATTGCCTATTAGTTTTTTTGCTTGATTATTTCTGTCTTCAAATGACATATAATCATCCTTTTCCTTCAATGGATTTTGCTTTGTGATCATCCACCAGACTTCATCAAGATCAAAAATTTGAATTGCTTTATCTGATAATTTTAAATGTCCTAAATGTGCTGGATTAAATGAACTTCCTAAAATGCCAATTTTCATTTACGGTCTAACCTGTCCATTTCCTCTCACTATATATTTATAAGTTGTCAGCCCTTCTAATCCAACTGGCCCTCTGGCGTGCAATTTGCCGGTAGCAATTCCTATTTCAGCACCTAAACCAAATTCACCTCCATCTGCAAATTGGGTTGAAGTGTTATGCATAACAATTGCACTACCTACGGTATTTAAAAACTTTTCAACTTTCTCTTTATCTTCAGAAATAATACTCTCTGTATGACCTGATCCATATGTAGCAATATGTTCTATTGCTTCATCTACCCCTTTAACAGTCTTTATAGATATTATTGCATCTAAATATTCTGTACCCCAATCTTCTTCGGATGCTTTTAGAACTTTGTCTGAGATTTTCATACATACATTATCTCCTCTCACTTCACAGCCCCCATTAATTAAATCAGTAATAATTTTTGGTAAATGAGTATCGACACAGTTTTCATCAATTAATATGGTTTCAGCTGCACCACAAATTCCAGTTCTTCTCAATTTTGCATTTTCTATGATTTTGCTTGCTATTTCTGTATCTGATGTTTCATCAACATATAAATGACATATTCCATCGAGATGTCCAATAACAGGTATTTTTGCGGTGTCTTGAACTTTTTTTACTAAACCTTTACCGCCTCTAGGTACTACAACATCAATATATTTTCCCATTTTAGCAAGCATGTAATCTACTGCCGCTCTATCTGTAGTGCTTACATATTGAACAATATGTTCGCTAACAGAATTTTCCTTTAAAGCCCCTTGTATAGATTTTACCATTTCTGAGTTAGTGTTAAAGCACTCAGATCCTCCTCTTAGTATTACACTATTGCCAGCTTTTAGACATAAAACTGTCGCATCAACTGTAACGTTTGGTCTGCTTTCATAAATAATTCCAATAACACCAAGAGGAACAGACACTCTTTCAACTAACATTCCATTTGGCCTTTTATTAGAATAAAGTTTGTTTCCAACTGGATCTTCTAAAGAAATAACATTTTCAATTGACGACAATATTCCATCAAATCGTTCGTCATCTAGCATAAGTCGATCAACCATTGCTTTTGAAAGACTATTTTCAGAGTTACTAATATCTAATGAATTAGCATCTAGAATATTTTTTTTATTCTTTTCTAAACTTACTATAATTGATTTTAAAATATTATTTTTATCTCTTTCGTTCAAAGACCTAATGTCTTTTGAGGCCCTAACACTGTTTTCACCCATCTTTTCTAATTCTAATTCAATACTCATATCAAAACTAAATCGTCCTTATGTATCATTTCTTCTCTGTAAGAGTAACTTAGAATGTTAGCTATTTCATCACTTTTGTGTCCCATAATTTTAATACTTTCTTCTGCAGCGTAACCGGCTAACCCTATACCTATTTTATTTTGGTCAGATGACAATACTTCAATAACATCTCCTCTCTCAAAGTTTCCCTCTACTGACTTTACACCAGCCGGTAAGAGACTGCTTCCTTTTTTAAGTGCATCAACAGCTCCGTCATCAATTATTATTTTACCTACAGGCTTCATTGTTCCCGCGATCCATTGCTTGCGTGCTGCCAAGGGGGTCTTAGTTGGTTCAAACCATGTACATGGACGTCCCTCAAATAAGGACTTTACAGGTCTCATTATAGAACCATTAGTAATTGCTAAGTGACAGCCTGATAGCATAGCTGTCTTTGCGGCTTGAATTTTTGTCTTCATTCCACCTTTTCCGTAATCCGAAATTGATTGCCCAATCATTTTTTCAATATCTTTATCAATTTCACTTACCTTGTTTATCAATTTTACATCTTCATCAGTACTAGGATCAGCAGAATAAAGGCCATTAATATTAGATAATAAAATAAGACAATCTGCACTTGTTATTTGAGCCACTCTTGATGCAAGTCTATCATTGTCCCCATATCTTATTTCACTTGTCGCAATTGTATCATTTTCATTAACGACTGGAACAATACCCAATTTTAATAATGTATCTATTGTTCTTCTGGCATTTATTGATCTTCTTCTTTGTTCAGTATCATCTAAGGTAAGAAGAATTTGGGAAATTTTGATTTCATTTTTTTCAAAGGCACTCTTAAATGAGCCCATCAAATGTATTTGGCCCACAGCAGATACAGCTTGATTCATATCCATCTTCATATTTTTCATATCAAGATCTAAATCTTTTGCACCCATCGCAATTGCTCCAGAAGAAACAATTATAACCTCTTTATCATTTTCTCTTAAATATTTAACATCTTCAGCAAGACTATTAAGCCATTCTTTATTAAGACTTCCCGAAGTTTCATTGAATAGAAGTGCAGATCCAATTTTGATAATAATTCTATTTGTTTGTTCTAATTTCATTTAATTTTTAATAATTAAAATATGATTTATTAAATTACTTACTCCTTCACCTGTAATAGTTGAAATTGTGTATACTTGTAACTGTGTTTCATCTTCAAGGATATTCTTCTTAATTTTTATTTCTTCTTTATCAATTAGATCACATTTATTTAATACAACTATTTTATTTTTCTTTGTTATACTACCATCATAATTATTCAACTCACTGGTAATTGTATTATAAGATTTTTTAACATCTTCATCAGTTACATCAATTACATGAATAATTGAATGGCATCTCTCAATATGTTTTAAAAACTTAAATCCCAAACCATCGCCTTTGTGAGCATCTTCAATTAAGCCGGGTATATCTGCCACCACAAGTTCTTGGTCGTCTTTTCTTACAACTCCTAGCTTTGGATCAAGAGTTGTAAAAGGATAGTCAGCCACTTTGGGTTTAGCAGCAGATATCTTTCTCAAAAGACTTGATTTTCCTGCATTCGGAAATCCCACAAGCCCGGCATCAGCAAGAATTTTTAACCTTAATACAATTTCAGCTTCATGGCCTTTTTCTCCATGTGTTATCTTGCGTGGTGCTCGATTAGTTGATGATTTAAAATTAATATTTCCTAACCCTCCTTTTCCTCCAGGGAAAAGAGTTACTTTTTCATCATTAATTATATCAGCAATTATTTCTTCATTTAATAATACTTCAGTTCCAACAGGAATCTTTAAAATTAAATCTTTACCTGACGCGCCTGTTCTATTCCTGCCAGCTCCACCTCTACCTTTTTGTGCTTTAAAGTGTTTTTGAAATCGAAAGTCTACAAGTGTATTTAAAGATTTTGTTCCTTCTAGAATAATATCTCCACCTTTGCCACCGTTGCCGCCATCGGGTCCACCGAATTCGATATATTTTTCTCTTCTGAAGCTCAAGCAGCCATCACCACCATCACCACTTTTTACAAAGATTTTAGCTTCATCAATAAACTTCATTTTAAGGGAATATTTTTAGAAAAAAGATTTAGATTTACTGTTTGGGAACAACAGAAATAAATGTTTTTCCGTTTTTTTTCTTACCAAACTTTACAAAGCCATCAACAAGCGAAAAAATTGTATGATCTTTTCCAAGGCCTACATTATCACCTGGGTGCCATTTAGTACCCCTTTGTCTAGCTATGATGTTACCAGGTATTACAGTTTGACCACTGTATTTCTTTATACCCAATCTTCTTCCAGCTGAGTCTCTTCCGTTTCTCGATGAGCCGCCAGCTTTTTTAGTTGCCATTATTAGCTATCCTTTTTTTGCACAGTTTTCTTTTTAACTGTAGTTTTCTTTTTTGTAACTGTTTTCTTTTCAGTTTCTAACTTCGTATCACTTGCTTTCTTCACAGCTTTTTTTGAAGTAAATCCAGGTATATCAAGTGAATTAATTTTTAAAAAAGTTATATCCTGTCTGTGACCATTAAGTCTTCGATAGTTTTTTCTTCTTTTCTTCTTAAATACTAAAATTTTTCTATCTCTGTCTTGTTTAACAATTTCAGCATTAACTTTCGCGCCACTGATTTGTGGAGATCCCACAGAAAATTGTTCTTTATCACAAGCGAAAAGGACATCATCGATAGTGATCTTATCACCATCTTTGCCATCAATTTTGCTCACACTCAACATAGTGTTTTCGCTAACTTTATACTGCTTTCCGCCAGTTGAAATAATCGCAAACATAATAGAAATTACTATTTGATATTAAAAGTGGCCTGAATATAAACGTCACTTTTCTTATGTCAATAGCCATAATTTCAGATAAAAAAACTTAAAATCTGCGAGATTTATGCATAAAATATACATATAAATACCCTACTTAATCAGCGTTTTATCAAATAAATAAATATGACCTTATCAATAAAACCATTCAAAGCCTTTAGGCCTTTACAGAAAAGAGTAGAGGAAGTGGTATTGCCAACTTTTGATAATTTAACGAACAAACAGCTAAATAAAATTTTAAAAGAGTCAGAATATAATTTCTTAAACGTAGTAAGTCCAAAAGCATTTTACCCTAACATTACCAAAAAAAATTCAAAAAAGCACGCATACAAGCACTTAGAGTCTATGATTAAGAATAATATTATTTTTCAGGAGAAGGATGAATGTTTTTACGTATATTGTTTAGATAAATATAATAAGAAGCAGTTTGGTATAGTTGCATCAATAGAGTTCGAGGAAGGGAATAATCAAATTCTGAAACATGAAGCAATATTCAAAGCACGATCGAATTCTATTATGGAAACAATTGAACACACAAAAATGCAAATAGGTCCAGTTTATTTATCCTATAAAAATCAAAATAGCAGACACATTGATTTTAAAAAATACGAAAGAAAAAAACCTCTTTATAAATTTAAGTCGCCAGGCGGTACAACCAGATCTCTTTGGAAAGTAAGTGAAAAAAATGAAATTCGATCTTTGAGAAAGAAATTATCAAAAATTCAAAAATTTTATATTGCTGATGGGCATCACAGGTACTCCGCTATTGAAAATTTAAACAAAAAGAAAAATCTTAATAAGAATAAAAAAGAAAAAATAAACCTTCTTGCGGCAATATTTGATGAGCATTCTGTCAATATATTGAGCTTTCATCGACTAGCTAAATTTAAAAATTTTAATAAACAAAAAATAATTCAGGCTTTAAAGAAAAAGTTTAAGCTAGAAAAAAAATTAAAATTTAAAAATCCATGTGACCCAGGTAGTGTGATGATATATTTAAATAAAACTTGGTACAATGTTTCACTCACATCAAATAAAAAACTCTATACTAAATATGAAACTGACACTGACATAGTTGAAAAAATAATGATAAATAGTATCATTAAAAAACAATGTAATTGTTCTTTAGTAAATTTGTCGAATATTCCTGGTAAATTTGATCATAAAAAATTAGCAAATGAAGTGGATAAAGGCTTGGCAGATATAGGATTTTTTATTTGCCCTTTACCGATGAAAAAGATAATGTCCATCGCAGACAAAGGTAAGATTGTTCCTAAAAAGTCAACTTACTTTGATCCCAAGCCTGCTGATGGCTTGGTTAATTTGCTTATGGATATTTAATTTAATGGAAAAGCCCGCTCAGAAGCCTCATTATCCTTACTTTTCATCCGGTCCCTGCGCCAAACCTCCAGGATGGTCGTTTGATAATTTAAAAAATGCAGCTCTTTCAAGGTCTCACAGATCTGGCGCAGCTGTTAAAAAACTTCAAGAGGTAATTGATAAGTCAAGACAACTGTTGGAAATTCCTGATGACTACTTAATTGGAATTGTTCCCGCGTCTGATACTGGCGCTGTTGAAATGGCTATGTGGTGTATGCTTGGTCAAAGAGGAGTTGAAGTTTATTCATGGGAAAATTTTGGTCATGACTGGAATATAGACGCAGGAGAACAACTGCCTCTAAAAGATAAAAAGTTAATTAAAGCGGAATATGGGGAACTCCCTGATTTTTCTGATAGCAATCCTGACAACGATATTGTTTTTACATGGAATGGTACTACCGCAGGAGTAAGAATAAAAAATACTGATTGGATAAGTGATCAAAGAAAAGGATTAACAATATGTGATGCCACATCTGCAGTATTTTCAATGCACATGGATTGGCATAAATTAGATGTGATTACTTACTCATGGCAAAAAGTTTTAGGAAGCGAAGCTGCCCATGGTATGTTGATTTTATCACCTCGTGCAGTTGAACGACTTGAAACTTTCACTCCACCATGGCCCATCCCAAAAATATTTCGTCTAGCAAATAATCAAAAATTAATTTCAGGAATATTTTCTGGAGCAACAATAAACACTCCATCCATGATCAGTGTTGAAGATGTATTAAATTCCCTTAACTGGGGCCTAGAGTTAGGCGGTTTAAATAAATTAATTGATATATCAGAAACAAATCTAAAATTAGTTAATAATTGGATTGATAAGCATGATAATTTTGAATTTCTAGCTAAAGATCCAGAGACCAGATCTTGTACTTCAATTTGTATACTTCCAAAGGATGAGTGGTTTAAATCTCTTAATGACGAAGACAAAGTAAATTTTATGAAGGAAGTTTGTTCATTGCTTGAAAGCAATGAAGCAGGATATGATTTAAACTCCTATAAAACGGCACCACCGGGAATTAGAATATGGGGCGGTTCAACAGTTGAAAATAAAAATGTTGAACTTGTTCTACCTTGGATTGACTGGGCTTATTTGACAACTAAAGAAGCCTTTAAAAAGTGAATAAAGTACTAATTGCCGATAATGTTTCTGACGCTGTTTTTAAAGTATTTGATGAAAACAACATTGAATATGTTCAGAAAACAGGTCTTAGTGAAGACGAGCTTTCTAGAGAAATCGTAGATTATGCCGGGTTAGTAATTAGATCAGCAGTCACTGTAACTGATAAAATAATAAGCAGCGCTAAAAATCTGAAAGTTATTGGTAGGCCAGGCGTAGGGGTTGACAATGTTGACCTTGACTCAGCTACCAAAAATAACATCGTAGTCATGAACACTCCTCTTGGAAATGTTCAAGCAACAGCCGAACTTACATTTTCTATTATACATGCATTAATGAGAAAAATTACAGAGGCAAATGAGTCAATGCACAGTAAAAAATGGGAGAAAAAAAACTTCATTGGATCTGAGATGTTGGGCAAAACTATTGGCATCGTAGGATTTGGGAATATAGGAAAAAAAATTTCTGAAATATCACAAGCATATGGAATGAATGTTATTGTTCATAGTGCTACATTAAGTGATACAGAACAAAAAAAATATAAAGTTGAAAAAGTATCTTTTGAAGAAATTTTGTTACATTCAGATATTATAACTTTTCATAATAAACTATCAGATAAATCAAAATATATGATTAATAAAGACACCCTTAAAACAATTAAAAGAACAGCAATTATTATTAATTGTGCGAGAGGTGGAATTGTAAATGAAAATGATGTTAAGAATGCAATTGATAAAAATGGTTTAGGAGGATATGGCTGCGATGTTTATGAGAAAGAGCCACAAACTGACAGTATATTTTCTGGTATGAAAAAAGTTGTAATGACACCTCACATCGGCGCTAGTACTGCAGAGGCGCAAGAAAAAGTTGCTATACAAATCGCAGAGCAAATGGTCGATTATCTTTTAAATAATAATGTAGTTAACCAAGTAAACAAATAAATGTCTAATACACTGATATTAATCAGACACGGTAAAAGTGTTTGGAACGTAAAAAATATTTTTACCGGATGGGTTGATGTAGAATTAGACGATTTAGGAAAAAAAGAGGCATTAAAGTCAGCATTGTTACTCAAAGAAGCTGAAATAGTTCCTTCATTTGCATTTACATCATTTTTAAAAAGGGCACAAAATACGCTTCAAATAATTCTTGAGGAATTAAATATATATAATCTTCACACAGAAACTGCCTGGGAATTAAATGAAAGACACTATGGAGCACTGCAAGGATTAAACAAAGATGAAGTTAAAAAAAAATATGGTGAAGATCAGTTTTTAAAATGGAGGAGAGGCTACAGTACACCACCACCTGCACTACCAATTGATAGTGAAATGAATCCTAATAAAGATGATTTATATAAAGGAATAAATAATTTACCCATGACGGAATGTTTAGAAGATACGTATGCGAGAGTAATTCCTTACTGGGAAAATTCTATAAAACCTTTAGTACTAAAAAATACCACTATTATTTCAGCACATGGAAACAGCTTAAGAGCTCTATGTAAGTACTTGTTTGATGTATCTGATGAAGACATAACAAGCTTAGAAATACCAACTGCAAATCCACTCGTTATCAGCCTAAATAATAGTTGCAAAATTCACTCCGCAAGTTATCTTGATGCCTCCAGATCACAAAAATTGCCAATAATTGGCGAATAAAAAGGAAAAGTTATGAGTGAAGTATTTATTACATCTGCCGTTAGAACAGCCGTTGGTTCATTTAATGGATCTTTATCAGGTATGCCAGCACACGATTTAGGCACAATAGTTATAAAAGAAACGCTTAATAGATCAGGCATTGAAGGTGGTGATGTAGATGAGGTAATACTTGGACAAGTACTAACTGCAGCAACTGGTCAAAACCCTGCTAGACAAGCATCAATAAATGCTGGTTTAAATAAAGAGACCCCAGCATGGCTAGTTAATCAAGTTTGTGGATCTGGCTTAAGAAGTGTTGCTTTGGCCTATCAATCTATAAAGAATGGCGATGCAAATATTATTATTGCTGGTGGACAAGAAAGTATGAGTCAATCCCCGCACTGTATGCACCTAAGAAATGGTACTAAAATGGGTGATGATAAGATGATCGACTCAATGATCAAAGATGGTTTGTGGGATGCTTTTAATGGATATCACATGGGAACAACTGCTGAAAATGTTGCACAACAATGGCAAATTACTAGAGATCAACAAGATGAATTTGCTTTTAACTCACAACAGAAAGCAAGTAAGGCTAAAGCAGATGGAGTATTTAAGGATGAAATTGTTCCAGTTGAAGTCCCATCAAGAAAAGAGACAGTAGTTTTTGATAGTGATGAATATATTAAAGACAATGTTCAATTAGAAAAAATCTCATCTTTAAGACCTGCATTTGCAAAAGAGGGAACAGTTACAGCAGCAAATGCAAGTGGTATAAACGATGGCGCAGCTGCTCTGGCAGTAATGTCCTCAGATGAAATGAAAAAAAGAAACCTTGAGCCTATGGCAAGAATTGTATCCTGGTCAAGTGCTGGGGTTGATCCATCTGTGATGGGAACAGGACCTATACCTGCAAGCAGAAAAGCTCTTGATAAAGCAGGGTGGGATGTTTCTGATTTAGATTTAATTGAATCAAATGAAGCATTTGCCGCTCAATCTTGTGCAGTAAATAAAGAAATGGGATGGGATGTTTCAAAAGTTAATGTTAACGGAGGAGCGATTGCTATAGGACATCCAATTGGTGCGTCAGGAGCTAGAATTCTTGTAACATTATTAAATCAAATGAAAAGACAGGACGCTAAAAAAGGACTTGCCACATTATGCATTGGTGGAGGCATGGGTGTCGCTTTGTGCGTCGAACGATAGGAGAAAATTATGTCTAAAGTAGCGTTAGTAACTGGAGGAACAAGGGGAATAGGTGCTGCAATATCTCTTGCTTTAAAAAAGGAGGGGTGCAATGTTGCTGCAACCTATAGTTCAAATTCAGATGCAGCAAATAAGTTTTCATCCGAAAACGGTATTGAGGTATTTCAATGGAATGTTGCTGATGCAGCTGCATGTGAAGCGGGCGTAAAGCAAGTTGCTGATAAGCTGGGTACTGTTGACATTTTAGTGAATAATGCCGGCATTTCCAAAGCTTCAATGGCTCATAAAATGTCAGTTGAACAATGGGATGATGTAATAAGAACTGACTTAGATTCAGTTTTTTATATGACAAGATGTGTACTTGAAGGCATGAGAGAAAAATCTTTTGGAAGAATAATCAGCATTTCTTCTATTAACGGTCAAAAAGGTGAGATGGGTCTAATAAATTATAGTGCGGCAAAAGCTGGTTTACTAGGTTTTACCAAAGCCTTAGCGCAAGAAACTGCTAGAAAGAATATTACAGTTAACGCTATTGCACCTGGTTATATCGATACTGAAATTCTAGCCGATGCCTCCGAGGATTTTATGAAAAGTTTAATTGGAAAAATTCCTGTAGGAAGGCTTGGAACAGTTGATGAGGTTTCACGAATAGTTACATTCCTTGCTAGTGATGAAGCGGGCTTTATAACAGGTTCTACGATATCTGCAAACGGTGGACAATATTTTACTTAAAAGGAATCTTTGAGATTTCTTATGTGACCGAATACTTCTTCTGGACTTTTTCCCGTAAGCCCCAGTGACTTGATCAAATCATCATCATCTGCTTTTAAGAAAACATTTAATCTCTTTTCATCCCCAATTGTTGATGGAATAGATGGTATGTTTTGTTTATTTAGGCTTTTCAGACGGTCTATTTTTGATTCTATTTCATCCGACGGGTAAATAGAGCTTATAAAATTTCCATTACTTAAAGTATATTCATGGCCACAGTAAATTTTTGTTTCATCAGGTAGATCCCTTAATTTTGTAAGAGATTTCCACATCATTTCTGGTGAACCTTCAAAAAGTCTACCACATCCAAGTGAAAATAGCGTGTCACCTGTAAAAACAAGTTTTAGGGATTCAAAATAAAAAGCGATGTGGCCCGTAGTATGCCCAGGTATTTCAATTATCTGAGCATTGTGTTCATCAAAATTCCAAATATCACCCTCTGAAACCTGTATATCAATTCCTGGTATTCTCTCAAAATCTTTTTTGCTGCCAACTATTTTGCACTCATACTTTTCTTTAAGTTCAAAATTTCCACCTACATGATCAAAATGATGATGAGTATTTAGTATGAATTTTAAATTAAGTCTGTGTTTATTTAGAACATCAATTACAGGACCTGCTTCAGAAGGATCAACAACAAATGCATCCCCATTTTTATTTGAGTATATATAAGCATAATTATCGCTTAAGCATTTAACAATTAGTATTTCAGTCATATTCAATCCTTTGAAACTAAAAAAAGTCCGACTTCATTAAAGTAGCTATCAAGAAAATTTTTTCCACTAAAATTGGAAAGTTTTTTATTAGAAAGATCACCTTTCTTTTCAATTTTGATCTCTAACTCCTCACATAAATCAATAAAATCATTGATTGTACAAAAATGTAGATTTGGAGTTTCATGCCATGAATAACTTAGTTTCTTGCTTACTGGCATTTTTCTATTCAACAATAAACTAGCGCCAATCTTCCAGTGGCCAAAATTCGGAAAGGATATAATTGCTTTTTTAGAAATTCTCACCAATTGCTGCATTACTGTTTTAGGACTTTTTGTAGCTTGTAACGTATAAGTAAGTATTGAATAATCAAATAACTTATCTGGATAATCATACAAATCAGTATCTGCATCTCCTTCAATTACTGAAATGCCTTTTGCTAAACAAAGCTGAACCTTTTTTTGATCGATTTCCATCCCACGACCATCAATATTTTTATACTCTCTCAAATACTCCAACAAAGACCCATCATTGCACCCAACATCAATAACAGAAGCATTGTTAGGAATTAGCTCAGCAATTACCCCAAAATCTTTGTTCTCGTTTATTAAGCTCATAAATTTTCAAATGTTGAATTAATGAATCCTTTTATCGCCTCAAAAAACTTTGGTTCATCCAATAGGAATGAGTCATGACCGTTTTCAGTTTCAATTTCAATAAAACTGACATTAAGCCCAAGAGAGTTGAAAACTTTTACAATTTTTTTGTTTTCAGATGTCGGGTATAGCCAATCACTGGTAAACGACACACAAAGAATTTTAGATTGCGTTTTTTTAAAGGCCTCTATTAAGGAGCCATTATTTGCTGAGGAAACATCAAAATAATCCATTGCCCGAGTGATATACAGATAGCTGTTTGCATCAAAGCGATCAACAAAAGTAAATCCTTGATGTCTTAAGTAACTTTCAATTTGAAAATCGGCATCAAAAGAATAATCCAAGCTATTTTTATCTTGGAGATTTCTTCCAAACTTACTTTGTAGAGCTTCTTTAGATAGATATGAAATATGTGCTGCCATTCTAGCTACTGAAAGCCCTTTCATGGGTTTATTGTCAGAATGATAGTAATTCCCTGATTGCCAGTTTGGATCAGCCATTATGGACTGTCTTGCAAGCTCATTTAATGCAATGTTTTGAGCCGAATGGTTTGTTGCAGTTGCAATAGGAACTGCTGAATGTACCATTTCAGGAAACTTTGAAAGCCATTCGAGTACCAACATGCCCCCCATCGATCCGCCAGTAACACAGAATATTTTTTCAATTCCCAAATAATCAATTAATAATTTTTGAGCTCTGACCATATCTGCAATTGTAATTACAGGAAAATCAGTCGCGAATTCTTTGCCGTTTTCAGGATTTATTTCTTTTGGACCCGTTGATCCCATGCACCCACCAATAACATTAGGGCAAATGACAAAGAACTTGTTCGTATCAATTGGTTTATCGGGCCCTACAACCATCGACCACCAGCCATTTTTTTTTGTAATGGGATGATCACTTGCCACATATTGATCGCCAGTCAAGGCATGACAAACTAAGATTGAATTATTTTTTTTATCATTAAGTTTGCCATATGTGGTATATGCAGTTTTAAATTTAGATAAACTTCCACCTCCATCCAAATTTAATGGTTCATCTTCTGCTAAAGTAACAATTTTATTTTCACTCATAATTTTTTCCAAAAAAAAACCGCCCAACAACTAAGTTTGGCGGTTTCAACTACCTCTTTAGCTGCATTTTTATTGCGCCCGCAAGCTGTGCTCAAATCGGCGCAATTCATGTATTATATATTCAATAGGATATTGTCAAATTAGAAGATTTATTTATTTCAAAGATTTTCTTTCAAATTTAGCGATATTCACCTATTTATAGCCAATTGAAATATGAAAAAACTTAAAAATATAAAGCTTTACGAAGGAGGCATTTCATCAATTCCTGGCAAAAAGCAAGTTATTAAGGTGTCCTCTAATGAGTCGCCATTTGGTCCGAGCTTGCGAGTACAAAAGGCGATATCAACGGCCAAGTCAAAAACTCACAAATATCCTGACGGAAATAGTCTGGAATTAAAAAATGCATTATCAAAAAAAACCAAATTAAATATCAACAACCTCTTCGTTGGAAATGGATCAGACGAGATATTAGGCCTGGCTTGTCAACTTTTTCTAAATAAAGGAGACGAAGTTATTATTCCTAAACACAGTTTTTTAATGTTTGAAATTTACACTAAAATCAGCGGGGGCGTTGTTAAACGTTCGACAACAAAGAATTTACGCTTTGATGTAAAAAGTATTTTAAATAAAATCACAAAAAAAACTAAAATTATATTTATTGCGCAGCCCAATAATCCAACAGGATTTTATCTATCCAAAGAAGAATTAAGATTGCTTATCTCACGTGTCCCTAAGAAGATATTTATAATTATTGATTCTGCCTATGCAGAATATGTAACTGATAAAGATTACTCTAATGGCATTAACTTTGCCAAAAAATATAAAAATATCATTGTCACTAGAACTTTCTCAAAAATTTATGGTTTGGCGTCCTTAAGATTGGGTTGGTGCTACGCTCATACAGATATAATAAAGTTAATGAATAAAGTGAGAGGGCCATTTAACGTAAATCAAATTGCCCAACTTGCCGGCGTTGAGGCATTAAAAGATAAAAAATATGAAAAAAATGCAATAAACCATAACAAATTTTGGCTAAAAAAAATGAATAGTGAACTAAGTAGATTGCCAGTAAATGTTTATGATAGCAGAGCAAATTTTCTACTCATTAATGTAGGCAAATCTGTAAAAAAACTAAATCAGTATTTATTGTCAAAATCAATTATTGTAAGGTTAATGGATAAGTATAATCTTCCAGATTGCATTAGGTTATCTATTGGTAAATCTACAGAAAATAGAAAAGTCCTTAAAGCTATGAAAGAGTTTTATAATGCCAAGTAAGAAGAGACCATTTAAAAAAATTAGTATAATTGGTTTGGGTTTAATAGGTTCTTCTATTGCCTTAGCTATAAAAAAGAAAAAACTAGCAGAAATTACCTCTGGTTACTCCAGGTCTTTAAAAACAAGAACTATCGCTAAAAAACTTAAATTAACAAGTGAAATAAAAAATAATATATCAGACTGCGTAAAGAATTCAGATTTGGTTATTATTTGTACTCACTTAAGCAGTTACAAAAGTATTTTTAAAAAGATATCACCACATCTTAATAAAGATGCCATTGTAACAGATGTTGGATCTGCGAAAGAGTCTTCAATTTCAGAAGTCGAAAGTTTAATTAAAAAAAAGATAAATTTTGTACCTGCTCATCCTATTGCTGGTACTGAAAAAAGTGGGCCAAAAGCTGGCTTTGCTGAACTATTCGAAGAAAGATGGTGCATAATTACACCTTTAAAAGGCAATAAAACCAGAGACATAAATAAAGTAAAAACTTTTTGGAAAAAATTGGGAAGCAAAGTAGAAACTATGACTCCTTCTAGACATGACAAAGTAATGGCAGTGACTTCTCATTTGCCCCATCTAATTGCTTATAATATGGTCCATACAGCAGCTGATTTAGAAAACTTTACAAAATCAGATATTGTTAAGTATAGCGCGAGTGGATTTAGAGATTTCACAAGAATTGCTTCCTCAGATCCTACTATGTGGAGAGATGTAATTTTGGCAAACAGAGAAGCTGTATTAGAAATGATTGGTAGATTTTCTGAAGATCTGAGTGCTATACAAAAATCAATACGGTGGGAAGACGGAGATAGTTTGTATAAGTTATTTTCAAAAACAAGAATTGTGCGTGAGAAAATAATTAAAGCAGGTCAAGACACTTCTGATGCCGATTTTGGTAGATCAAAAAGAAAATAATTCCTTTAAATCGATCAAAGGGATGAAAAGCACAGAAATAATTCCATTTTTAATTACTAAAGGGGTGCTAAACAAATTATCATTGTTTTCAACATTTGATACGTTTAGTTGAATATTGCCATTTAAATTTGTACTTAAATCAGAAATTTTTCCCTCTAGCAAAATTCTTGTTTCATTTTTAAATGAGTCTAAAACATTTGATGCAACGGCTGTAAAAAAAACACGATAGCCATTCTCATTAACTTTATTCATTTTAAAAATAATTTTTCTTATATTCTCTATATTGTAATCACCTATGTTCAGACTCATATCATTTGAAATTGAATAAATCTCATTAATTTGTCCTTTATCCATCGACAATCTGAGCTGAATATCATTCAAAAAAAAATTTAAAGAGTCGTCTTCATTAAATGAACTATTTATTTTATCCGTTCTCATCATTAGTTTACTTATATCGAAAGGATTCATATCAATTTTTATATTTCCTATTTCTATATTAGATAGGCTATCTGATCTGTTGAGATTAGGATTTACAATCAAACCTGATATTCTGTAAGGATACCCCGTCACCCTCAAGTCGTTATACTTAATGTTGTATCTTTCAAGGTTACTTGATAATTGGGATTTCAACTGAAAAGAAATAAACATCCAATAAATTGAATAAATGAGCAAAATAGCCAATACCAAAATGATTATTCTATTAAATGAAAATATCTTCATTTTGGATATTTAATCTTGGCCTCTTCAAGCAGTTTATCAGATTGATTTTCAATAGAATTATATAATTTTTCTGTAAATTCAGTTTTATCTAGCCCTGGCTCAATTGGTTTTAAAAATTCAATTACCATTTTACCAGGATAACGAAGAAATCGTCTCCTTGACCAAAAGTAACCACAATTAATTGCAACTGGTAGACAAGGAATTTTGAGACCATCGTACAAAGCTGTAACGCCATACTTATATGGGCGACGTTGACCAACTGGTGTTCTGGTCCCTTCAGGAAAAATTAATAAAGGACGGGGATCATTGTCCATACTTCTTTTTGCAGAATTCACCATTGCCTGAATATTTGTTTCCCCTTTTCTCCTATCGACATATATGAAATTTGCTTTCTTAAAACAAAGTCCAACAATTGGTATGAATAATAATTGTTTTTTTGCAATTATTGATGGTGTTTCAATCGCTTCATTAAGAAAAATAGCTTCTGCAAGAGATTGATGTTTAGCAGCTATGAGATATTTTCGAGTGCTTGGAATGTTTTCTAACCCACGGTACTCAACTTCTAGATTTGCAAATAGCTTAAGGCTTAATTTTGTATGTGTTGATTGAAAACGTATGATGCCAAGCATATGTATTTTAGGTAAGAAAAAAAGTATAGGTGCAAAAAAAATACAAATTAATAATACAATATAAAATGCTAAATTTGCTAAAAGAGATCTTACATAAATCATAATTTAAAGTCCTATACTCAAACTTATTTTTGTCCTTAAATATTTTATATACTCTACAATTAATTTCTTCATACGAATATTTATTTTTTGATTGTCATATTTTACACCATAATAGAAAGTTTCTTTATCTAATAAAAGTCGATTTACCTCGAGTTCAACTCTGGGTAGATGGTAATCAGATGTTATTAATAGAATATTTTTAATATTATTATTCTTTTTCCAAAAAAAAATTTCTCTAACATTTTCGAAGGTATTTGTTGAAATGCTCTCAAGTTCAACACAACAATTAAACAGCTGATTAAATTTTGGAAATTCTTTTTTTATTTCCTCAATAGAAATTTCTTTATTAACTCCTGATATTAAAAGCTTGTACCCAATCTCACTATTAAGTATTTTAAGTCCCTCTAATATTCTAAATTTATCACCAGTTAGTACGACTATTCCTTCGATTTCTTTTTTATTAAGGTCTGTATTTTTATAGCTTTGAATGTTGAAGAGAAAGAAATTAAATTGTAAGAGTACGATAATTACAAATAAAAGTAGAGAAAAATGAATGTAATGTGATTTTAATTCATTAATCATTTTAAATAAGTTACACTATTTTACTGCTAATAATTACAATTAATAAAATTAAGTAAGACTATGATAATATCCTGTCCATCATGTTCGGCAAAGTATCTAGTAAATATAGAGGATATTGGCTTTGGCAGACAGGTTAAATGTACAAGATGTAACCATTCTTGGTTTCATGAAAATAAGAATTATGAAAATGATAAAAAGTTACAAATTGAAGAAATTGTAAATACTTACGCAGAACGGGATCATTCAAAGGATCAGAATTTACCAGTTGTTTATGAAAAAAACAAAACAAGTATTCCTCTCCCATTTCTACTTTTATTGACCCCAGTAATTTTCATATCAATCGATGCGGTTATACAAAACTCTAGTGTAAATGCATTTGAATTGAGCAGGTCAATTAACAGTTATATTGATTATATATTAGAACAGATAAGAAGCTTCTTTTCTTATTAAATTTCATTTTTAATAAAGTCTTCGTATGACTGAGTTTTTCTAATTATTCTTATTTGAGATCCATCTACCATGAGCTCTTCAATAAGTGGTCGAGCATTATAGTTTGAACTCATCGTTGAACCATATGCCCCAACATCTTTTAATATGACGTATTGACCACTCTTTACTTTATTAAATTTTTGAATATTGAGAAATACGTCAGAACTCTCACATATTGGACCAACTATATCTGTATTTATTTCATCATATTCACTTGTCCTAACATCTGGCATTATTTCGTGATGAGCATCGTATAATGCAGGCCTCATCATATCGTTCATACCTGCGTCGATAATGACAAATTTTTTTCCAGTGATATTCTTTGTATAAAGTACTTTTGATACTAATATTCCTGCATTTGCAGCTATAAGCCTACCTGGTTCAAAGATAAATTTAAGATTTTCTGTATCAAAATATTTTACGATTAAGTTTTTATAGTCTTCAAAAGTAAAATTTCTTTTTTCAGGACTAATTCCCCCACCAACATCAACGGTATTTATTTTTTTTGTTTCACTATTTATTTTAGCAACTAATTCACCAATAATTTCAAATGTTCTTTGAAATGGTGTTAGGTCTTTAATGTTGCTACCTATATGAAAAGCTATAGATGAAATCTCTAAATTTGGATAATTTTGTCGATTCTGAAAAATTTCGTAAGTTTGTTCTATACTGATTCCAAACTTATCCTCGAGACTGCCTGTGCTAATTTTTTTGTGCGTTTCTGATTGTATATCTGGATTAATCCTAATTCCTACTTTCTGAATTTTTCCCGACACAGAAGCTATTTGATTTATATGATCAAGTTCATCGAGTGATTCTGCATTGATTTGTAAACAATTATTACTGATCGCAAATTGAATATCGCTAGCAGTTTTGCCAATGCCTGAAAAAACTATTTTATTTGGTTTCATCCCTGCTTGTAATGCTTTTCTCATTTCCCACTCAGAAACAACATCTCCTCCCGCTTCAAGTTCGGTTAGAGTTTTTAGTATTGTTAGATTTGAATTTGATTTGAGAGAAAAACACACCGTTGCATCAAGTGAAGTAAGTGAATCTGAAAACTCTCTAAAATTATTTGTGAGAGTTTGTTTGCTATAACAGTAGAATGGTGTAGGTCTACCTTCAGCAATTTCTCTTATTGAGATATCCTCAAATTTAAGGATATCATTTTCATATTTTAGAAAGGACATTTTTAAGCCTTATAGATCTCTATTTTATAATTGCTTTTTGATTCTGTTGGGGGAAATTCAAGAGAGCCTTTTTTCCCACAACCAAGAATACATAAGAAAATAATCAAAATACTAATATTTTTCATTACTTAATTCTTTCCTAGCTTGACTAATCATTTTTCTTATCTCAGATATTGCTGTTCCGCCATAGCTTTTTTTATTGTTAATACTATTTTTCAAATCTAAAAATCCATACACAGATTTGTCTATATTTTTATCAAATTTTTTATAATCCTTCATCGATATCTTATTTAAACTTATTTTCTTTTTTTCTGCAAAGTTGACAATTTTAGCGGTTAAATTGTGCGCACTTCTAAAAGAATAACCAAGATTTATAACTAGCCAATCTGCTAAATCAGTTGCATTGGCAAAAGAAGATTTAAGCTTTTTCTCGATGTTTGATTTTTCAATTTTAATTGTAGAGATTATTTCGATCATACAATCGAGACAAAGATGAATGTTTTTACTTGTTGAGGTTACAAGCGCCTTATCTTCCTGAAGGTCTTTGCTGTAAGTTAGTGGAAGAGATTTAAGCAAGTTAAGCATAGATGATAGATTTCCTGAAATTGTCGAAGATTTTGCTCTTATTAATTCAGCGCCATCAGGATTCTTTTTCTGAGGCATAATTGAAGAACTCGACATTAATTGGTCTCCGATTTTAAAGAAACCCACTAAATCGGAATTATAAAGAGTAATTTCCTCGGCTAACCTTGATAAGTGAACAGCCATTAAGGATGAACTAGATAAAAAATCTACCACAAAATCTCGATCAGAAACTGTATCCAATGAATTTTTTGTAGGTTTTTTAAAGTCAAGCATTTTTGTTGTTTTGTTTCTATTAATTGGAAAATTAGTTCCCGCTAAGGCTCCTGCACCAAGCGGATTTTCGTTCATTCTTCTAAAAGAGTCGCTGAATCGATTCGTATCCCTGTTAAACATTTCAAAGTACGCCATAAAAAAATGTCCAACTGATATCGGCTGCGCAGTTTGCAGGTGAGTAAGGCCTGGAAACGTAATCAAAATATTTTTACTTGCAACCTGTAGTAACGCAGATTTCAGTTTTTTTAATTTTTTTGAAATCAGTATATTATCTTTTTTCATCCATAATTTTAAATCTGTTACAACTTGATCATTTCTAGATCTACCAGTATGTAACCTTTCAGCGGCATCACCAATAAGCTCTTCTAGTCTACTTTCAATATTCATGTGGATATCTTCAAGATTATCATCAAATATAAATTTATTATTTTTAATTTCAGTCCTAATTTTTTTTAATCCGGAAATAATTTTTTTTGAGTCTTTATTAGAAATTATTTTTTGAGACGAGAGCATTGTAGCGTGTGCAATCGATGCTTCAATATCCTCTTCAAATAAAAATTTGTCATTTTCCAAAGACGAATTAATATTTATAAAAGACTCACTCGATTTTTTATTAAATCTATCTCTTAACTTATTTTTTTTAATGGACATTTTACTAAAACTATTTATTTCTCAAATATGATGATTTCTTTATGCAGTAGATTTATAATTTTGATGGTATATGCCACAATCCTTATCTTTTGCAACAGTTTATATACTTCAAATTCATACGCGAATGAGTTGATAATAGAAAAAAAACAAGGTTTTTTGAGTAAATTCGAAGATATCAATAGCAATGATGTCACTTTAAATGATTTTAATGGCAAGTTGCTTTTAATTAATCTCTGGGCAACATGGTGTGAACCTTGCAAAGAAGAAATGCCGTCACTCGATAGATTGCAACAAAAATATGATAAACAAGATTTTCAGATACTTGCAATAAGCGTTGATCGTGGGCCGAAGAAAAAGTCAGTAAATTTTTTTAATGAATACGAAATCCAAAATATAGATTTATTCTTTGACGATAAAAATAATATACCACGAGAAGTAAGAGCAGCAGGACTGCCATTTTCATTTTTTATTGATCAAGAGGGAAATCAAATAGCAAAGTTTATTGGTCCAACTGAATGGGACAGTAACTACTTTCAAGATTATATTGATAGTAATTTATAAATAATTATAAGGCTTGTTCTAATTCGGGAAGAACTTGAAACAAGTCTGCTACCAAACCATAGTCTGCCACATCAAATATAGGTGCTTCTTCATCTTTATTTATGGCAACTATAATTTTTGAGTCTTTCATGCCAGCCAAGTGCTGGATCGCTCCTGATATTCCGACCGCTATGTACAGTTCGGGTGCTACAACTTTACCAGTTTGCCCGACTTGATAATCATTTGGAACAAAGCCTGCATCAACGGCAGCTCGAGATGCTCCAACAGCAGCTCCAAGTTTTTCAGCTACTTTATCCAAAAGTTCAAAGTTTTCTCCATTTTGCATTCCACGTCCACCTGAAATAATTGTCTTTGCAGAAGTAAGTTCTGGCCTATCAGATTTTGTTAGCTCTTCGCCCACAAATTCTGAAATTGATGGAATATTCTCAGCATTTATCTTTGCAACCTCGCATTCAGCAGAGTCGGTTGTTGCAGCTTTGAAAGCAGTTGGTCTAACCGTGAGAACTTTCTTTGCGTCAGATGTTTGTACAGTTGCAATAGCGTTACCAGCATAAATTGTTCTAATAAATGTATCTGCACTTTCAACAGCAACGATCTCTGATATTTGAGAGACATCAAGTTTTGCAGCAAGTCTAGGCATCACATTTTTACCAGTTGTTGTTGCTGCAGCCAAAAAGTAGTCATAATCGCCGGCAATATTAAAAATAACTTGAGTAAGTTTTTCAGCCAAAACATTATCAAATGCTGCATCATCCAAGTGGAGTAATTTACTCAATCCATTAATTTTTGAAGCCTCCGCAACAGCTTCATCAATATTTGAGCCCACAATAAGTCCGTGAACATCGCCTTCAATTTGAGACGCTGCTGTTATAGCTTTTAAACTTTGATCGCTGACCTTTCCGTTTGCATGCTCGATATAAAAAAGTGATGTCATATAACTCCTGCCTCATTTTTTAATTTTTCTACAAGATCTCCAACATTCTCGACTTTGATTCCAGCCTGACGCTTTGGAGGTTCAATAACTTTTAAAATACTTACTCTAGGTGTAACATCAACTCCATAGTCTTCAGGAGATTTTTGATCAATTGGCTTCTTTTTTGCTTTCATTATATTGGGCAGAGAAGCATACCTAGGTTCATTCAATCTTAAATCGGTGGTAATAATAGCGGGCATATTCAGATTTACAGTTTGTAAACCTCCATCTATTTCTCTGGTGACTTTAACCTTGTCGCCGTCGATTTCTACTTTTGAAGCAAAAGTTCCTTGAGGCATATCTGTTAGTGCAGCAAGCATCTGACCAGTTTGATTGTTATCTCCATCAATCGCTTGCTTTCCGGATATCACTAGTCCAGGTGACTCGCTTTCACAAATTTTTGCTAGAATTTTTGCAATTGAAATAGGCTCAACTTTTTCTTCTGTGAGCACATGTATTCCTCGGTCAGCTCCCATTGCAAGAGCCGTTCGAATAGTTTCTTGACAAGATTGATTGCCGATTGAAACAGCGATGATCTCTTCAGCTTTACCAGCTTCTTTTAATCTAATTGCCTCTTCAACTGCAATTTCACAAAAGGGGTTCATAGACATTTTTACATTCTCAGTTTCAACACCAGTTTGATCAGATTTAACTCTGATGTTAACGTACGGATCAATAACTCTTTTGACAGGGACTAAAATTTTCATGATTTATGTGTTATAATATCTTTTTTAGTTGAGTAAACATAAATTATACATTCTTACCAGGTTTCCACAAAATATCTTTTTTGCCATTGTTGTTTTCAACTCTCGATAAAACAAAAAATAAATCAGATAACCGATTGATATATTTAATTGCTTCTTCGTTGACCTCTTCTTTTTTTGCAAGTGCGACAATCTGAGTTTCAGCTCGGCGCGTTACAGTTCTTGCGTTGTGTAAAAATGCCGCAGACTGAGACCCTCCCGGTAGCACAAAAGAATTAAGGGGTGCTAACTTTGCGTTATATTTGTCAATTGTTTTTTCAATTCTTGTAACCTGCTTGCTTGTAACGCGTAGCGGTTTATATTTTGGTTTTTTTTCAACTGGAGTTGCGAGATCAGCACCTAAATCAAATAAGTCATTTTGTATTTCTGAAATTATTTTTTTCAGAGATGATTTGGCACTCGTGTTTAAAATTCCAAGTATAGAATTCAGTTCATCGACAGTCCCGTATGCTTTTATTCTTATATTATCCTTAAATACACGTTTACCAGATACTAACCCTGTCTTGCCTTTATCACCGGCCCTTGTATAAATTTTATTGAGTTTTACCATTAAGAACTAGTTGAAAAGTAAAGAGCACTCATAATTATTACAATCGCAATAAACTGCAGAGTAATTCTAAGTCTCATAAGTTTATTTGAGTACTTTTTATTAAAATCTCCACCTTTAAACATAGCGTAAATACCTGTTCCTAAAACCGCTAAAACAGCAAGAAGTGATATAGGAATTAATAAGTAATATAAAAAACCTGGCATATAAAATTAAGCAGGGTTCGTAGAAACAAGTCGACGTGTTACAATGTCGGCCTGTATCTCTGCAGTTCCTTCAAATATATTTAAAATTCTGGAGTCACATAAAATTCTACTTATTGGATACTCAAGCGCAAACCCATTACCTCCATGAATTTGGACTCCGTTATCTGCGCATGCCCAAGCAACTCTAGCAGCCAACATTTTTGCCATTCCTGCTTCCAAATCACATCTGTGTCCTTTATCTTTTTCTCTTGCAGCATAATAAGTTAATTGTCTTGCAGCCATAATCTCAGTAGCCATAGAAACAATTTTCGATGCATTTCTAGGTTTGTCATACAGCGAACCGCCATTTGTATCTAGCCTATCTATTGCGTATTGCATTGCAGTTTCAAAAGCTGATTGTGCTACACCCAGTGCTCTAGCTGCAGTTTGTATACGAGCTGCTTCAAAAGTTTCCATCATTTGTTTGAAGCCATTTCCTTCTTTTTCACCAAGTAAATTTTCTTTTTTAACTTTAAAGCCGTCAAAAGCCATTTCGTACTCTTTCATGCCTCTGTAGCCTAAAACCTCGATTTCGCCACCACTAATTCCCTCATCAGGGAACATATTATCGTCATCACCCCTCTGTTTTTCAGCAAGGAACATTGATAAACCTTTGTAGCCTTTTTCATCAGGGTTTGTGCGTGCTAATAACATCATCACGTCACTTCGAGCTCCATGTGTAACCCATGTCTTGTTTCCTGTGATTGTATAGTGCTCTCCATTTGCAACTGCCCTTGTTTTGAATGAGCCCATATCAGATCCTGAATGAGGTTCGGTTAAAACAGCACATGGAAGCATTTCACCAGATGCAATTTTCGGTAAATATTTATTTTTCTGTTCTTCGGTGCCACCTGTAATCAATAATTCGGCAGCTATATCGCCGCGTGTACCAAGTGAGCCAATGCCAATATAACCCCTTGCAAGTTCCTCAGTTACCACACAGTCAACAAATCTTGTCATTCCAAGTCCACCGTATTCTTCAGGTATCGTCAGACCAAATACACCAAGTTCAGACATTTTTTCAATTACAGACATCGGAATAAGGTTATCTTTAAGATGCCATTCATGAGCGTTTGGCGTCACATCATCTTCAACAAATTTTCTAAATTGTTCTTGAATTATTGATGTAGTTTCATCTAGGCCGCTATTACCAAAGTTTTTACTTGAAAATCCATCTTTTAATAATTGAGCAAGTTTCATGCGATCTGCAGTACTATTGCCATTTAAAATCAGATCATTAAATTCTTCGGTCCCTGTTTCTTGAAAGAGACCATTTTTTAATCCTAAATCTTGAGGACGAACATACTCAAGTTGTGACATTGGTATCCCAGATTTAATTTGCGCACAGTATTCCGAAAAAGTAATTTGCAAAATTAATTGCTCTGTTTCATTAAACGTCCCGGTCGAGTCTAGGTTTGAGGCCCAATTAACCATTTCTTTCAAAGTAGCTCTATATGCAGCAACCCAAGATAAGCCATGTGCAGCATGTTGTTCCCTATCTAGATTATCACGAGATAATTTTCCATTAACAATTAACTCACCTCTTACATGTTGCAGGGCAGCATCGTAATACTTATCGACAGTAATAAGGGATTTTTGACATTTAGAAATTAGTTCGTGCATATTTAACTTTCTAGTTTAGAGATTTTTGTCCTTCTTTTGCAGCGCCAACAAGGACAGCCATATTTCCACCTTTATGTTCATTGTTAAGCATCTTTTCATGAGCATCAGGAATATTGTTCCATGCAAAAAGCTCTGACATACAAGGATCTAATGTACCGTCAATAACAAGTTCATTCGCTGCATTCGCTTGCTTTGAATTTCCAAAGTGTGAACCCTGAAGTCTTTTACTTTGCATCCATAGATATCTAGCATCTAATGTGAGATTATATCCTGTGGTACCAGCACAAATAACAACCATTCCTCCTGGTTTTACTACAAAACATGAGACAGGAACGGTAGTTTCGCCCGGATGCTCAAATACCATGTCAACATTATTACCCTTGCCTGTAAATTCCCATAGGGCCTTTCCAAATTTTCTAACTTCTTTCATATAGTTTGCATATGTTTCAGCGTCATCAATATCAGGATGTTCACCCCAACAATCAAAATCTTTTCTGTTTAGAACACCTACAGCTCCAAGATCTTTTACATAATCAATTTTAGAGTTATCAGAAACAATACCAATTGGTTTAGCACCAACAATTTTTGCAAGTTGTACTGCCATGCTTCCAAGACCACCCGATGCGCCCCATATTAAAACAAACTCACCTGGCTTTAATTCATTTGGAGCGTGGCCAAATAGCATTCTATATGCAGTTGCAAGAGTTAACATATAACAGCCACTTTCTTCCCAAGATAAATTTGGTGGCTTACGTAAAACTTGGTGCGCTTGAACAGCTGTGAATTGAGCAAAGGTTCCATCTGCTGTTTCGTAACCAAAGACCTTATTTGTTTTTGATATCATTGGTTCACCACCATTAACCTCAGCATCCTCATGATCCCACTGCATACCATGAATGATTACCTCGTCGCCCACTTTCCATTTTTTTACACCAGAACCAACTTTCCAAACTATCCCAGAACAATCAGAACCGGCGATGTGATAATCTTTTTTAGTCATATCAAGCGTAGATACAGGTTTTCCAAGACCAGCCCAAACACCGTTGTAGTTTACGCCCGCGGCCATTACGAATATCAAAACGTCATTGGATCCAACTTCAGGAACATCAAATTCTTCTTCTTTAAATGATTGCATTGGGTTTCCATGACGATCTCTTCTGATTACCCATGCGTGCATTTTCTTAGGGACAAAACCAAGAGGTGGAATTTCACCTATTGCATAAATATCTTTTTCTTCAGTGGTCATAAATCAGCTCCTGTAGTGTAAATATATAAAACTAATGTTTCTTTTTTCTAGGTTTATAGCCATTTTAGCTAGATTAGTATATACATTTTAAACAAAAGGATTTAATAAAACCAAAAAAAAACGTTGAAAAACAATGGATAAACCTTGGCTCATAAGAACTTACGCAGGACATTCGTCTGCCAAAAAGTCAAATGAACTCTATCTTAAGAACCTATCAAAGGGTCAAACAGGTATCTCAGTAGCGTTCGATTTACCTACTCAAACTGGGTATGACAGTGATCACATTCTCGCTAAAGGGGAGGTTGGCAAAGTTGGCGTTCCAATCTGTCATATTGGCGATATGAGATCGCTTTTTAATCAAATTCCATTAGATAAAATGAATACATCAATGACCATTAATGCTACAGCTGCATGGTTGCTGAGTTTATATGTAGCCGTTGCAGATGAACAGGGCATAGACAGAAATAAATTACGGGGAACAACTCAAAACGATGTCTTAAAAGAATATCTCTCACGAGGAACATATATTCTTCCACCTGATCCAAGTTTAAAAATAATATCTGACGTGATTACGTTTACTTTTAAAGAAATGCCAAATTGGAATCCAATCAATGTATGTCCTTACCATTTAGTTGAAGTAGGCGCGACTCCTGAGCAGGAATTAGCTTTTGGTCTTTCAATTGCAGTAGCGTATCTCGATAAAGTTAAAACCTCAAATGTGTTATCCGAGGAAGAATTTGAAAATGTAGTAGGTCGCATAAGCTTCTTCGTTAATTCTGGAATCAGATTTATTACTGAGATGTGTAAAATGAGAGCATTTGTATCTTTGTGGAATGAAATTACAAAAGAGAGATATAGTGTTAAGGATCCTAAAAACAGAAGATTTAGGTATGGTATGCAAGTAAACAGTCTTGGATTAACTGAGCAACAACCTGAGAACAACGTATATAGAATATTAATTGAAATGCTAGGCGTCGTTCTCTCAAAGGATGCAAGAGCAAGAGCAGTTCAGTTACCAGCTTGGAATGAAGCAATGGGATTGCCAAGACCATGGGATCAACAATGGTCCTTAAGATTGCAACAAATTGTTGCGTATGAAACAGATCTCCTACATTTTGACGATATATTCAATGGCTCTGAAGTGATTGATGAAAAGGTTAGAAATCTTAAAGAGACTGCGATGAAAGAATTTAATCACATTCAATCAATTGGTGGTGCAGTAGCTGCAGTTGAAAGTGGTTACTTAAAACAGGAATTGGTCAATTCTCAAAAAGAAAGGCTTAAAAGAATTAATGATAAAGAGCAAATCGTTGTTGGAGTTAATGAGTTTGTTGAGACCGAAGAGTCACCTCTTGTATCAAATGATGGAGGCATAGAGACAATTGATCCAAAAATTGAAAATGAACAAGTAAAAGCAGTTATTGATTGGAGACAAAACAGAGATCAAAAACAGGTTGATAGCGCTTTAAATCAATTAAGCGAAGCGGCAAAATCTGGAGATAACATAATGGAAGCTTCTATTACAGCTGCAAAAGCAGGTGTAACAACAGGTGAATGGTCTCAAGTACTTCGGGATGTTTTTGGTGAGTTCAAAGCACCGACTGGTATAACTAACATTCAACCATCCAATAATGACGATTACAGCCCAATACGTAAAAGAGTTGAGTCATTGTCAGATAAGATGGGAAGAAGAATAAAATTTCTTGTAGGCAAACCTGGTCTTGACGGGCATTCTAGTGGAGCAGAACAAATTGCTGTAAGTGCGAGTGATTGTGGAATGGATGTTTTGTACGAAGGAATTAGATTAACACCAGAACAAATAGTAAAATCATCTGTTGAAGAAGATGTACACATCATCGGACTTTCTATTCTATCCGGTTCTCATGTGCAGCTTGTCGAGGAAATTATGAATGAAATGAAAAAAAATAAAGTAGACGATATCCCGGTAATTGTAGGAGGTATAATTCCAACAGAAGATGAAAAGATCTTAATTAAAAATGGAGTTCAAGCAGTTTATACTCCAAAGGATTATCAGCTGAAAGATATAATGAGTGACATTGTGAGCATAGTTGAGAGAAAAGTATCTTAATGCCAATCTTAAGTGGACCAGTTTTAGAACCCCAAGACTCTTCAAAACCTTCAAAACTAGTAATATTTTGTCACGGATACGGCGCAGATGGCAACGATCTGATTGGCCTTGCTAATTATATTCAGCCTCAAATGCCCGATGCGGTTTTTTTATCACCTAACGCACCAGAAAAATGTGGATTAAACCCAATGGGATATCAATGGTTTGATTTTCAATCGGGTGACCCTGCAACTATTTGGAAAGGTGTATTAAATGCAGCTGATACACTTAATGGTTTTATTGATGAACAACTTAAGAATTATGAGTTAAGTGATGATAATTTGGCGCTCGTAGGTTTCAGTCAAGGCACAATGATGAGTTTACATGTCGGCCTTAGAAGAGAAAATTCAATGAGAGCAATTGTTGGCTTTTCAGGAAGGTTAATTGCTCCAGAACTTCTTAAAAATGAATTAAAGTCTAAACCTCCAATTTACCTAATTCATGGAGATATGGACCCTATGGTTCCTTATCAAGAAACTATTGAAGCTGAAAAAAAGTTATCAGAATTAAGTTTAGATGTTAAAGCTCATATTTCCCCGAACACTCAGCATTCGATTGCTCAAGACGGCTTAGACATAGCAATTAAATTCTTAGTAGAAAAATTTTCAAATTAAAAAATTTTTTGAAATTTTTATACAATTGCATATATTAATTACTAATGAGTATCGCAGTTCCTCTAGAAAAATGTCCAGCTTTGGTACTAAATTCGGATTTCAGGCCTCTTAGTCATTATCCTCTGTCTTTGTGGTGCTGGCAAGACAGTGTAAAAGCCGTTGTTCTTGGAAGAGTAAATATTGTATCCAATTATGAAAGAGAAATTAGAAGTCCAAGTTTTCAAATGTACTTACCAAGCGTTATTAGTCTAAAAACGTACATCAAGCCAAATAGAAATCCAATATTCTCAAGATTTAACGTTTTTTTGCGTGATAAGTTTAGTTGTCAATATTGTGGTTCAAAGAAAGATTTAACATTTGATCATCTTATACCTAGATCACACGGCGGTGAAACAACTTGGGAAAATATTGTAACAGCATGTTCAAGTTGTAACGTAAAAAAGGGAGGAAAACTTTTGAAAAACTCGGGTATGAAGCCTCTCAATATTCCAAAAGTACCTACAATGGCTGATTTAGATAAATGTGGCCGATCTTTTCCTCCTAACTTTTTGCATGAAAGCTGGATGGATTTCTTATATTGGGATATTCAACTAGAAAGATAATTAAATTCTCTCAGCCAAAAAAATAGCAGCTTTTGTTGTTTCATTGATTGTTTTTCTTAAAACAGAATAACCAAAGGCTTCTCGCGACCCTTCATCAATAGCGGTATTTTTATGTTCAACTTCATCATCGCGAAATTTTACTAATTTTTTTCTTAATTCTTCGTCCACTCCCTCTAGTTGATCAATTTGTTTTTGATAATGTTTTTCAATAATTTCTTCAACTGCCTCAGTGCACACATAGGCTGCTTTGGGGCCCATGAGGGCAGTACCTACACCCATTGCGTAAGCACCAATACCAAATAGGCCTTTCAGTTTTGTGGGTCTGATCTTTTTTTCTTTGGCGATATTGTCAAAAAAATCTAAATGTTCCTCTTCATCTTTAGCCATTTTCGATATTTGGTCAAAATCTTTCTTATTTTTTTGAAGTTTGAATATCATTTTCTGGCCCTGATATATTTGCTGAGCACCAAGCTCACCTGCCTGATCAACTCTAATAATCTTTTTTAAAATTTTTTCTTTAACGTTCATTTTTCAAAAATACAAAATACAAAGTTATAGATAATAGTAAAAATGTCATAATCAAGTTTGCCTCAGCTACCGAAATAAAATTAAATAAATAAGTAGGTTCGTCACATCTAATCAATGGAGTTTGATTAAGACTTTCTAAAAGTTTAGACTTGTCAGATAAATCAGACAAATTAGAGGTACATCCTGAATTTAAATTAACCAAGCCTCTTTCGACCAATACATGTCTTAAGGTATACAAAAATCCAAATAGTAAAATCAGAATTGAAGCATAGTTTGCGATCCTTTTAATTGTTGCTCTTTTTTCAAATTTAAAAATAATTGATGCCAGACCTATTATAATTAATAAATAGTAAGGATACCTTTCAACGAGACACATGTCACAAGGAGCCATATTAAATACGTATTGCAGTACGAATACTGCAATTATTACTAATGCTGAGATAATAAAGTTGATGTTAATAAGACTCATAATTCTAGTATGTAATATATAAAATGCCTAAAATCACTAAAGTTATAAGAATAAATGAATATAAATTTATTCTTTTTTCAAATGATTCAAGTGCAATGCTTCCAAATCGATAGATTAAATAGCCTATAAGAAAAAATCTCACTGATCTTGAGACCACACTTGCAACTAAGAAAATAAAAAAATTAATACCTAAAAAACCACTTGTCAGTGTAACAATTTTAAAAGGAATAGGAGTAAAACCACCTATGAAAACGTAAAGGAAACCATAATTATCTATGTCATTAACAAATGAGTTAAATGACTCAACCAAATTTAAATTCTGAAGAATAAAATTTCCCACACTATTGAAGAAGTATACACCAATAAAATATGCAATTATCGCTCCAGTGATTGAGCCAAGAACTGAGAGTCCAGCAATTTTAAATATTTTCTTTTTGTCTAATGCCATCATTGGAACCATGAATATTTCTTGAGGGAATGGAAAAATAATTGCTTCAATTAATCCCATCAAAAAGATAAACGGATAAGCGAACTTAGTTTTTATAAAACGCTCACCAAGTGAGACAAAATACGCTTTTAAGTTATGATAAATTGAGATTAACATACCATTGCTAATATATATATTTGCATACATAATTCTACTAAGCCTTTATGACGAATATAAGTAAAGTATAATAAGTCTTTAAGAATGGGGATATGGCGGAATTGGTAGACGCGCCAGACTCAAAATCTGGTGCCTTCGGGCGTTCCGGTTCGACTCCGGATATCCCTACCAGTATTTTATATGAGAAAAAAAAAGATAAAGATAAATAAACTTGATTACATTAATCCGGAAGAAGTATTAATAAGATTTCAAGATAAAAGAAATTTAATTTTTTTAGATAGTGCAAATAAAACGATATCTGAAAATAATCGGTATTCCTATATTGCATTTGATCCTATCTACACTATAAAGTTCAATGCAAGCAAAAATTATTTAAATTCAAAAAAATTTGCAAGAATAAATAAATTAATATCAAGTTTTAAATCAAAAAAAATTAAATCATTACCAAAGTTTCAGTGTGGTTTAGCAGGCTATGTTTCTTATGAAGCAGGCCTTGCAAAGGAAAAGATTGAAAGTGCAAATCCATTAGAAAAAATATTGCCAAATTTATTTTTTGGTCTCTTCGATATAGTGATTGCTTTCGATAACAAATTGAAAAGAGCTTATCTTTTTTCAATTAATTTAGATAAAGAATTTAAAATTGAGTTATCACATCAAATTCGATTACAAAATGCAAAAAACTTGTACTCGGTGCCGCGGATAAATAATCCAATTAACAAACTACTCGGTTTTAAGTGGAAAAAAGATTTTGATAAAAGAAAATATATTTCAAAAATTAATAAAATACTAAATTACATAAAAAATGGTGACATATTCCAAGCTAACTTCACTCAACGTTTTTTATCTAAGATTCCAAAGGACTATGATGTCGTTCGGTACTATTTGCATTATCGAAAAAATACAGAGACACCTTTTTCATGCTTAATTAGAAGTGAGGATTTTAATATATTTTCTTATTCACCTGAAAGATTTCTAAAATTAGAGAATAACAAAATTATGGTTTCGCCAATAAAAGGTACAATTGAAAGGGGTGAGAGTGAATTCGAAGATGCAAAATTAAAAGAACAATTATCTTCAAGTAAGAAGGATAATGCTGAAAATTTAATGATTGTTGACGTTTTGAGAAATGACATTTCTGAAGTCTGTAAACCTGGAACGGTAAAAGTTTCTCGTTTGGCTGAACTAGAAACCTATAACAATGTTCACCATCTTGTTTCTGATATTGAGGGTACGTTATCTAAAGGTATGAATATATTTGATGTTATAAAACACTGTATGCCTGGAGGATCCGTAACTGGGGCACCAAAAGTAAGAGCAATGCAAATTATTTCAGAATTAGAAACTTTCAAAAGAGGGGTTTATTGTGGAGCTATAGGTTTCATCTCATTTAGTGGTTATGCAGATTTTAATATCCCAATCAGAACCATTACTGTCAATAATGAAAAAGTATTTCTAAATTCTGGGGGAGGGATCGTAGCAGACTCAAAACCTTTAAATGAATATCATGAATTGAATAAAAAAGTTGAGAATCTATTACAGATTAATAAAAAATCATTGAATAAGTTTATGTCTAAGAACAAACAAATATAATGAAAGTTTATCTCAATAATAAATTTATAGATGAAGAAAAAGCAAATATTAACATAAAAGACCGCGGCTTACTTTTAGGAGACAGTATTTTTGATACTTTATTATATAATAAGAACAAAATAATTTTATTTGATTTTCATTTTGCTCGATTTAATAAATCAATAAGAAATAATTATTTTAATTTCAAGTTATCAAAGAAGAATTTACAAAATATAATTTTAAAATTAATAAAAAAAAATAATCTTTTAAATAGCAAACTTTCAATAAGATATACATTGACCAGAGGGTATGCAAAGAGAAGAGGGTTAGATATTGAAAACAATCAAAAGTCAAATTTTCTTATTACTATTTCCAAATTGACCAGTAATCATACAACCATAAAGCCAGTGAAACTTAAAGTTTCAAAAATCAAAAGACTCTCAAATTCTTTGTTATCTAGAAATAAAACAAACAATTATTTTGAGAATATCCAATCAAAACTCATTGCGCAGAAAAATGGCTATGACGATGCATTAATGCTTAACGAATGTGACAAAATTTGCTGCTGTTCAAGCTCAAATATTTATTTTGTTAAAAAAAATAAAATTTTTACCCCTCCAATCAATGATGGTGCCTTAGATGGCACTGTAAGGCGTTTATTAATTGAAAAGAAAAAGGTTGAAGTTAGAAGCATATCATTGAATAATCTTTCCAATGTAAGTGAAATATTTCTTACAAATAGCATTGGTTTGCGGCCAGTTAGTAAAATTAATAACCGTTCTTTTAAAAACGGGCCAATAACTGAAAAAATTACGGAATATTTGAATAAATTAGGTATTTAAAATGAGTGTTGTAAGTGCAGTTTCAAGAGAATTTAGTTATTTTAAGTTTTTTTTAAAATTAGTTGGACGATCAAGAAGTTTCGACAAAAAAAAATATACAACTGTAGCTGATATTATGGAGGAACAAGTTGATAAAACTCCTGACAATATTGCTATCGAGTTTGAAGACAAGAAATACACATATCGTGAGATGGATGCTGAAGCGAACCAGATTGCAAACTGGGCAATTAATAAAGGTTATAAGACGGGAGATGTAATATCTCTTTTGATGGAAAATAAACCTGAATATATATTTACATGGTTCGGGCTTGCGAAGATCGGCGTTACAGTTGCTTGTCTCAATAATAACATAAAAAGTAAATCGCTCGCTCACTGCATTAAAAAATCGGAAAGTAAAAGTCTAATCATAAGTTCTGATTTAATGGAAAATCTTGCATCAGCTCAAGAATATATTGAAGGTAATTTAGATGTTTACGTAGCAGGTCAGGACGTTCAAGGTTATGAAACTTTAGATGGCTCACAAATTGAAAACAGCAAAGTAAGACCCAAATCTTCGTTAAGAGAAGAATTATCAAATAGCCAATCATTATTTTATATTTATACAAGTGGAACTACAGGCATGCCGAAAGCCGCAAACTTCAGCCATCAAAAATTTTTAGTTGGATGTGGTCTGCAAATGTTTTCACTTGATATGAAACCAACTGATAAAACTTACATGGTCTTACCACTCTATCATGCAACTGGTGGAGTTGTTGGTGTTGGTTCGACATTTTGTACTGGTGGTACACTAGTATTGAGAAAGAAATTCTCTGCTGCTAGTTTTTGGGAAGATTGCGTTAAGTATGATGTAACAGTAATTACATATATTGGTGAACTGTTTCGTTATTTAGTTGCTACAAAGAAAAGTGAATACGAAACGAAGCATAAAATTAGGGGCATATATGGTAACGGTCTCAGACCTGAAGTTTGGAAGATTGTTCAAGAAAGATTTGGTATAGATAGGATTGTTGAGTTTTATGGGGCCTCAGAGGGAAATATCTCACTAACAAATGTTGATAGTAAGTTCGGTTCAATCGGAAGAATACCCCCATATTTAAAAAGTGTATTGCCAACTAAAGTAGTTAAATTCGATGTAGAAAATGAGGTAGTGATCAGAGATGAGAATGGGTTTTGTATAGAATGTGAAGATGGTGAGGCCGGTGAGGCGATTGGATTTATACCTGATGATGATAAGTTCACGGGTAAATTTGAGGGCTATACAGACAAAGAGGCAACAAAGAAAAAAATTCTTGAGAATGTCTTTGAAAAAGGTGATCGATGGTTCTCTTCTGGAGACCTACTTAAAAAAGATAAGCAGGGATATTACTATTTCGTTGACCGTATAGGTGATACTTTTAGATGGAAATCAGAAAATGTTTCAACTAATGAAGTAAGTGAAGCCATCTCTGCGTATAAAGGTATTGATGAAGTCAACGTTTATGGAGTTGAAGTACCCAACCAAGACGGCAGAGCCGGAATGGCTTCCTTAGTTGTAAATGATGAATTTAAATTAGAGCAACTTTATGAATATCTGACAGAGCAATTGCCAGCTTATAGTGTTCCAGTATTTATTAGGATAAGTCCAGAAATAGAAAAAACTGGGACGTTCAAGTATAAGAAAACTGATTTAGTAAAAGATGGTTACGACCCAACAAAAATTCAAGATCCAATTTATTTTGCTTCTGGAGATGAAAAAAAATATTTAAATTTAGATCAAGAGTCTTTTAATAAAATTAATAGCAGAGATATTAGAATTTAAAAATATTTTGCAATTTTTAATGTTAGCTGAGAGTCTTCTTCAAACGCATATGTAAAATCATCAGCATCAATCTCTCCGTTGATACTCATATCTATAAATACTTTGAGATCATCTCTAATGCGTTGTTCAAATTCAGCGAAAAATCTATTTGAACTTCCACTCATATCAGCGACTAAACCAGCTAGTAAGCTTGTTGATTTTATATCATTTTTTGTCCATCTTAATGCTAAGACTCCTTCATTATTGAAAGCAAAGTCATTTCTGTCATCAAATGTGTATTCAACTATAATTCCTAAATCACTTGTGGTTTCTCTCAAACCATAAATAGTGTACTCTGTCCCTCCTGCTATTCCAAAGTGCCGTTCTTCGCCATTTTTTGCAGTAAGTGTCTCAAGTTTGTATAACCATGCACCTTTCGTTGATTGAATATCTAAACTAGTTTGAGATAAAATAGGATAGTAAGCATCTAATTTTTGAGACAAAGGATTTACGTTGAGCTCCGGAGACCTGTTATTTCCGTAAAAATGAGCTATACCAATATCGTAATCATCGTAAACTGTGGAATAACGAACAGCGGCGTCAATTTTATTTTTCTTTGATGAAGACTCATAGGCAACTGTGCTCTTATCAACTTCGAGAGCTAGCCTGGGTCTTCCATTTCTTCCTGGAAAAATCCTTTCCTTAAAAAATGGCATTATGAATAAATCAAAGTTACCATATGAATGATTATAATTTAATGAAATCATCGGTTGTCCAAATTTTTTTGTTCCAGAAATATCTTCAGCAAAATTTGATTGATTGATTATATCAACAATATTAAAACTTTCGTTTACGCCCCAAAAAATTAGTTCATTCCCAATTTTTAGAGTTATGTCATCAAAATATTGCTCATACTTAAATTTTTGAAAGTCAATATAACTGCGTTCACTATCTTTCTCATCTATACGTCCAGTAGTGTTAATTGTAATTTTTTGATCTCCATTATTTAAGTAGGTAATGAATGTTCCTTTTACAAAAATTGATTGATTAGAATTTGACTGACCGTGTCTTCCATCCCCATTAAAAAACGTGGTTATCTCAGGTTGAATAAATCCATAAGCTTTATAATCAATAGCTGCTGCATTTTGTGAAGCGACTAAATATTGTAAAAATACAAAAAGAAACGAAATAATATATTTTTTTAGCACTGCTAATCTGCTAGTCGCAATATGCTAGACTTCTCAAAATCTTTTTTATTGATGCCTACATCTAACTCTCTATTTAGCCATTTGAAAATAGTTATATTTTTGTTTTGGATATTTTCCATTTTCATAGTATTTGCCATCCAAATTTTATCTTTGTACAAAACATAATCCTCTAAATACAGCGTCTTTAAAAGTTCACCCTTTCTGTCATAAAAGTCTACTTTGTATGTTCGATTTAAATTATCAATAAGTGAAATTCTTTTTGAATATCCTGAATTTTCATAATTAGGATAAGACTCTAACTTATAAAAAGTCTCATTATTTTCCATTTCTTCACCAAGAAATTTCCATTCGTACTTTCTATAGTCAGTTCCCGAAAAATCTTCAAAAGCCACTTCACTGCCCATAAATGCTCCAGATTTATTACTAGAAGAAATTCTTTTCACTCGACCCAGAGCAGGCAAATATAGCCATTGGTCATCATCGTCACTTATGTGTGTATGTGACAGCATAACTGTCCCCTCTACGTCTTTGGGAGTTTTAAAGTAAGTCAAGCTTTTATCACCATCGTTTGGATCTAAATTCTCAAGTGTTTTACCTGATACTTCGCGTGTTACTTCATTACCTTTGGGATCAATAAGTATCATCAATTGATCTGACACCATGTCAGTAAAGCCTCTGCCATTTTCATATGACGCTTTAGCTATTCTAAGCCCCTGTTCCTCAGCTGTTTCCGCGCTGAGATAAAATGGAAAAAGGGTAAATATGATAAATATAATTTTTGCAAATTTCATTTTTTTCATTTTAAACTTTTTTTCCAAATATTAAAAGCAAAGCCGGTAAAAGCAATAGGTCAATGAGTAAAGCTATCATAATTATCAAAGCACACATCCCACCAATTATAAAATTATAGTAGAACATTGATTGTGTTAAAAATAAGAACCCAGAAAAAAGACAAATTGATGCAACAATTATAGGATAACCAACAAATCTAAAACAATATTGTATTGCTTCTCTTGGGGGTAAATTTATTGTAAGAGCTTTTTTATATTTTGATAAAAAGTGGATAGTTGCGTCAACTACAAGGCCTATTGAAATAAGAACAGCAAATTGATGAGCGGCCGTTACCATATCAGTGGCAAGAGTAAGAAGACCGAAACCAAGTACAAAAGGAATAATATTTGGAACAATGCTTATTATGCCGTATCTAAAACTTTGCAGAGAAATTCCAACAACCATAATTATAAACGTAAAAGAGATTAAAAGCCCGATTACTAACCCTCTTGTGTTTTCAACAAATAGTTGTGGCATCATAATTGGAATCCCAGCAACACCATTTGTACTAAAAGGTGAAATATTTTCATTAACCCATTCATCCACACGTGCATTGAATGCAACTGACTCCATTGATGTAGAGTTATTTGTTCTGATAAGAATTCTAGAATCTGATTTATCCGCAGTCATTTGATTTTTTAAATCCATCCCATATGGCACTGAAAACTCATACAATAGCAGATACTGCGCAATGAGTGCTTTATTGTCAGGAATTGCATAATACTCATTCAAGCCGCCATTCATGTTTTTATGTAAAGTCTTAATAACATCTGAAATAGTAGATACATCAGCTACTTCAGGTTGAGTAAGGAGCCAACTTTCGAACTCATCAAGCTTTTTAAGGTATTCAGGATTTGTTATACCATCCGGCTCATTTGATTGCATATCAGAAAATATATAAAAAGAGCTTCCAAATTCAGGGTCAACAGTATTTTTTACTTCTAGCCATTCAGGAACTCTATCGAAATAAGTACTAAAATAGTCATCAAAATGTAAATTTGGTAATAAACTAAAAACTGCTATGCAAATTGCAGTTATTACAATAACGAACCTCTCCTTAAATTTATAAATTAATTCACCTAGGTTTTTTAGAACTTCTAGTACATAACTTTTCCTTTTTCTTGCATTGATTGGAAGTAAAGAAAACATAGCTGGAAGCATCGTCACACTTAAAATAAAACCAATACCTGCGCCAATTACAACAGTATTAGCCATTTCGCTATAAGCAGGAATATCCCCAAAGTTAATACCTGCGATACCTGCAGCCGTTGTGAAACTTGTAAGAAATATCGGTACAAAATTTATTTTTAAACTCTCAATAATAGCATCATTCTTTGTCATTCCCTCAGTCATGTTAGTCAAACCAATTGACAACATATGTATGGCATGCGTTAGTGATATTGTAAGTATAATTATTGGTGCAGTAATAAGTGGGGGTTGTACTTCAAACCCAAGCCATCCAGCAGCTCCAAGTGAAGGCAGAATAGACAACATAATTACAATTAGTGAAATTATTGAAGCTACGACAGATCTCAATAAAATATAAGTTAAGATAATTATCAGCAGTAAAAAACTTGGATACATTTTTGATGCATCAGCCTCCGAGGTAGATTGAAAATTATGTGAGAATTGAGCAGAGCCTGCTACACCAACAAATATGTCTTCATATCTGTCTTCAAAATAATTTTTTTGTTCCCAGGCAAATGAAATTGGTTCCTGGAAAGCAATATCTTCAGGCATTTCAAGATTAATATTAACTAAACCTATTTTTCCACTTTCAGACATCACAAAATTTACAACCGCGTCCTCTAAAACTGCAGCATTATATAAATTTGCAATTTCATTTGTGCTTAATGAGTCAACATCATGAACAAAATCACTTATTGATATGTCATCGCCGTCTACTGTAGTGTATTGATGGTTTGTAATTGAGCTTACTCTTGACGAATATGGTGTTTGCCAGGAAATTTCAGTGAGTTCATGAATAAGACTTAATACATCTTTTTGAAATATGTTACCCTTTTCTGGTTTAACAACAAAAGTCAGAACATCTATGTTTCCATACTTTTCCTCTAAATCCAGCACATCTTTGTAGTATTTAAAATCTTCCTCAACAAAGCCCCTATATCCTGAGGGCGTTTCTAGGAATTTCATACCGAATGATATTGTGAAAATGATTAATAAACTGCCTAATATTACTTTAATACGATGGTTTACTAAAATCTTGCCAAATATTTCAATTCTGTCTTCTAAATTCATATGGAAAAATATATACCTTCTTTTATAAATTAAAACAGTATGAAAACTAGTAAGAAAATATATTTAATATCACCTCGTGGATTTTGTGCTGGCGTTACCCGCGCAATTGAAATAGTTGAACTAGCAATCAAAAAATATGGCCCACCAGTTTATGTGAATCACGAAATTGTTCATAACAAATATGTCATAGATGAATTGAGTGATAAGGGTGCAGTTTTTTTAGATAATATTAATGATGCGCCCCCAGATCGTCCATTTATCTTTTCCGCTCACGGTGTTTCAAAGGATGTTGAGCTACATGCAAATAAAAAAAATAAAATAGTTATTAATGCAACATGTCCACTTGTAACCAAAGTTCATGTTCAAGCTATGAAGTTTTTTGAATTGGGTTACCGCATTATTCTTATTGGACATAAAAACCACCCTGAAGTAATAGGAACCATGGGCCAGCTTCCAAGCGGCAGCATAGAACTTGTTGAAACGGTAAGTGATGTGATGAAACTGTCTATAAATGACAATGATAATTTTGCCTATTTAACTCAAACAACACTCTCACTCGATGATACAAAAAAAATAATAGAAGCATTAAAAGTTCGATTACCTAAAATAATTTCTTCTCCAAAAGAAGATATTTGCTATGCAACCTCAAATCGTCAAAAAGCAATAAAAGAATACGCTCAAATGTGTGATGCTTTTATAGTTGTTGGATCAAGTAATTCATCTAATTCTAATCGCTTGGTGGAAGTTGCAAAAAATGCAGGTTGTGAGAACTCAATTCTCTTGGAAAACGAAGATAATCTAAATGTAAAAGACTATGAGCTTATGACGTCAATTGGTATTTCTTCAGGCGCATCGGTTCCTGACATACTGGTTAAAAATGTAATTAATAAATTTGCAGAATTTTATCAAGTTACGATTGAAGAGCTCAGTTTAGGAAATGAAAATGTAACTTTTAAATTACCTAAGGAATTGAGAGTTGGTTAATATAAAAGATTTAAAATGGGATTTTAGTAACCCTCATATTTTAAAGTTCACCATAAAAGAGAGTGATATTGATATTTTAGGACATGTTAATAACAAAGTATATTTAAATTGGTGTGAACTAGTCAGTTGGGATCATTCAGCTAAATTAGGTATTACTCCTGATGTATATAAAAAATATCAATGTGCATGTGTTGTTATTAGGAGTGAAAATAATTTTTCTGGATCACTTTTCATTGGCGATGAAATTGCGATTTCAACATGGATTACAAAGACTGATAAAAAAATCAGATTGAGCAGATTTTTTCAAATAATAAATATTGCAAAAAATCAAACTGTCTTTACTTCAAATGTTGACTATGCGTGTGTGAGTCTTGTTAGTTTTAAGCCTGTAAGAATGCCAGAAATTTATAAAAATAGCTATGAAGTTACTTGTAATGTTTAAATTAAGAAATGTTACCATAGAGGATATAAAAGATATCATTTTGATTAATGAAGATGCTATTCCTGCTGTGAACTCTGTATCATATGAAGAGTTTTTAAATTTTTATGAAAAAAAAACTTATTTTAAAGTTGCTATCAACAATGATAAAATTATTTGTGGGTTTTTTACTTGTTTTACCATCTGGTCTTGATTATCAGAGTTTAAATTATAAGTGGTTTACTGAAAGATATAGAGATTTTGCTTACATTGATAGAATTGCTATATCGAGTAAGTTTAGAGGATTGGGTATAGGTAAAAGTCTGTATCTTGATCTCGAAAGATCACTAGATGAACATAATATGATTGCATGCGAATTTAACATAGAACCTCCAAACCCAGTTTCTAAAAGTTTTCATGAAAGTTTAAACTATAAGAATGTTGGCTTTCAGTTTACTGAAAATAATACAAAAAAAGTTTCATTAATGGTCAAAAATATCTAATGAGTTCTAATTTTGTAGATGTACTTGTAGTTGGTGGAGGGGTTATTGGATTAGCCATAGCTAAAAATTTTGCTGCTAAAGGCCGTGAGGTCATTGTATTGGAGAAAGAAAATACTTTTGGTTCTGTTACCAGTTCAAGAAACAGCGGAGTCATTCATGCAGGTGTTTATTATGATAAGGACTCAATGAAGGCTAAATTTTGTGCTGATGGAAATCGTAGAATGTATGAGTATTGTCAAAAATTTAATGTACCTCACATTAATACAGGAAAGTTCATTGTTGCAACATCCGCCAATGAAATTCCTAAACTCGAGGAAATTTTCTCCAAAGCAGAGTATAATGGTGTTGAAGGAATAGAGAGAGTAACAGGAAATTATGTTGCCAGCAAAGAGCCTTTAGTCAAATGTATTGAGGCATTATTCGTGCCATCTTCAGGCATTGTTGATCAAAACTCTCTCATGAGGTCTTATCTTGGCGAATTGGAGGAAAGCTCTGGCAATATTGTTTTTAATTCACAATTCTTGCGTTCTGAAATTCATGGTGAAAAATATTGTTCCACTGTGCTGAGTGATGGAGAAGAAATAATCATAGAATCGTCGGCTATAATTAATGCCGCTGGTCTAAATGCTGAAAATATTGCATATAATATTTTACCATTAGATGAAAAATATATTCCCAAAACTTATTTCGCAAAAGGTAACTATTTCGAAACGGGAAAAGACCTAAAGATTCGACATCTAATTTACCCAATACCAAATGATGCAAGTCTTGGTTTGCATTTGGGATTAGATTTAGGAATGCAAGTTAGATTTGGACCTGATGTTGAATGGGTAGATGAAATTGATTATGAAGTAAAAAAAGATAGACAGGTTTTATTTCATAATGATGTAATAAAATATATTCCCTCAATTAAAATTGAAGATCTTAAAGCTGGATATTCAGGCGTAAGACCAAAACTTAAGAATAAAGGCGAGGGTAAAAGTGACTTTTCAATTCAAGGAGAAGAGACACATGGTATTAAGAATCTTGTTAACTTATTTGGCATGGAATCACCTGGGTTAACTTCTTCACTTGTTATTGGAGAATACGTTACCAATATGGTAAATTAAAAAAGGAACTCTTTTTTTTGTGAATTTGATATATACGATTTCATCTTCATCATAGCACCTTTTTCTATCTGTCTTACACGTTCTTTGGAAATTTTTAACTCCTTGCCAAGTATATCTAGTGTTTTAACTTCCTCTGATAGGTGTCTATCCTTAATTATTTTAACTTCTCTTTCATCAAGTATCTCTAACGTTTGTTTTATTAAGTCTTTTTTAAAATTTACTTGATCTTTTTCAAATACCTTATCATCAGGTCTTGCATCCTCGTCCTCTATGAGTTCCATAAACTCACTTTCACTTTCGTCATTAATTTTATGATTAAGAGAACTATCGTTTTGACTAATTCTACTGTCCATTTTTATAACATCAGAAGTTGAAATATTTAAATCATTAGCAATACCTTGCGCAGTTCTAAAATCAATTGATCCATGTTCCGTTTGATGAATTTTTTGCTTTAATTTTCTGAGACTAAAAAATAAGCTTTTTTGTTTTGACGTGGTTGCGATTCTTACTAGTGACCAATTTTTTAGAACGAAGTCTTGAATTGACGCCCTGATCCACCATCCAGCATAAGTTGAGAATCTAACTTCTTTGTCCAATTCAAATCTTTCTGCAGCTTTCATAAGACCTATATTTCCCTCTTGAATAAGGTCACTTAAATTAAGACCGTAGTTCTTATACTTGACTGCAAAAGCAATAACCAATCTTATGTGAGATTGAGTTAGTTCGTGCAATGCCTTTTCATCTTTATTTTTGATCCATTTTTTTGCTAAAACCTTTTCATGATTCTCTTCAAGTAAAGGAATGGACATGGCTTTTTTAACAAAAGACTTCATTTCATTTGTATCATCAAAGCTTGACATGATTGCAAAATACAAATTCAATAAGAAAAGACAATTTTAATCTTCAATTTTGAGGTTATAAAAACTGCCAATGTGGCTTAATTTAATATGAAAGACATTGTAAAATATGAAGATTTTGAAAAAATTGAGATCTTAGTAGGTACTATTTTAGAAGTAAAAATAAACGAAAAGGCTAGAAAACCAGCTTATGTGCTAAAAATAGATTTTGGTGAAAAGGTTGGTATTAAACAAAGTTCAGCTCAAATAACAAACTATTCAATTGAAGAGCTTCTTCAAAAACAAATTATTGCAGTATGTAATTTTGGAAAAAAAAATATCGCAGGAATTGAATCAGAAGTATTAATTCTTGGCGCAATAAATAAAAACAAAGAGGTGATTTTACTTCATCCACAACAAAAAGTAGATAATGGATCGAACGTTTGCTGACTTATATTGGCGCGCTCGAGATGATTCGAACATCCGACCCCAGGATTAGGAATCCTGTGCTCTATCCTGCTGAGCTACGAGCGCATAATTAAAGATTTTTTCAAAAAAAAAATAATTTTTATTTTATTTTAATTAAAATTTATAAAAAAAAATAAATTTTTGTTACTATAAAAAAATCTAATAACTATAAGTATTTAAATACATTTACTAACAATTTAAAATACATTGAAAAAAAATTTTAAATTTCAAAAAATTGAAAAAAAAGCGAAAAATTGACACTTTTTCATAAAAGTTTAATCATTGTATTAGAACGAATCAATTTTGATTCATCTACTAACCTCTAACTAAACCCAAACGGGGGGAGATAATTATGGAGGAACTAAAAGTGATCTTTGCGAAAGCAAGGAAAAAAGCTAAGAAAAAAGCAGCGCCTAAGAAAAAACGTAAAGCTGCTAAAAGGAAGCCAGCTAAGAAAAAAGCAGCTCCTAAAAAGAAAAAGCGTAAAGCAGCTAAAAGGAAGCCAGCTAAGAAAAAAGCTGCTCCTAAAAAGAAAAAAAGGAAAGCCGCTAAGAAAAAAGCCGCTCCTAAAAAGAAAAAGAAAGCTGCTAAAAGAAAAAAAAGAAGATAATTAGCATTGATTAATCAGTGCTTTTTTTTTGCGCCCTTAGTTCAACAAACTAGGGGCGTTTTTTAATTTATCTCTACCAAGAATCTTATCGACTTTTTTTATTGCATTTTCCTCGGTAATTTTAAGTCCAGCAATCACTTCTCTCAAAAATCGATCATAAGATAATTCAAAAAGTTGACGCTCACTATAAGATTGCTCTATTTGATTATTTGCTCTGTTAAGATCTCTAACAACTTCAGCAATTTGTTCAATGTCACCTGAGTTAATTTTAAGGTCATATTCCTGAGCCCTTCTACTCCACATTGTTCTCTTTATTTTTGGTTTTTGGGATAGGATTTTTAATACAGTTTGAATTTTAGATGGTTTTGATACTTTTCTTAAATTAAGAGACTTAGCCTTTTCAACCGGAACTCGCAAAATTAATTTATCTCGTACAAACTCTATCACATACATTTCTAGTTTTTGTCCAACAACCTCTCTTTTTTCAATGTCTATAACTTGGCCTACACCGTGTGTTGGATAAACAACATGATCCTTTGTATTAAAAATTTTTTTAACTTTTTTTTCTTTAATGGTCTTTATTTCTAAAAACTTTTTAACTTTTTTCGCTTGATAGTGAGCAGGATTAATAATTCGATTATTAACTTTTTTGTCAGATTGTGGAGGAAGTTTAGGCTCTACAAATTTCTTTACTTCATTTGTCTTTTTAACAACTTTTTTTACTTGTTTCTTTTTTGGAGTCTTCTTAACTGAGGTTTTCTTTTTTGCAACTTTAGTTTTTTTCTTTACAGTTTTCTTTTTTAGAATATTCTTTTTATCGACTTTAGTGACTTTTTTCTTTTTTTTCATAGAATTACCTAACCCCCAGATTTTTCGGAAAAATATTTATCATATTTATTTTCTTCATTCTCATACATTTTTGCATCAGTTGGAGAATCTTTCTTCATAGTAATGTTTGGCCATATTTCTGAAAACTTTTGATTCAATTCTAGCCATTTTTCATCTTTATCATCTGTATCAGATATGATTGCATCAACAGGACACTCTGGTTCACACACACCACAATCTATGCATTCATCAGGGTTAATTACTAACATATTTTCGCCTTCGTAGAAACAATCAACCGGACATACCTCTACGCAATCAGTATATTTGCATTTTATGCATTTTTCATTAACTAGGTAGGTCATTTTAAACTATTGTGAGAGTTTTTTCTTTATTTCACCAACTTTAAAGTCATCGATATATAGAAGACCAGATATTTTACGTACTAAAGCATTTTCATAATCATCAATTCTGCCGTCTGCGATTACAATCTTCCATATCATTTCAATTATCATTATTTTTTCATCGTCAGTTAGTAAGCTATTAATTTTTGACGTAAATTGATGAATATCATTCGCGTTATCAACAAGTTCATAAGAAGCCTCAAAAAGTTTATTTAATTTATCGTTGTCTAAATTATAAAAATTACCAAGCAATTTTAATATCTCATCTTTTTCAATCTCATCAAATTCACCATCGTGGAGAGCAGTAGTAACCATCAACGATGCAACAGCTAATTGTGATGCCTCAAATTCCTCTTGTTTGACATCTTTATTATCTGATAATAGCGTTTTGAATTTATCTAACATAATAACATATTTGTATATTAGAATTTAAAGAGTACTATATATGGTGACCATGATAGAACAAAAGGTGTAGATTATATGTCCGAATCACCAACTTGGAATGTTCTTTAAATATTCTAATTTTTTTTATTTCTAATTAACTATATATATCACTTAATCAAAATTTAAAAGTTTCAATAAAAATGACTAATAAATCAAATAATGGCTTTAATACTTGGCAAAAAAGTTTCGAAAAAGAAACTAAGAAAAATTTTAGTGATGCAATATCAGAGACTGATGAAGGAATAGATATTAAGCCAGTATATACTAAAGAGGACCTGGAGAACTTTTCATTTGTTGAAAAGCATTCTCTTCCTGGACAATGGCCATATACAAGAGGTCCAAAGGCATCAATGTACACAAATAGACCTTGGACGATAAGGCAGTATGCTGGATTTTCAACTGCTGAGGAGTCCAATGAATTTTATAAAAAGAATTTAGAATCTGGTCAAAAAGGTCTTTCAGTTGCTTTTGATTTGCCAACACACAGAGGGTATGACTCAGATGATGATTTGGTAATGGGTGATGTGGGTAAAGCTGGTGTAGCTATAGATACTGTTGAGGATATGAAAATACTTTTTAATAATATTCCTCTAGATCAAATGTCAGTCTCAATGACTATGAACGGCGCAGTGTTGCCAGTACTCGCATCATTTATTGTTGCAGGAGAAGAACAGGGTGTTGATAGAAGTTTGCTATCAGGAACAATTCAGAATGATATCTTAAAAGAGTTCATGGTAAGAAATACTTATATATATCCTCCTGAGCCTTCGATGAAAATTGTTGCTGATATTATTGAATTTACTTCAAAAGAAATGCCTAAGTTTAATTCTATTTCGATTTCAGGTTATCATATGCAAGAAGCCGGCGCTGATAATGTTCTTGAATTAGCTTACACTTTAGCCGATGGAATGGAGTATGTAAGAGCAGCAATGTCAAAGGGTCTTGATGTTGATGATTTTGCACCGAGGCTCTCCTTCTTTTTTGCAATCGGAACGGACTTTTTTATGGAGATTGCTAAATTAAGAGCCGCAAGAACTCTATGGGCTAAGATCATGAAAGATTTTGGAGCTAAAAATGAAAGATCTCTTATTTTAAGAACCCACTGTCAAACATCTGGCGTATCTTTAACTGAGAAAGATCCTTATAATAACATTATAAGAACATCTTACGAGGCCTTATCTGCTATACTTGGAGGAACACAAAGTTTGCACACAAATTCCTTCGATGAAGCAATTGCTTTACCAACAGACGAGTCTGCAAGAATTGCTAGAAATACTCAATTGATTCTTCAAAATGAAACTGGTGTTACAAAAACAGTTGACCCTCTTGCAGGGTCATATTTTGTTGAAAACTTAACTGAAGAATTATCAAAAAAAACCTGGGATATTATTACAGAAATTGAGGAATTAGGTGGAATGACCAAAGCTGTTAAGGCAGGGATTCCTAAACTAAAAATTGAAGAGTCTGCAACTAAGAAGCAAGCTAAAGTCGATAGCGGATCAAGGGTTGTTGTTGGTGTAAATAAATATAAAAACCCAAAAGAACCTTCAGTTGATGTGAGAGTAATTGATAATAATCGCGTTCGAGATGATCAAATAAAGAAAATACATGCAATTAAAGAGTCACGTAACACAAAAGCTGTTGAAAAAGCACTTACTAATTTAACTAATGCTGCTAAAGATGAAACAAATCTTCTTATTCCTTGTATAGAAGCTGTTAAATTAAGAGCAACGGTTGGAGAAGTTTCAAAAGCATTAGAGCAAGTATATGGTAGACATTTTGCAAAAAGCTTAAGTGTTTCAGGAGTATATGGTAAACATTTTGAAGGTGATAAAGAATTTATGAAGGTTGAGAGTAAAATTAAGGAATTTGAAAATGTAAATGGTAGAAGACCACGAGTTCTAGTAGTTAAAATGGGTCAGGATGGCCACGATAGAGGAGCAAAGATTGTTGCAACCTCATTTGCTGACATGGGTTTTGATGTTGATATGGGCCCACTATTTCAATCGCCTAAAGATGTTGCAAAGGATGCCATTGAAAATGACGTTCACGCAATTGGAGTTTCAACTTTAGCGGCAGGACATAAAACACTTGTACCTGAATTAATGAAAGGCCTAAAAGAGATTGATCCTAAGTCAAAGATAATTGTTTTTGTGGGGGGCATAATTCCAGAACAAGATTACGAATTTCTGTATGAAAATAATGTATCAGCTATTTTTGGTCCAGGTTCCAACATCATAGAGTCTGCCGAAAAAGTTATCGATTTGATTTCAGATAACTTAAGTAAAGAATAGTTAATGGAATTAGTAGATAAGATTATTAAGGGTGAAAGAGCTGCCATTGCTAAAGCTATTACATTAGTTGAGTCCTCAAAAGACACTGATCAACAAATTAGTAGGCAGCTAATATCAGAATTAATTAAGAAGCCTGGTAAATCAATAAGAGTAGGTTTCTCTGGCCCGCCAGGAGTTGGGAAGTCAACATTCATTGAGTCCTTTGGAAGTTATTTAGTCAGTCAAAATTATAAGTTAGGTATTTTAGCTATTGATCCATCCTCACAAATTACTGGTGGTTCAATATTAGGAGATAAAACTCGAATGGTAGAGATATCAAAAAATCCAAATACTTTTATAAGATCTACGCCCTCAAGAGGTACTTTAGGAGGTATCTCAATGGGAACTCGCGAAGCATCCATCATATTAGATGCTGCAGGCTATGACTTTATATTTATTGAAACAGTTGGCGTGGGACAATCAGAAATTGTTGCAAGCAATTTAGTTGATATATTTACTCTTATTGTTGGCCCTGGTTCTGGTGATGAGCTGCAAGGAATAAAAAAAGGTATTACGGAATATGCTGATATATTTATAGTCAATAAAAATGACGGTGAGTTGAAAATGGAAGCTTCAAAAACTGCCGCTGACTATAAATCAGCCCTGAGTTACTATAAGAAATTAGATGAGCTTGAAAAGCAGGTGTTATTAGTATCGGCGATTGAGCAAACTGGAATGGAGGACGTTATTAAGACAATTAATCAGATAATCGATCAAAATAAGCTAAAAGGGTTATTTGATGAAAGACGCGCTGATCAGCTTGAATACTGGATCGAAGAAGAGGTAAAAAATATAATTTCATCAGACATAACAAAACGACTGACAAGTAAGGGAAATATTCCAAAATACTCTGAAAAAGTAATGAAAAATGAAATGTCTATGTACGAAGCAGTTGAAACAATAACAAAAGATACCCTCAAGCAATAATCATATTGACAATAATTACCAAAAACTTTACTTAAACTTACTATGACAAAAGCATGTGATTTATTAGGAAAAAAAGTACAGTTTGGTAATAATGTTAGCAAAGCCAATAATAAGACGAGAAGAAAATTTAATGTTAATCTTCAGTCTGTAACTTTTAAAAGTGATATTTTAAATAAGAATATAAGGTTCTCTGTAGCTACTTCATCAATCAGAACAGTTTCAAAATTTGGCGGTATTGATGAATTTTTAACACAAACAAAAAGTAAGAAATTGTCTCAAAAAGCAAAGAGAGTACAACGTGCTATGAATAATGCACAAAAAAAAGCTAGTTAATAGTCTGACGATTTAAATTATTTTCGTTTTCTTCAAAAAGATCTACCAACTGCTCAGTCATTACGTCAGCTAATTGTTCTGCATCAACTATTGTAACAGCTCTTTTGTAGTATCTTGTTACATCGTGGCCAATTCCAACAGCAAGCAACTGAATTGAAGATTTAGACTCTATCCAATTTATAACACCTCGAAGATGTTTTTCTAAATAATTACCTGTATTTACTGAAAGTGTACTATCATCGACAGGCGCACCATCTGAGATAACCATTAATATTTTTCTTGCTTCATATCTTGCCTGAAGTCTTTTGTGTGCCCATAACAATGCTTCACCATCTATATTCTCTTTTAAAAGTCCCTCACGCATCATTAATCCAAGATTTTTCTTTGACCTTCTCCACGGTTCATCAGCTGCTTTATAAATTATATGCCTTAAATCATTTAATCTGCCGGGAGATGGAATTTTTTTATTTTGCATCCAATGCTCTCTGCTCTTTCCACCTTTCCAAGCTTTAGTGGTAAAGCCAAGTATCTCAACTTTAACGCCGCACCTCTCAAGTGTCCTCGCAAGAATATCTGCACTCATTGCTGCAACTGTTATAGGGCGACCTCTCATTGAACCTGAGTTATCTATAAGTAATGAAACCACAGTATCTTTGAAATCTGTGTCTTTTTCTTTTTTAAATGACAGTGAATGGTATGGATCCATAATTATTCTCGTAAGTCTTGAGGTATCAAGCAGTCCTTCCTCAAGATCAAAATCCCAACTTCGATTTTGTTTAGCCAATAGCTTTCTTTGCAATCTGTTGGCTAATCTTGAAATTATCATTTGATAAGCTTTTAATTGCTGATCCAGATAAGCCCTTAATCTATTTAGTTCTTCATCTTCACAGATATTTTTTGCAGTAATAACTTCATCAAATTCCTCAGTATAAATTTCGTATTCGTTGAGTATTTTTTCTACTGAATTTTCTGCTTTGTATTGGGGAGTTGCGTTTTCAGTATTACCCTCATCTACTTCACTTAATTCATCATCTTCTTGTTGGTCAATATTCATCTCAGTTTCTTCATAACCTACCTCTTCCTCAGATTGAGTAGATTCTTCATCACTAAAGGAAGACTGGTTTTCCATTTCATTGACCTCATTGTTTTCTAGTTGATCAATATTTTGATTTTCTTCTTCTTTGTTGTCTTTATCATCACTATTTTCATTATCATAATAATCTAGCTCTCTAATTAGTTCGTTCACATTTTCAGCAAATAGTTTTTGATTATGTATATTTTTTAAAAGTTGATCAGATGAGTCACTAATTTTATTATTCAACCATTTCTTCCATAGATTAAGGGCATTATTTGAGTTAGATGGCAGATAATCAGGATTGATTTTATTTCTTAAATACAAGTCTATTGCGTCTTCAATATTCAAATCTGATTGCTTTGAAACAGTATCTAAGTTCTTCTCCCTAAATTTTTGTTCATAGAGTGTCTTTAAATTAGATTTAACCCCTCGCATTAACTTACTGCCTATAAGTTGTATTCGAGTATTTTCTAGAACTTCGTAAATTTTCCTATTTTTTTCACCAGAGGGTTCAAATTGTATGTAGGTTTCTTTGTCATGATATTTGTACCTAAGAGCCTCATTATCAGCATGCCCGCGTAATTGATTTAAATTTTTTAAGTCCTCATTATTGTCAATTTTAGGTAGAACAATTTTATTATCAGTTGATGATAGATTATCCTCGAATACAACATCAATTTCTTTATCTTCAGCTATTGCTCGTGTAGTGGAAGATATAGCTTTTTTGATATCTTCTAAAAAATCTTCTTTCACTAAACTAAATCAAATTTGCTTGCTTCAGTTGTGACCTCTTCTCCAAAACATCGTTGATAGTACTCGGCTATAATTTGTCTTTCACTTTCATCACACTTATTTAAGAAAGTAAGTTTAAATGCTGCGGAATAATTGTGATCAAAAATTTCAGAATTTTGGGCCCAAGTTAGAACTGTCCTGGGACTCATAACCGTTGATATATCTCCATTTGCAAGACCTTTTCTGGATAAATCAGCAACCTTTATCATCAATTCAATGATCTCTTCCTTTTCAGGGTTATTAAATGAAGGAACTTTCGAGAGCATTATCTTTTTTTCTTGTTCAAGATCTAAATAGTTAAGAGTAGTAACTATGCTCCACCTATCCATCTGCCCTTGATTTATTTGCTGTGTACCATGATAAAGTCCAGTTGTATCTCCTAATCCAACGGTGTTTGTAGTTGCAAATAATCTAAAATATGGATTTGGCGTTAAAACTCTATTCTTATCTAATAATGTAAATTTACCTTCCGACTCTAATACTCTTTGAATGACAAACATAACATCTGGCCTCCCAGCGTCATATTCATCAAATACCAAAGCTGTAGGTGTTTGTAATGACCAAGGCAAGATTCCGTCTTGAAATTCTGTAACTTGCTTTCCATCATTTAATACGATTGCATCTTTACCAATCAAATCAATCCGACTAATGTGACTGTCAAGATTGACTCTTACGCAAGGCCAATTAAGTCGAGCAGCAATCTGTTCAATATGTGTTGATTTTCCAGTTCCATGTAATCCTTGGACCATAACTCTTCTGTTGTATTTAAAACCAGACAGTATTGCCATGGTAGTTGCCTTATCAAAACAATAGTTAGAATCGATTTCAGGAACATACTCTGATTTCTTTGAAAAACCCTCAACATGAAGATCTGTATCAAATCCAAAAGCCTGATTTACAGATATAGATATATCCGGTTTACTTTGCATGAGATTTTCTGTTGCTGTCATATTGTTCCTTTATTATTTTATAGGCCTCTAAAACCTTAGTTAATTTTTCTTTATTTTTTTCATTGTTACCAACTGTATCAGGGTGTAATTCTTTTACAATCTTTTTGAATTTGGACTTGATTTCATTGAGTGAACTTTCCTTGTTATCAACCCCTAAAGTTGCAAGAGCATTTAAATACTTAGAACTATAATAACTAGGATGTACGAGCGTATTTTCAAGATTATTCATCCCCTGAAACATTCTCTCTGAAATTTTAGATATTTTTTCGAAATAACTCGTATCATTTGATCCTATTTGCTTAGTTTTTCTATGGCCAATTATGTCATTTTCGATAAATGCCTCAATTTCATCGGCTGTCATATCTGAAAAATAATTCCATTTTTTGTTATATTCTTTTATGTGTTTTAGACAGAACCAAATGTATTTTCCTAGATCTTTTGGGGAAGATGGAGCGCGATATTCTCCTATTTCTTCGCAACCTTTAAAATGACATTTTCTTTTTTTCATATTGTCTTTTCATATGTTAGATTAGATTAATATACATGACTCTAGAAGAATCTATAGATAAGAAAATTAATGACAATCTTAACCCGTCTTTTTTTAAAATTATAAACTTTTCTGATCAACACAAAAATCATTATGAAGGTGATAACAAAGATACTTCACATATTAAAATCATTATTGTTTCAGAGTCTTTTAATGGACATTCAAGAGTTGAAAGAGAGAGGATTGTTCATAACATACTTAAAGAAGAAATACTGACAGAGATACACTCAATAAGATTAAAACTCTATATAAAGTCAGAATATGATTTAATTAAGTGATGCAATTTTGACTTGCGAAATCAAATTTCTTTTCGTTTCAATTATTTCGAATTTAAATCCATAAAATTGAAAAACTTGCCCAGCTTTAGGAAAGGACCTTGACTCATTTATTATTAAACCAGAAATAGTATTTGCATCTTCATCAGGTAGGTCCCAACCAAAACTTCTATTAATGTTTCTTATTTCTGTAGATCCCTGAACTTTAATTGAGCCATCTTTATTTCTCACGATATCCGCTAAATCGATATCATGTTCATCGCTGATTTCTCCAACAATCTCTTCAATAATATCTTCAAGACTTATCATTCCATTTAACACACCGTATTCATCAACCACCATGGCTAATTTAATTTTTCTGTTTAGGTGCATTTGTAATTGATTTTTTAGAGGCGTAGTTTCTGGTACAAACCAAGTTTTAATTAATGATTTTTTTATATCCTCTCTTGAAATTTTTACAGATTTAAGTTCATTTAGCTTCCTCAATAGATTTTTTGCATGCACCAAGCCAATAATATTTTCATTGTTGTCTTTCCATACAGGTATTCTTGTATAAGGACTTTCAACAACTTGGTTTATTATTTTTTCAGGATCTTCATCAATATTGACCATAAAGATGTTGCTTCTGTGCACCATGATATCCTCAACAGTTGTTTCTGATAAATCTAAAATTCCAGTCACCATGTCTTTATCCATTTTAAACAATCTACCTTCTTTATGATGTAGATCTACAGTTCCCCTAATTTCATCAGCTACAGATAAACTTCTTGCGTTCTGGTCATGTTTAATTCCAATTATATTTAAAATAGTAAAAACGATTTTTTCCATCAGCCATGTAATGGGTGCTAAAATAGTTACAAATGGTTTTAAAAATGGACTTACTAATAGTGCCATTTTTTCTGCATTCGCAATAGCATAGCTTTTAGGAAGAATTTCTGCAAAAATCACAATTAATGCTGTCATTATGATTACGGCATAAGCAACACCTGTATTCCCAAAAATTTTGATTAATAAACTCGTAGCTAAAGCTGAAGCAAGAATATTGACTAAATTATTACCAAGTAAAATCGCTCCAATTAAGGCTTCTTTCTTATTCAATAAATCTATTGCAACATTAGAATTCTTTTTACCCTTCATGCCAAGGCCAGTTAATCTACTTCGCGTACTTGCTGTTAGCGCTGTTTCTGAACCAGAGAAAAACGCAGAAAATGCTAAAAGAACTATTATGGCTAAAAATAATACGATAATTTCAAATATCATCTAATTTATATAATTATTTATCACTCTGTCTAATTTTCTATTTGAATATCGATTGGCTAAATAAGCTTTACCTAAATTCCTTAAAAGAATCAGATTTATATGATTATTTTTTACTTTTTTATCAGAATTCATTGTCTCTTTAAATTTTTTAAGTGATGTCTTTCTTTTAATATTGTCAGGTATTTTTGTTTTCATTTTTAATTTTTGAAAATGATCTTTTATTTTATTTATATTTTTATTTAAACTATTCCCTTGAAGTGAAGACATATCTAGAGCCATCAAGATGCCAATAGATACAGCTTCTCCATGTGTTAATGATTTTTGGTAATTATTTATTGCTTCAATAGCATGTCCGAAAGTATGGCCTAAATTAAGTATTGCTCTTATATTTTTTTCTTTTTCATCTTTTCTTACAATTATTGCTTTATTTTTGCAAGAGTGGAAAACAGCCTCAATTAAATATTTTTTGTTAAATGTCATAAGCTTCGACTCATTATCTAAAAGCCAATTAAGGAATCTTTTATCCATAATAAGTCCATACTTAATTATTTCAGCATAGCCAGATAAAATCTCCCTTTTTGGAAGAGATTTTAATAGTGAAACATCCGAAATCACTAATTTAGGTTGGTAAAAAGTACCTATCAGATTTTTGCCTTCTTTAGTATTGACTCCTGTTTTGCCTCCTACTGCAGAGTCGACTTGCGATAATAATGTTGTAGGTATCTGAATAAAATTAATACCCCTTAATGTGATACTTGCTGTAAAACCAACAATATCGCCAATAACACCTCCACCAAAAGCAATTAAAGTATCATTCCTATCAACCTTATATTTGAGAAGTTTAGACGTAATTAAATTGATAGTTTTAATATTTTTGTATTTCTCACCATCATTAATTATTATCTTGTTAAAACTTATTTTATTTTTTTTTAGTGAGTTCTCTAATTTTTTTCCGTAAAGCTTATAGATTAATTTATTAGTAATTATAAAAACTCGTGGATTTATTAATTTCTTTTTTATTAATGAGCCTGAGCTCAATAAAATATTATCACCAATTAATATCTTATATTCGTCTGTTCCGGTCTTTACCTCTAAAGTTTTTTTCATTATTAGATTTTTAAAGCTTCGGTAATTTCTTTAATTATTTGATATTTATTTTTTTTGCTCACATCGATTGTGAATTTAGCTTTTGAGTAATTTTTCTGCCTAATTTTATTTAATCTTTCAAATTCTGCTTTTATATTTTTATTTGATAAAAGGGGCCTTTTTTTTGACACTCTACATCTTTTTTCTAAAATATTCAAATCACATTTTAGCCATATTGAATTACATTTATTCAATATTAACTTTCTTATTTTTAAATCTTCAAAGCCACCTCCGCCTAGTGCAATAATAGAGTTTTTTTTATCTAGTAATTTTAAAGTAATTTTTCTCTCAATATTTCTGAAGATACTTTCACCGCTTTCATCAAAAATTTTTGCAATTTTTTGACCCATTTCTTTTTCAATTTCTTTATCCGTGTCATAAAAATCTAAGCCTAGTTTTTTTGATAAACCTCTGCCAATAGTTGATTTACCAGAGCCCATATGGCCTAGAAAAACTATATTTTTTTTTGTTTGAGAGAGTCTTTTTTTTGACATTATTAAATGTGAATAAATTTCACAGTTTTAAAATATTCTGTTAAAAGAAATTAATATGTTTGATAAAAGCATTCGTAATAAAGTAACATTATATATCATTAGTTTATCTCTTATAAGCTCATTTTTCATTAATATTGATGTTTTGGCGGAAAGCAATTTGAGTCAAGAGCCATATGAAATTTGGCAAGAGAACAGTGTTATAAGCGAAATTGAAAGCTCTGTTGAAAAATCAAATACGCAGGAAGCAGTAAACTTAACTAATCAAACCGTAAAACAGGAAAATTTTCTATTCACTAAAGCCGATGCTATAGGTTTATATGATCCAACTAATGGCGGATTTGAAGCTAATTTATGGGATGGGTCTAATATAGAGGATATAGCATATTTAATTAATACAGCTCCTGTAGAAAGTACTAGTTCAACTCTTACGAACCTAGTAAAAAATGTAATCTTAACTACAGCAGCTCCACCCGATAAATCAAATAGTGACTCATTATCTTTTTTAAATCTTAAATCAGATTTTTTAATCTCAAGAGGTTATTATAAAAATATATCTCAATTATTTAGCTTACTAAATAGTGATGAAATAAACGATATTTTAAGTGATGGAATGATAGATAATTTACTTATCTATAATCAATACAAAAGAATTTGTAATAGCAACTCTAATTTAATATCAGAAAGATTAAGTGATTTATATTTTGCATCATTTTGCAATGCAATGTCAGCTAATAAACTAACTCTTGATCTAAATATCTCTTTAATGCGAGATGATAATAATTCTTACAATGAAGAGTATTTATCTTTATTATCTGAAATTATTTACAGTGATGAAATTAAAGCTGAAAATCTCAAAGAAATAAATCTAATTAATTTAAATTTATTACAAAAATACAATGTCGATATTGATAAATATATTTCCATAAATTCACCCATAAAATTTAAATTGTTCTACTTTTTAAATTATAAGAAGAACAACCTTAAAAAAATTTCAATTGCTGAAGAACTTGTCAAAAAAGGCTTGGTTGAACACAAATACCTTGCAGAGATTTACCAGTCCTTTGATCTGAGTAACACTAAGGACGCTGGTGAGGATAATTTAGCTTTATTAGAGCGAATTAAAATCTTTAAAGATATAAGAAAAACTTCATCTCAGGCTGAATTAGTAAATAAAATACCCAAATATGTTAGTTTATTTAGTGCGCATGGTATGTTGGATACAGCGTCTTTAATGATTTATGATAAAATAAAAATAGTTCAGCCAAAACCAGATTATATCGATAATGCATCGGGTATTTGCCTGGTCTTTATACTAAATGATGACCCAGAAAAATGTAATGAGTGGGTGAGTCAATTGAATCTCAATTCAAACACATTAGAGCTTTCTAAAGCTAAGTTTTATCTTTCATTGGCGAACGGTAAAGCAATAAAAGAGACTAACTTAAATCAATTAATTGACTATGAAGGTTTTTCCGATAGGCAGAAGAATATTATAGTTAAGTATTACGAACTTATTACAAATTCAAAAAAAATTAGTTATTGGAAAACTCCAAATGAATTAAATAAAGTCTCCTCAATAACTGCAAATATAAAACTTCATAATTATTTTGAGTCTCTTGAAAATCAATTAGGTGAGAAAATAATTTTACTAAACATATTGCATGGAGATGATAATTTTAATGAGAATGACGAGTTTTCGATTTTTCTTATAATAGATTCATTGTTCGAGATTAATAAAGCTTACGCACAAGACTATATATTAGAGTATTTTTCAACGTACAATTTATAGTGCCGAAAATAGAAAAATCTATTATTGAGAACTTCTTGGAATCACTGATATCTGAGAAAGGTTTAAGTAAAAATACGATTGAGTCTTATAAAAGCGATATAAATCAGTTTTTAGAAAGACAAACAACAAGCAAATCATCTGAACTAATATTTTCAAGAAAATCAATTGAAAAATACATTTCAATGATGAACGATTTAGGATTTGAGAGGTCAACAATCCTCAGGAAATTATCTTCGTTAGGACACTTTTTTGATTTTTTAGTTACCGAAAATATACTGAAAGATAATCCGTTCTCGCAAATATCAATACCCAAAAAAAACTCTAAGCTACCGATTTTTTTAACAAACGATCAGGTAGATAGGCTATTAGAGACAGCTAAAAATGATGACTCTATTAAAGGGTTGAGACTATTCACTATGATAGAAATATTATATGCAACAGGAATAAGAGTTTCTGAGCTAGTTGGATTAAAATTGTCATCTTTATATGAAAAAGAAAATTTTATTTTTGTTACAGGTAAAGGAAATAAAGAAAGACTTGTGCCCGTTGATCAAAACACTTTATCCACAATAGAAAAGTATCTAAAAGTAAGAGTAGAATTTTTAAATGCAGATAAAAATGAAGACAAATGGCTTTTTCCTTCAAGAAATTCAAAGCTTGGTCATATTTCAAGACAAAGATTTCATCAACTTTTAAAAGTATTGTGCAAAGAAGCGAATATCGATGCAAAATACGTTAGCCCCCACAAGCTAAGACATGCTTTTGCATCGCATCTACTTGCTAATGGAATGGATTTGAGATCACTACAAATGCTACTTGGGCATTCAGATATATCTACAACACAAATTTATACTCATGTTCTTAGCGATAGATTAAAAAGTACGGTGGAAGATAATCACCCATTATCCAAGGTATTCAAAGAATAATTGTAATTCAAGTTGTCCTTGAAAAGAGGATTTTATGATGATAAACCAACAAAATGAGTTTCACGCCCGTACCCTCTAACACTATAAGAATAAATAGATCTCAGTTATTTGTTCCAGGGTCAAAGCCAGATTTGTTTGAGAAAGCTTCAGCAAGCAATGCAGATATAATCTGTTTAGATCTTGAGGATGCTGTGGCACCGCAAGATAAGGAACAAGCAAAAGAAAATGTAATCAAAGCACTAAACAATCATGATTTTGGGAAAAAAACTATTTCAGTAAGAATTAATGGATTGGATACTCATTATTGTTACAGAGATGTTGTTGACTTAATGGAAAATGGTGGTGAGCGATTAGATTTAATCATGATACCAAAAGTTGGTGTTCCAGAGGATGTTTATGCGATTGATATGTTAGTGACGCAAATAGAAGATAAAACTCAAAGACAAAAGAAAATAGGCTTTGAACTTATAGTTGAAACATCAATGGGAATAACAAACCTAGATAAGATCTTAAATGGGAGTAAAAGAATTGAATCTCTCCATTTTGGTTATGCTGATTATGCGGCATCAGTTAGAATGCGAACAACAAATATCGGCGGATCTAATCAAGACTATTCAATATTAACTGATGAAATTGATGGAGAGAGAAAAACTCACTGGAATGATATGTGGCACTATCCAATATCAAAAATGACAACTATTGGAAGGGCTCATGGTGTTAGGATTATTGACGGTCCTTTTGGGGATTTTTCAGATCCAGATGGTTTTAAGTCTCACGCAAGAAGAACAGCAATTCTTGGATGCGAGGGAAAATGGGCAATTCATCCTAGTCAGGTAGATCTTGCAAATGAGGTATTCACACTACCGGAAAAAGAAGTACAAAAAGCCAGAGATATTCTTGAAGCGATGAAAAAAGCACAGGAGTCAGGCGCAGGCGCTGCTACACTAAATGGAAAATTAATAGACGCCGCTTCAATAAGGCAAGCCGAGCAAATTATCGAACAAACAAAATTAATAGAAACTCTAAGTAAATAATTTATTATTAAATGAACACCTATCTTGAGTTTGAAAAGCCCATCGAACAACTTGACAATAAGGTTCATGAGCTCAAAAGCTTAAATGATAATGCTCCATCAGATAATCTTCTTGAGGAAATTACGCAAGTTGAAGAACAAATAAATGAAACTTATAGAAAGATATATTCTTCAATATCACCTTGGCAAAGGACACTTGTTGCAAGACATCCTCAACGACCAAAAACTAGAGAATATATTCAAAATCTAATTGAGGATTTTTTCCCATTATCAGGTGATCGTTTTTTTTCAGAAGATAAAGCCATTCTTGGGGGGTTTGGAAAATTTAGAGGTAAAACAGTATTAGTCCTTGGTCATGAAAAGGGACACGATACAACATCAAGAATTGAACATAATTTTGGAATGCCTAGGCCTGAGGGATACAGAAAAGCTCAAAGATTAATGAAACTTGCAGAGGATTTTGACATTCCAGTAATTTCCTTCGTAGACACCCCTGGCGCTTACCCTGGAGTAGGAGCTGAACAGCGAGGACAGTCTGAAGCAATAGCAAAAACAACTGAGTGTTGTTTATCATTAGGTGTTCCTATTATAGCAATAATAATTGGTGAAGGAGGATCAGGCGGTGCAGTCGCTATTGGTACAGGAAATACAGTCCTTATGTTGGAAAACTCCATATATTCAGTAATTTCTCCAGAGGGCTGTTCATCAATTTTATGGAAAGATAATACAAAAACTGTTGAGGCGGCATCAGCCCTTAAGCTTACAGCAGAAGATATGTTAAAAATTGATGTAATTGATGAAATTGTTAAAGAGCCTACAGGTGGCGCACATAGAAATCCTCATCGGGCGATTGAGTCTGTTGGAGATGAAATTGAGAAATATTTAAATTTGCTCTCAAATCAACATGGAAATGATTTAAAACATGCAAGACAAGAAAGATATCTTCAAATAGGAAGGTCGGGATTATTTAGTGAAAAAACCACAGCAGCTAATACTGTTCTTGATGAAAAGTTTGGGAAATCTGGCAATAAAAAAAGATTTTATAATAGTTTTTTAGGAAGAATTGTTTTAGGAGCTATACTTGCCATGTTGTTTACCGGCATACTAACTTATTTATTTAATTAATTTTACCACAGCAATGTTTATACTTTTTACCTGAACCGCAAGGGCAAGGGGCATTTCTTGATATCTTTTTTGTCTTTATAGCGGATTGGTTAATTTTTTCAGACACACTATTTTCATTTAAAGTTTGGTTTTGTTTTTCTCTTAATCTCATTCTTGAAAAGATTTTAGAAACATCAATTTTTAAATTATTTATTAGTTCCTCAAATAATCCAAACGCTTCATTTTTATATTCATTTAGGGGATCTCTTTGACCGTACCCTCTTAAACCAATAGTTGACCTAAGTTGTTCAAGGTTATTAATATGATCTTTCCATTTATCATCCAAAATTTTAAGCATAACCATTCGTTCTGCAGAATTAACCTCTTCTTCTGAATGATTACCTTTTCTGTTTACGGTATTTTCATTTATTAGTGTGTAAACTTTATCCTTAATATATTGCTGATTAATATCACCTTCTGAGTTTTCTAAATTTACATCAATTTTTTTTGAAAAGTATAGATTTATCTCATCTTGAAGGTCTTGTAAGTTCCATTGATCAGCATAAGATTTTTCTGGGCAGTAACGTTCAACAATTTCGTCAGCAACGTCGTATTGCATTTCATTTGCAATTTCTGAAATATTATCCGCATTCATTAACTCAAGTCTTTGTTCAAATATCGTTTTACGTTGATCATTTAAGACGTCATCAAACTTTAACAGAGTTTTTCTTATATCAAAATTTCTTCCTTCTACTTTTTTTTGCGCCCTCTCAAGTGCTTTTGAAATCCATGCATGCTTAATTGACTCACCTTCTTTCAAGCCAAGGCTTTTTAAAACACTATCTATTTTTTCTGATCCAAAAATTCTCATTAAATCATCTTCTAAACTTATAAAGAACTTTGTTTCCCCAGGATCACCTTGACGACCAGACCTTCCTCTTAACTGATTGTCTATTCTTCTACTTTCATGTCTTTCACTTCCAATTACAAAGAGACCTCCAGCTTTAATCACTTCATCTTTTTTTTGAGTAATTGTGTCTTTAAGTCCTTCTAAATTTTCCTGGCCATTCTTTGTGCTTGAATTAAATTCGAAATTACCGCCAAGTTGAATATCAGTTCCTCTTCCTGCCATATTTGTTGCAATTGTAACAGCACCTGGTTCACCGGCATTAGCAATAATCTTTGCCTCTTGCTCGTGATGTTTAGCGTTTAGTACCTCATGTTTAATTTTATTATTTCTGAGTTTTTTTGAAATTTTCTCAGATTTATCAATACTTGTTGTCCCAACTAAGACGGGCTGGCTTTTTTCATTACATATTTTAATTTGCTCAATAATAGCATCATATTTTTCCTCGGCTGTTCTATAGATTTCATCTTCATTATCAATTCGTGAAACTGGAATATTTGTAGGTATTTCGAAAACAGACAAATTATAAATGTCACCAAATTCCTCTGCTTCAGTGAGCGCAGTTCCCGTCATACCAGATATTTTATTATATAGTCTAAAATAATTTTGATAGGTTATTGAAGCTAATGTTTGGCTTTCATTTTGAACTTTAACATTTTCTTTTGCTTCTATTGCTTGATGTAGCCCATCCCCATATCTTCTACCTTCCATCGTCCTGCCTGTAAATTCATCAACAATTACTACACTTCCTGATTTAACAATATAGTCCCTATCTTTTTCAAATAGTTTGTTTGCTCTTAATGCTTGATTTATATGGTGTACCACCGCGACATTAGAAATGTCATATAAAGTCCCTTCAGATATAATATTTCTTTCTTTTAATATTTTTTCAGCTTTATCATTTCCTGCATCTGTTAAATTTGCTGTTTTTGTTTTTTCATCTATTTCAAAATCATCATCATTTAGAAAAGGGATTATTTTATTAATTGAATTATAAAGAGTTGTTTTATCTTCTATAGCGCCTGAAATTACAAGCGGTGTTCTAGATTCATCTATCAATATACTATCAACCTCATCAACAATACAAAAGTTATGATCTCGTTGAACAATATTCTGTTTTAATACACGTAAATTATCTCTTAAATAATCAAAGCCAAATTCATTATTGGTTCCGTAAGTAATGTCACAGGCATATTGTTCTTTTCTTTTTTCACGTCCCTCTGTATCGTTAGTTAGACATCCAACAGATAGACCTAAATAATTAAATATAGAACCCATCCATTCTGCATCTCGCCTTGCAAGATAATCATTTACTGTAACTATATGAACACCTTTTCCAGATAGAGAATTTAGAAACGCAGCTAATGTAGAAACAAGTGTTTTTCCTTCACCAGTCTTCATCTCTGAAATTCCACCATTGTGTAAAACCATGCCACCAATCAATTGAACATCAAAATGTCTTTGACCAAGTGTTCTTTTGGAAGCCTCACGCACCATTGCAAAAGACTCTACTAAATAGTCATCAATTTTTTTTCCATTTGATATTTCAGATTTAATCTCTGAAATTCTTTTAAGCAGCATATCTTGAGATAGCTTTTCAATTTCAGGCTCTAAATCATTAATTAATTGCACAGCACGCTGAAATTCAGCTAATTTCTTCTTTTCGCTTCGGCTAAAAATTGTATTAAAAAATGAGTTAACTTTTAACATTTGAGTAGATATTTGTATTTTCTATTTAATTGCAAGCATTTATACCTTAAATACTAACACCAATTAAGATAAAATTACTTAAATCACTCATATTTGATTGTTTGAAAAATGTTAAAAAAATCACCTTTAGCGCCAAAAAATATTGGAAAAATAAAACAGATTAAAGGCATTGATTTGTATGTATATTCTGCAGGCTTATACAATAAGAAAAGACTGGATTTAGCTTTATTTCTTTTCAAAAATAAAACTTCAGTTGCTGAAGTTTTTACAAAGTCCTCATTAAGATCATGCACACTGGACTGGAACGAAAAAAATTTAAAAAATAAAGAAATAGAAGCATTGATTGTTAATTCAGGAAATGCAAACACTTTTACAGGCCAGGCAGGTATTAATGCGTTAACGAAAATAAGTAACTTTGTTTCTAATAAATTCAAAGTCTCAGTTAAGAAGGTATTTTTTGCATCTACAGGTGTTATTGGAGAAAAATTTCCTGAAAATAAAATATTAAATACATTAAAAAAAGATAAATCAAAAACTAATAATTGGTTACAAGCAGCTCAATCAATTATGACAACCGATACTTTTCCAAAAGCAATTTCTGTAAAAACAATGATTGAAAATAAAACAATCACAATCACAGGGATTGCGAAAGGGTCTGGAATGATAGAGCCAAACATGGCAACAATGTTGGGATTTATTTTTATAGATTGTTTAATACCTCAAAATATTTTACAGAAATTATTAAAAGATCTTGTAGATAAGTCATTCAATCAAATAACTGTTGATGGAGATGAATCTACGAATGATACTGTAATTATGACTAGCACTAATAGTGTTTCATTTAAAAATAAAATTTCATCAATAAAAGATAAGAGAATATCAAAAATAAAAAACTCTTTACTTCCTGTCGTTAAATATTTAGCGGAACAAATTGTACGAGATGGTGAAGGTGCAACAAAATTGATAAACATAAAAGTTGAAAGTGCCAAAAATTCACCGCAGGCAAAAAGAATTGCTAAGGCAGTCGCAAACTCCCCACTTGTAAAAACAGCTTTTTACGGAAATGATCCAAATTGGGGGAGAATTGTAATGGCGATTGGTAAAACATATGAAAAAATAGACCCAAAAAAACTTAAGATTTATATAGGTAAGCAAACAGTTGTTGCTAATGGAGCGGAGTATAAAAAATTAAATTTACAAAAATTAAAAAAATATATGGCAAGCAAAGAAATTGATCTAAAACTTGACCTTGGACAAGGCAATTATTCTTATGAAACACAAACATGTGACTTTTCTCACAAATATGTTGATATCAATGCAGCATACAGGACATGAAGGTAGTATTTTGCTCTTCCGCAATTATAAAAAATAAAAATGGTGAAATTCTCTTGATGAGCAGAAAACAAAAGGATTCTTTTATCAATTCTTGGGAGTTTCCAGGTGGAAAATTGAAAAATAACGAAAATTTTGCAGTTGCATTATTTAGGGAGCTAAAGGAAGAATTAAATATAAAAATAGATATAAACAAATTATCAAACTATGAATTTTTTAAGCACCAGTATCGTTCATTTTTATTAATGATGTATGTATTCGAAGTAACTGAATGGACAGGAAAAATTATAAGTAAAGAAGGGGAGCTTTTAAGATGGGTGTCTGCAAAGGAATTGAAGAAAGCAAAATTATTGCCTGCAAATACTAAAGTTGTTAATTATTTTTTAAAATAACAACCTGTTTCCTCAGTGAAAACAGAGACTATTTTATAATCTCCATATTCAATTGAAATTTCTTTTTTCCCCTCATCTTTATTGTAACCTAATAGTTTAATTTGACTGAACAATTCATCGTCTGAAACTGAAGAAGCAATAACACGATCATATGCTTCATCACAATAATCACTTTTCATCTCTGAAATAAAGAAACAAACACAATAGTGCTTTGCTGAAGCATTCAATCCAATGAGGGTTTCATCAGACTTTGCAATACTTGTATTTATAAAAAAAAATGATGTAAATATTACTAATATGTTATAAATAAATCGAGATACTTTATGCATAAAATTATAAAATTTATAACGTGTTTATCCTTTATTTTAATTTGGGTCAATCCATCATTAGCTATAGTTAATCAATTACCACATAATGAAACAGTCGAATGGCCAACAAATACATGGCCAGAAAATTTAATAGAAATTGATGACGAAGAGTTTAGTACAATTATTAATTATACTTTTTCTGATGACTCTTATGATGAATTGGGACGTACGAATGCACTTTTAATTATTCAAGACGGAAGTATTGTTTATGAAAATTACAATTCTCCTATTACAAAAGATACAAAACTTGTCTCTTATTCAATGGCAAAAAGCTATATTGGCCTATTGACTGGAATGATGATTGATAGGGGACTCATACAATCAAAAGACGAAACAAATCTCTTACCAAGCTGGGATGACAATAGAAAAAACATTTCCATAGGACATATGCTTAATATGCAGTCAGGGCTGGATTATGTTGAGGAATATGATTTAGGTGGAAGGTCAGACACATTAGAGATGTTATTTGGGCAGGGAAGATTTGATCAAGCTGAGTTTGCATCATCCATGAAACTAAAAACTCCTCTACCAGGTATGAAATACAACTACTCGACTGGAGAAACTAATATTATAAGTCAAATAATAAAAACAAGGCTTGAAGCTCAAGGAATTGAATATTTAGATTTCATAAAAAGTAATCTTATTGATAAAATAGGTATAAAAAATTCGATCTTCGAATTTGATAATTCTGGAACTTTCATTGGTGGCAGCTCAATTTTTGCAAACGCAAGGGATTATGCAAGATTTGGATATTTATATTTAAGAGATGGATTATGGGATGGGGAGAGAATTGTATCAAAAGAATGGATTGATGATACAAGAATTCCAGCTAAAAACTCCTACCAAATGTATAGCAATCAGTTTTGGATGCCTCATCCAGCATTTACACGTGGACTTCCAAAGGATACTTACTATGCCGCAGGTTTTGGCGGGCAATATATATTAATTATTCCATCTAAGGATATGATCGTTGTTCGATTAGGTGAAACTTATATGGAAGATGATAAAGTTATTGAAAATATTTCTGAAATCATAAGTTACTTTGATAATAGGATCTAAATTTATGAGCGACCAAATAATTATTTATTCCTCCTATAATTGTGGATATTGCGACTTAGCAAAAAAACTTCTTGATAAAAAACAAATTAAATACCAAGAAATTAACATTCAAGATGATCCCTCCCAAAGAGAAATTATGTTAGAAAGAGCTAATGGAAAAAGAACTGTTCCACAAATTTTTTTTAAAGAGCTGCATATTGGCGGATTTGAAGAATTAAATAAGCTTGAGATGTCGGGCACGCTTGATAAAATTTTGAATGAAAAATAATTTAAGAGCCGCCTGTCTTCAGCTTACATCAAGTTCAGATATCTATAAAAACTTAAAAGAGACAATAGATCTTTCAAATAAAGCTATTGATAAAGGCGCCTTTTTAATTTCAACACCAGAAGTTACAAATATTATCTCATTAGATCGACAAAAATTAAAAAGGTCAGTATTTCTGGAGAAGGACGATCCATTTCTTATTGAATTTACAAAAATTGCAAAGAAAAAATCAGTATGGATATTGCTTGGCTCTATTGTTATCAAAGATAATAAGAACAAATTATATAATCGCTCCTATTTGATAAACAGCAAAGGCAATATTCAATGCAAGTACGATAAAATTCATATGTTTGATGTGAAAATATCCAAAAAAGAAAGCTATAAAGAATCCAAAATCTTTAAACCAGGCAAGAAAGTTGTGGTTACTAATACTCCTTGGGGAAAAATTGGTTTATCAATTTGTTATGATTTAAGATTCCCTGAGCTTTATAGAAAACAAGTGATGATGGGGGCAAAGTTAATTACTATTCCTTCAGCATTCACAACCACTACTGGTAAAGCCCACTGGCATAATCTTGTAAAAACACGAGCTATTGAAAATGGTTCTTATGTTTTAGCTCCTGCACAATATGGAAAAAATTCATTAAAGCGCCATACTTATGGACACAGTCTAATTGTATCCCCATGGGGTGAGATATTGGCTGAAAAAAAGGCAGGAAAAGGAATTATAATGGCTAGTTTGGACTTTAAAGAGCTTCATAAAATTAGAGCTAATATGCCAAGTTTCAGAACACAAATATTGAAATAAACAATATAATTACAATATAGAGTTATTATGATCGTTTTTAATTTACAATGCAGTGACTGTTCTCATTCATTTGAAGGTTGGTTTGGGTCATCAAAGTCATGTGAAACACAAATCAAAAAAAAGCTTGTTCAATGTGTTTCGTGTGGGTCCACAAATATTACTAAACAACTTTCAAGTCCAAATGTATCCGTAAAAAAAACTAACGTCACTCCAAACGAAAAAGCACTCAGAGACTTTCGAAATAAAGTAAAAGAAGTAAATAAGTTTGTTAAACAAAATTTTGAGTTTGTCGGAGACCAGTTTGCATACGAAGCAAGAAAAATTCACTATAGCAAATCTAATAAAAAGCCAGTATACGGCAACGCAACTAAAGAAGAAGTTACTGATCTAAGTGATGAGGGTATTGAGGTAACTTCTATTCCATGGATAAAAGAAGATAATTAATTTTTTTTTCCAGAAACAATAAAATTTGCATCCATTCTTTTAGACATAAACCATTCGTCTCTTAATGGATTATAATTTACACCTATATTACTAATCACATCAAAGTTGTTTTGAATAAAAAAAGAGTAAATATCCTCAGGAGTTAAAAATTTATTCCAATCATGTGTGCCTTTTGGAAGAAATCCTAATACATATTCAGCCATAAATTTTGCAAAAATAAGCGAAAAGATAGATTTATTAATAGTTGCTATAAACATAATACCATTATCAGATACCAGGCCACTACATTCTTTAATAAAATTTTTTGGATTATTTACATGTTCTATTACTTCCAAATTTAAAATGATGTCATACTTTTTATTTTTGTTAAGACTTTCAGCAGTTGTATTAAGATAATTAATATCTAAATTATTTTCTTCGGCATGAATTTTTGCAGTGATACAATTTTTCTCTAAAGCATCAATGCCGGTTACATCTGCACCTAACCTTGCTAATGGTTCACTCATTAGTCCACCACCACATCCAATATCCAAAACTGATAATCCCTTTAAAGGCGCTTCATTTTCTTGGTCTATTGCATAATGATCTTTAATTGTATTGATTATATATTCCAGTCTTATGGGATTAAATTTATGCAGTGTTTTAAACTTGCCATCATGTTTCCACCATTCCTTGGCAAGGTTTTTAAACTTATCAATTTCAGTTTTATCAATCGAAGAAATGTCCATAAATCAATCATTTAACTAATACTTGATTAAAGTATCGTATTAAAGTAATCCTTGTTTTTTGTTTAGAGTATTACGTAACACAATTTAATAACGAAAAGTCAAATGTCCACTATAGTTTTAAAATTTGGCGGAACATCAGTAGCTACAACTGATTTAATTGAATCCGCAGCTAATATTGTCAAATCAGAATATGATAAAGGCAATAATATAGTTGTAGTTGTTTCAGCTATGTCTGGAGCCACTAATCAGCTAATAGAGCATGTCGATAAGATAAATTATAATGATGATAGTGAATATGATGTTGTTGTTTCTTCAGGAGAGCAAGTAACAGCTGGATTAATGTCACTGGCTCTAAAAAAAATTGGTCTACCATCAAGATCTTGGCTTGGTTGGCAAGTCCCAATAATCACTAGGGGTTCGCATAGAAACTCATTTATTGATAAAGTGATACCGGATAAAATCATTAACGATTTTGAAAACAAAAAGATAGCTGTCGTAGCTGGTTTTCAGGGTATTTCTAATGAGGGTAGAATTACGACTATTGGTCGTGGAGGTTCAGATAACACTGCAGTATTCATTGCTTCAGCAATAAAAGCTGAAAGGTGCGATATTTATACTGATGTTGATGGAGTTTATACCTCCGATCCCAGAATGACAGAAAATGTAAGAAGATTAGATAAAATTTCTTATGAAGAGATGATCGAAATGGCTTCACAAGGGGCTAAAGTTTTGCAAACAGCTTCAGTTGAATCTGCAATGAGTAATGATGTAGACGTATACGTTCGATCAACATTCAGTCCGTCTGATAAAGGAACGTTAATTTCAAATGATGTGAATAATGAAAATGATAGGGCCGTAACAGGAGTTGCTTATTCTAAAGATGAGGCAAAAATAACTCTTATTGATGTGGAAGATAAACCAGGAGTTGCTGCAGAGATTTTTAATAAGCTTGCAGAGAATTCAGTTAATGTTGATATGATTGTTCAGAATAATTTTATTGAGAGAAAAATGACAAATCTTACTTTTACAATCCCAATGATAGATCTTGATAAAACATTAAAAATTTTAGAAAATTTACAAAAAAAACTTAAGATTTCAAAAGTTTTAAACGAAAAAAACCTCTCAAAAGTTTCTATTATTGGATCAGGAATGAGAAATCAACCAGGTATAGCTGCAAAAATGTTTGAATGTTTATCCAAAAATAAAATCAATATTGAAGTAATCTCAACATCTGAAATAAAGATAAGTGTCTTAATAGATAAAGATAAAACTGAAAAGGCTGTAAATGCGCTACATGCTGTATTTCAGCTCGACCAGATATAGTGGCTATGCTTGATATTAACTACTATTCTTTAAGAAATAATCATTTTGGGGAATTGATTGGTTTATTTTTTTTAGATTAAGGTTTAATTAATTCAAGGCATATGTACCAAAATTTTCTATTAGAAATTAAGAACCAGAGAGTAGCAAGGGGCTGTTCAGTAGATGATTTAAGTAAAGAGACAAAAATTTCAAAAAAAGTTATTTATAAAATTGAAGATCTTGATGAAAGTGAAGTGGACTTATTTCCACAAAAGCATCTACTTTTTTTATACGCAAAACACCTAGGTGTAGAGGTTCCTGAAAAAAAAATTACTTTTACTCATTCTTCAATAGAAAATTCTTCTAAATTATCAAACAATCCATCAACGGCTAATTTTACTTTATCGCTGATAAATAATTTTAAATTCCAAATTTTATTACCATTATTTTTAGTTGTTATAATTTTAAGCTTTAATTACTCTTTAAAAAATAACAATTTATCTGTTGAATTAAAATTAGATAATACTGAAATAATAACTCAAAATGATCTAGAAAATAATTTAGCTGAAAATAAATTTTTTAATTTTAATCAAACAAATACAGAAAAATTAAATCTACCTTTAAGCAATTCTAAACAATCTGCCAGCTTATCCGACAATAAGCAAAATTTTTTGGAAACTGTAAGTTTATCAATATTATTTGACAATGAAGTTTGGATAGAGGTCGATAATACAGAGGAAATATTAATTAGTCAGGTTTTCAAAGAGGGTGAAGAGCTTAATCTTGAGGTATCAAAAAATGACGAAATATTTGTAACCTCGGGGAATATGGGTCTCATTTCAATAAAAGTGAACAACGGCCAAATAAAATTTTTAGGCTCTATAGGCGAGATAGGTAGAAAACAGATTTTTTAAGTTTTCAAATCAACTCTTTCATTATATTTAATATCTACCTAATTTATAAATAACTATGAGTCAGTACTCTCAAAACAAAATAATCCGCAGGCTTACAAAGAAGATTAAGGTTGGAAGTGTAGAAGTTGGTGGCGATGCAAAAATTTCTGTGCAATCAATGACAAATACGCTTACATCAGATGTCAATGCAACAGTAAAACAAATCAATGATTTAGTATCTGAAGGTGCAGATATCGTTAGAGTATCTTGCCCCGACCAAGAGTCTACCAAATCTCTTAAAGAGATCATTAATAATGTAGATGTACCAATCGTTGCAGATATTCACTTTCACTACAAGCGTGCGATCGAAGCTGCTGAAGCGGGCGCTGCTTGCTTAAGAATAAACCCTGGCAATATTGGAGTAGATAAAATTATTGAGGTTATTGATGCAGCTAAACAAAATAACATTTGTATGCGCATAGGAGTAAATGCAGGCTCCATTGATGAAAAAATTCTAAAAAAATACAGTGAACCCTGTGCTGATGCTTTAGTCGAGAGCGCAATAGCAAATATACGTCTGCTTGAGGACAATTATTTTGATAATTTTAAAATAAGTGTAAAAGCATCAGATGTATTTACTACAATTGAAGCCTATGAAAAATTAGCAAAACTTTGTGATTATCCATTTCACGTTGGATTAACAGAAGCAGGAACTTACTTATCGGGCTCAATTAAGTCATCCATAAGTATTGGCAATCTTCTCTCACAAGGGATTGGAGATACAATTAGAGTGTCATTAACAGCAGATCCAGTAGAGGAAATTAAAGTAGGTCACGAAATATTGAAGAGTTTAAATTTAGGTTCTAGGGGTATTAAAATTATTTCCTGCCCTTCTTGTGCTAGACAGGCTTTCCCAGTAATTGATACAGTTCGTGAGCTTGAACGACGATTGTCACATATCAAAGATCCTATAACTCTCTCAATTATTGGCTGTGTTGTAAACGGCCCAGGAGAAGCATTAAATAGCGATATTGGGGTAACTGGCGGTGGAAAGGGGAATAATATGATTTATTTATCAGGCGTTGCTGACCATAAAATAAAAAATCCCGAAATAGTTGATCACGTTGTTAATCTTGTAGAGAAAAAGATTCAATCACTTCATGATTAAGCAAGAAGAATTAGAAAAAATTCAAGATAAATACAAAAATCTTGAAAACGAATTAAATCAATCGGTAAATGATAAAGATAAATACGTATCCCTTTCAAAAGAGTACGCTGATTTAAAACCTTTATATGATCAAGTTAATTTATATTTAGCTCAACAGTCAGAATTAGAAGAATTAAATAGTGTTATCAACGGTAACGATGCTGATTTAATAGAAATAGCAAAATCTGAAATCAATAATGTCAAAGAAAAATTATCAGCTGCTGAAAATGTCTTGAAAGAATTAATGATCCCAAAAGATCCATTAGATAAAAAAAATGTAATTCTAGAAGTCAGAGCTGGTACTGGTGGCGATGAAGCAGCTTTATTTGCTAATGATCTTTTGCGTATGTATCAACGCTATGCTGAAAATCAGGGCTGGAAAATTGAATATATTTCCATTTCAGACTCTGAAAAAGGAGGCATTAAAGAAGCAGTTGCGAAAATCTCAGGTAGCAGTGTTTATTCAAAACTTAAGTTCGAGTCCGGTGTCCATCGAGTTCAAAGAGTTCCAGAAACTGAGTCTCAGGGAAGAGTTCATACTTCTGCAGCGAGTGTAGTTGTATTACCTGAAGCTGAGGATCTAGATATTCAAATCGACGATAAAGATATTAGAGTTGATGTATTTAGATCTAGTGGTGCAGGAGGGCAGCATGTTAATACGACTGATAGTGCGGTTAGAATAACTCATCTTCCATCTGGTATTGTCGTACAACAACAGGATGAAAAATCTCAACATAAGAATAAAGCCAAAGCTATGCTGGTTTTAAAAACAAGATTGTATGATTTCGAGCGTAAAAAACAGGACGAGGATATAGCGGATAAAAGAAAATCACAGATAGGTTCAGGTGATAGATCAGAAAGGATCAGGACCTATAATTTTCCTCAGGGAAGAGTGACTGATCATCGCATAAATTTAACACTCTACAAACTAGAGCAAATATTAAATTCTACAGGATTAGAGGAAGTTATCACAAATCTAATACTTGAAGATCAAGGAAGATGATATGTCCTCATTAAATAAACTTCTA